>CAZXFB010000067.1:0-1456 GCA_964639725.1 uncultured Rikenellaceae bacterium
GGCAAATATTTTCCTATAATATAATCATTTAGTTATCATTCCCGACACTCATATTAAATTTTAATAAACAGTTTAATTAAGGTAAATGTGAAATAAATCAGAAGAGCACTAAAGTCTTCTGTGAACTAATTGCAAATACTCCGGGAATTTTAATCACTCCTAACTCAATAATTAGGCATATATACTTAATTTATATGAAAAAAGCAGTAATATTTTGTTAAAACTTTCATATTCTACTTTTTTACCTAAATTTGGCTCCTATAATATATTTTTAACTTCAAACAGTGGGTATATTAAAAGACAAACTCTCAACGTATGATGCCCCCCAAAAGGCTATGCATGCTGGCATCTATCCCTATTTCAGGGAAATAGAATCTGAACAGGATACTGAAGTCCTTATTAACGGGAAAAAGGTTTTAATGTTTGGGTCTAACAGTTACCTGGGACTAACAAATCATCCTAAAGTTATTGAAGCGGCTAAAGCTGCAATCGATAAGTATGGTACAGGTTGCGCAGGTTCGAGATTCCTAAACGGCACTCTCGATATTCATATCAGGTTGGAAAACAAGCTGGCACAACTTGTCAATAAAGATGGTGCACTCTGCTACAGCACAGGATTTCAGGTTAACCTTGGAGTAGTTTCCCTTCTTGCCGGCCGTCATGATTATCTGATTCTTGACGAACTTGACCATGCATCAATAATTGAAGGGAGCAGGTTATCATTTTCCAAAGTCCTTAAGTTCGCACACAACGATATGGATGCACTGGAATGCAAATTAAAATTATGCCATAAGGACCGGATTAAACTTATTGTAGTTGATGGCATATTTTCTATGGAAGGTGATATAATAAATTTACCGGAAGTAGTGAGACTTGCTGAAAAATATGATGCTTCAATTATGGTTGATGATGCTCACTCTTTGGGCGTTCTGGGGAAAAACGGTTCCGGTACGGCATCTCATTTCGGGTTGACCGATAAAGTTGACCTTATTATGGGAACATTCTCAAAATCGTTTGCATCCCTTGGAGGTTTTATTGCTGCCGATAAAGAGGTTATCAACTTCATTAAACACAACTCAAGATCCCTGATTTTTAGTGCCAGCATGACTCCTGCTTCAACCGCCGCTGTACTGGCTTCAATTGAAATAATGGAGAATGAACCGGAAAGAATCAAACATCTCTGGGACATAACAGCTTATGCACTGAAAGGCTTCAAATCGGCCGGATTTGATATCGGGAAATCTGAATCTCCAATAATACCCCTGTTTATCCGCGATGATATTAAGGCGTTGAAACTGACCCAGATACTTATTGCTGATGGAGTTTTCGTTAATCCTGTGGTATCTCCTGCTGTCCCAAAAGAGGATAGCCTTATAAGATATTCTTTAATGGCAACTCACTCAAAAGAACAGGTAGAAATTTCTATAGACAAAATTACAAAGGCAGCAAAAATGCT
>CAZXFB010000067.1:1466-18589 GCA_964639725.1 uncultured Rikenellaceae bacterium
AGAAATAACTGTCTGATATTTCTATAATTGTTTTGTAAATACTTCAATACATCAATCCTGACAAATCGGGTTAAATACATTACACTTATTTCTCCGACCTACAGTATTATGATATATATGGCGGTAAAAAAATACTGATGAAAAAAATAATTCTTATTACAGGTATATCATCAGGTTTCGGAAAGGAAACTGCAAAACTTCTTGCCGATAAGGGCTTTATTGTTTACGGAACAGTAAGAAAAGATTCAGTTCCTGAAAACAATATAAACTATCTAAGGTTGGATCTGACTGATTATGCATCAATCAAAACGGCTGTTTCAAGTGTTTTAACAAAGGAAGGAAGAATTGATGTATTGATAAATAATGCAGGAATGCATACGGGAGGACCAATTGAAACCTCTCCCACAGAACACATAGAACTCCAGATGGGGACCAATTTTCTTGGGATGGTCAATCTTATCAGAGAGGTGTTGCCTGTTATGAGAAAACAAGGTGGTGGCACTATCATTAATTTCAGCTCTATTGGCGGATTAATGGGGTTACCCTTTCAGGCGTTTTATTCATCAAGCAAGTTCGCTATTGAAGGATTCAGTGAAGCCCTGAGGATGGAAGTCAGTCAATTTAATATAAAGGTAGTGTTGATCAACCCAGGTGATTTTCATACCAGTAATTCAGCTAACCGCAGGAGTTTTCTGGCAACGACAGGTGAAAATGATCCTTATAAGTTACAGTTTGAAAAGACTCTTAATGTAATTGAAAAAGATGAATCCAATGGATGGAAACCGGAGATTCTTGCAAAAAAAATTGTCAGAATCATTGAATGCAATAATCCCCGGCAGAGATATATTATTGCGTCACCTGAACAGAAACTTGCTGTTGTATTAAAGTATATTTTGCCCGGGAAACTTTTCAGGATGATCCTCCAGGATCACTATAAGATCAAATAAATATGATCTAAACTAAGCGTCTATTTATCAACGATCATCAGTTTCTTCAGGTAACAGCCAACAGATCTTTTCTCGCTCCCAACGGTTATGTGCCTGGAGAAACAGAATTTCCCGGATTTTTCAGGATAGATGTCTATCATTGCCAAACCATCAGAAGAACAATACCTAAGATGACCGAGTCAATTGTAACAAAAAAATCATGGTTCCCATCATTGCATGGCTTTTCAACATTGTGATTTCATTTAATAAAAATATCCCCGACAAGCGGTTCTATTTTAATGGTAATTTTCAACAAATAATTAATATTTTTGACAACTGGAAATCGACTATTGATTTCACAGTTTCAAAAGTGATATAAATCCTTTTCGCTCATGACAGCGCTGGAGAAGTACTTTGAACAGTACCGGAGAAATATAATCGGTATTGACACAAAAATTGATACCCCCTACGGAACTAAAAAACTGGTTTATGCAGACTGGATCGCCAGCGGGCGACTTTATAAACCAATTGAAAAAAGGTTAACCGGGGATATTGGTCCTTTGGTAGGCAATACTCATTCAGAATCAACTGCCACCGGGAAAGCAATGACTGATGCCTATCATCTGGCACAAAAGATAGTTAAGCATCATGTTAATGCAGATGAGAATGATTTGCTGATCTTTACAGGAACCGGAATGACATCTGCTATTGCTAAACTTCAAAGAATTCTGGGACTAAAAGTTCCTGAACAGGCAATCAACTTCTGCGCTTTTACCCATGGTAATTATAGCACATGCAAGGATATTCCCAATGAAAAGCGTCCGGTTGTATTTTTAACACATACTGAACATCATTCCAACCATACATCGTGGTTTGAGACCCTTGCTGAAGTTGTTGTGCTTGAGCCCTCAGATGACCTTACCGTCAATCCTGAAGCTCTTAGAAGGGAGATCATTAAATACAAAGACCGGCCTCTTCTTATCGGCTCATTTTCAGCCTGTTCAAATGTCACAGGATATTTCCCCCCATACTATGAGCTGGCTCAGATAATGCACGAGAATAATGGTTACTGTTTTGTTGATTTCGCAGCATCGGCACCATATGTTGATATTGATATGCACCCTTCTGATAAAATGCAACAACTTGATGCAATTTTTTTCTCTCCGCACAAGTTCTTGGGAGGTCCGGGCAGCGCAGGTGTTTTGATCTTCAGCAAAAAACTTTACAAAAATGATATTCCTGATAATCCGGGCGGAGGTACAGTAAAATGGACCAACAGGTGGGGAGGATATAGTTATATCAGTGATATCGAGGTAAAAGAAGATGGTGGAACACCCGGATTTCTTCAGGGTATTAAGGCTGCCCTTGCTGTTAAACTTAAAGAAAACATGGGTACAGGTAAAATCCATGAGAGGGAAAATGAACTTATAAAACTGGCCTTCAGAGAATTGACAAAGGTAAAAAATCTCCATATTCTTGCTAACGACATAACAGAACGGCTTGGAGTCTTCTCATTTTATGTGGATAACATTCATCATAACCTGATAAACAAGATTCTCAATGACAGGTTTGGGATACAACTTAGGGGAGGTTGTTCCTGTGCAGGTACATATGGTCATTTCCTCTTAAATGTTGATTTTAATCTCTCGAAGGAGATCACCGATAAAATAGATGCAGGGGATCTTTCAATGAAACCAGGATGGATTAGGTTATCTCTCCATCCTACTATGACAAATAAAGAATTGCTTTTTATCACCAATGCAATAAAAGTGACTATAGAAAATATAGAGGAATGGAAGAAAGATTATAAATATGATAAACACACCAATGAGTATAATCATCCTGAATTTACTAAACCACATGCTACAGATTATTCGCAATGGTTCATTTTAAACTCATAGATTTCCCAAGTGGAGTCAATTATTTATAAACCTCTCGATTCTCTCTGGCTTAAAGCATCGGTAGTTGGAAGTATTTGGGCATCTATTGAAATAATATTAGGCAGCTTTCTGCATAATCTCAAGATTCCGCTTTCCGGTACAATCTTGTCATTTATAAGCGTATATATTCTGATATCATTCCTTCAGATCTGGAAGTCAAACGGATTGATATTACGGGCAGGGTTGATTTGTGCTCTGATGAAATCTATTTCACCGAGTGCGATAATCCTCGGTCCGATGATCGGAATTCTTTCCGAGGCAATATTACTTGAATTCTTTATCTTTTTGCTTGGGAAGAACCTTTTTGGCTATATGATTGGAGGCGGTTTTGCAGTTCTAAGTGCACTTTTGCATAAGATTGTTAGTCTGCTGATTCTTTATGGTTTAAATTTTATTGAGATACTATCTGCTCTATACAAATTCTCAGCCAAACAAATTAATCTCAGTCATATTGATCCGATAGTTCTGGTATCTTTAATAGCCGGAATATATATTATTACAGGCATTTCGGCAGCAATTTCCGGATTTATTACAGGGAACAGATATCTTATTAAGAAAGGGAACTCAATAATTGATATTCCTGTTATTAAACTCAATTCAGATTATAAGCTTTTTTCTGAAACTACCAGGCAAAAATATTCAGTATATTATTTATTATTAAACCTTTGTGCTATTGTAATAAGTTTGCTATTAATAAACAAAGGATTTACACTACTCTCAGTTTTGTTTCCTCTTGCTTACATATCTTTTTGTATTTATCATTACAATACTTCACTGAACCGTTTGATGAAAATTTCTGTCTGGGTCCAGTTTGCACTTATAACATTAGTTGCTGCATTTGTATGGAAAGGAGTATCAGAGCACGATTTTTTCAGTTTCAGCGGATTGATAACCGGATTAAAAATGATTTTCAGAGCAGTAGTTGTAATAATCGGATTCGCAACGATTGGTATTGAATTGAAAAATCCTTTAATAAAATCCGTATTGTACAATAAAGGATTTGCAAATCTATACCAGGCATTGAGCCTTTCATTTTCAGCTCTGCCTGGCATAATTGAAAGCCTTCCTGAATCAAAATATCTGTTTAACAAATCAAATTTGAAGAACCTGCAGTTATTCAGCAGGTCAGAGTCACTACTTAAAGTATTTGAGAATGATCATTTAAACAGACCTCAGATTATTATTATAACAGGAGAAGTAAGACAGGGAAAAACAGCTTTTGTCAAGGATCTTATTTTGAACCTGAGAAAACAGGAGATCCGGATTACCGGATTTATTTCAGAGGGTATTGATGAGAATGGAGAGCGCAAAGGATTCAACATTATCGACATCCAGACTTATGATATATCAGAATTATGCACAAGAAAGGTAAATGTAGGTTGGTTCAGATATGGCCCTTATTATTTTAATCCGGCAGGAATAAAACTAGGTAATCAAATACTTGATATCAATAACTTAACAGGCAAGCAATTAATAATTATTGATGAGATTGGACCTGTTGAAATCAATAACCTGGGATGGAGTAATGCCATCGAAAAAATCACAACTAATTTTGCTGTTCCCCATCTCTGGGTTGTAAGAAAAAGTATTGTCAGTAAAATAATCAGGAAATGGAGTATCGGGAATGTTTATATATTCGATATTAGAGAAAACAGTCTTAAGGAGGTTGAAAATAAGATAATGGAGATTATTTCTCCAAAACAACAATATGATTAAATAAAGGATGATTTGAAATTTCATTTATAATTTTCAATCCGGTTTTACCAGCCAGATAATAAATCCCTCCGTTGGCCAAATAACTTTTATAATTTCTATAGTGATCTGCCCCTGCAATAAACTCAATTAATTCACTTAAAAAGCCTCCAAAACCTTTTGGTCTGGGAACAAGATAATCACCTATAATAATCTTATCAGCTACACTGGCTATTTCGGTCAGAAGATCTACCCTTTCCGTTTCATCAACTTCGTGAATAACATATGTCAGAACAGCATAATCAAAATGTACCTGCCTTTCATTAATTATTTTACTTAACGGACCCTGGCAAAAAGAAATTTTTATGTTTGGTTGCTTAAGAAGGGTTGAAAGTGCTGTTTTAATATTCTTTTCTGATAAATCTATACCTAAAACAGATTTGCATTTATCCGCCAGAGCATATTCCAGGCGACCTGTTCCACAGCCTACATCAATTACATTAGAGTCAGGTTCAACAAGTTCCTTGATTTGTCCGAATAATTTATCCTGATTTGGAGCGATAATTTTATCATAAAACCAGCCATCATACCAATGGTATTTGTTTTCTGTCATAACTCTCAGGATATAATCACCTATTATACATTTTGCATCAGGACACTCTTAAGCTGGCTTTTACTTACTACTCCTGATTGTCTCCATACCTGCTTCCCGTTTTTAAAAACTATAATGGTAGGTACACTCTGAATATTGTACCGGCTGGCTATCTGATTGTTGGTATCAACATCAATTTTTATAATACGTACAGTGTCACCCAGTTCAGCTGCCACATCCTTTAAAATCGGTGACTGCATTTTACACGGACTGCACCAGAGTGCATGAAAATCGACAATTACAGGGCGTGAATCATTAATTATAGAATCAAAATTAGCTTTCATGTTTTCACAATATATATTTTAAACTACCGTTAGGGCATGCTGCAACACACTCCAGACATTTTGAACATGTATAACTATCTCCCGGTCTTACTCCTTGTGTCTTGTATAAACTGAATTTTGCAGGTTCCATCGCTACAATATAGCATTTCTTGTCGCAGATACCACAATTGCTGCAACTTGTTGTATTAAGTTCTATTTTGAAGAGAGAGAACCGGTTCAGCCAACCTGAAACCCAGGCAATCGGGCATCCCAGTTTATGATACTGGTACATCTGCCTGATCTTACCATCGGCACTCAAACTCATAAACAATTCCATAATAAGACCTACAGGGCATAACCACCGGCAGAAAACTTTACCAAAAATAAGGCCGGTAACTGCACCGGCAAGAAGAACGTACCAAAGTGAAATCTGATAAAATGTAACAGCCAGATAAAGTGAAATGGCTGAAACAGTTAGGATCAGAACTCTTTTACTAACAAGTGTTTTTAAAGTTTTCTGCATCTTCAGAAGTATTAGATGAATCTGTTTATCATGAACCTGTAAAGCAAAATTTCTATAATCCGGGTAACATGGGGAATTTGCCTAGTTTTGTTAATCTGGAATAGACCCCCCAGCCTTTCTTAATCCAGTGGCCAAAAACAGGCATAGGAATCATGAATGCTCTTTTACCGTTACGGAATATGAAGGCAGCGCCATCACCTGTATCCATAACGCAAAGAATGCTCAAATGTTCCTGATATCCCTTTCTCCGTATAGTGCCCATTTCTGACTCAAAAATGTTATATGCTGTATTTCTTCCCATGAGTTCAGCCAGATGTCCCTGTTTAGCAATCCATTCAGGCCCCTCAATTGCGGATATATCTCCAATGGCATATACATTCGGGAACCCTGGAACTTCGCAGTAATTATTGATCTTGATAAAACCGGCCTGAGATAGAGGAAGATCTGATTCAGCCAGAGCAACCGGTCCTTTTCCCGCCGCAATGAACAGGATAAGATCAGATTGAAGCATTGAATTATCTTCGAATATAACCCCATCTTGAGTGAACTCTTTGATCTTCAATCCAAATTGCTTCCTGATGTTATATGCTTTAAACATTTTATCCATCATCACCAGGGCACCCTTTCCCATTTTAGCTCCCGGCTCATCCATCGGGGCAAAAAACGTCAGTTCAAAGTTTTGTCGGAGATTTTTACTTTTCAGATAGTTATGGATATTGAAAATCAATTCAAAAGCCGGTCCTCCCCTTACAGCAGATTTATCATTCGGATTCCCTCCAAAACCAATCGCTATTTTGCCGCTCTTTTTCCCGACCAGCTCATCAATCCTGTTTCTGATGTCTATTGACATTTCAGGTTTGGAACAGATAGATAATGTGTTGGATATTCCCTTATGCTGCATTTTATCAGCTCCGAATGCAACTACAAGATAATCATATGTTAAAACATTGTTTTCACATATTACCTTATTCTCTGAAGCCCTAATACCTTTAACTTTATCTATTATAATGTTAAAAGGATATTTTTTCTGTATACCTGATAACGGAATCTTAACATCCTCAAATTCCTTTAGATGGACCGGAATCCAGATTGAGACCGGATACAAATACAGGTAATCACGTTCTGAGACTAACGTTATATCGAATATTTTCTTTTTCTGCAGCTCAATTGCAGTTTGTATACCGGCAAATCCGCCACCAAGAATTAAAACTTTCTTCATAATTAAACCATTGTTAAACACTAATTATTGAGGTGATAAGACTACTTCCGGTATTATTGCTATCAATTGTTTTTTGAAATCATCTGCAAAAGAAAGTCTTTTGATTTCACACCAACAAAACGGTCTACTTCCTTACCGTTTTTAAATAATATCATAGTAGGTATACTTCTTACTTTGAATTTCTGAGCCAGCGACTGGTATTGCTCAATATTTACTTTCCCTACATGTGAATTGCCCGACAGTTCATCTGCAACTTCATTCAGCACCGGGGCCATAATTCTGCAGGGAGCACACCACGAGGCCCAGAAATCAACAAGTACTAATTTATTTTTAGTCTGATGCTGAAAATTCTTATCAGTTAGTATCAGTATTTTATTATTGTCGTCAACAACCGGAATGTTTTTCATTTTTAAACGGGCAAGAATATAAAGTATAACCAGTACACTTATTATGATACCAATTGTTATAAGAGTATTTTGCATATCAGACTGTAATTAATTGTTTTTGTTTCACTTTCAATTCGTTTAAATAACCTGAAGCCGCAAGAGCTGCTATTGTCCCGTCGCTTACTGCGGTTGTTACCTGCCTGTATTTTTTAACGATACTGTCTCCGGCAGCATAAACACCTTCGATACTAGTAGACATGTCGCTCCTGACAATTATCTCACCCCATTGATTAAGGTCAATCTTTTCCTTAAGAAATTCAGTATTTGGTACATAGCCAATAAAAATAAAAGCACCATCTGTTTTAAGATTAGTTACAAGTCCTGTTTTCAAATTTTTTATATCAACACTTTCAAGGCTCTCATTTCCGTAGAAAGCGGTTATTGCTGACTCCATCATGAAATCAATTTTTGTATTATTCCTGGCTTCTTCAACAGCATGTTCGAAGGCCTGGAAATTGTCAAGCTGATGAACGATAGTAACCCTGCTGGCATATTTTGTCAGTGAGACGGCCTCTTCGAGAGCAGAATTACCTCCACCTACGGCAATAATCTTTTTCCCTGTGAAAAAATCACCATCACAGGTTGCACAGTATGATATTCCTCTTCCCTTGAGTAAATCTTCTCCGGCAACACCAAGTGTACGCGACCTGCCACCGGGAGTAAGGATTAAAGCATCTGACGTATAGCTGGTTCCGTCAGAAAGAATTACCTGTTTGATTTCACCTTCGAGATTCAGTTCACTTACTGTAATATTTGCTTTGATATCGCATCCAAAACTCTTTGCCTGTTTCTTCATTATATTGGAAAGCTGAAACCCGCTAATATTCTCAACTCCGGGATAATTAGCAATCTCATGGGTAAGTACCATCTGTCCGCCAATTGTTTCTTCATTCAGAATAAGTGTTTTCAGCCTGGCCCTTGAAAGATAGATGCCGGCTGTAAGTCCTGCCGGCCCTCCACCCAGTATTATTGCATCATAATGAATAGCTTCGCTCATCTTCAGGCCTTTATTGTTGCAGAAAATTCCTTGTCGAGGATTGCTGTTATCTGAGTCCTGTTCTGTATGCTTGAAGTAGCTTTTGCAACTTTCCCGTCTTTATAGTAAATAGTAAAGGGAATGCCCATGAAACCACGAACCTCAGGTAGCGATCTGATTACATGCGATTCAGGATTATCAAACTCCATATCAAAAAATTTTACGTGCTTATATTCTTCCTCAAGTTCCTCAGCAATTCCGTAAACCGGAATACACATTGGTCCCATGCGTCCGCAGATTACCATAACATTTTCATTCTCGTTTATAGTTTTAGTCAGTTCAGCTGCCGATTCGAGGTGTTTCAGATTTGTATACAACATAATAATTGAAGTTTAAATTAATGCTGCAAAATTACCTCCAATTAAGATATGACTTAATAATTTGGCTCCCATGCGTGATAACTTGCCGGTTGAATTATCACAACTTTTTTGTTGATTTAAATTAACTTTACACTATTATGTATAATCTGAGAAAATGAAAAGTATCCTCGAAACTGACTCCGGATTTATTTGTGATATTCAGGCCCCGTGCTTTCAGATGCTTACTCCGGAAGAAATTGAAATGGTAAGGTCGAGTAAAACACAGGTTTTATTCAGAAAAGATGATCACCTCACAAAGCAGGGTGCATTTGCCTCATACATATTATTTGTTATCAGCGGTTATGCAAAACAGTACCTTGAGGGGGAAGGGACAAAGAACTATAATCTCAGGATAATAAAACCGGGTGAATTCGTAGGTCTGTCATCGGTCTTCTCCGGAAATACTTTTAATTACTCCTCAGTTGCTATAACAGATTGCCATGTCTTCCTGATTGAAAAAGAGACTGTTGCAAAAGTCATTAAACAGAATGGGTCGTTTGGTTTCAATATTATTAAAAGGTATTGTGAACAAAACACCAACCTATTGGGCACTATCAGGACCCTGATGTACAAACAGATGAACGGAAGGATGGCTGATACCTTATTATATATAGCGAATATACAAAAGGAAAAAACCGAGATCTTTCAGCTTCTTTCGAGAAAGGATCTTGCTGATTTCGCGGGGATATCGACTGAAAGTGCCGTTAAACTTTTAAAAACTTTTGAGAAGGAGGGATTGATAGAACTGCATGAAAAGGACATAAAAATCCTAAAAGAAGATGCCGTCTCCGAAATAAGCAAAAGAGGTTGATTCATAAGCAAAATAAGGCTATATTTGTTAGAATGCTTGATTCTTAATATCCATTAACCCGGAAATCCCCATGGCAAAAATTGTAGTTTTAGGTGCTGGTATATCAGGTCATACCGCAGCAGCTCATATCCGCCGGAAACTGGACAAAAATCATGAAGTTGTTGTTGTAAGTCCATCTGAGTACTATCAATGGATCCCATCAAACATTTGGGTGGGTGTAGGCAGGATGACAATTGATCAGGTAAGGTTCAGGCTTGCGCCTCTTTACAAACGCTGGGGGATTAAGTTTGAACAGGCAAAAGCTACAACAATACATCCTGAAGGGGATGAGTCTGGTAATAAACCTTATGTCTCAATCGAATACACTTCTCCGGAAAAAAAAGGAGAGAAGGCTGACATTGATTATGACTTCCTTATAAACGCTACAGGACCCAAACTTAACTTTGAAGCTACCGATGGGCTTGGTCCTGCCAAATTTACTCACTCTGTCTGCTCATTCGACCATGCTGCTGAAACATGGGAAGCATTAAAGGAATGTGTTTCCCGCATGAAAAAAGGAGAAAAACTGAAGTTTCTTATAGGAACAGGTCATCCTGCTGCAACCTGTCAGGGAGCTGCATTTGAGTATGCCCTTAATCTGGCAAATGAGATTAAAAGGAGAGGCCTCATTGATAAGGCTGAGTTAATCTGGATAACAAACGAATACGAACTTGGCGATTTTGGAATGGGTGGCGCCTTTATTAAACGGGGAGGGTATATAACATCAACAAAAACTTTCTCTGAATCTGTACTTGCGGAATACGGAATAAGATGGATAAAGCGTGCCGGTATAATGAAAGTTGAAAAAGGGCGTGCTCACTATGAAACACTGGATGGAGAGAAGCATACCCAGGACTTTGACTTCGCGATGCTAATACCGGTTTTTGCTGGTTCAGGGATGAAAGCATTTAATAAAAAAGGTGAAGAAATCAGTAATATACTTTTCGCTCCGAACGGGTTTATGAAAGTGGATGCTGATTATTCCGGAAAACCATTTGAGGAATGGAATATAGAAGACTGGCCATCAGTATATCAGAACCCGGCTTATAAAAACATATTTGCCCCGGGAATCGCATTTGCTCCGCCGCACCAGATATCCAAACCAATGAAGAGTCCGAACGGTACACTTATAACTCCTGCTCCTCCCCGCACAGGTATGCCTTCAGGTGTTACAGGAAAAATTGTTGCACTTAATATTGTCGACATTATAACTAAGGGAAGGACAGATTTCAGGCACAAAGCTTCAATGGGTAAAATGGGAGCTGCCTGCATTGTCTCAGCAGGATTTGGTCTGTTCAAAGGCCAGGCTGCTACAATGACAGTGTTTCCGATAGTTCCTGACTGGGATAAATATCCTCAGTGGGGACGCGATCTGAGCTATACAGTCGGTGAAATAGGACTTGCAGGACACTGGATAAAGTTACTGCTTCATTATCTCTTTCTGCATAAGGCGAAGGGATATCCATTCTGGTGGCTTCTTCCCGAATAAACTGATTAAAAATTAAAAATCTGCAGAGATGTCGAAAAATATAGTTCGTGGTTATTATGAGGAGTCTTACCCACCCCTCCCCACAAAATCAACAAAATTCTGGCGTCAGAATATTGCCAAACAGATTATAAGGTTTGTTGTGCTTAACCTTAGAATAATGAGGATAATAGTTGGTGGTCATTCATAGCTGTTTGATAATCCTGAAAAGTTAGTGTAAAACATACTCTTAATCTTCACTGACTGATACTGCTTACAAAATAAGTTGTACTATCTCAATTAATTAATTGGTATATATCGGAAGAGTTTCGATCCTTGTCTCCTTCATTTACCTAATTTTGCAAAAAAAAATAGAATGGCAACAAAAGAGAGTGTAACTACGAGCTGGCTAAGTAATATGGCATTTGAAACAGAAATTAACGGACATAAATTAATTATTGATGCAGTGCCTGAGGTAGGAGGCGAAAACCGCGGCCCAAGACCAAAGCCTTTTATGCTGGCAGCCCTGGGAGGCTGTACTGCAATGGATGTTATATCTATCCTTAAAAAAATGCATGTTGATATTGTGAAATTCAATGTAATAGTTGATGGCGACCTTACAGAAGAGTTTCCAAAACACTTCTATAAGATGCATGTTATATACGAATTTACAGGCAAAAATCTACCTGTTGATAAGCTTGAAAAAGCAGTAAGTCTCTCAGAAGAAAAATATTGCGGTGTGAGTGCTGTTTATAGAAAGACGATGGAATTAACTTCAGAGATAAGAGTAATTGAAGGATAAAAAATTATGGAAAACAACAATTTCGGCTCACTTTACAACGACAGCGATAAACAAATATTAAAACTCGCAGAGGATACCCTGAATCCCCAACTTGACAGGGTAAACGAGATTATTGCTTATGCAAAAGAGGCAAAAATTAATAAAATAGGTATTGCAAATTGTACAACCTTTTTAAATGAAGCAACCCAACTGGAGATGATTCTTACAGATGCAGGTTTCAATGTCGAAAAAGTGCATTGTAAATATGGCAAAGTACCTTTTAATGAATTACTTAATGGCTATAAAGGCATATCATGCAATCCTGCCGGTCAGGCTAAATATCTCGAAGATAAAGGAACTGAACTAAATATCATGATGGGCCTCTGCCTGGGCCATGACATGATCTTTAATGCAAAATCAAAGGCACCTGTAACTCCTCTAATTGTTAAGGATAGAAAACATAAGCATCAAACTCTGGAAGCTCTTCGTAAGTCTACCAGATAAATAGTGTAACAATCAATATCTAAACATTTTTCTGTCAGAATAAAATTCATCTTAGGGATCACTCTCTGATAAATGATGAAATAAATCTTTATTATGAGCGTACGTTCATTATCTTTGTTATGAATTATTGCTCGTATTTTATGTCGCGACGATTATTAATTATCCATATCAGTAATGACTGACAGCGATATAATAAGGTTTATACTACAAGGTGACCGGAATAAATTCAGGTTTCTTGTGGAAAAGTATCAGTCCCTGGTATTTCGCACATGCATGGGTTTTGTGCATAATAAAGAGGATGCAGACGATCTGACACAGGAAGTCTTTATACAGGCCTACTTAGCTTTAGCGGGTTTTAAAGGTAATGCAGCATTTTCCACATGGATATAGAATTGCTGTTAATGCATCTCCGAACAGAGTACGTGAAGCTAAGAAGATTTACACTTTGCAAAGGTTTAATCCTGAATAAATATTATTATAAAATATCCATGCTTTAAATAATTATTACCTTTACATAAATTCGTGTTACTATGCCTGTCTCCCGTTTTAGTGTTAGTCTGGAAGAAGAACTGCTTAATGAGCTTGACCAGTTTGCTCATGAAAACAGTTTTTCTAATCGCTCCCAGGCACTAAGACATCTGATTGAAAAAAATATTGTCGAGAAAAAATGGCACTGTAACAATATGGTTGCAGGTGCTATTATTATGATCTATGATCACCATAAGAAAGATATAAGCTCACGTTCGAATGACATTCAGCACAACTATTTTGATGTTATCTTATCATCACAGCATTATCATCTCAGTCACGATATCTGTCTGGAAATTATTGCCGTTAAAGGATTTGCAAATAAACTTACTGAACTGTCGGATAAATTGATCTCAATTAAGGGAATTAAACACGGAAAACTTATTATGAGTAAAACAGACTAATTTTTTTATTATTTAAGTAACACTATTTACATATTTCGTAACACTATACTTATCAAATAAATGAAAAACAAATTAATTTCACTATTTGCCGGAATCATAATCTCCTTTCCTTTATTATCACAACAAAACATAAAATCGGCTCTTCATGATACAATAAACCTCGATGAGGTAATTGTCACAGGAACGACAATTAAAGTTAGTAAGAGAAGTGTCCCTATGGCTGTCTCAGTAGTCAATAATCTGCAGATAACTGAGAGTACCGAAACTGCCCTTCTGCCAATATTGAACGGACGCGTTCCCGGTCTTTTTGTAACAGAACGCGGAGTAATGGGTTTTGGTGTGGCTTCAAATGCAGCTGGTCAAATATCTATAAGAGGAATTGGAGGCAGCCCTACAACAGGAGTTTTGATGCTTATTGACGGTCATCCTCAGTTCATGGGTATATTCGGTCATCCCCTGCCCGATTCATATATTGCTTCTGATGTTGAACGTGTTGAGGTTATACGTGGTCCCGGATCAATACTTTATGGTTCTAATGCCATGGGTGGCGTAATAAATATAATAACAAAAAAACAGACAAGGGAAGGATTCAATGGCAGTGCCCATTTAATGTATGGCTCCTTCAATACCCAGAAATACATGGCTTCAGGTGGCTATAAAAAGAATAAGCTCAGCATTTTTACTTCAGTTAATCATGACCAGACAGATGGTCACCGTTCCAATTCTGAATTCAGCATAACAAACGGATATACAAAACTCTCTTACAGACTTAATGATAATGTAAATATTAGTACAGATTTCAGCCTGGCACATTTCAAAGCAACTGACCCTGGTCCGGATACAGCTAATTCAATACATGGCGCATCGCTAGATATAATCAGAGGCTACTGGTCGTTTACCGCTGATAACGATTATGAAAAACACTCCGGTTCTGTAAAACTTTTCTATAATTTCGGTGAACATAAGATCACTGACGGATTCCATTCCGCTGATGTAAATTATGGACTTAATATTTATGAATCGATAAAACTTTTTAAGGGAAATAGCTTAACAGTAGGTGCTGATTACCTTAATTATGGCGGCCTTGCAGAAAATGAACTGGCGATGGGCGGTGATGGAACTATTTTCATGGATACAACTTTATATGATGCTGGTCTCTATGGTTTTGCACAACAGACTTTATTTAAGCAACTTACGCTTAATGCAGGTTTGCGTCTGCAAAATCACCAGGTTTATGGTACAGAGCTGATACCTGCCGGTGGAATTTCCTGGAGATTTGAGAAACATACAACATGGAAAGTATCAATAGCTAAAGGATTCAGAAGTCCTACAATTCAGGAACTATATATTTGGAATCATAATATAAACCTGAAGCCGGTAACAATTATGAGCTACGAAACAGGATTACTGCAAACATTTTTTAATCAGAAACTGAAACTCGAATTAACAGGTTATATTGTCAAAGGAGAAAACCTTATTATTAATATCCCATTAGTCGGATTACAGAATGCCGGAGAGGTTTTTAACAGAGGAATTGAATTTGCAGCAAATGCAAATCTCACCAATAACTTTGGGCTTAATCTGACTTACTCCTATATCAATATGGAAAGTCCTGTTTATTCCACACCAAAGCACCATTTATTTCTGAGCGGTAACTACATCCTGAACAGGTTAAGACTTACGTCGTCAATACAATATGTAAACAATCTTGACACTGACCCCTCTGTAAAAGTCAGTTTTCAAAATTATACATTATTCAATTCAAAATTATCATATCAGGTTTGGAAATATGCCGAACTATTTATCAGTTTCGAAAATATTCTAAATCAGAAATATGAAAATAACCGCTATTATTCAATGCCCGGGATAACTGTTTTCGGGGGTATTAAATTAAAACTTTAGCCAAAAGGTACACTCCAAATCCATTAATTAAATCCGAAATGAAATTACGACTGGTAATACTGATCCTGATAACACTCTCCTCCAATGTTTTTGCAAGTCCGCTGCATTCAAAACTAAAACACACTATTATCATAGATACAGACTGTTCAGCACATGATTTAAGGGCTGCAGGAATTCTGCTTTCACACCCCGGTATAACAATAAAGGCAATAATTATTACCAACGGACAGGTAAAAGCAGAGGAAGGTTATAAAAGGATGACAAAACTTCTCCATGAGCTGAAAGCAGATTCTATTCCAATCTTTTATGGAGAACAAAAATATCTTAAAAACAAAGAAAACTCAAAAGATAAAAAAAAGAGAATACCGAATGACTTCACAATAGTGCCTCCTGAATTGTTTCAGCCTGCTGATTCTCAAATTACAATCGTCTGCCTTGGCCCATTAACTAGCATCACAGGAGAAATTGAAAATAATCCAGCCTTAAGGAAAAGAGTTGAAGAGGTTATATGGTACATTGATTCGGTTAACCCGCTCAAGGGTTTCAATTATGAATCAGATAAAATTTCAGCTGACCGTTTTCTGAATTCAGGAATCAGGGTTGATGCTATTTCAGGTTTGAAGAAGCTGACTCCTGTCATTGACTCAGCATTAATGAGATTATGTAATAAATCAGGTACAAACATTTCAAAATCAATAATATATACAGCGTCAATGATAATGACTCCGGAAGAAAAAGACACAAATTTATCAATGCTTTCTGAAGAGGTAGCAGCTTTGTTCCTGGGAAATCATGAATTATTTGAGTTATCCCCACTCGGCTCGAATCTGAAAATCCGATATAATACAGAATACAGCAGTACTGTTTCACGAAATGTTATCAAAGATATGATTAACGGGAACTACAGATCAGGACATTTTGTTGCATTATATGGATTCCCTGTCGATCCTGAATTATATGTATATGATGTTAGACAGATACTTAAACCTGCTCTTGAAAAGTACGGTATTGAAGAATGGAAAGCCTGCACTCTTACCGATGAATTTCATGGTCATCTTGGTGTCTTTTCCATTGTAGGTGCAAAAATGGGGATCCGGGCAAGGGATTATTTCGGCATAGGCCCTGATCTTCTTGAGGTTAGCAGCTATGCCGGATCTATAGAGCCTTTCAGTTGCATGAATGATGGAATCCAGGTTAGCACCGGAGCTACACTGGGGCAGGGAAGCATTAACCTGATAAACGATACAATAGCCAGGCCTCAGGCGGTTTTTATGTTTAATAACAAGTCTATATTAATAATACTCAAGGATCAATATCTTCAAAAGATTAAAACAGTAATTGCAAAAGGGGTAAAAGAGTATGGCCTGCAGGACGAGGATTACTGGAACCTGATCAGGCAGACATCAATTCAGCTCTGGCTCGAATGGGATAGGAAGGAAATATTTGAAGTAACGGTATTATAAATATCCTGACACCTCTTCTTCTCCTTAAATACCTAATTCACTGTCTGGTTCTAAAATATCCTTTTTTAAGAACTCAGGGAAACCTTCTTTTTAACTATTCAGATAATATAATTAGATGAGTATCCGGAATGAATAATAATTGATTAAAAATTTTGAAATGATGAATTTGA
>CAZXFB010000068.1:0-10459 GCA_964639725.1 uncultured Rikenellaceae bacterium
GCGAGGAATCTCATAATCAATTGTTTTAAATTTATTATTGATAACCGATACTCATTTAAAATATTATTGACAATATTTTATCCCGGCAAACGAAAAGACATACAGGATTTTTATTCATTGCCATCCCATCCTGCAATTCTTGCCCAGAGCCACCATGCAGCATAAGCTTTCTGATTTGCATTTAAAGGCTGGCTATGTGCTGAGGAACAGGTATACCAGTCGGTTCCCTGCTTATGAGAATTCTGCCATTCAATTGCCCAGTTGCCATCGGGAGTCCCATCGTTATTTGTATCATAGGCACATGCATCATTGGGCTTTTTATTACTAAAGGATACCCCATCAGGATTATAACTCTCTATATCGGCAAAATCGAATAATATCTTGTTGTTCGTTTTGCAGAAGTTTCTGATCTGTTCGTTCCTAAGATGCAGATTACCCGTTAACCCGGTCCCATCAAGATGCCCGGTCATATAGACAAATTTTACATTTTTAAAATCATTTTCCAGAGCTGCCATCAGACCCAGATAAGTACTTATATCGGCTTCAGTTGCAGTTGAAACCTGACCGCACCACGACCAGATAATAACATTTACATCCGTATTGGCAGCCAGGTAAGTTCTTGTCAGGGTAGCCCATGCAGTTCTGTTGGGTGCTCCAAGGTCACCACTCATTGCATAATCATGAAGATCAAGGGCCCCGCCTGAACCACCATTGTTCCAATTATATGTTGACCCCTTAAAGCTTATTAATCCCGTCATACCATCGGTAAGCTGACTACCATGGGATGTATGGGAATAAGCTATATGCAGGTTCTGCTTTGCTGAAGATATCCAGGAAGAAGGGATAGATACAAGTTTAGTACATCTGTGATCAATTACCAGATCCGCCGGAGTTGAAATTTTATCGGCAGCAGGTTCTTCACTCTTCGTACAACCTGATATTAATATTATTGCGATTATCAGACTAAAACCATAACTTTTCATATCAGCCATATTTAATATTCATTATTATGCATTAATCTTTCCTGAGTCACATATAAAATGGGTTACATTGTAATATAATAATATAGACTCATTAACAAGAAAATGGTTGCAAAAAAACTTTAAAAAAAGATGAAAGTAAAAACCACTTATTCAATTTATAATTATTGAATTTCGGATTCTGATGCTGTCTGAATACCTTCTGCAACTTCAGTAATTACTCCCATTTTTTCATAAATCGGGCGCACTAATATTTTCAAATCAGGTAATTTTCTCAGGAAAAATAATGCTCCAATAATTGTGATGATTCCACCTGTAAATATAGTTCCCGGAGTACCAATAACTTTAGCCAGCCCTCCAGCCAAGAGGCTTCCGAAAGGTGCTGTCCCCATTACTGCCATAGTATAAAAACTCATAACTCTGCCTCGTTTATCATCCTCTGTGATAGTCTGTAATATTGTATTACTTGCAGCAGTTTGAAGCATTAGTCCCATACCAACAAATGCCATTAGAATCAGCGAGAGAGAAAATAATCGTGTGAGAGATAAAATTATTAGTCCTGTTCCGAAAAGTATTGCAGCAGCAGGTATTATCCTGCCCAGTTTAAGAACTGTTTCCCTTGAAGCAAGAAACAGAGCACCCAGAAGAGCACCAAATCCTGCTCCCCCCATCAGAAATCCATATGTATGCGGGCCACCAAGTAAAATCTCTTTCGCAAAGACAGGCATAAGAACCGAATATGACATCCCGGTAAGACTTACTAGTCCAAGCAGAATAAGAAGGTGCCTGATTGGTGAAAATCCAAATGCATAATCGAGTCCTTCTTTTAATTCTTTCAATATTTCGGACTTTTTGTTACGGGCCGCTTTAATGTCAATTTTCATCATGAGTAAAGACCCAATTACAAAAAAGTAGCTTACCGCATTCAGAAGAAAGCAGACTCCTTCACTTGTGGTAGCAAGCAAGATCCCTGCTACCGATGGCCCTATAAGCCTGGCTCCGTTAAACATCAGTGAATTAAGTGCTATAGCGTTACCAAGGTCCTCTTTTTTCCCTACCATATCGATCACAAACGACTGCCTCGATGGGACGTCAAAGGCATTTATGCAACCAAGACCTGCACTTAGAACAACAATATGCCAGATCTGAATTAATCCTGCAAGACAAAGCCATGCAAGGATAAATGCCTGTATCATAGAAATAATCTGTGTAACAATGAGAACATGGTACCTGTTCCACCGGTCTGTCAGTACTCCTGCAACAGGGGCAAGGAGGAAGGTTGGTATCTGACCGGCAAAACTGACAATTCCAAGAAGCAAGGCAGAGCCGGTCATGTTGTAAACAAGCCAGGGCATAGCAATTCTTTGCATCCAGGTACCGATGAGAGAAATACTTTGCCCGCTAAAGAACAGACGATAGTTTCTATAGTGCAGGGAACGGAATACGATCTTTAATCTGGAAGAAATGTTAATGTTAAAATCCGGAGTTCCTTTTATCATCAGAGAACTTTTCGATAAAAATAATCCATTTATAAGAAATATTTAAAATTCTTTCGTCATTTATAAAGTGAGCTCTTATACCAGGGAGAATTGTAATAAAAATTACATGATCTTAAAAAGATACAACAGGATAATAAAAATTATTGTAAAAGCAGATATGCCTATCGGGAACCATACAGGAGCTATCCAGGGTTTTGGTATCAGGAAAAGTACATCAATTGTAGTGAGTTTAGGGGGCCATTTTATAAGAATATATAATGAGACATAATAAAAAAGATCCCAAAATGCAAATGTCCAGAGGAAGAAGACTATTCTCTCGATCCAGGATGAACCAACAACACAGGCCAGCATTATCAGCATAATTATTGTGGCGACCTCTCTTGTCATTTCAATATTTAAATACCTTTTCGGAAACCTTTCAACAGATTCTTTGTTCGATTCTGAATCGAGCATACCCAGTACCTTTCGCAGGTAAACAACGACAACACCCTCGAAATGGGCCATGGCAATTCCGAAAATTGCCAGTAGTAATAATCGCATCCAATCTGTATTCATCTCCTGATTTGTTTTAATATATTGTAAAATAATTTAAGAAAAGAATTGTCCACCTGGGTCAAAAATAGCTGTAAACCTGTTAATTGAGGGAGAACCTGATCATATCACTCAAAAAATCTTTACCCTGCGCAGCTACTTCTAATATTTAGTGAGCTCATCAATATATTTAGCGATATACTTCCCCTTTTCTTTTGACTTGTACTGCATAATATACCGTGGATGTTCAAGAGGAACGATTTTACCAAAATAATTGAATTTATTATTGAGTTCACTGATGAATTTGAAATTCTTACCGGTACCCAGACAAAAGCAGGCATCTCTTTGAATTCCAAATTCAAGTTGCTGTTCAATAGTTCTTATCATAAAACTATAAACCGCTTCAGTAAGCTGCTTACTGTCATAATAGTTATAATTTAACTCTTTACTGTTTCTCCCGGTAGAAGTAAACCCGAGTGGAGAAACAGAGCTTATGTAGAAGTCTGAATAAAATTTGTAAGGACCTCCGTATGCATCTATCATTTCATAAACAAAAACAGAGGATGTTTCGAATGTCACTTTTCCGGGAAATGACAAGCCGCATCTCTCAGATAATCTTTTGGTATCTGTAAATGGAATTCCGGTAACACCGGCACCAAAGCGACCAGGATTTATTCCCAGTATCAAATGCCTTATTTTACTGTCATTATAAAACTTGCGGTAGAATTGGGAAATAAGTGGAATAATCTGAGGATTCTCCCTGAAAGGATTCATTATTGAAATACCAGAGGGAAGTGTACCTTCAAATTCAAGTCTGCTGTAAAAATCTATTACTTTTTCGGCAAATAAATACATTATTAAAAATACCCCGGTAAGTAGAGAACTGGAACTCTGATTAAGACTGCCTATAAGTTTTTTATGCAGCGTATAGAATATTTGTTTGATTTTTCAGTACCATTAATTTCTTCTACATCATCTTTCCGTGAAATATCAATAACAGGAGCTTTATTAATAATAAGATAGCTGAAATATTCAGCATCTTTCTTTCCATATTCTGTAGATGTCCAGTAATAGGCACTCTCATCCATTTCTGTAAAAGTTCCTTCGTGGTCCTGCATTCCTCCCAGCTGGTTAAAAACCGAAACAACATCTGAACCTGCATTCTCCCCTGACTTTTCCTGGTCCAAATGATCGATCAGTGAACGAAATTCCTGTCCTGAAGGAAGATGCCATCCGGAAGGACATGCTTTCAAAGCGCTCTTCCATTCATATAATAATCCATATCGAGAAGTATTATTCGGATCGTTGTCAAAACTGCAAGAACCTTCTCCGGGAATCCTGAATTTCAGATTTTCAGCCATCCACATTACTTTGTCAATAATTATGGTTTTATATTGATTACCATCCCTAGGATCAGTAAAACCGGATTGTCCTGACAAACTGATAATTAATCCTGAAAAAAGGAGAGTCAAAAATAGTTTTCTCATGTTTTGCTTATTATTAAAATGACTTGTGATAATACAATTCCCTTCCAATAAATCATGGTTACATAAGTACAAATTTAGTCAACACCAGAAAAAAAACTGTTGAAAACTTAAAATATTATCAACTGAAAAAAAAGTGTTGACGAAAAGCTCCCTGAAATCAGTGATTCTCATCGGTCCGCGGGTTTAAATATTCATGATAAACAAAATGAAAACTAATAAGTTTATAGGTTAACCACTTATTTACATAATTATAACAGCCAAATGATCAATAATAGTCTCCAATTAAGGCATTAGCTAAAAAATAATAAAATAACTAACTTTGAACCTTTTAAAACCGGAAATGAACCAGGATGTGATACCAGATAACAGAGATCATAAACTCTATGCGGAGAAACAGAGAGCATTGGATAAAAGGTATCTCGAAATGGCACTGATCTGGGCAAAGAATTCTTATTGCATCAGACGACAGGTAGGAGCCCTTATAGTTAAAGGCAAAATGATTATTTCTGACGGGTACAACGGAACTCCTTCCGGTTTTGAAAATATATGTGAAGATGAAAATAATGTAACTAAACCATACGTGCTTCATGCTGAAGCCAATGCTATTACAAAAGTTGCAAAATCCAACAACTCCAGCGAAGATTCAACACTATATGTCACAACATCTCCATGTATGGAATGCTCCAAGCTTATTATCCAGTCAGGTATTAAGAGGGTTGTCTATTGCAACCGCTATCATAACACCGACGGACTTGAGCTTCTAAAGCGTGCCGGAATAGAGCTGGTATATATTGATCCCGAAAATAATACTTATGAAATACAATAATTCAACCAAGTCAGTTTTTCTTCCATTAATGATTGCAGCGGCCGTTGCATTGGGTGTTATGATTGGACTCTATCTTCCAAAAGAGGATAATCGCTCCCAGCACTCAAATATCAGATCAAGAAATGATAAGCTTAACAGCATACTTAATATAATCGAATCGAGTTATGTTGATACTGTGAACCGTAATGATCTTGTTGAAGCCGCCATTCCTGCTATCCTCAAAAAGCTCGATCCCCATTCCGTTTATATCCCTGCCAAAGAACTGGCGAGAGCCAATGAACCGCTTCAGGGAAATTTTGAGGGTATTGGGATATCTTTTAACATGCTTACAGATACTATTTTAGTCATAAGTACCATACCCGGGGGGCCTTCCGAAAAGCTTGGTCTAAAGGCAGGAGACAAGATCCTATATGTAAATGATTCACTTGTTGCTGGAAAAGGTATAAGTGATGAAAAAGTTATGGGTATGCTAAAGGGACCAAAGGGAACTATTGTCAAGGTAAAAATTCTGAGAAAGGGATATAGAGAGCTGCTTACATTTGAAATAAAACGCGATAAGATCCCGATGTATAGTGTTGATGTAAATTACATGATTAACAACAATACCGGATATATCAGGATCAACAACTTCGCGATGACAACTTTTGAAGAATTCATGAAGGGGCTCATGGAACTTAAAGCAAAAGGTATGACCAAGCTGATCGTTGATCTGAGGGGTAATTCGGGAGGTATTATGGAGACTGCTATACAGATCGCAGATCAGTTTTTAAAAGATAACCAGCTTATTGTCTATACAAAAGGGAGGACTCAGCCTCAGCAGGATGCAAGAGCCACCGGGAAAGGGGAGTTTGAAAACGGGGATCTCGTTATACTTATTGATGAATATAGTGCTTCTGCAAGCGAGATACTTGCCGGTGCAATCCAGGATAATGATCGTGGTACCATAATCGGCAGACGTTCATTTGGAAAAGGATTGGTTCAGGAACCAATAACTTTTACTGACGGATCAGGTATGCGACTAACAATTGCAAGGTACTACACTCCGACCGGACGATCAATTCAAAAACCATACAACAACGGATTTGATGAGTATTTTGATGACTTTAACAAACGATTCACAAGAAAAGAATTCGAAGTTTCTGATTCAATTCATTTTCCTGATTCACTGAAGTTCACAACTCCCGGAGGCAGAATAGTATTTGGTGGGGGGGGCATCATGCCTGACAAATTTGTACCTGTCGACACAACAGGCATATCACTCTATTTCCAGAAAGTCAGACCTCAGATATACAGCTTTGCGATGAAATATACGGAAACCAACCGGGAGACACTTAAAAAATTTATTGATGCAGAGGAGATGGAAAAATATCTTGACCAGCAGGACTTACTTGATCAGTTTATAACATTTGCATCCCTAAACGGAATCAAAAAAGATCCCGTGGGATTAAAGACCTCCGGGAACATTATCCATATACAACTAAAGGCATATATTGCCCGTAATATACTAGATAATAAAGGATTCTATCCGATCTGGGAGAATATAGATACTACTCTGAAATTTGCGATCGATTTCCTGAAAAAGTAACTGGTCAGCGTTATGCCGGGAAGCATATCGAGCTGCAAATTGTCATAGAGGCTGGTTTTAAAATTCGAAGCTCTGTGGAAAAGATTTTAATTTAATCCCCTTAGAAATTCTATTAATACCTTTACTGAAAGATCTTCTTCTTCGATAAATCCCAAATGTCCCGAATTTTTAAGGATAACTACTTTCGCGTTAGCAGGCAAGCTGACTTTTTCCTGGATAAGATGGCATGGAATGTAGTTATCCATCAAACCCAGTATCCATAAACAGGGAACCCTGCCCTCCTCCATCAACTCTAACCTTGAGGGTCTTATCATCATTCCATTCAATACTGCAGTAATTCCATCACCTGGTATTTTTGATGCAATTTCCTTTGATCGTCTGAGAGCTTTGGAAAAAACTTCAATATTTGAATCTGCAAACATCCTTACAACATTATCGGGATACATCAGGTTTTTCTTACCCATTTTCACTATTTCGATTTCGCGCCTCCGTTTTTCTATAGCTGCAGGAAGATCCGGAAATGGCTGAGAATGAAAGAGACAATAACCCGAAAGAGTTTCCGGATAGAGTTCAAGAAAGGCAAGAGTAACATAGCCCCCCAGTGAATGACCGGTCATAAAGACTTTACTTATTCCAAGAAAATCGAGCAACTCTTTTATTGAAGTCGCCATAAACTCCATTGTGTGAGTTTCTCCATAAACATCAGATAGTCCATGGCCGGGAAGGTCGACAGTAATAACCCTGTAGTTTAATGCCAGCGATTCTTTAAAACCACTCCACACTTCTGATGATTCAAGATAACCATGTATAAGGAGAATGACAGGACCGGAACCTGCTTCAGAATATTGAATCATTCCTCCACTGAACTGAAATAACATAGCGCATTAGTATTAGCAGGACAAATGTAGCCAATTATTGGATTTTGAGCCAGTCATAAATATCCTGGCTGATTTGTGATATTTAACATGCCAGTAAAATTGGTATTATGATTTAATAAAACTAATTTTGTTTTACAACCTTTGAAAACAAAAAATTAACTTATAACCATCTCAAATACAATGAACAAGGTTCTGTTTTCATCGTTATCAAAAAAACTTATAATGGCTGTTGCAGGGCTCTTTCTTCTGATGTTCCTGCCATTGCATCTCATTATCAATTTCATGCTTCTGAAAAGTGATCCTTTGCCCTTTAACAAAGCTGCTCATTTCATGGCTACTTTCCCTCCGGTGAAAATATTGGAGATTGTACTGATCTGTGCAATTATTGTTCATATTACCTGGGGTATAACACTTCAGATACAAAACTGGTTGTCGCGCCCCATAGGTTATGTCAGGAGTAACAAATCAGAAACTGCATTTTTTTCCAGGTTCATGATATGGACCGGAGCTTCTGTCTTCACATTCCTTGTTCTGCATTTCTTTAATTTTTACTTTATAAAACTGGGATTAGTCCCTGGCGATCCGGAGAATTTCTATTCAGTTGCACACAATCTTTTTAAGATCCCTATGTATAATTATATCTATCTCACCTGTTTCACACTTCTGGGCTTTCATCTTTACCATGCCTTTTCATCAGCTTTCCAGACATTTGGGCTTAATCACAGAATATGGACTCCAATAGTAAAAGTGGTCGCATTGCTTTATGCTATATCAATACCGTCAGGTTTTGCCTTTATCTCAGTTACATTATGGCTTTTACGGTAGATCCGAAAAGAAAAATATGATCATGGAAAAATTAAACTCAAAGATACCTGTTGGTCCACTTTCACAAAAATGGACCAACTATAAAGCTTCCGTAAAACTTGTTAATCCCGCTAATAAAAAGAAGCTTGAAATAATAGTTGTTGGAACAGGATTGTCGGGAGCAGGAGCTTCCTCAGCACTTGGCGAACTGGGGTACAGTGTAAAAACTTTCTGTTATCAGGATTCACCCAGGAGAGCTCATTCTGTGGCTGCTCAGGGAGGTATAAATGCAGCTAAAAACTACCAGAGCGATGGAGATAGTATTTACCGGCTTTTCTATGATATGATTAAAGGTGGTGACTTCCGGGCACGTGAAGCAAATGTTTACAGGGCTGCAGAAGTGAGCAATGAGGTTATTGACCATTATACTGCACTCGGGGTACCCTTTGCCCGTGACTATGGAGGAACTCTGGATACCCGATCGTTTGGAGGAGTACAGGTATCAAGAACGTTTTACTCAAAGGGACAAACAGGTCAGCAATGCCTTCTGGGAGCCTATTCATCCCTTAACCGACAGATTAAAAAAGGGAACGTAACAATGTATCCACGACGCGAGATGCTTGATCTTGTTCTAATTGATGGAAAAGCGAGGGGAATTATTGCCCGCAACCTTCTGACAGGCGAAATTGAGAGACACCCGGCACATGCAGTAGTACTGGCAACAGGAGGATACGGAACAATCTATTTTCTTTCTACACTTGCCGTAAACTCAAATGCCTCTGCAGCATGGAAAGCACATAAAAAAGGTGCATTCTTTGCAAATCCGAGCTTTGTGCAGATACACCCAACATCTGTTCCACAGTTGAATGAGTTCCAGTCAAAACTTACACTTATGTCGGAATCGCTGAGGAATGACGGACGCATCTGGGTACCACTGAAAAAAGGAGATAAACGACATGCAAATAGTATACCTGAAGAGGAGAGAGACTATTATCTTGAGCGCCGCTATCCAGCTTTTGGGAACCTCGTACCTCGTGATGTTGCATCCAGGGCAGCCAAGGAACGTTGTGATGCAGGCTTTGGAGTCGGAGAAACCGGACTTGCTGTTAATCTTGACTTCAGGGATTCAATAAAAAAACAGGGCAAAAAAGCTATTGAAAATAAATACGGGAATCTTTTTGAAATGTATAAAACAATCACAGGTATCGATCCGTATGAGGAACCTATGCGCATCTATCCTGCCGGCCATTATACAATGGGTGGTTTATGGGTTGATTATGAACTGATGACTACAATACCCGGCCTCTATGCAATTGGGGAGGCAAATTTTTCAGATCATGGGGCTAACCGTCTCGGAGCAAGTTCGCTTATGCAGGCTTCCGGTGATGGCTATTTTATTTTACCTAATACAATAAGTAATTACCTGTCCGATGAGATTAGAGTCCCGAAAATATCTGCAGCAAACCCTGAATTTGCAGAAACTGAAAAGGCTGCTATTGAACGGCTGACTAAACTCATTTCGATAAAAGGGAAACAATCAGCCTCATCATTTCATAAGCGGCTGGGGAAAATAATGTGGGATTACTGCGGAATGATAAGAAATGAAGAAGGACTTAAAAAAGCACTTATTCTGATCCGGGAACTAAAGGAAGAGTTCTGGAAAGACCTCAATATTCCCGGCAAAATTAATGAACTTAATATGGAGCTTGAGAAAGCAGGAAGGGTTTCTGACTATTTTGAACTCGCAGAACTTCTTGTTAATGACGCCCTTAACAGGCAGGAATCGTGCGGGGCTCATTTCAGGGAAGAGTTTCAGACACCTGATGGGGAAGCTCGCAGAAACGATGACAAGTATGCTTATGTTGCTGC
>CAZXFB010000068.1:10559-18542 GCA_964639725.1 uncultured Rikenellaceae bacterium
AATGGATAATGTATCTCCTGAAATGGCATTCCTTGAGATGCTGGACTCCTTAAATAAGAAGCTTGTTGAGGAGGATAAGGATCCAGTTGCCTTCGACCACGACTGCCGCGAAGGAATTTGCGGTTCATGCGGAATGTATATAAACGGACATCCTCACGGACCGGTTCCTGCCATAACAACATGCCACCTGTCGATGAGATACTTTGAAGAGGGCGAAACCATATGGATTGAACCATGGAGAGCTAAACCTTTCCCTGTTATCAAAGACCTGATTGTTGACAGAACTGCTTTTGATAAAATTCAGATTGCTGGCGGTTATATCTCCGTTAATACCGGAGCGGCTCCCGAAGCCAATTCAATCCTTACAGGGAAGAAAGCATCAGATGAAGCTTTTGATTCTGCAATATGCATCGGTTGCGGAGCATGTGTGGCTGCATGCAAAAATGCTTCGGCTATGTTATTCGTATCTGCCAAAATCTCTCAGTTTGCACTTTTGCCACAGGGTCAGATAGAAGCAAGAGAGAGAGTGAAAGCAATGGTTGAAAAAATGGATGAACTTGGTTTTGGAAATTGTTCAAATACCGGAGCCTGTGAGGCAGAATGTCCGAAGCAGATTAAAATAAAAAATATAGCAAGGTTAAACAGGGAATTCTATAAAGCATTCTGACATAAGTTTTCCAAGCAGATAATCCTGAATATGGACCGAAAAAAATTTATTGATCTCATTGCATTGAGTGGCGCAACAGGGATTCTTTCCCCATATTCAGGTATCCATCATAATTTTTATATTTCAAAGGGAAGCCAAACCCCACTTATCCGGGAAGAAGAAGTGACTGCAGATCTGGTAATTTCAGGAGGTGGTCTTGGTGGCTGTGCTGCAGCACTCTCTGCTTTAAGGAACAATTTAAAAGTAATTCTTACAGAAGAGACCGATTGGATCGGGGGACAAATATCACAGCAGGGTGTTCCCCCCGATGAGCATCCCTGGATTGAAACACATGGAGCCACTCAACTCTACAGGCATTTCCGCACCTTGATCAGAAGTTATTACAGCCGGAACTACCCTCTTACCGATACGGCCAGGGAAAACAGATTTCTTAATCCGGGCGATGGTTCTGTATCAAAGTTATGCCACGAACCTGCGGTTGCGCTTGCAGTACTTCATGAGATGATAGCTCCCTATATAAGCTCAAAAAGACTTATACTATTATATGATCATAAAATTACAGGTGCTGAAGTGACCGGAGATAAGGTTCATGCGTTAAAAGCAGTAAGTAATATAACCGGAAAGAGTAAAATTCTGATTGCTCCCTATTTCATTGATGCCACTGAACTGGGTGATATACTGCCTCTTACAGGGACCGAGTTTGTCACAGGCACAGAATCCCGAAAGGATACAGGAGAATTACATGCACCGGAAACAGCAAATCCTGAGAATAACCAGTCTTTTACAGTCTGTTTTGCAATTGACCATATCCAGGGAGAAAATCACACTATTGAAAAACCACGTGATTATGACTTCTGGCGGAATTTTGAACCCAGGCTTACCCCTCCATGGTCAGGAAAACTTTTGGATCTGCATTATTCAAATCCTTCAACATTAGTCCCAAGAGAACTTGGATTTAATCCGGAGGGAATAAACACCTCGCCTTTGTTAAACCTCTGGAATTACAGGCGGATCATCAATAAAAATAATTTCAAACCGGGAACTTATCAGAGCGATATCTCACTTGTGAACTGGCCACAAAACGATTATTTGGAAGGTAATATTATCGGAGCCTCATCTGATGAGATAAAGAAACATATTGACAGTGCAAAACAATTGAGTTTATCACTCCTTTTCTGGCTTCAGACTGAAGTCCCTCGTACCGATAAAGGTTATGGGTGGCCCGGCTTAAGGCTTCGCAAAGATATTATGGGAACAGATGATGGCCTCGCAAAATATCCCTATATCCGTGAATCAAGAAGGATAAAAGCTCTTTTCAGAGTACTTGAGGAACATGTCGGGAAGGAGAACAGATCAATTGTTACAGGCAATACAGTGAATATAAAGGCAGCGGATTTCCACGACAGTATAGGAATTGGCTATTACCATATTGACCTTCACCCCTCATGTTCAGGTGACAACTACATTGACTTCAACTCTCTCCCGTTCCAGATACCCCTTGGAGCACTTATCCCTGAACGTGTTAATAATCTTATTGCGGCAAATAAAAATATTGGAACAACACATATCACAAATGGTTGCTACAGACTGCACCCGGTTGAGTGGAACATTGGCGAATCAGCAGGAATGCTGGTGGCATTTTCACTGAATAAGAAGGTTGTTCCACGGGTTGTCCGTGAGAGTAATAAATTACTTGGAGAGTTTCAATCACTAATCAGGGCCCAGGGAATTGAAACCCATTGGCCTGAATAAGATTTTCAGTTTCTTTTTTATAAGAACAGGGGATTTCAAAGGAAATACTTCTACATTTAAAAAATAAAATTTTATGAAAGCAGAACATTCCCGTCGCGATTTCCTGACAAAGTCAACAATAGCAGGAATGGCAGCGATGGCATTACCATTATCAGCCTGCACAAATAATCATAACATTCCTGTAGAGGATAATTATTCCAGGTCTGAACTTATTGTTCCCAAAGGCAATGCCCTGCCTATAACAGGAACATTTATTGATGAGATTTCCCACGATATCCCCCATCAGAACTGGGGAGAAAAGGAATGGGATATGGAGTTTGGATATATGAAAGCAGTTGGAATAGACACAATAATTATGATCCGTTCCGGATATAGAAAATTCATAACATTTCCATCTGAATATCTTCTTAAGAAAGGATGCTATATGCCATCAGCTGACCTGCTGGATATGTATCTGAGATTGGCTGAAAAACATAATCTGAAATTCTATTTCGGATTGTATGATTCAGGCAAATACTGGGATACTGGCGACCTTTCATGGGAAGTTGAAGATAACAAATATGTAATCGACGAAGTCTGGAAAAACTATGGCAGCAGGTATAAAAGTTTTCAGGGATGGTATATCAGCGGCGAAATCAGCAGAAAGACAAAAGGTGCGATATCTGCATTTTACACTATGGGCAAGCAGTGTAAAGCTGTTTCGAATGGGCTGCCGACTTTAATTTCACCTTGGATTGATGGCAAAAAGGCGGTTGAAGCTGCCTCCGGAGAGATTACAAAAGTAAAATCAGTTTCAGTTCAGGAACATGAAAAAGAGTGGGGAGAAATCTTCGACGGAATACATGATGTTGTAGATGCTTGCGCTTTCCAGGATGGTCATATCGATTATGATGAATTGGATGCTTTCTTCTCTGTCAATAAACGAATGGCAGACAAATATGGAATGAAATGCTGGACAAATGCTGAGACATTTGACCGTGATATGCCTATCAAATTCTTTCCTATCAAATTTGACAAACTCCGACTGAAGCTGGAAGCAGCAAAGCGTGCAGGGTATGAGAAAGGAATCACTTTTGAGTTTTCACATTTTATGAGTCCTCAATCTTCATATTTGCAGGCAGGTCATCTCTATAACCGTTATAAAGAATATTTTAATATCTGATAAAAATGAATGAGCAAAGGAGACGAACTAATTTTATCATCTGGCTTTCTGTGGTAGCTTCACTTGGGGGATTCTTGTTTGGATACGATACAGCTGTTATATCGGGAACTGTTGATCAGGTTGCACAGCAGTTTAATCTTGATGATATAACCACCGGGTGGTATGTCGGATGCGCATTAATGGGATCGATAGGTGGTGTTATGGTTGCAGGTTCGCTTAGTGATAAATTTGGCAGAAAAATTGTTATGTTTCTATCGGCCGTTCTGTTCACAGTTTCGGCTTTCGGATGCATGATTTCGGCCGATGAAACACAACTTGTGATAGCCCGCATTATTGGAGGAGTAGGTATCGGAGTAGCATCAGTCATATCTCCATTATATATCGCTGAAATATCTATACCGGCAATCCGTGGCAGGCTTGTAGCAATGTATCAGCTGGCAATTACCGTAGGATTTCTTGCTGCCTATCTTGCCAACTACGGTATAATGCAATACTCGGAAACATTATTAGGGCAAGGTAAAACAGAAGGGCTATATAATAAGATCTTTGCCACCGAAGCATGGCGAGGAATGCTTGGAATGGAGACTTTCCCTGCCTTGCTCTTCATGATTGTTTTATTCCTGATTCCTGAGAGTCCCCGCTGGCTCATCGTAAAAAGTGAGGATAATAAAGCACTATCTATCCTTAAGAAAATATTTGGAGATAAAGAAGCGATTGTTCAAATCACCAATGTTAAAAACCTCCTGGCATCGGAAGAGAAAACAAACTGGCGGATACTATTTCAGCCAGGATTCAGATTAGCTTTGTTCATCGGAATTTCACTGGCAATACTAGGGCAGTTTATGGGAGTGAATGCAGTTCTCTACTATGGGCCAACAATATTTGCTGACAGTGGGTTGTCGGGTGGTGATTCTCTGCTCTACCAGTCTCTTGTAGGGGCTGTAAATATGTTGACAACAATAATTGCACTTATTATAATTGACAAGGTTGGAAGAAAAAAACTTGTATACTGGGGAGTCTCCGGAATGATTATATCACTAATACTTATCGGGTTCTACTTTGCCAAAGGGAGGCTGCTAGGGATCCCTCCTGTATCCCTGCTTATTTTATTTCTCTTTTACATTTTCTGCTGTGCCATTTCGATCTGCGCTGTGATTTTTGTGCTGCTTTCAGAAATGTATCCGGTTAAGGTGAGAGGAGCAGCAATGTCAATGGCAGGACTCTCCCTGTGGATTGGTACATACCTGATCGGACAGCTTACCCCTGTTATGCTGACCAGACTGACACCAGCCGGTACCTTCTGGCTGTTTGCACTGATGTGTATTCCTTACATGCTTATTGTATGGAAACTATTACCTGAAACTACCGGTAAATCACTTGAGGAGATCGAAATGATGTGGATCCGCAGGAACAAGTGATAAAGGGAAGCCGGAACATTTAATAAATATCTTAACTCATGAAAAAGATTTTCAGCCTGTTACTCCTCATAGCTTCTACATTGATAAGTGCCGGACAGACACATATTAAATGCGATCCGGAGATAAAAAAGATGGTCGATGAGATCTCGAAAGTAAATATTGAGCAACATGTCAGGAAGATGGTTAGCTTTTATACCCGGCATAACCTTAGTGATCAGAGCGATCCGGTTAAAGGAATCGGGGCAGCATGGAACTGGATAAAAGCCGAAATGGAGAAAAATATACCCTCTTCAGAAGGAAGGCTTGATGTTAAATTTGAAGAATATAGTGCCGGAGGAGAGGGACAAAGAATACAAAAGGAGATTAGACTTAAGAACGTAGTGGCAAAGCTAAAAGGAACAGATCCCTCCGATAACAGAATAATATTAATAAGTGCTCACCTTGATTCCAGGGCTGCTCTTGATAATGACAACACAGGCTTTGCCCCCGGAGCAAATGACGACGGATCAGGTATTGCAGCAATACTGGAACTTGTCAGAATAATGTCATCAAGGAAATTTTCAGCAACAATTATCTTTATGGCTGTTTCAGGAGAAGAACATGGATTGTATGGCGCTAAATATATGGCTGCAAAAGCCAGGGAGGAAAAATGGAACATAATCGCCATGATTAATAACGATATGATAGGGAACAGCGGTTCAAGTGAAACCCAGCTAAATGATAATATGAGGGTAAGAGTATTCAGCGAAGGAATACCTGCATTTGAAACAGAGCAGATGTCAATTCTCAGGAAATATTCATCAGGCGAGAATGACAGCAAAGCCAGACAGCTTGCACGATATATTAAAGAAACCGGGGAAAGATATGTTGAGCAACTTAATGTTACCCTCATTTTCCGAAATGACAGGTTTGGCCGTGGTGGTGACCATTCTCCCTTCTGCCAGGAGGGATTTACTGCCGTTAGGATAAGTGAGTACAATGAGAATTACGACAGAACCCATAAAATCCCTGCTATGGTGAAGGGGATCCAGGAAGGTGACCTGCCGGAGTTTGTCGATTATGAATATGTGAGGAAGAATACAGGAGTAAATCTCGCAACAACTGCAAATCTTGCGCTTGCACCATATGAGCCTGTTAATTGTGGTATCGTTACCAGCGGGCTTACAAACAAGACTACCCTGAGATGGGAATCTCAGGCAAACGGGATTAAACCGGCAGGATATTATATCCTTATGAGAGAAACTTACCAGCCCCTCTGGGAAAAGAAGATATTTGTTACAGGTTATGAAGTTACTCTGCCATATTCAAAGGATAATTACTTTTTCGGTATCCAATCGGTTGATGCCGCTGGACATGAAAGTATAGCTGTTTTTCCAGGTCAGGCAAGAAGATAATCAGGAACAAACTGATTCTACTTCCCTGACTGTTTTTGGAACCGGTTTGCCAAGCACTTTATGACCCTTTTCGGTTATAAGAATATTATCTTCTATACGGATTCCACCAACAGGCAGAAATTTTTCAATAGTATTATAATTGATGAACTCCCTGAATCTGCCTTCAGCCTTCCATTTTTCGATTAGTTCGGGGATAAAATAGCAACCTGGTTCAATTGTAAAAACATGCCCGGGTTTGTAGGGAAGGGCAAAACGCAGAAATGAAGTGCCAAATTGTTCGCTTCTTTTTACTTCATCACTATACCCGATATAATTTTCACCCAGAGCTTCCATATCATGGACATCCAGACCCAGCATATGTCCTATTCCATGAGGCATAAACAGAGCATGAGCACCTGCTGAAACTGCATCTTCGATATCACCTTTCATCATTCCAAGTTCTTTCAATCCAGATACAATGATTTTACATGCCATGAAATGTACATCGCGGTTTGAGATACCGGGTTTTGTTGATTTTATTGCCTCCACGTTGGCATTAAGTACAACTTCATAGATCTCTTTCTGCTGCTGACTGAATTTGCCTCCTACAGGAGTTGTCCTGGTAATATCTGAAGCATAATGCAAGTTTGTTTCGGCACCTGCATCAGTTACCATCATCCTGCCTTTTTTCAGAACATTCCCATGAGCATGATTGTGAAGAGTTTGTCCGTTAACACTTAGAATGATCGGGAACGAAGTTCCAGCACCTTTAGCGAGGGCAATACCTTCTATAGTTCCGAAAATATCCTGTTCCCTGACACCTTGTTTACACATTTTCATAGCAGTAACATGCATCTCAAATGCAATATCAACTGCTCGTTCAATTTCATCTATTTCAATTTTTTCCTTAATTGATCTCATAGAAACAACTGCTTTTATAAGATCAACAGAAGCAAGAGTTTTCATCTGGCATGGGTTTTCCTTTAAAAGAGAACCCAGAGTCATTTTTGTTTCTCCACGGTAGGGTGGCAAAAAATGTATCCTCCTTTTTTTGGAAAGTGCATCTTTGATCGTTGCTTCAAGTTTTCCCGGTGTTGCACTTTCAGTAATACCACATTTTAAGGCCAATTCTTTAATGGTAGGCTGAGGACCCATCCATACAATGTCATCCATGTCATAATCGGTGCCGAATATTTTGTCTTTTCCTGAATCTAAATCCATTAGTCCGGAAAATCCAGGAAGATCAAGTCCAAAATAATATAGAAAATCGCTGTCCTGCCTGAAATGATAAGTGTTTGCAGGATAATTCATTGAAGCCTCTCCATTCCCGATAAAGAGAGCAAGTCCGGTTTTCATTTTCCTGCGGAGTTCCTCTCTCCTCCTGGCATATACTTCACTTTTAAACATGTCGATGCAATTAATTTGTATTTGAATCCACTAAGTTAAGAAGTAAAATGAAGGGAAGCAATATAATAAGTGTTAGTACCTGAAGGGAGGTAAAGGTTTATTATTCTCTGCAGAGAGTTGTCAGACTTTTAATGAAAATGGATTAAAAAAATTATGAGTATCGGTTATCAATAATAAATTTAAAACAATTGGTTATGAGATTCC
>CAZXFB010000069.1:0-18320 GCA_964639725.1 uncultured Rikenellaceae bacterium
TAGGTTCACCTCCTGATTTCAAATCCCATACGATGCAGGTTTTGTCATCTGAACCGGAAATTGCCCAACTGCCATCGGGTGTAATAGAAACTGCATTAATTGATGCAGAGTGACCTTTAAGAGTCTGAATGACACTTCCGCTAGAGATATCCCATAGAAGACATGAATTGTTATCTGAGTACAATTTATTGTTACCTGAGAATGCCAGTTTGACGTCAGGTGTGACTGACAGAGTCTCATTGTTTCCTTGATGATCTTCTATTATGGGGTAAATCATTGCTGCTCCAGAGTGAACTTTATTTTTACTCCGGTCCCCTTCCATCTTCTTAATAATCTGTCCTGTTGACAGATTCCAATGGATACAACATTTATCACCACCTTGTATTGCTTGTTTCCCGTCGGGTGTAATGACAATTGAACGTGACATTGTTTCGGGCGATAAGATGATTTTTAGTGCAGAAGGTAATGGATTCCAATTTGGACGAGAGTTTTGATCGCAAAGCAGCAAAGTTTTTTTTATTTCTGGAGATATGTTTTCGGCCGATTTACCCACAGGGCCATCGTTTGCATAATGCCAGGCCTGACTGCTGATATGATGAGGAAATTCGCTGGCATATTTTTGAAAAATGGCCGTTCTGCTACCAATGAAACAGGAAAAATCTTTTAGCTTGTCGGCATTATTCGGGTTTCTCCTAATACGTTCAATTTCTTCATCAATTTTGTCTTCATTCCACGGAGTAATACTTTCTGGAATTTCTAATTCTTTTATTTCACCTTTAGCGAATAAAATAAGGTCTTTAGTATATCTATCCATCCTTGCTTGTCGTGCCTTCTCAGCTTCACTGTTTTTCTGGTTATCAGGTATAACTTCTAATGCCTCATTAAAATCATTAACCAACTCATAAGTCATTTTAGCAGCTGCTTTGGCCTGGATAAAATCAAGATTGCAGAGGGTATCGGTTACTTCATCCCACATTTTTCCTTTGGTCTGTTGCCAGGGTTGCTCAACCAGTTTGCGTGCAATAGGTTTTTTCTTGATGGGTTCGTCGAGGTAGAGGGATTTGCTGACGAAGTATTCAGCCAGAATTTTGTGATATTTTCCGTCACAATGTGCTTCCATCCCTTTTATGTATTAATTCATCTCTTTTTAACAATTTACCACCGTGATACTATCCATCGGATTAATAAATTCTAATATCTTCATCGTAATTATTGAAAAGCCTTATAAATTGTGGGCAGGCAAATATCCCTTTCCGACTCAGTTCTAAGGCTCTTCGAGTTGATTTATCAATTGGAAGGCTTTCTTTTTCCTGACTATCAGATGTTGGAATGATGTCTGAGCCAGGCCGCTTCTCAGATGGATTATTAATCTGAATATTCTTACCGGCCTTCCTAAACTTGTTCATCAACTCATAATAAAAACTAAATGTGTGGATTTGCATTGTTTAACCTGGATGAATTTATTAATACTGACTAAGTAATTATCAAGTTATTAATGCTGGTTCCTCTTTTATCCTGATCTACCAGAATTTCCATTTGTGTTTAAAATTTTCATTCCCGGCAATAAACGGGTTAAATCTTATTTCTTGTCTGCAATTTGGACAACTGGAAAGCAATGCGGGTTCCTCCCATGCCTTATCAGGCAACTCTAAACAAGGGGAATAATATTTTTCTATTCCAAATTCGGTGTAAATTCTGGCAATTATGTCAGATACAATGGTATTAACCATAAAACGTATTCCACAATAAGGGCAGTATCCGGTTAGCTCAGTTTGACTTATCCTGGGATTAAATTGAAAAATATAGGATGGTGTAACAAATGGAGCTCTCTTTTCAATGTTTAGCAAATGGAAAAACCTTAGATTTCCACCTTTAGCAACACCTATTAATGTCCCATCAGGACTCAAAGCAAAAGAATCAATTGATTTAAATGGAAGAAGCACGACAAGGATACCAGAATCGACTCGCCATACATTAATAAAGTCTTTTTCAAATCCAAAGACCAGTTGGCTATCGGGCGAAAATCGGCAGGAAATTGATGGATTTTTCGGGTTACTCTGTTCGAATATTTTGTGATGTCCACTGCGAATATCAATAATGGATATTGTTTGAGCATCAATTACCAAAAGCTTCCTTCCATCGGGAGAGAATATTAAATTATTTTCTGAACGGTTCCCAATATGCATTTGGGTTCGATAACTATGATCGAGATTTTTAATTTCAGACTTTATAGAAGTATTGACCAGAATGACTTTATCCCCTTTATTTATTGCAACCAGGATTCCGTCAGGAGAAAATACCGGGTTTTCGAAGAATGGCATTGATTCCTTTGAGGAATAAACATCACTGTTTTGAACAAAACTCCAGACAGTATTTGTATACACCAATTTGCTTCCATCAGGGGAAAGAACCCAATCCAGCCTTAAATCTTTATTATGTTCCTTAATTAATGAAAGATCTTTTGTATGCAGTTGAATTAATTTATCGCGTGTAAACCTGACGAATAAGCAATAACCATCAGGAGTAATGGAAGATTCAAATTGGGAAAAATCTTTATATTCAAAAACAGCCTGATCGGAGAGATCTGCCGCTGAAATGCGTCTGACCGATCCAAAAGAAAGGGACTTATACCCAAATGGGGTAGGTGAAGATTCCTTATCCGGCTTGGTTGATAAAAGCATAAGAACAATCGAATTACCATCAGGTGTGTATTGCATTGATTCAATCTTATTTGACTGATAATCCGTTGGTTTATACGATTCCTGATTCACCTGTTCATGGAAAAGTTTGCGGGATACAATCTCAGTATTGCTATCCACGTCTACTATGTTTATCAGGTCTTCGGAATAGGATACTACAATGCGCTTCCCATCGGGAGAAAAGTTTAAATGTGTTGTCGCTTTCAATTTATCATTTACTCTCGATAAAATCTTGGAAGTATGACTCTTACGTAATGATTCCAGGCTCCACATTTCGATAAGGCCGTTTCCAAACCCTATCATGAAATTCAGATGGTCGTTTGAAAGGACTACAGAGTATATTCCTTTTCTGGAATGGTCAAAAATTAAACGCCCTTCATTAAGTTGTGTCTGTGTATTCCACAATGTAACAGACAAATTTCCATATGTTAATACAAATGTGCTATCAATGTACAATATCCCTCTTTTATACTCGGTACTGTCATAGATTGTAAATAATTCTGACCAACTGGTTGTATCCCAGGAATTGATTCTCATACTATCGATGGCAAAAAGTATATTGCCATCTTCTGAAAATGTAGTATATCCGTGTGAGGTGAACTTAAACTCGCGAATCCTGTCACCCTTACTGATATTCCAAACTATCAACACATCTTCACCACCTGCTTCACTCTGGTCATATCCCGGTCTACTTTGAATAGTCACAAGCATGTGTGAATCAGGTGAAAAAGCCGCATGATTAACAATTCCTGTATGTGGTAATTCAGCTAAAATCTGGCCTGAAGTACTTGAGATAACAGTGACAGTGTGTTCACTCCCAGCTTCGTTATATTTATGTTTCTTTCGTGTAAGTATAGCAAAAGTTAATGAATCGGGGGCAATTGCCGGGGGAGCCATCCATTCCCCATTGATGATCCTTTGATTAACAAAAGTCCTGATCTCAGAGCCTGAGTTTGCATCGACAAGCATGTTGCCGACAACAAATGAAGCAGCCAGCTTGGCAATAGTGATCTTATACCCGCCCAATTTATAAAAGGCATCTTTGGAGACATCATCCTGATCAGGTAATTTATATCGTCTTACAATTGCACCACTTCTAATATTCCACCTGATTACTTCTTGACCATCGCTTGATACCAGATGCCCTTTATCCTTATCGACTGCCATAGCAGCGACGGATTTATTATGCTCCAACAAACTCATCACACAATTAACTGGTGAATCTGGGTCAGTATGATGTGGCTCAAGGCAAGGAATTGGTGAAGTGGTAGAAATCTGTCGAGCCTCTTTTCCAACAGGAGAATCACAGGATTCTATGATAGCTAATTGAAGACAACAATTTGATAAAGACCTAAGGTAGTTGGCGTTGTCTTGTATGAACCTTCTGAAAGCAGATACCTTTTTATGTTCTTCACCTGACAACTTTGCAATTGCTTCGTAGTAATCCACCAGCAGGTTGTCCGTCATATCAACTGAACATTTAGCTTCAATGAAACTTAGATTGCAGAGTGTATGACTCAGATCCTTCCATAGCTCCCCTTTTATTTGCTGCCAGGGTTGCTCAACAAGTTTGCGGGTGTTGGGTTTCTTCTGAGTAGGTTCATCCAGATAAAGCGGCTTTTTTGCAAAATAGTTGGCAAGATTTATATGAAAGGATGAATCATCAATAGTCTCCATATCCTACTAGTTTTGAGGTTGAGCTTCTGGTTTTGGCAAATGATACCTCTCCCTTAACACCTCATTAAACTGCCGGTGGAAAAAAGTAATTATCGGCACACCATCCGCATCGCGTTCGGTAAGGAATGGTTCCAGGTCCAGAAATAGCCTTGACCAAAGTACGATCGGTATTTTCATCAGTACCTTCGGGCCGGTTTCGGGTTCCTCCAGGGCTTTTTTCATATCTTTAAGCTCCTGCGTGTGATCAGGATGTGAAATCTTTTTCAGAAAAATATTCTCCCATAAGTCTTCATCAAATACAAGAATTTCAAGTATTTCATTTTCAGTCAGACCCATATACCTGCCTGATAACAGATAGCTGATTGAGTTTTTTACAAATTCCGGGTGATGCTTTGTATTCAGCATATCAAAGTAATCGTTAATGATACCTGGAACATCCTCCTTCATTTCATGTACTTTGTCGTAGTGATGCCATTCTCTGGCGTTTTCGAAAGCTAGTTTAAGGTAGATGGGCAGTCCGGTCTTTTTAAACTTATCAAGAACATACAATGATTGATCAGAAGTCAGCAGGCGGTCAACTGAACTTAGCCATTGATCTAAAATCACTTTTGCCTCTTCTTTGGGTAGAACCGGTAATTTTTCAATATTCGTTCTATTCAAGGCGACTTCCTGTTCGAGCAAAGCTGATACTACCACCCTCGAATTTACAGGCAAGTCATTGGGTAACCAGGTCAATGATCTGGCACTATCATTATCCGATAACTGGTCAAGTGCATCTAAAAATACAACAACAGGTTTCCCTGGCTGGCCAAACTCCAGGCATTTACGAAAAACTTCGCTCATGGTATACAAGTCGTGCATTGAATCCTTTCGTCCTTCCCCGGCGAGTGTTTCAATATTAGTATCAAATTTTTCAGCAATTTGTCCGCATACACTCTGAAGCATTGTGATCACACCGGATGAAGGGGAAGTTGTACCGAGAAAACGATAAACAACCAAAGTTTCATTACCATTATTTAAAGCTGAATATCGTTTTGCCGCTTCCGCCATCACGCTCGATTTACCTGAACCAGAGGCGCCTATAATGGACATTATTTTGTTTTCGGATGCATTGCCCAGGTATTTTTCAATTTTTTTCAGTATTTCACCTCTTCCATTAAAATGTTTTGTCAGGCGGTTTTTAAATTCTTCATGAAAACGCACCTCATGCTCAATTTCATCTGTAGTAACAATTTCCATGATCTGCTGGTCAATAATATTTTCCAGTCTTTTATAAATCTCCTCAGCAAACCATTTAGGATCTTTCATTTCCGAATGATCTTGTACCCATTCTGCATTATAAGAGATATAATTATTTTTAAGGTTTCCCTCTAATTTTCCCTTAAGATTTTTTAGTTGTTCAGCACAATAGAGATCTGGCTGTTCCACTGTCAGGTCAATATATCCTTTTGCGAGTTTGCCTTCCGGCAATCCTGCAGTGGTTCTGATGAAGGCAAATATATGTTCCTCAGGGTTCCTGGTATTTTTCGGCGGATTAAGGGCACCTCTAAGAATTTCCTGGTGCGTAGCCGAAGTGAAATATTTATTCCTTTGGTCTTCATCAAGATCAGACTTTTCAACAGCCTTACGCAGAATTGTCCGGATTTTATTTTCAATGGATTCCCAGTCATGATAGGTTTTAATACTCCCCCAGGGCTGAAGAACGTACTCTTCAGGAACAGCATTTTTGTCTAACCGATACCAGCCTGAATCGCCATCTTTATCTTTGATTAAAAAGTCAGTATCAAGTGTAGAAAGTTGTTCTTTTATCATTTCCATTTCATCACCGGGGATCTTTTCAGGAACTGGCTGCCATCCATATTTATCACCAAGAAGAATCAGAAAATTTGGCTTCGGAGAAATTTTCTGACAACGGTCAATTTCGTTAAAACAGGTTTGCAGTGTCTTTTGCTCAAACTGCAATTCCTCATTCACTCCCCAGCGGAGGTCAACTCCCTGGAATCTTGCACCACGTTCTTCACAGTATTTTTCCAATTTCGGGAATACATCTCTCTGCAGGATTTTACGCTCTTCCTTCATATCCGTGAAAGTAGAGCTAACAAATACTCGGAATATTTTAGTCTGTTGTGGCATAAACTAATCTTTTATTGCTATCAGAATTCTGTTCAATTCCTCAATTGCTTTTGTCCTTGAGTTCTTTGTTGTCCATTTTCTTTCCCTGAGTAAATCTTCCATTTCATCATCGAAATCCTTGATTCTCCTTGTAATTTCAGAAGCATTACGGGTAAAGAAAGTATTTGTAAAACCCTCCTGGTTCCTGAATGTGGTAGATTCTGCCAGGAAAAGATCACCAACTATTGTTATTGATTCATGCACTGAAGGTGAATCCTGAATAGCGATAACCGCTTTATCATCAGGCATGATTTCCAGGAATTCAATCAACGAGGTTATTCTAGAAATTATTGAAATTTTACTTCTGTTTATTGTTACATATGATGGACTGATAATAAGCTTGCATCCTTCAATTCTTGCATGACTTTCAAGAGCTTGTCGTTCTTCTCTCTGAACCTTTTTATGATACAGACTCTTTTTATCCGGTACATACCTGTTCAACCATTGTTTGTGCCAAACGTACGAATCAGGTATATGAAAAGATGATAATCCGCCCTTTTGTCTTACTATACCCAGATAATCAGCATTGTGTGCTTTTGTAGAATATTCCTTCATCAATACAGCTCGTTCTTCTTCAAACTGTGCTAGTTCCCAGAGTGGAGCTTTTTTTTCATGCAGGAGTAAAGCTTCAAAAAATTTTACAGACAGTTTTTTCTTTACTTCATTCAGATCATCCATATTAAGCTTGGTAGCCTGTATCATTTGAAGCATTCCTCCTGGCGTCACATTTTGAGTCGTAACAGGGAATACAGGAATATGTCTGCCCAATGCATAACCAATTTCCTGATGAACCCATCCCCTGGCTAATGATGATTTTGTAATTACAGGCATAAAAACATGAGCGTGTTCAATAAATATCCTTATTTGCTCATCGAATCCACTACCTCCACTCAGCTTTTCAGTCCATAAAGGTTCAAGAACATTTTTATCTAAGATTCCAATAATCTTGTTTACTAGCTCTTTATCCTGGTGAGAATAGCTAATAAAAACCCTGATTTTGTGTTCCATCTTATTCAGAATTATACTGCCCTCAATTTAAAGTTGTGTTTCCGAAGGACATCCATTGTTGCATTAATGATAGCGTTGTCCAGATGAATTTCAACGCTTTCCATGTCGGACAGCTTTGCAATATCCTTGTGCAATAACATAGCATCATTTGTTTCGGCACAATATTCATAGCCATCAATCAAATGGCTGCGTATCCAGATATCATGCTCCATTTCAATCAATTCATTCCTGTGAAGTTCAATGACTTTATCAATTTCCAGATCAGAATTATTTTGCAATCTGGGTGGAATTATTTGATAACCAATACTCAGGAATTTTGCCTTAGTTAGTCTGGCAGTTATCCGGTTATCTTCTTTCCATTCTTCCTTTAGCTTTTGATAATCCATCAATCTTGGGTGAGTATATTTTTCAGGGCCATCGTTTCTTGATTCACCGTAAATATATGATGGTTTATTATCCTTACCTTCTTGATTCTCTTTTTCCGTCTTCCATTGATTGTGAACAACTTCAGCAAGGATTTCTATAAGAGAATATTCCAATTCACCTTCATGCACAAGGCTCGTGAAATCGTTTGAAGTATGAATCCTTAATAATTCAGGTGATGGAAGGGATGATGTATCAAAATGTTTATTGTTCCCCGTTCTGCTCAAAGAAATAATGGATTCCATTGAACGTGCACCGTGTAAGTATTCTTTTGTTTTTAGCAACGCATTTACCACTCCGGGACTTATAGAAGGAACCTCGTTATTCTCGAAAATAGGGGTATGATGTTTTTTTAGATTTGTCCGAATGATTATGGCTCTCCTTATCAAATATGCATCGTCGCCTTCAGATATCTTTTCAGAATTATTTGATTTAATGTATATATCAGATTTTGTGGAATCATAGATGTTATTTGGTCCCTTAATATTTACAAATCCACGCAGACGACTTATAAAATCCGGACCTTTAAGATCTTTTTCCGGCAGAACTTTGTGCTCATATTCTTCAAAAGTACTGCTCGTACCGCCTGCAAAGACGAATATTGCCCGACCCAGCGGATGAATATAACTTCCTTCCGAGAATTCGCCGTCCTGCATGGGCGCAAGAAATTCTTTTAACCATCTATTTGACTCGCAATCAAACTCATCCCAAAAAACCAGAGGTATTGCCCCTTTTACTGTTCTGTCGCGTACAATATGAAGAGCCTGGTGAAGATCATGGATATCTTTTATCTGCGTGAGATTAAAAGTCATTGGTTCATTGGAATTACCAAATATGGATTCAAGTAATTGTTTAATAGCAAAGGATTTTCCTGATCCCGGAGCACCAAAAACAGCAAAAGACAGAGGACGGTTATCTGAAGGATGGCTAAGATAAACTCGAATCAGATTTTGTACTGAATTTATCCGCTCTATTTCTTCCCTGTCATATGTCTGATACTTGCCGAATTTTGCCATGGGGACTGCCTTCAGGGCATCTTCAGGTCCTCTCATAATAATCTCGATAGCTTTTGAAAAGAGGAAGTCCTCACCATAACCGGCGACATCACTGAGAAGATTTGATTGAAATTCGTTGCCATTCCTTTTCAAGCCATAATTGCAGCTGGTATTATATCTGGGATAGGCACTGTAAAACTTGTATACTGACTTCACTAATTCATTTCTGCATTTTTTAAAATCATCAGACTGATTGTCAAAAGTTGACTTATCTAAGCTAAAAACGTTTTTGATATACAAATATATTTCCGAGAAATCTGGACTTTTACCTTTTCCTCCACCAAATTCAATATTTTTGTGAATACAGTTTAGTGCAAGATTATAGATATAGCTTGTCGAAAATCTTACATTTGAATATAAAAGGGTGACTGCCGCAGTTAAGATTGATAATGAGCCATATATGGATCCATTATATCGTTTATCCCAGACTCCTTCATAATTTTGTCTGTCATATACAAATCTTTCAAAAGTCAATTTCGTTGCTTGAATATCTGTTCCCTTAAATTTTGATTGAAGAGATTCATTTGTAAAACTTGCAATACCAAACTTGTCGAATAATACGATTACTCTTTTACAATCGCCTAATACTACTGAAAAAGATCCGCTGTCAAATTCCTTTACAGTTTCTTCAATAGTTTTATCCCAGGAAAAGCCTCTTGTTATATACGCTCCCCCCTCTCTCAGTGAATCAGCAGTAATAACTACAGTTGTTTTTTTGAGCAAATCTTCTTTTACAAACCTTTTCCACAATAATGAATTAAAATGAGAGGAATGTGTTTTTAGAATGATATTTTTTACTTTATGAGCCTCAGTCATTAATGCATCTACAATGTCATTATCATCAACAAAACCTAAGCTGACATCATCAACTACCAACATTCCATTGGCTATGTTGATTCCTTCATTAAATACTAAATGATCAGATAACGGCTTTATCGCTTCCTTTTCGTTTTTATTAAACTTCTCACATCCAAGAAAGTTCTCAACCCGCCATATTGAAATTTTCTTATCATCTTTTGCTTCCTCACATTTTCGCCATACCTGAAATGCCTGGTTAATCTTAAACTGGAGCATTTCTTTCCTGCCAGGATATTCAGGAATAATTACATCTGTTAAGAGTCCATCATGGACTAATTTGATCATTTCTGCCAGATACCATGCTCCTCCCGGCTGATCTTCCATTACAGTTGAAGATAAGCTGTCCCGATAACCAGTTGGATTAATTGGTTGTTTAATGAGGTTATAATCCCTGATAAAATCTCCGGTAACAAGAATATTGACTTTTTCAGATTCTTCGAGGACATTTTTCATGACTGTAATTTTTGCGTTTTACTTCTAATAAGAGATCATTATATTTCCACTACCTCATACCCGATCTTCGTCAGCAATACCGGTATATTCCTTATCGGATCATAGTCATACTTTCTAATTTCTGGGCTCAGATCGTCCCATTTAACTATACATGGATTAAGCTTTTTTTCAATATCTTTTTTTACTCCGTATCTCCAGCCTGCCAGTAACCGCTCGGCATTCCACCGGGCATGTTCCAGCTGTGCCAGACGATCAAGATCCTTAAAGCTTTCATCCAGTGGGAATATTTTTGGATTGTTTGATTTTCTGATTCTGAGACCTACCTGGTTCAGGAGATGTTCGTAAAACTCCACCTGTTTAATATTAGATACCTGCAATTTTGGGTCGAGCTTATCCCAGGTCATAACTACTTTCAGATCATCGATATATTGTGTATCAGGTTTTAGGGAATCCAGCCTTTCCTTACGATAAAAATCATGGACCTCTTTTGCCAGTAGAAGAGTTTCTTCCGGAGTGAAGCTAATTCTCCGGTTCTGGTTTACAAGTGCCCAAATTGTATCCGGATCAGAAGGAATAACAAGCAAATTAGCTTCCTTAATCCATAATGGATTTTTAATGATATTGTCAGCCGCTCCGCCTGATTTATCTATAAGTGCCAGTTTTATCCCAAGACTGAGAGCAAATGAGTATTCAAGTTCTGAAATAGTTTTGCCGTTTATTCCAAACACTGTGATTTTCTCCGGTGGAATATCGCAAAACAGGATATCTACCCAATAATTGAAAGCATCAATAAATGAGAATGTAGTAGTATTTGAAGTTATATACTTATCATATCCATTTCCTTTTTGAATATTGTGAGGGAGGCTTGCCGGTAAATATCCGAAAAGAGCATATTTTGCTGAACCTGATTCGCGAATCTTAAAGGTAAGATCTCCCACAATTCCAGGTAAGCCTGTGCTGGTTCCACCACAAATAACTGTACCCTCAAAATCGCGTAAAGCTCCCTTTAAATATTCTTCATACTCCTTCTGCTGTCCGGGTTCAATTAATCCTGATTTTCCTGCAATGATCAGTACATTACCTTTAATGGAAACATCAGGGTTATGATAATTTTCAAGATCGGTTTTTGCTTCTTTGTTACCACAGATTTTCCAGCATATCAGATGAAGAATCCCTGTTAGAACTGAAGTTATTCCAGAGTCATCTATTTTACCGAGCAAACCGATTCCGTCAGTTATGGAGTTCTCGGAGAAGGGTACTTTTTTTAAACGCATCAGATGGATTAACTCAATAAGGTTCCGGATCCCTTCATTTTCATTACCAAGAAGACAATTACTTACAGCAATTGCTATATATGCATCGACAGTTTCAATGCCTATTTCGATGTGTTCTTTACAGGTGTTAATAATCTCGTGAAGGGATGAGGTATATTCGTCAATTGCAGCTTCACAATTGCTCTGGAAGTCAATGTTTTCAACGATTGAATGCAGCTTGTAATAAGGATTTTCGGAAGAAAACTTCCTTGCTTTGGTAAGCAGTTTTCTGATTTCAGAAGAGGATTTTCCATTAAGAGAATAGATTTTAGCAAGTAAGAAGCATGCCTTAGAAATATCCAGACTATAAATGGTCTCATCTGCAAAGAGTTGCAAGGCATTCTCTATCATAAGTGTGCCTTTTTGAAAATCTGCACTGGCTGGCTCCTTCTTATTTTTAATACAAATTGCATAACCCAGCTCATAATTTAACCTGCCAATGTAATCTCTTTTCTTTAACTGTTCAATTTTTGTAAAAGGAGGAGTAAGAAGGGTAATAATATCACTCCACTTACCCTGCAGGTTATAAATCACAGCCAGTTTGAGATAACTTTCAATAGTTTTATCATTTATCTCCGGATTGATCTCAATGATTGTTTTAAGAACAAAAACTTCGTTTTCGATCTTTTCAACTTCAGGTGTGGGACGATAGTTTATCGAAAACTGATCGAGTGTTTCGGAAATTTTCACGAATGAATTATCCACCTCTTCAAGCAGCGCTGCTAGCCGTGCCGACTCGCGCTGCCACTGTTTGGGTACATTTATTCTTGTTTTGTAAATGCGGTCGTGCAGAATATCGGCCCAGACATGTTCATTAAAAGTCCGGATCTGTATTTCTGCTTTCAGATCCTTTATTGATTCAGGAATAGTAACTCCTAGAATTTCATCCCTGATGGGTGTAACTATATAGTGAACTGATCTGTAGCCAAATTCACCAACATTTAAACGGGTTTTTACGTCAATGCTGTTGGCCTCGTCGATCTCGAAATTTTCGCGGATAAAATTACAGACCTCCACAACCTGACTCTCGAAATGGACAATAGCGCGTGCCCCGCAAAGATCAGTCATGTCAAGTAACGGGTTCTTGTATTTATCTTTTCGGATTATCTTTTCGGAAAAACTCTCTATCTTTTTGGCCCTTGCCTGCACTACTCCCAGAGGAGCATAAATATCGACAACTTTTTTAAGAATTTCTTCAAGAACCCTGGCGTACAGTTTATAATCGTTCTGACGTAATTTAAACTTTTCAATATCTTCTCTGTGCTTGGATATAGGTATTTTAGCCATAATAAAGTAGTTTTATAAGAGGGAATCTGATCGTTTGTTTATTTGTTATACTTCAAATTTCATTAAAATATTTTTTAACTCATCAGCAATGTTTTTATCAATTTCTTCTGAATAAGGTAAAATATGAAGTTTAGTTTCTTCAAGGTACTTTTTAGAAAATGATGAGTCAGCTATTGAGGAAAGTGAGTAAATATTTGATAACCTGTCAGCCAATTTAAGAATTTTAGCTTTATGGGAACCCTCCTGCATTATTCTTTCCAGAAATTGTTCTTTGGGTTCTTCAATATAATTTTCAATACGGATTGATAATTCTTTGACAAGATCATATACCTCATCCCCATCACTATCTGCTGTTCTTACTGATTCATAGTCGGTGAACCCTACTTTTTTCCCATCCTCAAACAGGTCGTGAATAAGGGATGCCTTTAAAAGAACAGGATCCTCGTAACCATATTCAAGCAGGATCACAAAAGTGTCGAACTGATGTCTGAACATATTTCCGTATCCGCGTCTTTTCTTTTTTATAAGGAACCGGGAAAGTTCTATATAGGGCCAGAGGTTAATATCCATTTCGTAAAAAAATATCTGATCAAGATTATTTAAAGATAAATAATTCAAAGGGGAAATATGCTAAAAAAATTTCTCCATTTTCTAAAATACCAATAAGAGTTCACCATTAAAATAAAAATCCCGCAGATCTCTGCGGGAGTAATTTGTTTTTGCGGAGAGATGGGGATTACCTGCAGTGATCCCGTTGGGGGGAACCTTGCAAAGCTTAAATGACCCTTCGGGTATATTTATTTTAACATCATTTCCTTCAGTCATCGGTTATTATGTCGAATGAGAGGGTGTTTAACAAATTTATAATGCAGATAAAAATCAGCAGATTATGGACTAAGATTGAAGTTAAAAAATAAAACAGAACAATGCATACTATTAAAAATATTCAACAGTATATGCTAACGCAATTAAGTTATATTGTTTAGAAAGCTCTACACTAATGAGAAACCTATTCATTTACATAAAATTCTTCACACTACTTAAAACATCACTGTTTTATGAATTTTCTTGTAACAATTCCCGATTTGTTCTCAAGTCTTATAATGTAGATTCCAATTTTCAACTTACTAACATCAATTTGATTTCCGATTAACTGTTTACTTAGAATTTGCTTGCCTTGGGAATCATATATTATTACCATAGTGTTTTCTGTTAATCCGTTAACAAATAAAGTTTTATATACTGGATTAGGGTAGATTACAATATTATTATTGTTTTCAGTATTACCAATTTGTGTAATGATACCTATATCTGATAGTAATCGTTTCCAGATGCCGTTGTATAAAGTTCCAGCAAAGATGTAGTCTCCGTTTGTCGCAATTGAACTCAGATTATAACCATTATTTATTAGACCGTCATTAATAGCTGTCCAGCTATTTCCACCGTTGGTTGATGCAAAGACACCAAGTTCCGAGACTGATGCGTAGATATTGCTTCCACTTAAAGCAAATGACGTAACAGAATGGTTTTGCCAAGCTGTATTCACAGCTGTCCAACTACTGCCATTATTCGAAGATACGAAAGCACCATCATCAGTCCCAATAAATATGTTGCTGCCACTTATCAATATTGAATGCACCGCTTGTAATCCATAAGTTGAAATTCCGTTATTCACTGCTACCCATGTATTACCATTATCAGATGAGATATAAACACCTAAACCATAGGTTCCTGCAAACATATTACTCCCGCTAATGCCAAAAGAACTAACCTGCTTTGGAGCGCCATTATTGGCTAAAACCCAACTATTGCCGTTATTATTAGATATATAAATACCCTCCTGAGTTGCTGCAAAGACATTGCTCTCTTTAATTGTGAGTGCGTAAACCCAGTGACCGAAATAAGATAATCCACTATTCACTGTAACCCAATTACTACCATTATTAGTAGATAAATAGATTCCATCGGTTGGAGTTCCTGCAAAAATATAATTTCCACTTACCGCAATTGAATTCACATATGAGCCAGTTGTCGAAGTTGTCGGCAAGCCATTGTTTATTGTATTCCAGCTACTGCCACTATTTGTAGATAAGTAAACACTTGATGGAGTGCAGGCAAATATCTTACTTCCACTGGTAAATATTGATTTAATTTGATGACTTGATATTCCATTACTTATGCGTTCCCAAGAACTACCATCATTGGTTGATAAATACACTCCCATATTTACTCCAGCGAAAATATTGATACCGTCAAATGCAATTGTAGACACAGCTAAACCATCACGCATTGACAAACCATTATTCACCGCAGTCCAAGTGCTTCCATTATTTGATGATTTGAATACCCCGCCACGAGTACCAATAAAGATATTGCTCCCATTGATTGTGATTGAATTCACCCATACATTGCTCAATCCATTGTTCACGGCAGTCCAACTACTTCCATTATTCGATGATTTGAATATACCGTTATAAGTACCTATAAAGATATTGCTCCCACTAATTGCGATTGATGTTACAAATAAGTTTGTTAATCCACTATTTACTGAAGTCCAAGTACTACCATTGTTTGTTGATAAATAAACGCCACTACCATCTGTTCCTATGAAAATACTGCTTCCGGATATTGCGATTGACCGAACATATATGTCGTCTTTCACCGTTGTCCAGCTGTTGCCATTATTGGTAGACAAAAAAACTCCGCTATAAGTGCCAGCATAAATATTAGTTCCACTGATGGCGACTGCATTCACCCATGGATTGTTTAAACCATTGTTGACGGCTGTCCAACTGCTTCCATTATTTGTTGATAAATAGACTCCACCCATAGTACCAATAAAAACATTACTCCCGCTTATTGCAATAGATTCAACAAATAAACCTTGTCCTTCCAATCCATTATTATCAGCTTTCCATGTGGCCCCATTATTAGTTGAAAAGTATACACCTCCACCGTAAGTTCCTGCGTATTTGTAATTTGTTATTGGGTCAACAATCAATTTACGGATACCACCACCGTATATACCATTGTTAGAGGGTTGCCAATTACCAACTCCATTTTGGGTAACTAAAATTACTTGGCTCGGTAGTCCTGCGCTTGAAACCACAACGTTTGCTGTTCTTGTTGATGTTGAATTATTTGCTGTGGCAGTAAGTGTAATAGTCGAATTTCCATTGCCACTCGTACTACTAACCGTCAACCAAGATTCTGAATTTGAAATAGTCCAGTCAGAATTTGAAGTAATATTGAATGTCCCTGTCCTATTGCTTGTTGCATCAATGTTCAAGGAATTTGAGTCAACGCTTAAATATTTAAGGTCTGTAAGTAACCTTTTGTATACTCCTCCTCCGGAAGTGCCAGCAAAGATTTCACCTCCGCTTATACACAAAGTTTTAACATTTGTATTTGACAATCCATTACTTAAATCATTCCAGGTACTGCCATTATTGGTTGAAACATAGACGCCCCTATAAGTCCCTAAGAATATATTACTGCCACTTATTGCAATTGCACTTACAGCTGTGTTTGCAGGGAATCCTGTATTCAATGTCATCCAGTTGCTGCCATTATTTGTTGAAAGATAAAGACCATCACTTGTCCCGGCATAAATAGTGCTTCCGCTTATAACGATTTTTTTAAGCCAAAGTCCTGCAGCTGTTAAACCATTATTAATTGCCGTCCAGTTGCCTCCGTTATTGGTTGATAAGAATATACCGTTTCCAGAAGTCCCGGCAAAGATATTGCTTCCGCTTATTGCAATTGTGTTTACCTGTAATCCCTGACCTGACAAGCCATTATTTACAGCTGTCCAGCTGCTTCCATTATTTGTTGATAAAAATACTCCACCGCCTTGAGTTCCAGCGAATATATTACTTCCATTTACAGTAACACAGTTTACATTTTTTCCCTGAACCGGAAGGCCATTATTAACTTCTGTCCATGAACTGCAATTATTTGTCGATAAAGACACACCGCCTGCATCAGAGCCTGTAAAGATATTGGCCCCGCTTATCGTTATTGAATTAACTAATTTACCTGTCGCTGATAACCCGGTATTTACTGCTGTCCAGTTGTTTCCATTATCAGATGACATAAATACACCCTTCAGATAAGTACCTGTATAGATATAACTCCCGCTTGATACAATTGAATTGACTTCGGTACTGATTATTCCATTGTTTTTTTCAGTCCATGTATTTCCATTATTTGTTGAGACGTAAACACCAACCTGAGTTCCGGCATAAAGATAGCTACCATATACTGCCAGTGAAGAGACCTGGAGTCCATAACCTGATAATCCATTATTTACAGCAGTCCAGCTGCTACCATTATTGGCAGATATAAATACTCCGCCATAAGTACCAATAAAGATATTACTTCCACTAATACAAATTGAAAAGACATTTAGTCCACCACCTGCCAATCCATTACTCATTCTAACCCAATTTATGCCATCATCTGTCGATAAATAAACCCCATCGTCTGTTCCTGCCAAAATGTTTGTGCCGTTAATAGTTAGGGTATGCACATTCAAGCCAGAAGCTGATATTCCGTTGTTCATTGCAGCCCAGTTACTTCCATTATCCAATGAAATGTAGATGCCACCACGGGTACCCGCAAAGATTTTTCCATTACTTTCTGCAATGGAATTCACAGATAAACCGTCACCTGTAATTCCATTATTTACCGGGGTCCAGGTTTTCCAAAAATCCATTGATGATATTATTCCAAGGCCGTTTGTTCCTGCAAGGAAATATTCTCCGCTGCGAAGTATTCCTGTTGTATAGACAAGGTTTAGGTTTGACCAGTTGCTTCCGTTGTCAGTAGATAAGTAAGTCCCTCCGTCAGCCCCTGCATAGATATAGCTGCCATCTATTGTCAGATAATTGAATCTGTCTGATAGTCCGTTATTCAGTATTGTCCAGTTATTGCCAAAATCTTTAGATAAAAACAATCCTCCATTTGCTCCTGCATATACATAACCTGTAACCGGGTCAGCTGCCAGGGCGGAAATTCTTCCACCATAAATTCCATTATTAGCTGTTTCCCACTGGGCAATACCTGTATTTAATAATGTCAGGTTAAATAGGATTAGTAAAAGTATTTTTTTCATATGCCTTATTCAATTCACTTTAGGTTTCAATAGCCTTATTCCCAACTCAGTTTATTGGTAATGTATAGTAAATGTACTAATTTAGTTAATCATTTAGTCTTTAATTATCCAGATTTCGTGATTGCATAAATCTAAAAGTCAGCTATTGCTCAAATGTTGTCTTGGAGTTTGACCTTTGCTCTCCCTCAGCCATAATAAGAATCTTCATTAGTATCAAGTTCAATAGCTTTAGTAAAGTCTGTAATTGCACCCCTGTAAT
>CAZXFB010000070.1:0-17685 GCA_964639725.1 uncultured Rikenellaceae bacterium
GGGGTATTCGACATATTCGACATATTCGACATATTCGACATATGGGTACTATTCTAAATCACTCTAAAGGTCAGATATCTATTTTTTTAACTGTTGCCGTAGTATTGCTCTTAATTATAGCTGGCTTTTTTTTCATTAAAAAAACTTTTTCAAGAATTTTAAAATTTTTTGCGCGCGGGCAAGTCCCGATAGAAAGCACCAAGTTTTCTTGTCACGTTTAAGTTGTCAAGGTTGTAGAATTTTGTCACTATGCACTTAACTGTCATGGTTATAGAGGCTTGCCCATAACAATTCAATAAACGCAACCAGTTGTGTTTATATCTGCCATGGACATAACTCGATTAAATCGTAATTATATGATATACAGACTGATAATATCTTAATCGAATTTTTCATCAAATGGTGGTTATTATTGCTTGTTTATTATTATCAGACAAGAAACTAAGTTACCTAAAAAAATTTATGTGCAAAGGATACTCTAAAAAATATTAAGTTTATCCAGAGGACTTTTTATCTGATCGAAACCTTTTGTAGTAACATGTGTATAAATCTCTGTTGTCTTACTGCTTGAATGGCCTAATAAGCTCTGAATATACCTTAAATCTGTTCCATTCTCCAGTAAATGAGTAGCAAAGCTATGACGCAGTGTATGGATACTCACCTTCTTTTTGATACTAGCTTTTTTTACAGAATCTTTCATTATTGCCTGAATACTGCCAACTGAATATTGTTTACCGGTACTGCCTTCAAATACCCATTCTTTTGGCTTGTATACCAGCAAATATTCTCTAAAAACTTCCAGGAACTTTACAGATAACAATGAATATCTGTCTTTCTTGCCTTTTGCCTGTTCAATCCTCACCTGCATACGATATGTATCAATATCCGGTATTTTAACCCTTATCAGCTCACTCAAACGTAATCCTGCTGAATAAGCCAGCATCAGTATTGTTTTATGTTTTAAATTTTCTGTAACCTTCAATAAATTACTAACCTCTTCTTCATTCAATACAACTGGTAATTTCTTTTCCTCTCTGGGTCTGTCAACCAGATATACCTTCCGTTGCCCTCCCAAAACCCTTTCAAAATAGAATTTTATAGCGTTGATAGATTGGTTTTGATACGATATTGATACTTTTCTGTCCATTACCAGATATCTCAGAAAAGCAGTGATCATTGATTCATCAATCCTGCTCAATTCTACTTTGTGATAATAATTTATGAACTCCTCAAATAAACCTTTATAGGTTTTAATAGTTTTTTCACTATAGCGGAGCTCCTTTAGTTTTAAAGTAAATTCATCAGGACAGTCCCTGTAATTTGGAATGTCATATGGTGAAATCCTTCCTTTTCTTTCTCTATCAACTTCTTCTTCCTCATAAATAAAATTAAGGCCCTGAGATACTGCTACCGATTTGATCTCTTCCAGGAATTTGTTTGCAAAGGGTACACTCCACCATTTATTCACAGCGTTCCAACTACTGTAGGGTAATGCTCTGCAAGTGTCAATCAACTCCTTATTATATCCAAAAATTACCTTTAACCTACCTGTCGCCGTTTTTATGACTAATAAATCATTCCTTCCAATTGTTCTTTTTTCATTAGATTTTGATTGTACTTCAATATCATCATGTACAATTATTTGGGTGATCCGCCCTTTAAAATAATCTTTTATCAAATCTAAATTCCCAGGATAGTTTGGAACAATCCAGCAATATTGCTTTGCATCCCAGCGGCTATACCTGAGACCTAGAATAAATTTTGTATCAGAATCATTCTTAGGTAGCCGGATGGAAATCTTACGCCCTAGTACCATTAATTCAACTCCTATTGTCTTGCGATATTCATTCTTCCCTCTGTCTGGATAGGCTGCTGACAGGCTCTGATCTGATATAGCATTTTCTTGAAATATATCTGTAGGGTACTCAATATCAGGAAAAAGGCTCTTCATTTGTTCAAATGCTATCAAAGTATAGGGTATATGCCAGGCTCTTTGCGTTTTACTCCACTTAGCCTCCGGGATTTGTTTGATTTTGACATACACTTCCTGATTATAAGGGAAGTCAATTTTAATACGGTATTCGCTCTTATGAAATATTTTACTCGCTCTCATCAAGGTCAATATATAATTATATGAAGCAATTTTCCCCGTCGATGGAATATTATTGTTTTAGTTGTGTTTACTGTCCAAATACGATCAATAGTCTCAACTAATACTCGGGACTTCGTATGCTTCCGCCCCGTCAGTCACAAAAGTAAATTATCCTTAATGCGCTGATATAAAAATGATTAAATTCTTAAGTCTGACTCTCACTCTTCACAATTCATACTAAAATTAAACAAAAATAATATTGAATGTATCGATCTTAACCAATTTTCTTTATTCCCACGCTGATAATTCAGAAGCAATAATCAACATTCCTTCTTAAAATCCTCTGCCTGCATTGCTGAATGTCTCTGATTAGTAATAATCTGAATATTCTGTCGTATCCCGGGAATCATCTCTTATATTTACACTTTCCCGGGAAATAATACCTTACTCAATAGGATCGGACATTTAATCACACAGACATAAGTACTCTCCTTAATATAAACACCATATAAATAAATTGTCATTTAACCATTTGTCTGCCCAGAAATAGTACTCACCTTCAATTGAAAGAATGTGATAATACAGTAGCTGTATATTAATACTACTGCCGGCTCTTAAAAGATTTTACATGAGACGTGTACATGGTTCACTTCGATACTGATCTCCGGCGGATTGATTGTGATATGCAATAATACCCGATACATTTACCCTGATTGCAGCCTGAAAGAGCTCCCTGCGTTTGGTACTGCACTTTAAATTTTTCTGTTTTATTTTTCAGGGACCCCCAGGTATTGCTTCTTATCGATTCATTAATAGTTTTCTTTTCTTAAATATTCCAACATTTCAGGTTTTCATCTCTCCATTAAGATATAATGAACATCCCTGCAGCAGGTGACTTTTAATCTATCCTTTACTTTCATCATAATTTTAAAAGCACTGTGCACTTCCGATATTGTAATCTGTTGTTGCTTCATAATAAAATGATTGGGACAATAATATAATTATATAGCACGCCTTCTGACGTGAGACTTATGATTTTAAAAATATATACACTTGATATTCATTGGATCCGATCGGAACCTGCTTCCAGAGTAACGAAGCGTCGAACTCGTAAGTGAAGCCTTTAGCTTTATACCGATTTTATCAATTAAGCTTTAAATAGGCTTAAAAGTCAGGTTCCTTTTTTTGAAATGTTTTAATATGCTAATAAAACAACCTCATAGCGTCGCATTAAGGGCGAAGCCAGTATCGTGACCTGGATTTTGATTGTAATTATAGAGTAATTATTCTTTATCTCTACGAACGGGTATCTATTCTGCCACAATTATCTGGTTGCATATTCAGGCGGGCATAACTAAAAAAACCGGTACCATATTTCAGGTGACCGGTTATAATATTCAATTACCTTAAGGTCTGTTCCTTAGGTACTCACTTGCATCTGTTACATCAACTTTTTAAAGGTCATAAACCAGGCAACTTCTGTTGTACCTTCTTTTTCTTTGGCAGTTACGGGTTTGACAAGCACCAGGACATCATTGCCTTTCTTCCAGTTGGCAGGAGTAAGGATGTTATTGGCTTTAGATGTCTGAAGTGCCTCAACAGTTCTCAACAATTCATCGATATTTCTGCCTATGTTCATAGGATAGAAGAATATTGCCTGGATAATATTGTCAGGGTCAACAACGAATACACCTCTTACATCTTTAGTTGAATTGCTTGCAGGGTGTATCATTCCATATTGCCGCGATACAATTAATTTATCATCATCAATAAGGGGAAATTTAATTTTAGCAACACCTCTTCCCTGATAATTAATTTCTTCCATTGCTTTTTTCCATTGAATGTGCTGATCAAGCGGATCAGCAGAAATTACAGCCAGAGCTGTGTTCAACTTATCAAATGAACTCTGTGCAAGAGCTAATTCTATAAGTTCGGAGGAGCATACAGGAGTAAAATCCTGAGGATGACTGACGAGAATTTTCCATTTACGTCCATAGTCAGCCGGAAAATTAATTGTCCCATTTGTTGATGAAGCTGTAAATGAAGGAGCTTCTTCTCCTACAAGAGGAACTTTAATATACTTAATCTCCTGCGACCATAACATAGTAACAGATAAGATCAGAAGAAAAGATAAAGAAATTTTTTTCATATCAGCAAGTTTTTAATTAATTATCTGTTAAACACAGATAGAAATTGATTTGTTCAAAAATGGTGTATGCTATTTGTCAGGTAGTATAAAATATTAACCAGCCTGTTAGTTATATGTTTGGATATGAAGAATTAACTTTGTGATGATGCCAGCTATGTAAATCAGGTAAACTTTTTGAACTCCGGATTGTCAGGATAAAAGTCTACTTTCTGGCTTTTGACTCCGCTATTGCAATGTTTTCCTTAACTCTGAATTTTACAATTCTGGTGATTGTATCTTTTGGCAATGGATTGGCAAATGGAAATTGAATTGCTCCTTTTGAACATTTATAATTTATCAGATCTTTTTTGAATGCCGTAATTGCAGATGGTGTTGGATAAAAACCTATATGATTATTATGTGCGGCAAAATGGACCAGGTTACCTTTCAGTGTGAAAGTCGGCATCTGGTAACTTATTTTCTCGATGGCTTCCGGTGCTGCATTTTCTATTATTGATCTCATCTCTTTTAAAATATTTTGCACACTTACCGGGAAACCTGAGATATATTCATCTATATCAACCGGAATTTTATTTGTTTTCATTATGATACTTTTCTAGAAAACAGGCAAATGATGAGTTTGTTCAGGTAATATTATGATACAGGCAGATGAGTCATATCCAATGCAATCAGGAATTAAATTATAAAAAGTCTGAACTATTGGTTTTCTGGCGTTTTACTCAATTGAATAATCAACATTTACAACAACCCGCACTTTCTTGAATATATCGGAACCACTCATCGGGTAGTATCCTCCGTCAGTCTGTCCTGATAAAAATTCATCTCTGTCAATAATTGAAAATAATCCCTGGTTAGCTTTTCTCATTTTCCCTAAATTTGTATCACTCTCTTTTGTAAATTGTATCGCTGCATTCTTTGCATTATTAATAGCTTCACTCAACATCTCAGGTTTTATTTCATTTAGTTTTGTGAAAATATATTTGACAGATCCTTCATATTCATTGCGATTACTTAAAACAACTCCTGCTTTTAGTAATTCATCAGTCATCCTGGTTACTTTCTGTATGTTGTCAACATCAGCACTTCTGACCTGAATGATTTTATCAATGATGAATCTGTAACTGTCACCGATGTTATTGCCGTACTCCTGTGCTTTCTTATCATTTACAATCAAATCTTTCTGAATAATCTCATTCTGTTTAATACCGTTCCTGATCAGGAATTCAATTGCTTTATTTTTAGCTTCTTCTATCGACCGGCTGCCCTCATTCAAATCATTGTTGGCGATTCTCATCTTTATTGTCCAGACTGCAAAGTCAGATTTAACTTCACGTTCAGAAAATCCTTTTACTGAAATATATCTATCTTCTTTATTGAACCTTTCCAGTGATCTTCCCAATATTATGGCACCTATTGTTATCCCAATAACAATGGCAATTGAAATAAATGTTAATCTTTTGTTTTCCATGATTTCCAATTTAAAATTGATTTTATTGAATCAGTCTCAATGCCTGATGAAGAGACAGATCCTTAATATTTATCGTTCCTGAACAGGTGGCAGGTTAATATCTTTTTTAATTGAAGTAAACTTCATCACATATGCCAATGTAACAAATGTCGAAATTATGAAAGTGCTGATAATGAGGATGCAAAATCCTGCTATATACCATTCAAGTGTCAGATTTTCCTCTTTATCTGCAATATCTGAAAGAGCCAGGAAGAGAAAAATAACAGCAAGCACTGATAGAAATCCCAGGATAGAAGTAATTGTGACTGATGATTTTAATTTTACCCTTAACAAAGCTTCCTTATTCCCTGACTCATTATGATTTTTTCCACCGTTTATCTCTTTGTCCATAGTCTTCATAAATAAAATGGTTTAATAAAATTTTTTAGTAAGTCAATAAAGTTAAATCAAAATCCTGAATAAAAGTTTAACTGACTACTGAAATTTAGCGTTGACTCTGCAAGTCCTTTTAAATTATTTTGAAAGAGAGGAACGCTAATATAAAAATGTTAGTTTAAGCCGGAAATTTTAAAAGCAGTTTAATTTTCTTAATTAATTCCAAATAGTATCAGGATACGTTCAGGAATTCAAAAACTATTTGTAATTTTCTGAATAATAATTATTTCATAATCAATTTTAAGAAGTTTAAATTTATTAACCTATTTTACCAACCTATGAAGAAGAGATTGCTATTCCTTTTAACTGCCATTTTTCTGGTTTCTTGTACAGGTAACAAAACATCAAATACAAACCCATCCACTTTAAATGATGAGGTTAAACTTCCTGATCCACAGGTTAAGGGCAAGTATGCAATAAAATCAGGTATTGTCGTCTACCAATCCAAAATTATGGGCATGGATGCAGTTCAGAATCTGTACTTTGATGATTTTGGCGCGAAAGAGGCCACACAGATATCAATGGATGTGATGGGGACGAAAGTAAACACTTTTACTGTCACCAAAGAGGGATTTGTCTACAACTTTGATCCTGTAAAAAAGACAGGAACAAAAACTTCAGTTTTATCAAGTGCCAGTAATCTCAATTTCGAAGACCTCAATGATCAGGTGGTTAAAGAATGGAACCTGAAGAAGGAAGGAAAAGAGAGTGTTTCCGGAAAAGAATGTGATAAATATTCATTGGAAAAAAAATCATTGGGCATGAAAGGTAATTACTGGGTATGGAAAGGAATTGCAATAAAGATGGATGTTGATATGTCAACTGTTAAGATGATTATGGAAGCAACGAATATCCAGGAAAATGTTTCTGTGCCACCCGATAAGTTTGATATCCCGGCTGACATTACATTCTGATAAAATTCAGGAAAGTTGGATTTATTCTAACTCTTGTATTATAATTCCATCAATTGTGGATTAACTGGTCATAATGCCATGAACAGCATCTTTCTAATTCATTATGAACTATAAGGAATAAAGAGTATCCGGCATGAATAATAATTGATTAAAAATTTTGAATTCAATTAAGATATCAAAATAGGTGAGGGGGATCCTTCGTTACCGCTCAGGATGAATGGGCTTTTGGGGTCACTTCTTTCCCCCAAAACCACAAACCCCCAGTGTCATCCCGAGTCCCCATACAAATATTTTGCACATCAGAAATTATGACAACTGGCTCTGAAAGAGCCCAATATGAATAACCCCCGGTGCAACCGGGGGTTAGAATCCATACTACAATTATCAGCTCTGAAGGAGCTGTATATGTTTTAATAAAGTTATAATCTAATCATATTACGCCCTTTCAGGACTTGAGATCAGAGGGTTAGCTGTACCCCCGGTTGCACCGGGGGTTATTCGTATTACGCCACTCGTGGCACAAGAAAATATTATAGAACAAACATTAGCTAACAATAATAATTATATTCAACATTCTCTTATTCAGTGCATAGCAAAATATTGTCATTAGTAGTGCCAACGAGGGATCTCCCCAACGTAGTTAAAAATTTATTATTGATACCCGATCCTAGTATAATGTTAATTTATTAACCTGATTATTTCCTTTTAAACATCATTCATTTTTCCGGATCGAATCATTTGGATCCCCTTTTTTTATTGTATTGACACTGAAGTGTAATTATATACTTCTTATTAAAGTATTTAACGCCTCCGAAATTTCAATAAGTTTATTTATGTCAACAATTTCAATATTGTCTTTTGGAGTGTGTGTAATATCCTGACCGTTGATGTTGTCAATGAACCATTTAGATGAAACAGCTATTGCAGGTATCCCATACTGCAGAAAGATACTGTGATCGCCCTGAGGCCATTTAATACCTTCTGTTATTCCTGGATACTTCATGATGACATCATGTGCTGACTTATCCAGATGTTCGTTCAGATCAAAAAGTGAGAAAGCAGAAGCTCCTTCAAAAAATCCGGCCCCATCAATATTTATGTTTAGAATAATATTATTGAATTTGTTTCTATTCTCAGCTATATAAGTCATCTGACCCGGCACGGCATAATAATCCTCACCATTAAATGCAACAATCTCAATAAGCCTCTCCCCCTGGTAATCCCTTAACAGGTCTGCCAAAAGCAGTAGTACAATCACTCCGGTTGCGTTGTCAATTGCTCCAGGGGTACCTTTTTTAGCATCAATATGAGCTGTCACAACAATCCTGTCAGATTTGATATTTCCCCTTTTCCCAATAACATTATATCCTTTACCTTGTTTTCTCCTGGATATGGACTCCAGAAAAATTTTTTTTCCAACCAGAGAAACCAGGCTATTGAATTCTTCTTCTGCAGTATAAACTGAGGGGATGTCAAAATCCCCATCTTCTATTAATGGAAACGGGTAGACTCCACCAGCAAGGGCTGCATTCCTGCCTGTAACACTTATAATTGCTTTTGCTTCACTCTTTTCGAGCAGCTCAATTATCTTCCGGTGTTCTTCCGGATTAAAAAAAACAAAATTTTTAGGCATCAGTTGCTCGCTTGCAATCTTTCCGTATAACAGGATTATTTTATCCTTTGCATTCAGAGTCTCCAATTCACTGATAGTTGATGCAGATACTAATTCAGCTTCTCCTTTAAAGCCAACCGAATATGGACTTACAAGTACCCTGATTTCACTTCCATCAGACTTTAATATGGCTCCATTCTCTTCCCAGTCAATGGCATCAAATTCGGTTGACTCTGTTGCCCAGCCAAGATGTGATAATTCATTTTTAAAGAATTGTGTTGCCTGCCTGTTTCCGTCACTGCCGACACAGCGTTCATTCATTTTATTGCATAGCGTATCAAGATACAATGCAATCTTATTATGAAAGTCATGTTTAGTCATAAAATATTTACTTGATCAGCATATTGACAAAAGTAAAAGATTCCTTTAAATATTAGAAGAATAGGTTTTATCTGATATAACAGAATTGTAGGGTAGGAGGCTTATTCCTGTTTTTTTTCTCTTATCATGTTGAGCTAATGTTTTTCGAAAAGTGTGATTAAAATTGTTAACTCTTCCTTTTTTCATACTCTTTTTGCACTGCTGCCCTGCTATTTGCAGAACCATGAGAAGGAATAAATATTGAACAGTTTGTCTCCAGAAGTATGCCCCAACTATTGATCATCTGGTTAATATCATCTGCATACGGAGGGAAAACGGACCCTCTGAATATTCCAAACATTGTGTCTCCAACTAATGCCACTTCTTTATCAACAATGACACTTAAAGAACCAATTGTATGTCCGGGTGTATGGAGTAAAATTGCATTAAAGCCAAAGCTATTGAGATCAAATACCTGGTCTACCAGGTAATCATACTGACACGGTTCATAACTGACATAGGAGCAAAGCATTTTTGTTAAAGGATTAACTAATAGTCGAGTGATCCATGTTGTTCCTTTGGGTAAAACGTTTTTACCGGAAGTAAGATATGATGACTCACTCTTCTGAATAAAAACTTTGGATTTAAACCTCTCTTTGATCCAGTGTGAATTTCCGGCATGATCACTATGGGAATGTGTTAAAATTAGGTAGTCTATCTTGCTGATATTCAATTTAAATAAACGTTTTTTCAGCAAGTTTCTCATATATATTGTACTTGTATCTATCAGGATATTTTTATTGCCGTCAGTTAACAGAAAAACATTGCTTCTTCCTGATAATATCTGTATGATGTTGTAACCACTCTTAGTTTTCCATGATTTCATTTTACATGTTGTTTAAACAAAATTATAATTCTGTTAATTAATATCAGATTGTTTCCGGTTATTTAATATCCAGGGAAGTTAAAAAAGAATATTTTACAGACCTGAGATTATTAGTATAATAATGGTTTTTTGTAATACTTGTCTTTCATCCTGGCTAAGCAGTAGGTGCAGTCGTTACAAGAAAAAGAAATTGTGATTGTGCAGGCACCATATTTTATCATAGGTGTCAGGTAAAATATTTTCCGATCGTTTGAACAAAACGATACAAGTCGTTAACGGATATTTCGCCACCCCGCCTCGGGGCAGGCTCTATTGGACTTATGTTTTGCGATTACCCTGATTTCTGCAAATATTTTCGCGGCGCTGCCAATTAAATATAATGCAGAGCAGCAAAATATTAAATGAAAAACGATGTTATGCGAAGAACCGAGCTTTGCGAGTTCGCCTAAGGCAATCTCATATTAATTTCAGATATTACGCATCTGATACTGATATTTTATATGTATTTTCATCCGGAATGAAAAAAATTGCCGCTATCATTTTTGAAAATGAAAAAAGTGAAATCTTACTTTATCTAAGGGATAATACTCCTGGTATTCCATTTCCACAACACTGGGATCTGATAGGCGGACATATTGAGATAGGAGAGACGCCTGAGGAGGCTCTGATTCGTGAAGTGAAAGAGGAACTTAACTATGACCTGGAAGATTATACTTTTTTTAAAAAGTATGATTGTCTTGAAGGAGATGCGTATCCAAATATCAAATATATTTTTACCGGAAAATTCAATATCCCTCTTGAAGATATTACACTTCTTGAGGGAGAGCGTCCGCAGTTTTTCTCATATTCTGAGATTCCGGGTATCAGGTTTGCAAATATTCTGAAAAGAGTTTTAACAGATTACATTGATTCAAAAACCGGATAGGGTTAACCAAGATAATATTTATTGCTGTTTCGTTTTGTCAGACTCTCTGATCATTGGGATGAAATTTTGTCCGACCAGCTTGAATGTTTCCGGGTTTTCAGGTTGTACAAGGTAAATGAGAGTCCCGGGTTCCAGCCCCTGCTTTATAATTACATTCTTTTCATTCGCTTCACCAAGAACAACAATCTGTTTGGTCTTGTTTTTTTCAAATACAAAGGGTATACTGTCTGATCCGGTCTGAACTGATTCTATTGGTATATATACTGCATCGCTGATGCTTTGAATAATAATTTTGTTGCCGGTTGTCATAGTGGGTCTGAGAGCTGGATCAGATCCGTCAATTTTAATGAGCGTCTCAAACATTTTCGCGTCAGAATTTGGTAATTGTTCACCGATATTTGCAATACTTATAACTTTGCCGATGTAAGCTTTGTCTGGAAATGCATCTACCAGAATGTTAACATTTTGACCGGATTTGACTTTACTGACTTCAATTTCATTAACATATGTTTTTGAAATCATTGATGAAAGATCTGGAAGAGTGGCAACGATCATGTCAAATGGATTGAGTAATGATCCGGCTTTTCTTTTGGTTCCGTTTCTCTCCTTTTTATATATCACCATACCTGAAGATGGGGCTTTTACTGTAAAACCAGATAAGTATTCCTGCAAATCAGTCACAAGCCTGGTACCCCTGGTGAGGTGAAATTTCTCATGATTAATCTCTGAAAGGGTTTGAGCAACTCTGAGGGTGTAGCTTCTTTCTTTCTGTTCAAGATTACGTTTAGCTTTGTCGAGATAAATTTCTGCCTGACGGATTGTTGCAGGTGGTTCATATTTTGATTGCTCCAATGTGAGTTGAGCCTCTTCAACTGCAAATCTTTGATTTTTTATTTCATCCCTGAGATTTGTCAGAACAACAGCAGTGTCAAGAATTTTCATCTCCACATTTGCATTCAAAGTAGTAAGATTCTGTAACTCATCTTTTAAAGTATTGTCAAAAGTTGTTCTGTCGAGCTGAGCAACATAGTCTCCTTCTTTGACAATTGTGCCTTCAGGAACAATATCAAGGATCTTAAGTGCAGTGAAATGCATATCGCTGCCTCTTCCCTGGAAAACAGGATTTCCCCTTCCCTGGCCACCCTGTTGGTTTCTTCCCTGTCCGATTACCGGACCTTTGATATCTATAGATTTTTCAGCAATAAGTTCTCCTGCAGCTGAAACTGAAATTTCAAAAACCCCTTTTTTAACCTCAGTGTAGACAACTGGAGTATCTTTTCGTGAAGTCTTATTGTTAAAGATGATCATTGCCAGTATTGCAAATACCACAACTATTCCGGTATTAATGAGAGTTCTTTTCATCTGAGACCTGGTTTTTCTAATTCAATTATACTTGATCTGATAAAATTATGAAAATCATAAGTATGAAGCAAGATAAGAGTAAAACTAAGTGATCAATTTCAAATTAAACTGATAAATGGTTTATTGCTATACCTGTATTTAGAATCAAAATTATGATAATTATAAGATAATTCAGCTCCTGCTGAATTTTTGTCAATAAAAATTCATTGTTGGTCAAAATTAAGATTTTCAAATCTTAAATCGTTCAGTTAAAACAGAACATTCGTAAATATCATATAATCAAATATATAGGTTTATTTATTATGTACTCATTGCATGATTTAGATATGGTTGCTCATAAAATTCTCACATATTTTGACGAATTGTCGTATTTATACTATTAACAGACAATTCTCTGTGTTATTCGCAGGAAATACAAAGACAAATAGATGTCTTATTGATCGCTTTTTCCCATTTAATGAGCTTTTCCGACTTGACAGGATTACAAACATTCTCTAATTTTATGATGTGATTTAACAACAAAAAGTACTTGAAATTATCAATACTTTAAAAATATCACAATTATAAAATTTCAGAACTATGAGAGCAGATTTTGAGGGAAACAATTCTTTTTTTGATGGAACAAAAACCGCTTCTGTTCCTGATAACTTTACAGGAGAAGGTGGAGAGAGTTTTTACCGCTATCTTAGCTGCCTTGGCATTGCAAATGATCCAAACCTTCTTGTACTTTCATCAAGGTCACATTATTACTATGACTATAATGAGTTAAAAAATGTAAAAGCATTAATAAACCTAAAAGAACTTAATCTTATTGAACAACTCGATACTTTTATCAATTCCATAAATATTGTTGTATCACCGCAGACTGATTTTATAGGTTGCTTCTATGATAGGAACAATCAGAAGCGAATTGGTTTGTTCGAAAAGATTTACCATAGGTTTCTCAATTTTATTGACTCAAGAGTATTTATTGAGATTGACAAACAAGATGTCGAACGACTGCTTAAATCTAATGGTTTCGAAGTTATTGATATGACTGAGATTAATGGAATAACATATTTCAGGACCCGGAACATTGATAAGAAGAAAAAGCTTCAATCATAAATTCAATAAGTACCCATATATTCATGAAGACTGTTTACAAAATAACATCCGACGAAATAGGAACAATCTTAATCAGACGAAGAAAGATTGCAAAAGCATATCGTTGGTGGTTACGTGATAATGGGTATAATTTTACATTCTCTTATTTTTCAATGGAATCCGATTTCAGAGGTCGGCTATAACAACCATAAATGTTTACTCTCTTTAATTGAGTATCCGGTATCATGCAATTAAAATGTATTTCTTTTGTCCCCATGATATAATATTTCTTGATTGGAGATTCCTCACTGCTTCAGCTGTGCTATACAAAATCTTCTAATTTCAGTCTTAGCGGAAAATTTCATAATCAATTGTTTTAAGTTCATTATTGATAACCGATACTCATTAAACTTAAAATAGAAATCCTCTGAAAAATTGTATACTTTTAATTGCAGAACTAAGGATATTTCACATTGAGATCTGATATGATATTGTCCTATTGTCAGTTTAATGTTTGAATTGTGGATTATTTATTATCTTAAGCAATCCTTGCGGGATATTGTTTTTTTATTTTAAAGTTTAATAAGAAAAGTTTTTTTATGGGTCTGTTTAGAAACGAATGAAATTCATACCTGAAGTAAACACCAAAGAATTTAAATGATATCATGGGAAACAGAAAACAATTATTATTCAGATTTTCAATAATATTGAATATCCTCTTGCTTATAGTGGTTTTGTTTGTAATGTATAAAATGCGGGGAAAATTGTCCGATATGATATGTTCAGATCGCTCCTATAATATTGTTATGTTTGGCAATTCTAAAACTGCCCAGGGAGAGTGGAGTTTGAAAATGCGCCGCTCAGATGTAAAAAACAGCGGAACTGGAAGTTATACGACTTCTCAATTTATTATGATACTCGACAGAGCAGTAATTAAATATAATCCAAGAATTTGTTTTATTGAAGGAGGAATTAATGATATTGGTGATGGGATTCCTTTAACAAGAACAATTCAAAACTACAAATCAATAGTTGATACACTATTAAAATATGACATTGAACCTGTTTTGCAAAGTACAATATTTACCTGTCTCCCTAATGATAGTCTGGATAATGTTAAAGTAGACAGTTTAAATATTTTCCTGAAAAACCTGGCAATATCAAAGAATCTGGAATATATAGATCTGAATGAGTATTTGTCAGAAAATAAGAGACTAAAGCCGGAATATACCAAAGACGGTATTCATTTGGAAGAAAATGCTTACAAAATATGGGTAAAGGAGATTACTAAAGTTCTTAACCGCAAGAAAATATAGAAATATCAAAAAGATCCGGAACATTGTCCGGGAATAAAAGTACACTGTAATACAGAAGAAATAATACAGAACAATTGAGAAGAGTATTAAGTATTCAAACAGATGCGAACAACCGATAGTAGTGATCAGAATCCGGGCAAATATTCAATGACCACACACCCCATTTTGTGCCTGCCCACTGCAAACTTCAGGTATGAAATTTCTTTAACCAGTTATTAATATAGCACGTTCTTCCTTCTTAATTATCATTCGAATCTTTATAAAGTTTCCTGGTTTTCTTATAAGCTTCGAAGATATCTTCCTCATCCTTACCTTCTTTGATACCGCGCATTATCATAACCAACAATGCCGGTATTTCACTTTCTTTAAAACCTGATTTTGCGGCAAATTCATTTGCAAGACGCATTTCATGGTTATCTATTTGGCCATCGGCCAGAGTCATTTTTACAACATCATAAAGCTGTTCAAACCTTTTTGCTAACTCATATAAAGGGTTATGGTCCTGTTTGGCTGCTACCTCAATTAAATTTTTAATCTCCGGTTCGGTAAAACCCAGCTTTTTGCCCATCTGGTGCAACAGTTCAAGTTCAGTATGCCAGATAATTCCATCTGCCAATGCAATTTTGACAAGGTGAACAAAAAATTCTTCATTCTGTTTTTTTATCGGGTGATTGAAATTTTCCAAGTGGTTCATAATATTACTTTTATAATTAGTATTAAAAAATTATCGTATTTTGAATAAGAAAGAATACTACAACCGAGATACGATTTTAGATGATTTTATTTTTTACCAGAATTATTCCCTTCTCCCAAAGCATATCATAATGTAGTAAAGTAGCTATAAAACCCAATGCAGCTACTACATAAGTATATGCAGTCCATCTCAGCGCATCCTGTTCTTTAAGATGAGTTGAATAACTTGTTACATTGGACGTCTGTAACCATGCTAATGCTCTTTTACTGGCATAGTTCTCTGCAGGTAATGTTATGAAACTGAAAGTTGTTGTTAATGCAGATAATACTATTCCAGCCAGCAGAAGTTGAGGGAAAGTATTTATTAGTAATACCCCTCCCAGTAATATCCACTGAACCCAGTTTGAGGCAAAACTGATAACAGGTACCAGGTTTGAGCGCATACTTAACCATGAATAAGCATTTGCATGTTGAATAGCATGACCACATTCATGTGCTGAACCAGCACCGGCTGCTATATGATTTCCAAAGAAACCACCCTGGCTCAGGTTAACTGTTTTATTAATAGGATTATAATGGTCAGATAACTCACCAGTTACCAACATGATCTTGACATCCATAATCCCATTCTCTATGAGTATTTTTTTGGCCACATCCCTGTCTGTATAACCATTATTCATTGGCAACTGGGAGTATATCTTAAACCTCGATTTAAGCTGGCGACTGACTAGCCAACTGGTCAGCACGAATACTCCAAAAATCAATAGATATGTTATCATTGGCTTAAATTTTACATTTAATGCTCATCTGTATAATCGTAAAAACTAACCGGATAATAGAGATCCATATATGTTACATTATCAATTTCTATTTGTTCCTCCATCATATACATGTTAGGATCATGTATTGCCGGTTCATACTTACTATCCTCTATCCAGTCATGTAATTCTAACCAGCCCGTTGTAATATCATGGAATGGATTTTTAAATGGTAATTCTATTCTTAGAACTGCATAAATACGCCTGGGTATGTTCTTAAGAGTTGCACCGACCACGCTTTTAATTTCATCCGGCAAACAAACCCAGTATTCGTAGCATCGTAAACCTTGTCTATGGTCAACTTCGGAAACAGGGATGTCAACTCCAAATTTTCTTAAATCATCAAATGGGATATTTTTCATTATCATCAATTCCATCATATAAGTGGCAGCATCACTTTCAGGACTTGAACTCATTACTCTATATGCTGCCACCCTCATAGGTGGTAATTCTTTGATTGATACCTTGAAAGAAATTTTTTCAATAATTCTCATTACCCGATATTTTATTTTGTATACCATTAATGTATTGCCATGCCTGATATGTAGTCTTCCCTTGTTTATTGCAGGATGAACCCGGTGCAGGTCTGAATCAAGAGGTATTTTCAAACTGCTTAATACTTTAAATGATGAAGGATCCGCTCTAATTAATGACATCTCCCCATTCTCACTGTAATAATACATTCGTTCATCAACCATAATAATATTTCCATCCCCAGGTTTATTGTAGGAATAATTAATCTTTCCTGTTGTGGCGTCGATACAGCACCATAATCCTTTCCTGTAAAGTGATCCGTAATTATGACCATCGGTTACAATACTACCTCCCATAAGGTTTTTAAAGTCTTTATTTCGCCATAAAGTAGATAAGTGTTTTCCATCATCAGACAGTTTCAGAGCAACCAGGCCAAAATCAGTTTTACTATTATCGCTGGAACAATAAATGATTCCGTTTAAATAAACAGGGGTATTAGCATGTATCTTATTTGATTTTAGTGATCAACCTTCCAAATAAAACTGTCCTGTAACTGCATCTGCGCCGACAATAGTTTCCGCTGTCATTGTCACAATGAGTTGAGGGTGAAATAGTTTTTATCAGGTTCATCCGCAGTGATTGCATGATCAGAATACTCGACATAAAATTTGAGATTAAAAAGGAATTGGTGTACAGCTATGTTATGCCACGATTGTTGTAAAAAGACATATCCTGATGATTGAAAGAAACCATGAACTTTTTCACATATTCCCTTTTATAATGCCTGTTGACTGGTAATCCAAAATGTCAATGAACTGATGATATTTTGCTATCCTTAGAGCCGGCGCCCCCTGGGGGGCAAGTAAAAAGAATGTAAACGAACTTATGACATATTACAATTAATACTTATTAGTAAGAATTGTAAACATCTGTTTATTTATAAAGTAGATTCAATTCGCAGTTCATTTTAGGATCTTGTCCGGAAAACTTGTTATTTCATTCAGGATTCCTTGCAAACCAGTTTGACTGATACTATTAATTAGTTTATGAGTGTCGGGAATGATAACTAAATGATTATATTATAGGAAAATATTTGCC
>CAZXFB010000071.1:0-11431 GCA_964639725.1 uncultured Rikenellaceae bacterium
TCCCGTAAAAGAAATTGCAGAATGAAACTATGACCGATGACATATACACACTTTATTGAAAGAAGTTACAGTGAAGCAAGTCTTAAACCTGAAATCTCCCCTGAATTATTGATAATGGGTTTTGCATTAAAACAAGTATTAGTGCATACTTTTAAATATTTCTGGCAGGGATAGCATATTTATAAATATATTTGGTGAAAATCTGCTTTAATTATTTTTCTCCTGTAAAGACATCTTGAAAAATAGACTGAAGTGCTTCTATTTTTAATCATTAACATCCGGAAAGTATTTCTTCTCCTCTTTAGTAAGAACAACTGATTTACCCGGGCCATCTGATTTTATATATGGAACCTGATAGGTGTTTCTGAGGCTATCTGCAATACCATCAATACGTACCCAGTAAACATTGCAATCAGAATAATCTGGTTTTGTACCGGTTGTGTAGAAAAGATATTTATTATCGGCAGTAACAAATGGTCCCCAGCTTGCTAATCCAAAGTCTATTCCCGGACCAAGATTTTTGGGATTTGTCCAGCTGCCATCCTCTTTTTTAAAACTTATTCCAAGCCGGGGCCGGTTTGTTACTATCATAAATGATTCATCCCTTGAAACAAAGAAATCGAGATTCTCCCCGACTGTATTTAATGGTCTTCCCAGACTTGATACAATTGTATCAGCTCCGCTAATTGATACTTTACACCAGTCAGACAATTCAGCATCTTTACCGGATTTTGAAGAGATGTAATAACTTCCTTTCCCTGTAACATGGTAATAATGTGCTGAATCAAGCCCCTGGAAGATCCTTTTAGGGTTGGTCCATCCGGAGTGTTTTTTAACAGAAAAGAAGGTCTTAAAATCAGATTCCACAAAGATTGTATCACCTGTAACTGATAGAGCCGGTGCAGCATAACCTTCAAAAATGGTAACAGGTCCGGTCCATTTTCCATTTGAATAACTATACTTTTTTACAGATTCTCCTGTATTAGGGTAATACCCTTTAATCTCAGAATAATATATATGCCTGCCATCATTGGAAATTGAAATCCTTTCAGCGGCGAAGGATCCCTTATTCACTGACAAAGGGAATATTTGTGGAATATCTCCCGGAGGTGTTTGGCCCAGATAAAGGTCTTTGGCTGGAATTGATTGTGTACATCCTGAATTTATCAGAAAGAAAATAAAAAGCGATATAAGAATTGATCTCCATCCTGCACCGGTCAGTTTAAACCTGCATTTCATGATCAAGTAAGGTTTTGGTTAATATTTATCAACCTCAAAGAAAATAATGCAGCAGTCTCAATCAAAGAAAATTATGACAAGTGGTCAGATAATGTGTTAAGCGGTTATGACTTTTTTCTCCGCAAGAGGGTAATTAAAATTCCGATTAAAAATGTCAGGGTTACCCAGATCCAAAACCGTGGTTGTGGTAAGTTTTTTTGCATTATCAATGCTGGCATAAAGGGAATAAAAGCATTTGCAAGACCATGGGCATAAAGTCCTGAAAATGGTCTGTTACCTGAGATTTTTCGAATCCATGAAAGAATGAAGGAATATCCTACGATAAGGAGAATGAAACCTCCGAAATTCATATAAGGTTGACTTGTACCTGTTATGAACCATAACGGTAGATGCCAGAAAGCATGAATGATCCCTAATATAATGTTTGCGAACCATATTCCGAATTTATTTTCAAGAACAGGGAGAGCATAAGCCCGCCAGCCGAATTCTTCCTGACCTCCGCCCAGAAGGATCATAATTATTAAATAAGGAATAAAAAACCATACAGAAGGCAATAACATGGGTAATCTTTCTTCCCCAAATAACTCAGGGGAAAACCAGGCGATAAATGTACTGCCTCCGAAAATTATTATTGGAATAAAATAAGCTTTCCAGCCTAAACGAAAATCAAGAAAACTCCGCAGATATATCTTTGAATAGCCCCTGCCATTTTCCTTATGTAAAGCAAAAAGTGCACCTGCAAGCGGACCATAAACCCCTATCATAATTACAGGTATTGTCAGAATTGACAATAGTTTTTCTGATACAGGAATTATTTTAAGGTTGCCCAGTATGAGAGGGGTCCAGATTATCCATGACCAAAGAAATGTAACCATGAAAAAACGGAAAGGAAACCGGACATTATTATTCATAATCAGAATTTTTTGTTGTTGTGACATCTCACTATTCATTACTATTTTCTGTTGTTATTTATCTGCTAAATTTGTTTTCCCCTGTAATATATCATCTTCAATTATTTCCAATACCCGTCGAGGTTCTTCGAAATGTGGACTATGAGCAGATTGCTCAAAAGTATAGAACCCTTTTATTGGCGCCTTAAGTTTTTCAAAATATGATTTTGCCTCAGTATAGGAGCAGGTATAATCGTATATGCCTTCAAAAAAAAAGACAGGAAGCTTTAGTTCTGGCACCTTTTTGGAAAGATCTGTGGAAATCATTTTAGTCCATAGGATACTTATACCTGAACGCGACTTGCCACGCCACATATTCACCTTTTCAAGGAATGTGTACTCCCGGTGTTTCAGAGATGGAAAAAAGATTCCGGTGATAACTGAATTCATATCGTGAGTAGTGCCAATACCAAGTGAGTGCATCGCCGGGTCACGCAATTTCCGGTATGCATCCGGAGTGCCGTCAGTTAATGTTACAGGTGCTGCTTCAAGTCTGCGTACCATTTTTGTATCCCTCTTATCCCGGAACTTCTGAAGCATATACTCATAAGCAAGTATTTCAGATTTGAGCTGATTCGACATTTGAGCCACCCCAATGTAGGCGTGGTACAACTCAGGATTCTGTTCAGCTACCTGTATGCCAATGAATGTTCCCCCCGAGTGACCCATGAGATATATCTTTTCCTGTCCAAAACGCCTGCGGAGGTAATTGGTTAATTCTCTTGTGTCTGAAATCATTTGCTCCAGAGTCATACTCTCTTTCGGAATGTCAGCATTGTAGGAGAGACCCGAACCACGTTGTTCCCACCAGACTATTGTGAAAATGTCTTCAAGACCAGTAGGGTATTTTTCTGTAAGGAAGTAATCAGGCATACCTCCATGAAGGTAAAGCAGAACGGGATTTGTAGAATCTTTACCCTTAATAAACATACCCTGCTCTATCCCGTTAATATTAACATATATTTTTCCCGAAATACTGCCCTCAAGAAGTTTCCCTTTCTCATCCAGGAATGGTTTAGCTTTACCCGGACTGTACGCAAGCAGAACTCCTGCCAAAATGAGTAAGCAAGCAACTAAAATTGAAAGTAGAATCAACATAATTCGCCCCCCTTTTTGTATTAAAGATCTATTTGAAAATTGCTTCATTAGTTAAAGATAATCTTCATTTTTAAAATGAGGAGATGTCAGATAATTTTATTCCGGGCATCTTTTAATTGACACAGTCTTCAAATAGATCCTGTATTTGCTATTTTGTTGAATAATAATTTCTTCCTGCAAAATATGGCATTTCCCTGCTCGCCTGTCTCATAAGATCATCTACCAATCCCGCTGGTGAACCTAAAGATGATGACAACCTGTGGTCAAAATTCCAGATCATTTTATCAGATCCACTGTCGTGGATTGACAATGAAACTGATGCTTCATTTGTGGAACCCCACATTCCTATAAGTAGAGCCATTGCTATGGCAGCGCCCTCCGACACGGGTTTTGAGAGGGAGTAATTAGATGTCAGAATCCCGTCTACATTCAGGAGTTTACTCAAATCAGCCGGAGTTAAATAGTTTCCATTCTGAAAACCTGCTGATGCTAATTTCGCATTGGTTGTCTCAATATCCTGGATTTCAACGAAAATGCTTCCCTGCATTTTTCTTTTAAGCATCCAGCTATACATTTCTCTCTGGAAATTGACTGATTCGGTTTTTTGTTGTTCAATCAAAGCATCCCCATCGACTTTTTTTCTTGCAGCAATAGATACTTTTGGAGGTATTATTGCTATAATTTTATGCGAATCAGCAAGATTTCTGGCATCAGGTGTATAGAATACTTTGGCACAACTTTGCACTATTACTGTAACAGCGATCAGAAAAAAAATTGACCTTTTCATAATATTGTTTTTTAGTGATTAATAAATGAATAACTGTCACAAAGAAAATAGTATAACAGCCTCAAAAAAAGGATAATATGATCAGTGGTCAGATAATGTGATAAGTGGTTAAACCTGGCAGATCTGACCTTAATTTTTGATTCTGCTTTGGTATATTTAAAGTGCAGTATAAAGAAAAACCATGGTAACACATGGCGAATTGCCTGCATGGTTTAAGGTATTGCATAACAGATTGATCATAGGCCCTCATTTCTTTGAGAGTTTTAGGATATAAATGTTAAACCGCCACGCGGTAAAAACGACCTTGTTGAAATAATTTTCTTCTATACCATATCGCCTGCGGCGAATAGTAAGAAATCTGAATTAATACATTGTATTGTTTTATACTAATGGTAGACTTATATAAAGCCCGCAGGGCTTAATGTATTGCATAACAGATTGTTCGAAGGTAATTTTCCTTGTAGAGGTTATAGAGATTGAGTCCGGTGATTCTGAAGGCTGTTGGCAATTTTTGTAGTTTTATCGTCTCTGCTTAATTCCAGGCTGATTTTCCATAGTCTATCCTGCATTTCCCGGTTAAGGAGCGTTTCTTCTTCCTGCATCTCTATGAACTCATTCTTCTTCCATGTGATAAATTTCCCTGACCTCTTCAGGCTTTCTTCCTGTTTTTCAGTGAACAAAGGAGCCATTATTTTACCGCATTCCTCTATTGAAATAAATGTGCCAAAAAACTTCATTACAGTTGCCATGGTTTTCATTGAAACCGGAATAATATTAATCTGATTGCTCCACACTGTTTTGGATATTTCAAAACCAATGAAGGATACTTTTGGTCCTTTCATCTCTCTGTACAAATCGTTCAGCATAGCAAGGAACATTCTTTTGGCAACCATAGCCTGATGGATGCCATTTTCAAAACTCCATTTTTTATTCATTTGGAAATCATCCCAGAATATTCTGCCACCCCTGGTAACATTGAATATTACTCTTCCTCCATTCTCAGAGTTTTCCAGCAGGTTCAATAAATTTAAAGTCAGCATAAACTGAGATAAATAATTTACCTGGAAATGTGAATCCATAGCATCTTCAGTTACAACACGATTGGCAGCATAGCCTAGGCCGGCATTTATGAATATAGAGTCCAGGTACTTATGTTTACTCAGAATCTCATCGATTGCAAGCCTGACATCTGTAAGTTTCGCAAGGTCACATGGAATAATTGATATGTTTTTATTCTTTGTGTCGTTTTCAAGTTCTCTGATTGTTGCCTCTCCAAGTTCTATAGATCTGCACAACAGAATAATTTCATGTATCTGATTGTCAATTCCCGCAAGAACTTTTGCTACACCTTTCCCCATTCCGTTAGTGCCACCAGTAACAAGTATTTTCATAGCTATTTCCTCCTTTTATTTAATAGAATTATTAAGGACATATTTGAATAAATTTGTTTAGTTGGTTGGATAATGATTATTCCTATTTATAAACTCCTTTACCAGTCTATTGAACTCTAACGGATCATCCATATTAGCACAATGTCCTGCATCTTTAATCATAAAATATTCACTATTATCCAGATATTCATGCCACTCTTTTGCCTGTTTCCTGGCTAATTCTATATCAAATTCAGCTGTTAATATATAAGTTGGATATTTTGGTTTGATGTTCTTCCTGTCTTTGATCACATTTTGAAGTCCTTGCATAACCAAAAATGATTTTCTCTCATAAGACCCTGAAGATTTGTAAAATAATGCTTGTCCTATTTTTGTTATACATGTAATTTCAGAAACTTTCTTTCTAAATGATTCCATTGAAAAAACCGCTCTGAATATCAAACCCAGATTTGAAGCCATTTGTGCTTTCTCAACTTCCTTGTTTTTCCTGTTTATGTCATACCCTCCTAGTACTGTTAATGATTTTACTTTATCGGGGTAATGAATTGCGAAATATTGTGCAACAAGTGAACCCATTGAAACACCCACAAGATTTACTCTATCATGTCCTTCTGATTCAAGAATTTTATTAATGTGTGTTGAAGATGCATCAATTTTATCATTTGATTTATTTGCTTTTGATAATCCGTGTCCAATTAAATCAATGGTAATAACTTTATAATCTTTTGAGAAGTAATCAATTTGCTGATCAAAGGCTCTATGGTCAGAAAATGCAGGATGTAAAAAGACAATCAGATCATTATTCTCCTTTCCTGATACATTGTAATGGATCTCATAACCGTCCATAATTAAAGTTTTGTGCTCAATTAACGTCTCAAAATGAAGAGTTGTATCATAGTTGTCAGACATATGTTTAATTATTATATTGTTATCACCACATTTCCTTTTTTATGACCTTGTTCGACATACTGAAAAGCCTCAGCTGTCCTTTCCAATGGATAAACTTTGTCAATAACCGGTATTAACTTTCCTGCTTCAATAAGCTCATTAAAGAAATTGAGATTATCAGCACGTTCTGCAGATACACCTCCCTTAATTTTCTTGCCCCAGGTTATTGAGGTCCACAGCACTTTCAGGAAATCCTTAACTTCCATCATGTTTTCAAGATAAACTCCTTTTGGCTTTAATATACCCTTGCATTGTGAGAAAGTAGTCTTGCCTACGACACCGAAAACAAAATCATATCTCTCATCACTTTTAGTAAAATCCTCTTTAGTATAATCTATTACCTTATCGGCTCCTAAGGATTTCACCAAAGCTGCATTCGCACCACTACAGACACCAGTAACCACTGCTCCATAGTACTTTGCAAGCTGGACTGCATAAGTACCTATCGCTCCGGAGGCGCCATGTATAAGTATTGTCTCTCCCGGCTGGATCTTAGCCAGATCTCTTATAAAAAACAAAGCTGTATTTCCCGCCAGTGAAATGGCGGCAGCTTTCTCCCAGCTCAAATCAGCTGGTTTTATAGCCAGTGCTCCATTTTCAGGAACACAGCAATACTCTGCATGACCACCAAATTTGGTCCCTGGTGATCCAAAAACATTGTCACCTGCCTTAAAAAGTTTTACATCTTTTCCGACGGCTTCAATTTCTCCCGCTAAATCAATCCCAAGTATATTTATTTTTGGCGTTTTGAAACCAAACACCAACCGAGCGAAAAACATAAACGATTTTGGGACAAAGGTGAAATTCCGGGCATTGCAATCTGTAGTAGTTACAGTTGTGGCATGTATTTTTACCAATACTTCATTGTCCCCGGGAACAGGCTTATCAACCTCTTTAAGTTGCAGTTCATCCGGAGGTCCGTATTTTGTGTGAACTATTGCTTTCATCTCGTTTAACAGTTAAATTTAATAACCTGCATTTTTAATATGTTCGATCCTTTATGAATTATTACTGACAGCTAAGTTAGCAGTTCAATATGGTCATTAAAAGTGAAATATGATAAGTGGTCAGAAAATATGATGAGTGGATTTTAGCTTCTGTTTACAGGCACAACCTCACTCCTTTTCAGGGTGGCTAAAAAAGCGGGCAAAACCAGCTCAGAAGTAGCTTCCATTTAGTTTATTCTGCAACAGTAACCTATATTATTGTGTTTGTTCAACACCCTTTTCTGCAAACAAATTGTAAGGTGCTTCCTTGAATCTGTCATTCATAAAATAAACCATCACAAAGATGAATCCTGTGAAAGCAAACAGAATAAGGAACTGGGCAACAGATGTTTTTTGAATATCCTGTCTATGTCTGACATCACATACTTCTCCGGGACAATATTGTACTTTATCTTTAAAGAAGAGAGGATAAAACTTACACCCCAGACAAATACCAAATGCCGATTCAAAGAACAGGAATATGAGGCAGATCAGACAGATAATACCTGTTATCGGACTGTAGGCATTTACAATTATAAAAAAGACAAACATTGCTCCTGCCAGTACTACACCAATTATCCAGGCAAACTTCTTCTGGGCAGCTCCCACATATTCAGGTGTTTGATTCCTTACAATTAGTCTTCCCAAAATAAGAGTGGGTGAATATTTAGGATTTATGAAAACCCGTATCATAAAATCCGTAAGGAATAAGATTATCACATACTTTATGGGAATAAAGTTTCCTTTAAAAAGTATAAACATTAATGATAAGAAAGTACCGAGGAACAGTAATCCTGCAGCTGCGCGGATCTCTCTCTCATTCAGAACAGGAATATTATATCCTTCCACATCTTCGCCGAATTTGATTATTTTTTTCATATAAATATTAATTGTTGATACAGTAAGAGTTTATATTATTAATTGTTAATGTGTTACAACCAGAACAACGTTTCCTTTTTTATGACCCTTTTCAACGTAGGCATGTGCAGTGCCTGCTTCTTCAAGTGGATATTGCCTGTCGATTATTGTTTTTAATATACCATCCTCGATCAGGGTTCTTATAAAATTAAGTGATTCAGTTTTATTTAATGACATTGCAAAAATCACTCTCTTTTTATTTGTTGATTTTGTAAGGATTGATTGAAGAACAAGCTTAAATGTCATTACAGTTGAAATATATTTACCGTGTGTATTCAGAGCCTTCCTGCATTGAGCAAATGAGCTTTTGCCCACAGTGTCAAATATTATATCATAAGTAACACCCATTTCGGCAAAATGTTCGTTAGTGTAATCAACAACTTTATCGGCTCCCAATGATCTTACGAACTCTATATTCTTTGTGCTGCATACGCCAGTAACTTCCGCTCCAAAGTATTTAGCTAATTGCACTGCAAATGTTCCGATACTGCCTGATGCTCCATTTATAAGTACTTTTTGCCCTTTTTGAATATTAGCTTTGTCTTTCAGGAAAAACAGGGCAGTTGTCGCACCGTCAACTACAGAAGCTGCTTCGCAAAAGTTCATATTACCGGGTTTTATTGCAAGCGACCCGGTTTCCTTCATACATTTATACTGAGCATAACAACCTGTTCCAAAACCTCTGAACGCATATACTTCATCACCTGTTTTGAATTTCTTTACCATGCTGCCAACAGCTTCAATAGTTCCCGAAAATTCTGTTCCAAGTATCTGGAATTTTTTTCCGGGTTTTATAAGACCCAGCAATATTCTGCTTAAAAGGGTATCGCCCCTTCGCATCATACAATCAGCTGTTGTGACTGTTGTTGCAAAAACCTTAATCAAAACTTCACCAGGTGCAGGTACCGGTTTTTCTGTTTCCCGGGATTCAAATACATCCGGAGAACCATACTTTCTATACACGATTGCTTTCATATTATTTAAATTTTAAGGAACCCAGCATCTTGTTTATAAATGTAAGCATAAGTGTTCCGTTTTTACAAATTTCAGCTTCATTTTCGTACTCTTTCTCCTTCCGGGAAATGATTGCTATCAGGGAAAGTAATCCAATAATTATCCACATGGTCGTTTGCATTTAAAAATTTATTTTTTTTTCAGTGTTTAAAGCTTAAGCGGTTAAAGAATATTTCATCCTGCCCTGCACTATTCTTACAGCCCAAGGGATGTTTCAGAACCTGAAGCCAAAGTTCAGACTGGGTTCAAATTTATATTCCGGTGCACCGCTTTCTATAGCTTCAAAAGGAGCAGGAAAGTTGGTGTTAACGGGCCAGTATTTCAGAGCAAAAGCAGGTTCTATGAACAGGCGTTTCTTAAAGAATTCAAAGCGGTAACCCAGGATCAACTGGAGATACAACTGAAAACCATTCTGGATTTTTTTATCATCTTTATCATAGTATTGCTGTAGAAAAAAAGTAGGTTCCACTGTTGCAAACAGGTTCTTCCACAGGAAGCGCTTATAACCCAATCCAATACCATATGCTCTGACCTTACCCGGGTAATATTCCTTTGAATTCATATATGTTCCAAGGGGCTCATAATAGGTCCATGTTATGGCTTCTGCCGTAATGAATTCCTTTTGTGAGAGCTGGTATCCGTAGTTCACTTGCAGATAATTAACAGAATCTCTTACATTACCCAACAGGAACAGCGTACTTCCAATAAAATGTCTCCTGGTTAAATCCTCTCCCTTTTTATTAACTGATTCGGAACCTGGCCAGGAATAATCCTTGCCAAATGCCAGGGTAATAAATAAAGTGAAAAACAGTATTACCAGAGTACCTTTCAAGATCCTTACATTTTTCATCTTTCTCATTTTTAGTCGTTTAATAATATTTTATTTGTCAGCGACAATCGTTTATTTTTATTCTGGTACCACAATTATAAGCACTTTCCCATGTGAGTGACCTTCGCTCACATACCTCATAGCATCAGCGCTCCTGTCGAGAGTATAACGCCGGTCAATTACAGGTTTAATGATACCATTCTCTAAAAGTTTTGTAAGGAACTCCAGATCATTTATATTTGCTTTTGCAGCCAAAGTCCTCATTTTCCTTGTGCCAATTGACAAAACCCTTCCGAACATAATTGCGTTAAAGATCTGCCATAAAGAACCACCCACCATTACATATATACCATCCGGAGTCAGCACTCTTTTACATGCAATAATCGGATAGTTACCATTGATTGCTAAAATGAGATTATATTGCCTGCCGCTTTCCGGGAAATATTCCTTTGTGTAGTCAATTGCATAATCAGCACCCAGTGATAATGTTTGCTGAATTTTTCTTGTGCTGCATACTCCGGTTACCTCAGCTTCAAAAAACCTGGCCAGCTGGACGGCAAATGTTCCGACACCACCTGAACTGCCAGCTATTAATACTTTCTGTCCTTTACGGATTTTTCCAATATCCCGTAATGCCTGGAGAGCTGTTATTGAAGCCATTGGAAGGGTAGCCGCATCGCCGAATGAAATCTTCGAAGGTTTTTTTATCAAAGCTTGCTCAGGAACTGCAACATATTCGGCAAAACCTCCGAATCCGTAACTGGCAATGTCACCCAGCACCTCATCACCCGGTATAAATCGGGTGATATTTTTGCCTGCTGATTCGACAACTCCTGCAATATCGGCTCCAAAAATCTTTTTCTTCGGGATGATCCCCATTTGCATCGACCGGTAATCGGCAGCATTTACAGAAACAGCCCATACTTTTACTAAAACCTCGTTGTCGGTCGGTAGAGGCCTGGCAATATCACAATAGATCAGCTTTTCAGGGGAGCCTTTTTTATTATATACAACAGCTTTCATTTTTTCAACAATAAAATTTCTTAATATTCAATAATTCCTGAATCAATTTTAATTTTTTGTTTACTGACAAATCAGAATGACTCATCTGCCAAAGCAAATAATTTATCATACTCATTCAAAGGAGAATGTGATTAGCGGCAGGATAAAATGATAAGTGGTTACCGGTGGGTGGAAAACTGTAAAAGACTAGTTCAGGTCTTTTAGTTTTTTTGCGTACCTGCGGCTGACCTCAAGTGGTTCAGGTATGT
>CAZXFB010000071.1:11531-17464 GCA_964639725.1 uncultured Rikenellaceae bacterium
AGGTCTTTTAGTTTTTTTGCGTACCTGCGGCTGACCTCAAGTGGTTCAGGTATGTTTTTTATAAAGGCTTTCTGCGGGCTGTTTGATTTTTTCTCAATGTGGTCAACATGTTCAATATTGACTATGCTAGAACGGTGTATCCTTACAAAATTAGTATCGGGAAGCTCTTCCTGCCATTGTTTAAGTGTTTTTAAAACAAGGCAATGTTTCCCCTCGCTGGTGATTATTCGTGAATAATTGCCAACCGGCTCAATGATAGTTATTGAACTGATTTTTATGAATCTGGAAGCATAATTACTCATCCTTACATAAATACTGTCGGAATATTCATAGCTCTTTGCTTCTCTTTCCTGTACCTTTTCTCTTTTTATCACCCTCTCAATTGCAATCTTCAGCCTTTCTGGGTTTACGGGTTTTAACAGGTAATCAATGGCATTAACCTCAAAAGCACGAATGGCATATTCATCAAATGCCGTAACAAAAATTATTTTGATTGAGTTGTTTATAACTTCCAGCAGATCAAAACCAGTCTCTCCGCTTAACTGTATGTCGAGAAATATAAGTTCCGGATTATGGAGGTTTATCAGTTCCAGGGCGTTTTCACATGAATTGGCTTCACCTGCTATTTTTATTTCCGGATGAGGCGCGAGCAACTTCCTCAGATTTACTCTGGCCAGTCTTTCATCGTCGACAATAATAGCATTCAGGGTTGTCATATCACATCAATATTTTCAATTTCAACTGCTGCCACGACCCATCCACCTTCTTCTTTGAGTGAAAACGAACAGTTATCATTATAGTATAAAGCCAGCCTGTTTTTTAAGTTTTCTATTCCGTTACTTGTTCCGTTAATGTTAGTTTCGGATGAAGTGGTTGCAAGCATAAGTTTACCTGTATTAGAAACTCTTATTAAAAGCTTTTTGTTAATCAGAATGACTGAAAGCCTGATTATCAGTTTTTGTTTCATTGTCTTTGTTCCGTACTTAACAGCATTTTCAATCAGCAGATGAATAATAAATGAAGGTATTAAAACTGATTTTGCTATTTCATCAATGGATATCTCATATTCAAATTCTTCTTCAAATCTTGTTTTCTGAATTTCGAGGTATTTCAATATTGATTCAACCTCCTTTTCAATTGGAATTGTAAGTTGTTGTTTGTTAAGGGTATACCTGTAATATTCTGACATATCTATAACAAGCTTCTTTGCCTTTTCAGTATTTTCATCTATCAGAGTGTAGATTGAATTCAGCACATTGAACAAAAAATGAGGATTAATCTGGTAACGGAGCATTTTAAGCTGGACATCCTTAGCCAATGTCTCTGCCTTATGTGCTGTTTCTCTTTGTTTGGCAGACTGTTGAGAGAGATGAGTGAGAAAGTAGGTTGCACTTAAAAATAAGAAAACCAGACTTATTCCCGGCGTGTATTTTACAATAACCTCAGATGAAAAAATATTCGGAATCTCAAATCCACAAATAACCGCCAGCCAGCTGTTTAAAAATAAAACCAAAGTTGGAAAACATACTGCATATACACCTATAAGAGTAAAAAGCAGAAAAGTCCGTTTTCTTATTATTGCCCATCTGAAACTAATTATTAGGATGAAAATGAATGGTATAAGAGAAATAAATTCAAACAGATAATTAAACAAAACTGTTTTTGTTTTTTGAGGAGATGGAGGAAGCCACGCGAGGGAATTAAGTGTTCTGGTTATTGTAGGTAATACAAGAACCGCCATCATATTGATGAAAAATGGGTACCTGTTATAAAGTGCCTTTAGCATATAATAATTTTATCAAAGTTATTGCATTCTTGCTGACATAATTATTTGATCTCTAAAAACCAATTTGCCTTTCTAGCTTATATTTCAAGCATGGCTATGTAAAGATATTTTAAATATTCTAAGGATACAATATTCAGTTTGGTAATAACTTAATCCATAATTCAAAAGGAGAGCCAGGTTTCGATGTTAAATTATAAGCTAACCCTGAGTGCATGAGGCACTGCTGATTGTTGGGACTAATCAGGAACTTTCACAGAGTTACACTGAGGGAGCACAGTGTTACACTGAGGTAAAGATTACAAGACCACCAGCCTTCGCCTGGGCTTCGGTGGTAGAAGGGGAGGATGGGAAGCTGGAAGATAAAGCTAATAAGTGACTTAGAGACATTTAGAAACCGTGTTAATCAATGATTACTATGTGTAACCCCCTGGTAAAAGAATGACTCAGAAACAAATGGAGGTAAGAATATTTTTTTACTAACTTAGATGAAGATTATAATTCAAATTATTAAGGAATGAGCCGCGGATTTGTAAAAGAAGATGACCAGGAGGAGGTTCCGATGGTACCTCAGAGGTCATATTTACCTGAGGGAGTGACAAACTTTGTTACCCCGGCTGGCATGGATCAATTATTGGCTGAAAAACATATGCTTGAGAGTGAAAAAAACAATTTGAGCAGTGCCAGCGAGAATGAGAAAAGGATCGAGTTAAACTATATTAATGCAAAACTGCAACTATTGAATAACCGGATTGCAGAAGCCAGAATAGTTACTTTGAATGATCAGCCACAAAATGAAATAAGATTCGGAGCAACGATAACTCTCAAAACAGAACCATCAAAAAACATTCAGACTTTTCAGATTGTCGGTGTTGATGAGGCAGATATCTCTAAGGGAAAAGTCTCCTTTATTTCACCCATAGCCCGGGTATTGATAAATAAAAGAACCGGTGACAAAGTTACTTTAAAGCAAGCCGGGAAAGATATTGTTTTTGAAATTTTCACAATATCCTATATGTAAATTATATTAAGAATTAGTCAGATAAATAGAAATAAATATTTGCTGAAGAACACGGAATCAGGAAAAGGATCAAAAGTTCTATGAGGAATAATAGGTTTCACTTTATTTTAATGTTTTTCATTACTATCATGCTTTCATCCATGGTGAAATCCCAGTCGTGGAATTTTGCTAAAGAAAAGGAGGACATAAAATTATTTACTCGCATTGAGGCCGGAAAGTCGCTGAAATCCTACAGAGGTGTTACAAGTATAAATGCGCCGGTAGAAAAAATTTTCGCTGTGATGGAAGATGTTAATAATACTGACTGGTGGGACAAAAATCTCACACAGATAAAGGTACTGATTTATGAAAAGGACAAAAGAGCACAGTACTATCTGGTATATGACTTACCGGCGCCTGTTACAGATCGTGACTTATGCGTGGATGTAACTATTACAATCGATAAAGTGACCGGGGAACGCAAGCTTGATGCCGTTGCCCTGAACGGAGTCATTCCTGAACGCAATGACCTGATTCGCATCAAAGATTACAGGCAGACATGGACAATCAAGCCTGCTGGAAAAGAGATGACCCAGGTAACGCTTGAAGGTTATATTGACCCTGCAGGAACACTCCCGGACTGGATCTACAATATGCTGATAATCAAGACGCCCATTAAAGCTATCGTTGGCCTCAGGGAAAAAATGGGAACCACTGAATGACGGCGCAGCAGAAGGGACACTCATTCCACTCTTTAACCCACGCCCTGTGTCTTCCAAACAATTTAGCAATGAGTCATAATTATTTATTCCGCAATCTTGATATCTTTACTTTCATAATAAAACTATCTGTAATGAACAATTCAATTTTAAAGATCCGCTTATTGATATGCCTGATCATACTCACAGGATTATCATCAAACGCTCAGGCTCCTGTGCAAAAAAACAGAGCTGTAAAAAACGACTATTATGTTGCTGCATATATATGGCCTTCATGCCACCCCGATCCTCTGGGAACAAAGATGCTGTGGGTTGAGGGCACCGGTGAGTGGGAAGTGATTAAGAAGGGCAATCCCCGGTTCGACGGACACTATCAGCCCCGTCAGCCGCTATGGGGATACGAGCTGGATAACGATCCGAAAGTTGTTGAAAAATGGATTAATGTGGCCACCGACCATGGAGTCAATGTATTCGTTTATGACTGGTACTGGTATGAAGAGGGTCCCTTTCTTGAGAGCGCCCTTAACGATGGTTTCCTGAAAGCACGGAACAACGAAAAAATGAAGTTCTACATAATGTGGGCCAACCACGATGTGAAGTACAACTACTGGAACTACCACCGCTACAAGGATAATATCGAGATCCTGTGGAACGCCAAAGTGGACTGGAAAAACTACAGGATAATAGTCGACAGGGTCATCAACCAGTATTTCAAAAGGCCAAATTATTTAAAGATTAACGGCGAACCTGTATTTTCAATCTTCAGCATTGAAAAATTGCTCGAAAGCTTTGGCAACAGTGCCGAAGAAGCACGTAAAGCCCTTGATTATTTCCGCGATGAGGTGAAAAAAGCCGGATTCCCGGGCCTGCACATCCAGTGGAACCAGGGTGGTGGCTCCGTGATGTCTTCAAAGGCTGCGGAAGAGTTTACCAGGAAGGTGAAAGTAATGGGCTTCAACAGCGTTGCAATGTACAATATGGGCGGTCGTGTTGAAGATTATATAGCTTATGGAACCAACTCAATTAAGATCCGCGAACAGATGGATGCGATACTCGATATCCCGGTATTCCCCTGTGTATCCATCGGATGGGACGACACACCACGTTTCCCCAATAAGGGTATCAGAGATGTGGTGCATTACAATAACACACCCCAGAGTTTTGCAACCCTGCTCTCAAAAGCAAAGAACTACGCCGACACTCATCCCGAACAGCCCAAACTGATAACAATCAACGCCTGGAATGAATGGGTGGAAGGCAGTTACCTTTTACCCGACATGCTGAACGGATTCGGATATCTGGAAGCTGTGAGGGAAGTTATCCTCTACGGAAAGTACGAGAAGTATTAAGCAGAGTCATAAGTAAAAACTGAACTTAGCTTAGTCCTGAGCAATTAATACTTAGAGTATCCCAGGCATGTTCTTTATTTCAAACTTTTCCCTTTGTTACCTGCCAGCTGTGAATGATGTAATACTATCTGAAAATTGTGTAAGGCTTTAACCAGATAATTCATTCAATTTTGAGATAAAAAGAAAATGAAGATTTTATCTCTTATTGCACAGATCATCATTGCCTTATCAATCGGTTATGTCTGGATTTTCCGTTTCGATAATATAGTTAAGGAGTTTAAACAGTACGGCTTGTCAGATCTGACCCGAACAATCATCGGGGCAACGAAAATTTCGCTGGCTACACTTCTTGTTGCAGGGATCTGGTATCCTTCCCTGGTACTTGTTCCTGCCATAATGATGGCTTTCCTGATGGCCTGTGCCCAGTATTTTCATTTTAAAGTAGGGAATCCATGGCATAAACATGCCCCCTCGCTGTTCCTGCTTCTGTTGTGCCTGTTAATTATCTCCGTTTAAAAAAGAGTATTATATAAATGAATATCCTCCGCCTTCTGAGTGTGGTGTCGGGCATCTCTTTTCTGATATATGGCATTACTCATTTTACATCGCCGAAGATGAAAAATGAATTTAAACGATTTAAACTTGAAAAGTTCGGGTTCACAACAGCTGTGTTTGAATTGCTTGGCGGCTCAGGCCTTATAGCCGGATTGTTTTATACCCCTCTGATTATTCTCTCTTCATTCGGTTTAACTGTTCTTATGTTTGCAGGACTTATAGTAAGGATTAATGTAAAAGATAAATTCTCGGATTTCTTCCCCGTAATCTTTTTTATTGTATTGAATTCATTCATCTTCTTTATTGCACTAAAGAAACTTTAAATTGTGTTTTTATTTGAAGCCTGAGTCTGTCAGGCTAAGGACCCGGTGCAACTCGGTACAGAAAAAGAACTAACACAGAGCTCCACAGAGAAAACACTGATAGACCCAGAGTAAATAAAATTTTAGCGAGTCCCTTTGAGATTAAAAAATAATATGAGTATCGGTTATCAATAATAAATTTAAAACAATTGGTTATGAGATTCC
>CAZXFB010000072.1:0-17246 GCA_964639725.1 uncultured Rikenellaceae bacterium
AGATGTAACAAAGATGGTAAAGAAGGCTTTTTACGTAACTTTAATTGACACGGGTATATCTTTTGTTATATACAAGAAAAAAGATACTGATTTGATGTTCCTTGATATGTTATGGTATGAAACATCTAAAGTAGACATAGACGAATATATCTCTAATGAAGAAAATGAATATGTTACTTGGGTTAGAAACTATAATATGAAAGAAAGTGGAATGGGAGTCATATTAAATAAGTTCAATTTTGTTACTGATGAAATACGTTGTGATTTTTATATTTTAAACAGTGATAGAACACTTAAACTTATTATGGAAAATTATTTATTGGTCTTACCTTAAGAACTAAAAACATGAAAAACGAAATGACAATTCTAGATGTTAATTTATTAAACACTTACATATATAATGCTTATCAACATAATAAGGATGAGTATGATAAACTATTAAAAGAAAACGATGAAAGAATATATATCACCTTTTGTAACTCTCCATTTTTAAAATCATCTATTGTAGAAACTTGGAGAGAAAAATATTTCTTACCATCCTTATACGAAGATGTTAGAAAAGATGTAAAAAAGAATATGAACCATATTAACTCTGGTGGTAAATACATTAGAGAACGAGATATAATAAACCCTTTATGTATGATAATGTTACTTTCAGAGGCCAAGAGAACTTATGAGTTGATGAAAAACTATTAAAAACTATTATTGAAATAGAAAACCACCAAAACAAGGTGGTTTTTTCGTTTTATATAAAAGAAGCGGCATTTCCTGTTGAAAGTGTCTCGCTGCTATGGAAAGTCAAAGTCAATATCTGAATAGAAAGGAAATGCCGCTAGTTAAAGCTACTAAATTGAAAAATACGGTCGTTAAATAAAACTTATTGATTTTACGTTCAGGACTAATTAATAAGGCAATCAATTCAAGACTAACATTGGAATGTATGCAATATCGGGCCGACTATGTATATATATTATCTATGAAAATATAAAAGATATAATAGATGATTGGAAGATATACAAAGAATATATTAAAAAGAATAATTCACCCGATTATATAATTAATAGAGTGGAAAAGCATGAGCTTGTCATTAAGATAATCAACAATCTATTAAAAAATGAAAAATAATTAAAATTTATTCCAGTATAGATCAATCAGTTAAATAATATATAATTAAATTAAAATAAATATATTAATATTTACTTGCATATTATAAATCTTCATAGTACTTTTGTATCATAATAATCAGTAAATAATATAAATTAAAAACAAGGAGGTAATTATGAAAAATTTTAGAAATGTAAGAATGTTAAGAGTAAATGATGCTAAATCCATAAAAGTAGATGGAGTTTATTATACAAACATTGATTTACTTTCAATACGGTCAAAGCTATCAAAGTTAAAAGTAAAGAATCTTATTGAAGAGTATTATGTAAAAAGTATTAAAATCGGTAGAACTACTTATTATGAGAAGGATTTATGTTTCTCAATTTTAGACAATCATCAAATGAATATTAAGTTAAATAAATTGAGTAGAAGAAATAATGAAATGGTTGCTTAAACTTTAATCAAATGAAAACTTTATTTTAATCCACTACCTGAAAAGATAGTGGATTTTTTATTTATAAGTATGCCTATTAGAAAAACCAGTGGGCTTGACCATAGTTGGCCAGACATTATTGAACACCTTGGGTCTAAGTTAAGTATTTGTTGTTTGGCTGTGTATGTAAATAGTACCCTTCCCGGCGAAATGTGGTCAATATGCCCGACATTCCCACTTGACAGCGGAAGTTTATAGGTTGAAGGTCTATTGCCTATTACAAACACATTAGATAGCATTTCTTAAAATCTTCAATAGAGAGTATGTTGTTAATAAACAATCCCTATCCCATAAAGAATATATTAAAGAGAATAATTCACCCGATTATTTAAATTCTATTGTAGATAAATATAATATTGTTATAAAGAAAATCAATATTTGATTACGAAAGAAAAATATTTTTGAAATCAATTTTAGTCGAGATCAATCAGTTAATTAACAGAAAGCGAAAGTTTCCTTCCATATATAATTATGATGAAATTTATATATAGATAAATATTTGCATAATATAAATCTTTATTGTACATTTGTATCCATATTAGTTACATATCATATATAACATATGATGATTTAATATAAATTATGTTTATTAATAATTAGTAAAAAAGGAGATGAAATGAAAAGATTTATTGATTTGTATGTTGGTGTTGGTTATCAGTTGAAAATTAACAATGATATAACCGACAAGGAAATTATGGAAGCCATTGAAAACGGAATATACCTTGAAGAATTAGCCGAACTGGTTGGAACGGATGATATCATAGAAAAGGATTCCGCCACAGAGGTATTAGTGGATTGTACGAGTATTAACATAATAGAAGGAGGTATAAATGAGAATTAAGAATGGTTACTTTAAGAAAATTATGGACAAAATATTAGATGATATTATCGAACAGGAAATAAAAATTAAATCTCCGTTGATATATCTTAATCACTATTCAAAAGGAATCATATTTATAGATGGAATGGAAATTCCTACAAAAGACGAAATGGGATTATTAATTAGAAAGTATTGTAAGAATCCCCTTATAGAAGGAGTTTGCCTTATCACTGAAAGTTATATTGTCAATCCAAAAAATCTATCTGATCAAGATAAAAGAGATTTAGAAAACGATTTAATCTATCTACACGATTTATCAAAAGATAAAAGAGACGATTGTTACATGATCCAAATAGAAACAAGAAAAGGAATAATAACAAAAGCCCATATACTAGATAATGATAGAAATATTGTTGATTATGGTGAATGGTCTGATTTATATAAGATAACAGAAACAAATTTTAAATTACAAGGATTCTTTAATTGAAATATAAGATGTAAGATTTGATTAGTATATCTTATATGTCTAAAAGATAGGAGATTTCTTATTTTAAGATGTGCCCATTCAGTTATATATCTAAATCAATATCTTTGTTCGTATATATTCTAAATGGTCTTAAATCAATTCAGATGAGCAGAAAAGAAATGTATAGAATATTAAATGAAAATGAACCTGATGCAGATAACGGGTTATATAAATTATATCTGTATTATTGTATGAAAGGGGATATCAAATCACATCAATTAACAAAGAAGATGAATCTACTATGGATTGATTATATCTATTGGCTTGACAACTGGCCACCAGGAAAAGGATTCCCTATAACTACTGATGAATTTGTAAAAGAATTCGATGTATATCTATTAGGATTAGAAAGAAGAAGAAAGTTAATAAAGCTTAAAAACAAAATCAATTTAAAACATATAAAAATATGGACACAAAACAATTAGTTTCAATGATTAACGAATATCTATTGGACGCAAAACAGAAACAATTCCCCTTTCAATCATTTGGAAAGAAATTAGGAGTAGAAGGAACAACTTCATTAGTGAAATATATACTGAAATATTGTGATATCCAATATGATAGATTAGAGGAAATTGAATTGATTATTAAGGATGCCAAAACAGGAATTAAACAAAAGGAAATTGAACAAACTGAAAATGAACTGAAACAAATCCAGGAAAAGTTGAAAAAGTTAAAGGGATGAAGGGATGATAGTTATATAGCTGATTAAGACTAAGATAAATAGTAGTCAGGTGTGCTTTTGAAATAACATGAAAATCTATCACTTACAGTTAATTTCGTAGGTGAGTTTTTGTCTGAAGTCGGTTTCTTGCTATGATTTAGAGGGATTTTCTCTGATTCTTCTACATTCCTTGAAGATCGGTGGTAATTAATACTATTCTTAATTCACTTCTGCAAAACCATCAAATACACAAAATTGGTCAACTTTTGTGCTTTATCATAAACGAACTTCGTTCCTTCAAAAATCCGTTATTCTCCAAGGTGCATTAATAAATGAGTTTTAATACTCTTCGATTGATAATAACTAAATCTTGGGGGAAGAGCGTTGCCAATAAGTAAAGCTAGATCAGCTCTAGCTATGTCTAAAGGAAATTTATAATTTTTTGGGAAAGATTGTAATAAAGCAGCTTCTCTGGCAGAAATACATCTATCTTGTTCGGGGTGTAAGAATCTTCCCTTAGATGGATTAAGACATCCCCCTGTAATAGTTGTCGAGTAATCATCCCAACGCAACCTTCCATAAACGTCATTGAAACCGATATTGGCTTTTTTATGACATTCTAATAGGTATTCTTTTGGAAGATCTTTTTTCCCCCCTCCATTTTTTGGTGTTATTCGGATGCGTTCCATCACTTTTGGTGTATGAGCTGGAAAAACTCTGTGTAATAAATCCATTGACCCCTGAGGTAAGGGTAGCTTTGAGATTGTACTTCGAACTGTCTCTTTCTTTCCGGTTGGAGGTGCGACTTTGATCTCGCCCAATCTGGAACCAACAAGAACAAGTCTCTTACGGTCTTGTGGGACCCCATAATCCCTGACATTCACAACTTTATAGTCGATCCAATGGTATCCACATTTTTTTAAGGATTTCACAGCTTTTAAAAACAGATCATATTCCATTAATGCTGGTACGTTTTCCATCATAATGGTATAGGGCATTAGAGCTTTAACAAATCTTACATAATCTTGTATTAAATTATTCCTTTCATCTTCAACGGGAACGGGCCGGTTTAGTCTTCTCATTGCGGAAAATCCTTGACATGGGGGACATCCTGCCAACAAATGAATGGTCTTCCCATCTAAAATTTTCAGAGCTTCTTCAACGGGAACCTCTCTGATATCCTTAGTTATTACCTGAGTTTTTGGATGATTCATTTGATATGCACGAGAAGCATTTTCATCAATTTCAAAGGCTAATTTAGTACTGAAGCCTGCCTTATGCATCCCTTCACTCAAACCCCCGCAACCTGAAAATACATCAATTGAAAAAAGCTCCATTTTAGGTGGTTAGTAAGAGTTCAACTATATCTATTAATGAGGTATATCCTACTTTCTTAAAGTAGTCTTTTGCAGCCTCCCATTGCTCATTTGTGATATTCCTTCCCCCAAATCTATCGGAAAAGGGATTCAAAAATACTCTCCCATCTTCACAAAAGAACACTTCCCCTCCTAATCTTGCTGGTTGCCCACCAGTGAGATTTGTGTGACAAATACAATGTGGTTTATGAGTCCTTTTAACATTACGTGTTCTCTCTCGTAGCATCTTTATTGACTTATCGTCTATTATCCATAAATAACATTTTTCCTCAAATCTTCCATTATTAGCTTTTAGAGTTTCAACTTCTTCAATTTTTAGATGAACAACATTTGCAGGTTCTTCATCTTTTACAGCATCATGAATATGATTAATAAAAGGTTCAAGATCTGATTCCCCATCTTTAATAATACATGACTCAGGTTTTTTATTACTCCTGCTAAAGGGAGTTATCAAAGGGCCTATTTTATCTTTTTCCTCTTGAGTTAATTCAGCCATATTTTAAACTTTAACAATGCCTATTTCAAGCGCTTCAATTATCTTTAAAAGACCAAATCTTTTAAAGGCTTCAATAAAAGAGAGCTCTAAATTTGGATTAAACTTTGAAATAAAGAGAGTCGAGTCCGATGTTATAAGAAGATTTCTTTTTTCATCGAGCATCAATTTGTCACTTATACTATGTAACATATTCTCAATGTTTTGCTCAGACCATGTAAATCCAATTGTTTTAATACGATCTAGCAAAAATGCTCTTCCAAAAATGCTTTCAAGATGAAGTATGTCTGAGGGGTTATCTAAATATCCATTTTCATTAAAAGTCACTGTAATGCCTTGGATTTTAATTACATTACTTTTTGAAATTCGAGATACAATATATTGAAGAATAAATTCCTCCGAAGAAAAAATGGAACTATTAGTATCTCCCTTTAGAAAAAGTTGGAATCTGTCCGCGAAAGCATCAAATTCTAATTTATTAAGAAATGGAGGGATCTCATTTCTTACCAAAGAGTATACGAATACAAAAGCATTGGTCAAATTTAGTATCTCTATCAAAAGTTTAGCAGATTCTATGTTTGATTCACTTCCATATTCCCAGTCGTAAATAATTAGATCTGGTTGTAACCCTTTATCAATTTCATCCAGGCAAATTGAGGGATGGGTAAATCCATATGTTAATAAAGTTCCAGTCTGAGAATGATCAGATTTTAAAATATCTGTGGTTAATCTTCTCAAACTATGTTGCCCTTTCCACTCAGCAACCTTGATCAGATGTTGAAGAGAACCAACATCCAACTTTGAGTTGTAAATTGAATTCTCAACATATTCCGGGATAGTCGGGATTTGGTCATCAACAATAAAAAGTGTCAATTTATTTGGCATCTTCATTCACTTTTGAAAAATCAAGTATAAATTGGGCTCCATCCATACCTTTGATTCTGTCTCTTGAATGGGCAAGATATATATCTCCTCTTTTTTTCATTAAATTCATATAGTGTTTACAGATATAGAGACCCAACCCACTCGGCGGAAATTTTAAACTTGCACCGGGTTGAAATAGATAAGGCAATATGGATTCATGAATACCAGATCCATTATCTGCAACTACAATCGTCCTGTCTTTCCCATGAACCTCTATTTTAATTTTTTTATTAACAATCTCCGGTCTGTCCACCCAATAACAAGAATTATCAAGTAGGTTTGTAAGAATTTGATTTAGGGCGCCGTACCTGGCATTGATTTCAAAATCATCATCTTCGTTAAAACTAAAGTCAATTCCTAATTTGGCGAATCGACGATTAAAGACTGAATTAACGTACTTTATTGACTTTGAAACTTTGAACTTGATTGGTTCCTCGTTTCTCAAGGCTCGCAGTGGGCTTAATCTTAACATTTCAGACTCAAGAGCTTTTGAGGTATCTAAGAGTTCTTCAAGCTTAGATTTGTCAATCTTGCCACTTTCTATTACTTCTAAAATTCCAAAATAAAAATTTGAAGTTGATTTAGTAATCTCATGTAAAGCAACAGCTAATCCTAACCCGAACCCAGCTTGTTCCGTAAGTAATTCTTGAATTTCCTGGATTTGTTGCAAGTTTTTTTCCAAACCCTGGAGAGATTTTGATAATTCAACTAGTCTTCCTCTTCGTTCACTAATATCACCCAGTTCCTCAATATCTTCAAAAAGTTTATACTGATCAAGAGCAATATCATAATTATTATTAATGTTCGTAATAATCTTAGCGGACTGTTTAGAAAAAACTCTTAAAGGCCGTGGGTCATTTATTAAATCACCGGACAATGTATTATATTCGTTCCGCTTTTGGATATAATCATTCTCAACAAAGTAGGTTACGGCCTTTACTAATTCTTTCAGATCGGTAAACGCACGATTGTTAATCATCCCCTCCCTATTTGTCTTATCGATCAAATCCATATTTACTGATTGATCCAATTCTACATTACCCATTAAATGATAATATGATAGCCTATAGGATTGCTTTATTTGTCTTTGTTTTAAACCTAACCAATCAGTTTCAGTACCTAATTCTGCTGAATGAACATTAATACCGTCCCGGTAAATTGAGATCCCTCCATATTTTTCAAGATATCTCTTAAAATCACGGTCTTCGCTGGCAGTTCCGATCCATGGTTTGTCACGGTACCAAACATCTATATGGATGTAAAAAGAACCACACTCTGGTTTTTTCCAGAGCTTCCTTCCATCAAGGAGATAAAACCAATGACCACTATTTATTGTCTTTAAATCAATCCCTTTATTTAGATGTTCAAACTTCGGAAGAGGGACATTATAAGGAGGCGTGAAAAAATAATCATATTCAAATTTGCCCCATTCATCTACAATTCCATAAATACTGAAGACAGGATCGTATTGTTTAAAGATTATTTTTTCATCTAGATCTTTAACCTGACTGCATATAAAAGAAACATTAAAATGAGACTTTTCAACATTCGGATTGGGATTAGGAGAATTGAGTTTTAATAAAGTTCGGTTGATCTCTTTAATTTCATTCCCATCTAATTCAAAACCTTTCCTGCCTCCATAAATTATTAATTGGGTTCCACTGTTTGATTTACCATAATCTCTGGAAGGAGTTCCTCTTGTTAGTGAGACTTTTACATCATCCAAATCCCTATAGCTACCTTCAACTATATTGAAATCGTCCCAATCAATTTTAAGAATATACTCATAATCATTTTTCTTGACTTTTGTCTTGATAATGAGTTTACTTCCAAGCCTATGACACGCAAATCTGCCGACACCTTTTTCCCCAAGGGGGATTCTCCCATTATTGGCAGTTTTCATCCCTTCATAAAAACTCAAAAAAGTAGCTAATTTATCTTCCTTTATAGCTTTTTCTTTCCCCCTTTTCAATTGCTCTTTTAAGTTTGTCTTGATAACTGATGCAGGCCGAAGCCAACCCATTTCGATCTCCTCTTTTGTCATACCTGATCCATCGTCCTCTACTACTATAACTGGGCCATCATAATCATTAAAAAGATAGTTCGATTTTGGTAACTGAATTAAATCGGGAACATTCTCTATCCTTACTGAGCAATTTAGGGCGCCAGCGTCGAAGGCATTTTTAACAAGTTCCAAAATTCCTATCCTCTCTGATGCGATTAGCTGTTCACCTAAAACCTGCACAAGGTGTGCATCCGCTTTAAAATTCAGCATGACTCCACCATCAAGACATAACTCATCCAAAAATTCAGGATTTATTTTACGGACAGCATCATTGTAATTGTAAAACTCTGAATTAAAGAGCTTTTCCAGTATTTCGCCAGATCCATTTTTGAAATATACAGGTTTTGAAAATGGTTTATATTCTATTATTTCAACAAAATAATGGTTTGGTTCTCTTTTATCGGAGAAAGGTGGTTTAGTTATCTTCCCATATCCATAGAATTCTCCCTTGCCCTTCTTTTCAGGTTCATAATATAGTATTTCTATTGGAAGAGAATCAAAGTAATTTAAGTAGTTTTTATCTGTAGTGGCAGGGAAATGATAAAACCTGCCTATAAAGTCATTATATTCATCGCCTTCCCTATACTGGGTTAATATTAAACAATTTCTTTTGCTCATTTACTTGATCTACTTGCTTTATGAAAAATCCGATGAAGTTGGTTTATGTAAACTCTATTCATTGAAAAAAACTTGTGATTACCGGTCTACACAGGAATCTGTTATTTAGACTAACCATATTTGTTCTTCAATTTTATTCATTCAATTTTATAATTCTAGCACATCCACAATTTAAAAGCTCAGTTTTATTTCCTTAAAACATGTTTATTATCTACCGGTTATATAAGAAAGTAACATAATACAAATTTATTTATTTATTTCTATCTAGGAGAATGTATTAGGTATAATTTATTCTCATTTGTAAGTTTTAGTTAATGAGTAGGTTATGAGAGTCTTATTATATGGGAAAAATGTTCTGATAAATACAGGTAAATGAGAATTTCGATCGATTTCAAGTTATGAGGTTCGAAAGGTTATGTGATAATCAAATTATTCCGAGAAAAAAATAGCATAATGGTTGGCTATCCCCTTAATTCTTGATAAATTAACAAAGGCTTGTAGAAGTTACCACCATGCTGGGATTAAGCCAAATTATTAACAAGCTTGTATCATTTTAATGTGTTTAACAAATGTTTCAAGGGTCAATATTCTGTCATGATACTTATTTGGAAAGCTTGTGAGGTACAACCTTGGGACAACCAATTGGACATTATACTTTAACATTTCTTCCAATTGGTTTGAAGATATTCCCTGCTGAAGAGTAAACAAATGCTTGGTCTTAATTCTGTCAGCCTCATTGAGTACCTGGCGCCATCTGTCTTTACACGTTGTCTTTGAGGCTAAAACACATAATTTCTGATCATCAAATCCGGGATTTAAGTAAGCTTCCCGACTTGGAAAGAGAAAATCAGGCTTTTTATTGTCTTCAGTTATGACCTGAGATTCAAAGGATATTTTAAATTGATTAAATATTTCCTGAAGGTGATGTTCCAGAGATTTTCCGGCTCGGCTTTTTCGTCTGTTTAAAATTGTATTAGCTATTTCCACCAATTCTCCAACTGATGAAAAAGGAGTCTTAATCCTTACCGAATATCTATCATTCTCAATGGTTTTGAAAAGCTGGAATTCAGCATCCAGCCAATTCAATAATCTTGTGTCAGGGTCAGTGGTTAATAATTTAAGATCAATATCATACGCATTATTATAACATCGTCTGGCATTTCCGGAAAGATCATGAGTTGTCGGAAAATCAATTTTAAGTGATTTTAAATATGATATAAAACACTGATACATTTTATCTTCCGGAGATAATTGGAATAATTTTGGTATTATCTTGTTTGTATCATTAATAGTAATATTCAACGCAGCAAAAAACTCCTCAATCTCCTCGTCTTTTTGAAGAACAAATGCCTCATAGTAATTTGTAGATTTTCTGCTGATAATTAACAAGTCGCCAACATTGTCATCTGATAAAAATGGAAATCCTTTACCGAATCTGGTCAACCTGTATTCATTTCTTGTACCAACTCCATAGTAAATGAATCGACTTTCAGTTTCAAAATCGTTTTGCCATTTTATAGTGACCATCTTATCAGAATTGGTTCCCTTTTCTCCCGGGCTATCTAAGAATAATGACCATGCATGTTTATGTATGTGAAAACCGGATTGATGACCTCCGGTTGATCCGGTGTCGTTGGCTGTGATAAATTTTGAGAATGCAACTTCAGCTCTTTGTGCTGATTGTACGGCGTTTTGTAATATACTTTCCATTATGTCGTAGAAGTTCAGAGACTAAATTACTTCCAACTGATTTCATCATAGGAACTACAACCGAGTTGCCAAATTGACGATAGGCCTGATTATCAGAGACAGGAATGATAAATTTATCAGGATATCCTTGTAATCTTGCACACTCACGAGGGGTTAATCGTCTGGGATTTTTGCCTTTTTGAGGAATCAGAATTTCAGCACCATCTTTATAATACCTGGCACTCAGGGTCCTTGATATTCCATTTAAATCTGTCATCCCAAAACCGAATCCATTTCCTTTTGCTTTGTGTTTTTCAGAATATCGTATTAAGTATTCCCAGAGGTGATCTGTTAATGTATACTTGTCTAGTGGCTTTTTTTCAAGGATATCTACAATCTTGTGGGCAGGTTCAGGCATTTCAGGGAAAGTGAATTTTTCATTACCCTTAAAGTATTCCTTTGAAAATCCAATTATTACTATCCTTTCTCTGTGTTGGGGAACAAAGTGCTTGCCATCAAGCACCTGATAATAAATATTATAATTCAGCTCTTTAAGTGTATCGGTAATTACCTGAAATGTCCTGTGAGAATCATGAGAGACAAGGTTCTTAACATTTTCGAGTAAGAATACTTTTGGTTTCTTTTCGTCTAAGATCCGGGCTAAATCAAAGAACAATGTTCCCTGTGTTTCGTCCAAAAATCCATGGCTTTTACCAAGAGCATTCTTTTTTGACACTCCGGCAATCGAGAATGGCTGACAAGGAAATCCAGCTACAAGGAGATCGTGATCAGGTATCTCTTTTTCGTCAATTTTAGTTATATCACCAAATGGGACTTCTCCAAAGTTTGCTTCATAGGTCTTCTGAGCAAAATAGTTATACTCACTAGAAAAGACACATTTCCCGCCCAAACTCTGAAAGGCCAGTCTGAAACCACCAATTCCGGCAAACAAATCGATGAATGTAAACTTAGGATTTTCAACCGGAGGGTAAGGTATATCCCATTCTATCGGAAGTTTTTCCTGAAAATATGGTTCGTCAATTGGATCAGAATCAAGCTTCAGCTTGTAAATGTACTTTATTGCCTGTTTTTTATAAAATTGGGAAACACCATTCTTTTGAGACTGTAAATAATGTGTCAGATGAGCCAGATCTGATAATTCAGGTTTGGTAACATTAATGTTTAGCTTTTTCCTTATATCGGAGTATTTAAACATACTTCCTTTCGTTAATAACAGCAATAATTTCGTCTGTACAAAGATTCAAATTTTTACGGATTTCCTTACTCCAAAATCTTAATACTTTCCATTCTTTATCAACAAGAAAACTATTGACAGTTTGATCCCTCTTTTGATTCTCCTCGATTTTCTTCCACCAGAATTCACGGTTTGTTTTAATACGATATTTGTCTGTTTCCCAATCTTTACCGTGAAAGTATTCACTATCCACAAAAATGGCGATTTTGTATTTCTTTACGGTCAGGTCAGGTTTCCCAAAAACTGATTTATCGTTTTTTCTGTACCTGATTCCTTTTGCCCACAAAGATTTTGCCAGAAGCAATTCCATGTTAGTGTTTTTGCTTCTGATAGCCTTCATGTTTTTTGTTCGCTGTTCAGGTGTCAGTACATCCATAATTGCAAAATTAATACTTATTCAAGTGTTTACTGAAACAAATGCATTCATTGATAAAGAAATCATCTGAGAATTTGTACATTTGTTATATTAGTCAAAAATTAATATAAATGAATACTAAAGAACCGTTAATTGTTAAATGCACAATTGGCCCATATCCAAGACCGATGGAACAAGGAATGTTTGATCCTATGCCAGTGGTGAAGGTACAATTCAATAATGGTGATGAAAAGACTCTCTTTGAGTTCTATCCTGACGAGATTTTCTTCAAAGAATCTGAGTTTATTGGTCTTACTGAGGAATCTGCTCGGAGATTGAAGTTCGAAAAAGATAAAAGATACATCCAATCATAACTTGGAATAGCAAGTGTCCCTTACCATAGTTGGCTACCCAGAAAAAATGACTATTAGAAGCCAGTATTAAGCATTTTTTGTTTATTGTATTTTATATTTTGACAGAACCGCTCGGTCTAATATAGGTCAAGACATCCTGTATGTAAGGACAATAGTAACTCTGTTTATTCCATCACAATACCTATAATTCATCACGTAACTTCTTGACTGGGAAACTTGTCAGAACTTAATTGAAAAATATATTCATTTTTCATCAACTTCTCCTAAAACATAATATACAATAAATAGTATTAACTAAAAATGTATATTATGAAAAAGAAAGAAATTGATTTTACTCAAACCTTAATTGAAATTACTAAAGATGTTATTAAAGATGGTGAACTTAGAGACCCTTTAGTATATTGTTACTCTGAAGAGACCCTTAGTTTGGTTCCTTATAGTTTACATGGTTCCAATTATAAAGAGATGTTGGATAATTTATCTATACAGATAAGAACCTTAATTAGAACTCTAAAAAACTGTACCATAGGGGTTATATTTGAAGGTACCGTTTCTGGTTGTGGAGAATGTTCTGATTCAATGATTTTAATCATTGAAGACGAGACTACTAGTACTACCATTTCTTATACCTTGGATGAAAACAGAAATATAATTGATGTTATGAAATCTAATTCAAGTGTATCAGATTGTCCTGTAAGACGTTTTCAAAACTTCTATAAGACGGACTCCGTTTTCAATAAATATAACGTCAATAAGATAATAAGTAAAGATATATTCATCACAGATTACAAAACTGATATTCTTAATATTGTCAAAAATGTAACATTAGTAACTGAAAAAGATTTTGAACTTTCCTTTGTTTTATATAAGAAAATGGACTCAAATAAATTATTCTCTTCAATGTTAGATTTTGAATCTTCAACTAGAGATGTTGATGTATATTTCGATAATAAAAAGAATGAACTGGTTACTTGGATAAAGTTTTATAAAGCTCTAGATCGTAAAACGAACACTAAAAACGAAATGATATGTGTCTATAACAAATCTGTCAAAACTGATAATATTTTAGTTGATGTATATAAAATAAAAAATGATAGAACTCTTATGGTTTTCGAAAATTTTAATATTCCCCTTTCTTAGACAACTTAACTTTGTAAGTAAGTTGTATAATGAAGGGAGTATGAAATAATACCATTAATATCACACTAATTAACCTATTAGTGTGATAATTTATATCATGACATTACAAAACTCACTTAGACATTAAGTGTAAAGATTCAATTTTACACTAAAAAGTGTAAAGATTCGTAATACTATGTACTTGAGTTAATCCCAAAAAAAGAGATACCGTTTTCAGGTATCTCTTTAATTTTCTTGTTCATTACTTGTTCCGAATCTCTGTAATCATTTGATTATCAGGTTCATGTGTGGTGCCACCAGGAATCGAACCGGGGACACATGGATTTTCAGTCCATTGCTCTACCGACTGAGCTATGGCACCTCCTTTTCGGACTGCAAATATATATTTCAAATCCGAGTAAGCAAAACTTTAATGAAAAAAAATCTATTTGGAATCATTTTAATCATGTGGTACATTTGCATCCTGATAAAAACACGCTATGAATAATCTCCTTCATACACTCAATAATGGCATCAGACTTGTTCACTACCCAATTCCCGGTATTGTAGCACATTGCGGCCTGATTATCAATACCGGATCTCGTAATGAAAAGAAGGAGGAACATGGTATTGTTCACTTTATCGAACATATGCTGTTTAAAGGCACGACAAAAAGAAAAGCTTACCATATCCTCAGCCGGATGGAAGATGTCGGAGGAGAACTAAATGCATATACCACCAAGGAAGAGACTGCTATTCATGCCTCCTTTCTGAAAGATGATTATGAGAGAGCAATAGAGCTGATAAGTGATATTGTCTTTAACTCTGTCTTCAACGCTAAAGAGATTGAAAAGGAAAAAGATGTTATTATAGAAGAGATTAACTCCTATCTTGATAATCCGGCAGAGCTTATTTTTGACGATTTCGAAGAGATGATCTTTGCAAACCAGTCTTTAGGTCGTAATATACTTGGGACACAAGAGTCAGTCAGATCTTTTTCATCAAAGAACCTATTGGATTTTATTTCAAATAATTACAATACACACCAGATGGTGTTTTGTTCTGTTGGCAATGTGCCGGAAAATAAAATACTCAGGCTTTTTGAAAAGTATTTTTCACAGACACCTGAAAATAAGTCCAGATCAAACTCTGAGATTAACCTTGTGTATAAACCTGTCTCCTTTACAAAAAAAATGGATACTTATCAGAATCATTGCATTATTGGGAACATCGCTTATGACCTGAAAGACCAGAGACGTATGAGCATGTTCCTTCTGAATAATATTCTTGGCGGTCAAGGACTTAACTCGAGATTAAATCTTTCACTACGTGAAAAAAACGGACTGGCTTATAATGTGGAGTCGAGTTACAATCCCTATAATGATACAGGTGTTTTTTCAATATATTTTGGTACCGACAGTCACAACCTTGAAAGGAGTATCTCAATTGTGATGTCGGAACTGAAACGGCTCCGGTTCTCTTTGCTGGGAACAGGTCAACTGAGCAGAGCAAAAAACCAGATAAAAGGCTATCTGGCGAGAGGATATGAGAACCATGAAAGCCTTATGCTGAGCCTTGGGAAAAGCCTCCTTATCTTTAATAAAATTGATACTATTGAAGATATTTGCAAAAAGATTGATAATGTTACAGCATCTGAATTACTTGAAACTGCAAATGATATTTTTGAACCTTCGAAACTATCAACACTGATTTATAAATAAAAACCGTGGGCTGTGTTTAGAGATCCTGAATTATTCAAAGTTTATTAAACTTTTTGTAACTATAGTATTCCAAATCAGGGCTTTCGCCCATTAGTATTAAATTATGAACCGGAAACTTGATAAATATCTTACTGACCACTCTTCATATGAAGATCCTGTTCTTGAAGAACTTTACAGACAGACTCATATCAGGTTTGTCAATCCAAATATGGCTAGCGGTCATCTCCAGGGGAAATTTCTGGAATTCATTTCGTTGATGATAAAACCAAAATTCATCCTTGAGATAGGAACCTTCACAGGCTATTCTGCTATTTGCCTTTCTAAAGGGCTTAAACCTGGAGGTAAACTCTTTACTATCGAAATAAACGATGAACTTACCGGTTTTAGTCATTCATATTTCTGCAAAGCCGGTGTCGATTCATTGATAAGGCAATTAACAGGAAAAGCACAGGATATTATACCCCGACTGGAACAAAAGTTTGATCTGGTTTTTATTGATGGTGATAAAAGAGAATATATTGAATATTACAGACTCGTAACAGATAAAGTGAAAAAGGGAGGATTCATCCTGGTTGATAATGTTTTATGGGGAGGCAAGGTCCTTGAAAAAGAAATTGGTGACCTGCAGGCGAAAGGCATTATAGAGTTCAATGAGATGATCAGAAATGAGAAAGACATTGATAATATGATACTTCCTGTAAGAGATGGTTTGATGATCATAAGAAAGAGATAAAATATTATCCGTTTAACCCAAAACTTATCATATAATACAAATGTGCATTAGCTTTTATTTCCTGTTTGCTTCCATAGCCCTTAATGTTATCTAAATATGGTACAATTTTTGTTCATCAAAGAAAAATTCACTCACATGAAAAAGATTATTTTCTCTATTTTTTTAACACTCTGCATTGTTGTCCTTCAGGCTCAGGCAGGCAAGTCTGACATACTTCAGGATTTGGAGAAAAACAAGAATGTAAATCAGGAAGTATCTGTAACAGCAACATTGAAATCTTCAACCCGCCTTTTTGGAGCAAAAGATGATCTTACAACCGTAATCCTTATCATTCCATCAGGGTCAATTGTTAATGTTCTTGGATCAGATAGTACTTATCTTCATGTGGTATTTGAAGAAAATGAAGGATATATTTTTAAACGTCACGCTGTTATTGATCAGAAACCTGTTAAGCAATTAACAGTAACTCAACCTGAAAGACCTGTGAGAGAAGGTGTTACTTCACAACAACAACAACAACAACAACAACAACAAGTCAGCAGGTTTGCTTATCTCGAGACCAAATATGGTTCAAGTATTGCTGCACGGCTCACTGCAGGTAAAATCTGGAAAGGTATGACTGGTGAGATGGTAAAAGACAGCTGGGGTTCTCCACAAGAGATAAACAGAGTCATCAATGGTAATGTAATTAAGGAAGAGTGGATATATAATAACACCTGGCTATATATTGAGAATAATAGGCTTACTGAGTGGGGACCAATAAGGAAATAACAGAGTATAATAATAAATTCATTACGGCAATTTTACCTGCTGTTCTTTGCAGATAAAAAAAAATTCTTATTTTTGCGCAAGAAATTGCGGGAGTAGCTCAGTTGGTAGAGCACGACCTTGCCAAGGTCGGGGTCGCGGGTTCGAGT
>CAZXFB010000073.1:0-16668 GCA_964639725.1 uncultured Rikenellaceae bacterium
AGTTGGTGGTATCTTTTTATAATATGCAGAAAGACAGACTTTTATAAAAGAGGCTGCACCGGCTGCTGCATCAGTGTGTCCTATGTTGCTCTTAACAGATCCTACGCCACAGAACTGCTTCTTATCTGTTTTTGCTCTGAAGGCTTTTGTTAGACCAGCTATTTCAATCGGATCGCCAAGCTTTGTGGCTGTACCATGAGCTTCAACATAACTTATTTCCTCCGGTGAAACGTCAGCAAATGACTGAGCCATCATAATAACCTCAGCCTGTCCTTCGATACTGGGAGCAGTGAAACTTACCTTATTATTACCATCATTATTCAGAGCCCAACCGCTCACACAGGCATAAATTGTATCTTTATCCCTTAAGGCATCTTCGAGTCTTTTGAGGATAACAATTCCTACTCCATTACCACCAACAGTACCTTTTGATAGTACATCAAAAGGGCGGCAATGCCCATCTGGTGAAGCGATTGCCCCTTCCTGATACGTATATCCTCTTTCCTGAGGAACAGAAATGGTAATTCCACCAGCAAGACACATATCCGATTCGTAACTGTAAAGGCTCTGGCATGCCTGAGTTATTGCAACCAGGGATGTAGAACACGCTGTTTGAACAGAAACTGCCGGTCCTCTCAGATTAAAGTGATATGCAGTTTTAGTAGGTATATATGAACTATCATTACCCATCATCATAGTTCTGCTTGTGAAGCCTTTTCGCAAAAACATATTCAGCCTATCAGAATCTTTCAAAATGTTATTGAAAAGGTATGAACTCATCATTCCACCTGCGAAAACACCAATTGACCCATGATAATTAATCGGATCACAACCAGAATTCTCTAATGCCTCCCAGGCAGTCTCAAGCCATATCCGCTGCTGTGGGTCTGTTTCTGCAGCTTCCCGTGGAGTCATTCCAAAAAAACCTGCATCAAATTTATCTATATCATTTAATACACCATGAACTTTAACGTAATCCGGATTTTTACTTAAATCACTAAAATCAGGGATATATTTAGCAAGTTCAGCATCTGTGAATAAACTTAGAGTCTCCTTTGCAGAAATGAGATTATTCCAATATTCATCAAGGTTATTGGCACCAGGAAATTTACAAGCCAGTCCAACTACAGCTATTTTATTATTAGTTGTATTCATAACGTTAAAATTCTCTAAAAACCAAATAATAAAAATTATCTTTTAAAGCGTTTATAATCAATTTTCCTTTTGCTCTTACTCTTTTCATCAATGTCATCGTTTGTCAAAGAATATTTTTTCCCTTTTTCCCCGGATAAATATTCACTTTGAGATTTAATATTTGGAAACTCAAAGACCATCAGAACTTTTAAGGTTATATTGAATTCCTTCGAAATTAAATTTGCTAAACTAATTGCTGACAATGAATTGCCTCCGACATCAAAGAAATTATCATTAATACTTAAATTCTCAATTTTCAAAATATCTTTCCATAAGTCTAATAATATCTTTTCGTTTTTATTTGATGGTGTGGCTAGTTCATTTCTCTCGATAATTCTGTCAGGGGCAGGCAGGCTTTTTCTGTCAAGCTTTCCACTACTGGTCAAAGGAAGAATATCAAGAAATATAATGAATGACGGCACCATATACTCGGGCAATTTACCGTTAAGATACTTTCTCAGTTTGTCAGCTTCAAGCTCGCATCCGGGCTTTAAGCATACATAGGCCAGAAGTAACTTATTCTGACCATTTTCACTCATAATCACTGCGACATTCGAAACCATTGGGTGCTCCGAAATTTGAGCTTCAATATCACCTAACTCTATCCTAAATCCACGGATTTTGATCTGATTATCCATTCTTCCCAGGTAATCCAACTCTCCTTCGGATGTCAGCTTAACAAGGTCTCCAGTATGGTATGCCTTTATACTTTTCCCATCGGATAGTCTAAAATCAAAGAATTTTTCGGCAGTCAGATCAGGTCTGTTCATATAACCACGGGCGAGGTTAACACCGGTTATCAGGAGTTCTCCTGAAATTCCAATGGGTTGAATTTCATTTAATTTATTGACTACGAAAAGCTTTGTGTTGTCAATTGGCTTCCCTATGTATATATTTTCTATGTTTTCCTTTGGACAATTATAATATGAAACATCCACTGTAGCCTCTGTAGGACCGTAAAGATTAATCAGATCAGGTAATGAGAATTCTTTCCTCATCACATTAAAATCTCTGACCAATGTTGAAGGAAGGGCTTCTCCACTAAGGAATATCCTGTTCATGCATTCAAGCTTGTCCAGTAATTTTCTGGTTACAATTGTTTCAAAGAATGTTGCAAACATAGATGGGACGAAATGCATCGTGGTCACCTTGAAATAATCAATGTAATCAATCATAGTTTCAGGATCCCTCTCTCCTCCTTTGGGAAGAAGGACCAACTTTGATCCATTAAATGACCACCAGAATAACTCCCATACCGACACATCAAATGTGATCGGAGTTTTCTGTATTAATGTGTCTGTTGCACCAATAGGATACGCTTTCTGCATCCATCCTAAACGGTTGAGTACAGAATGATGCTCAATCATAACTCCCTTTGGAGTTCCTGTGGAGCCAGACGTATACAGAACATACGCCAGATTCTTAGAACTCATTTCTACCTCGGGATTTGATGAATTAGCTGACAACGGTTCCTGTAAAATATTATCAATATATACAACTGTAGATTCTTCAGGAATGTTCATGGCTGACTCTTTTCCTGACAATATCAGCTTTGGTTTAGCATCATTAATAATACTTCTGAGGCGGTCAGTAGGATTCTCGGGGCTGAGAGGAAGGTATGCAGCTCCTGTTTTAAGAATACCAAAAATACCTATCATCATCTCTATGGAACGGTCGATGCATATTCCGACTATATCCTCAACCTTCAATTCTTTGCTAATAAGGTAATTAGCCATTCTGTTGGCATGTTCATTCAAATCCTTATAGCTCAGGGTTCTCTCCTTTGTAATAAGAGCTGGTAACTCTGGATTAATATTTGCCTGCAATTCAAATTTGTGATGAATGCAGAGAGATTGTTCATAGGGAGAGTCAGTATTGTTAAATACTTCAATCTTCTTTTTGTCATCTTCTGATAATAATGGAATCTCCCGTATAAGCATATCAGGATTTTCAACCAGATTATTAAGTATCAACTTAAACTGACTTTCTAATCTTCCTATAAATGGTTCCGAATAAGACTCCCCGTTGTATTTAAACTTAACCAACAACTCTTTACCAGGCAATATCATCACTGAAAAATCATAGTTCACTTGTTCAAAGGCGTCGATACTACCAACCTCAAATTCTAATAATCCTTCAATGTTTTCTTTATTGCCAAGGGGTTTTTCAGATCTCGGGTAATTCTCAAATACCATCAAATGATCCAACAAACCCGATCCTATCTCGCTTAAGCTTTGTACTTCTGCAAGGTTCATATGATGATAAGGCTCACCTGTAATAAAGGATTGCTGAACATTTAGCAATAAATCACCAAAACGTGTTTCCGGTTGAAATTTAATACGTTGAGGAACAGTGTTTATGAACAGCCCAACTATTTCCTGAACTCCTTTCAGCACAGATGGTCTGCCGGATACAACCGATCCGAAAACTACATCATTGGTATTATTGTATCTGCCCAGTAATATTCCCCAAACACTCTGCATTACAGTATTGAGAGTGCATTTGTATTTTACTGCAGTAAGCTGAAGTTGTTTGGATATTTGTTCAGACAAATAGAAATCATGGTTAATTACACCAAATGAGTCCTTGTTTTTCTTAACCTTATCAGCCGGGATACTTGACAATGAGTCATAACCCTTAAGATAATCGCGCCAATAATGCTTGCATGTTTCTTCATCAAATTTCGACAACCAGGCAATGTAATCTGAAAATGGTTTTGTAACCGATAATTTGAAATCCATTCCTCTAACCTTGCTTTCGTAAAGTCTGTCAAATTCAGCCAGTAAAACACTCATGCTCCATCCATCCATAATCAGATGATGATTACTCCAAACCAGTTCGTGTTTTTCTTCTGATAAACGAAGAATGATCAGTCTGATCAACGGTCCTTTCGTCAAATCAAATCCAACGCTACGGTCTTTTAACCTGAATTCTTTCAGGAATTCTACCTGTTCTTCTTTGCTTTTTGTACTGATATCTATAAACCGAAAATCAGGTTTTGACTCTGCCCTTACAATTTGCAACAAATCAGTGCTAAGATCATTACGGAATACGGTTCTTAATACTGCATGACGGTTAACTAGTTCTGAATAACACTCCTGAATCTTCATTAAATCCAGTCTTCCTGAAACCCTATATCCAAGCTGAACAAAATATGCACTGCTCTGCGGATTTGATAATGCCAGAAAATATAGGCCTTTCTGCATAGGACTCAGGCCATAAATTTCTTCAATTTTGCCATATTCCTGTTCTAATTCAGTTATCTGCCCTATGCTTAATCCTTTATAGGTGAAATCACCTGGCACTGTAATACGTGTCTTGTTCTTTGACAAAAGCTCTGCCAGGCTTAATAACTCAGTTTTGTACAGATCAGTTAATACATCAATTGTTTCTTTGTCATATCGCTGCCTGCTATACCTTATGCTCATTCTCAGAAGGCCATCAATAGTCTGACCGGTTACATCCAGTTCAGTATCCCGCTGGAGTTGTAAAGCCACATCACTTCCATGAGATAGTTCTGATAATGTATAGGCAGAAGAGTCATCTGAACCATGATTCCTGTCAAACTCACCCAGATAATTAAAGTTAATCTGTGCTTTTGTTTGTGAATACTCTAATTTGAATTTTGACAAATATTTTATCAATCCATAACCAACACCTTTATTCGGAACAAGGTTTAAAGATTCGTCAAGGGATAGTAAACCTACCATATCCACAATACCTGTTACTGGAAGTTCCAGAATAACAGGATACATGCAGGTAAACCAACCTACTGTTCTGCTGATATCCACATCATCTATAAACTCCTCCCTACCGTGTCCTTCTAAATTCATTTTTATGGAATGCATCCCAAATACTCTCTGTAAACTTTGCCCTAAGGCAGCCAACAACAAAGTATTGATCTCCACCTTGTTTTTGCCATTCAAACAAGCTTGAACAAAAGTAGTCTCGTCTCTCTTTAAAGTAAAACCGGAGCTTACCAGATCCACAAACAGGTTTCTTCCTTCTTCATGGTTCACCGTAAGAATATCAACTTTTTTTCTTTCCTGTAACTGCCAGTAAACAAGCTCTTGTTTTAAAGCAAATCCTTCTGCAAACGCAGCATTCTTTATCATCCAGTATTGAAAACTGTCTGTTTTGGCTGGTAGTGTTAACTCTTTGCCAGTTTTGTATTGATGCAAAAGGGTCGATATATCATCAAATAATATCCGCCATGATACCAGGTCAATAACGAGGTGATGTATTGTTATTAATAATTTGTCTCCGTCATCCATCTGAAACAATCCGAGTTTCAGAAGCGGTCCTTGTTCAATGTCAATTGATGATTTTAAGTTACCTGAAAGATACTCTAATTGAGTAAAACCATCTTTTTTATTTTTTAAATCATATTTCTGTAATTCAAAAAAGGAACCATCAAGCCCCTGGTTATTTTGGTTCCAGAGAGAATCATCCTTCCTGTAAACTATCCTAAGGGCATCATGATGCTCTACTATCTTCCTGAAAATCACCTCAACTTCTTCCATTGAAATCCCTTCCTTGAAATGAAGCAAAAAAGACTGGTTAAAGTGATTCATTTCTTTTGCATCTCCAGCAACAAGGTCATTCCTGAAGAATGCCTGCTGAATAGGGTTTAGCAAGACTTCGCCACTAACAACTTCCTGATCTATTATTCTGCTTAATTCTTTTGCTTTGGATGCCATTGCTTCCAATCCACTGGAACTTAGCACCTCGGAAATTTTTAGCTCATATCCGGCACTACGCATCCGCGATACAACCTGAATGGACTTGATGCTATCACCTCCCAAATCAAAAAAGTCAGCCTTAACACTTATCTTCTCTTCAGGTATCCTCAATACTAAGCTCCATATCTTAGCCAATGCTCTTTCAATCTCTGTTGAAGGTGCTACGAATTGTGCTAAATCCACATCACTGAAATCAGGTAAGGACAAAGCCTTCTTATCAATTTTACCGTTAATAGTCATTGGAAATCCATGCATTATCTTAAATGCAGATGGTATCATATAAACAGGAAGTTTTGTCCTAAGCTTCGCCAATATCTCCTGCGTCTCGCTCTTAAAAGTTTCCGGAACATTCAAAAAAGCTACCAGCCTGTAATCCCCCTGTTCAACCTTCACTGCCTTGACTACGGTCTCAATAACACCATCCAACTCCGAAATTACAGCCTCTATCTCTTCAAGCTCTATCCTGAAGCCCCTTATCTTCAACTGATTATCTGCTCTCCCAAAAAAATCAATATTCCAGTCGGGTAACCATCTGACAAGATCCCCTGTTTTGTATATTCTTTCACCGGGTTTAAACGGATGTTCAATGAAATTAACTCTATTAAGCTCTTCCCTGTTAAGATATCCAGCCGACAGACCATCTCCACCTACATATAATTCACCCGGAACACCGATTGGCTGATAATTCAAATCCTTGTCAAAAATATAAACAGTTGAGTTACTGTTTGGCTTGCCAATAGGGATCTTATGTGTAAAATCTCTGTCAACTTTGAAAAATGTTGACATTGTAGTATTCTCTGTAGGCCCGTATCCATTTATTAATACTAGGTCAGGGTTAAACTTCCTTACTCTGTTAGAGTGGTCCGGTGAGAGTACGTCCCCGCCAATAATTAAAGATTTCAGTTTGCTGAATACATTAATCCTGTTATCAACGAAATGATGAAAAAGTGCCGGGGTAATGATTAAATGAGTGATGCCATTTATCATCATCTCCTTTTCCAGGGCTTCCGGATCGAGGAGTGTTTCCTTATCTATTATATATAAGGATCCGCCATTTAAAAGTGCACTCCAGATTTCCAGTGTAGTAGCATCAAAAACATAAGCTCCTACAAGAATGACCCTGTCTTCAGAAGTAAATTCAGTATAATTGGTATTGCATACCAGTCTAATAACTCCGCGCTGCGGAACAGGTGTCCCTTTTGGAATACCTGTGGTCCCTGATGTATATAATATATATGCAAAATCTTCAGGTTGACTTACACACTTCAAATTTGCCCCGTCGCTATTGTACAACTCTTCTGAATTTAAATTCAGTTTTTGTACTCCTTCTATTGGAACACCCATGTATTTGCTTTGGGTAAGCAGTACTTTTACACCAGAGTCTTTTATTATAAAATCTATCCTTTGTTCAGGGTATTCCGGATCAATCGGAGTATAACATCCTCCTGCCTTAAGAATTCCCAGTATACCGATTATCATCTCCAACGACTTATCCGACAAAATGCCTACTGGTGTATTTGGCATGACACCTGATTCTCTTATTGTCCGGGCAAGCTTATTTGCTTTTTCATTTAACTGCCTGTAAGTATATGATTTCCCTTGAAAAGATATAGCAATATTATCTGAAAACATATTAACCTTTTCCTCAAACAATTGTGCTATTGTTTTGTCTTTTGGATAGATTGTCGCAGTATTATTTATTTCATCAATTATCCTGATATCCTTTTCAGATATCATAGGAACCGAATTAACTGGTACATTGATATCAACAGTCAGATTATTTAACAGAGTCAGTAAGTTATCCTTTAACCTGTTTATAGTTTCAAGCTGAAGAATATCCATATTATATTCTATCTCTCCTTCAATAATATCACCATTCTCCCATAATACAAGCGTTAAATCAAAGGTAGCTGCCCGCTCTTTTCCTTTAATTAGCTCGCTTTTAATCCCTTCAAGCTTAATGGGTACATTCAGATTATTCTGCCATGCAAAAGCAAACTGGAATAAAGGATTAGCTCCTGAGATACGATCTGGTTTAACAATTTCCACTACTCTCTCAAAAGGAAGATCCTGATGAGATATGGCATTTATCGCTGCATCATCAGACTGCTTTATCAGTTCCCTGAATGTAACACCTTTTTCATATTTCAAACGGACAACAATGGTGTTTACAAACATTCCGAAAATCTTCTCAAGCTTAGCATGAGGCCGAAAAGCTACAGGCAACCCGATATTCAGATCCGGTTCGCCTGAATATCTGTTCATCAATAACCCAAAACCACTCATTATTGTTGTGAAAAGAGAAGTGCCCTCTTCCCTGCTGATCCTCCTTAAGGAATCCGAAAGATCCCTGGAAAATCTGATTTCTTCCAAACCGCCCTTTCCTGTCATATTTTCCCTGCGTGGAAAATCAAATGGGAAATCCAACATAGGGGAGCATCCTTTTAAGTAATCTTCCCAGAAGGCAATTGACTCTGCACTTTCAGTCATATCACGCTCCCATTGTGCATAATCATACTGCTGGAACTCCAGTTCCTCAAGATTGATCTCTGTACCTGTTACAAGGCTATTATATATTTCACCCAAATCATTAACTAACACACCCTGAGACCAGCCATCAAAGATAATGTGATGGATACTCAAACGGAAATAATACTCATCATTAGCTGACTTTATCAGGTAAACCCGATATAAAGGGCCCTGAACCAAATCAAATTTCAGTTTTGACTCTTCAGAAAGCAAAGCACTTATCTTCTCAGATTTCTCAATTTCCGAAAGGTCTGTATAATCGATAAATGAAATCTTAACCTTATGAGGAACAATTTCACAAATTGGTTCGCCATTAAGTTCTTTAATTACCGAAAAAATTGTGTGATGCCTGGAAAACAGTATATCCAGGCTCTTTTCAAACAAGTCGTACTTTAAAGAACCTGAAAATTTATAAGTTAACCTGATAATGTACGATGGTATATTTGGTTGCAATTGGGAAATAAACCATAGCCGCTTCTGGTTTTTAGTCAGAGGCATATTCTTTGTTTCAGTCATGTGGACCATAACAATGGAATCTTCCTTGCCACCAGCCTTGCCATCAATAAATACACTTAACTGGTTTATTATGGAATTGGAAAGGAAGTCCTTGAAGGTCAAAGTAATCCCAAAATCCTTCTTTATCTGGTTAATTATTCTGAAAACTAATAAAGAGTTACCACCAATATCAAAGAAGTTATCTGTGACTAATACATCATCCGATTTTAATGCATCACACCAAATCTTATGAATTGTTCTTTCAGTTGGCGAAAGTGTAGTGATATCTACACTTTCTCTCCTTTCCATCTCACTTATATCAATACTTAAGGCTTTGCGATCCGTTTTTCCATTAATAGTTTTAGGGAATTCATGCATGAACTTAAATGAAGATGGTAACATATATACCGGAAGCTTTGCTTTTATTTTTGCCAGAATATCAAGTTTGTCTATCGCGAAAGACTCACGGATATTCAAGAAAGCTACTAACCTGTAATCTCCTTGTTCCACTTTCACCGGCTTAACAACAGTCTCTATAACACCATCCAACTCAGAGATAACAGACTCTATTTCTTCCAACTCTATCCTGAAACCCCTTATCTTTAATTGATTATCTGCTCTCCCCAAAAAATCAATATTCCAGTCAGGTAACCACTTAACAAGATCACCTGTCTTGTAAAGTCTTTCTCCCGGAATGTGAGGATTCTCTATAAAGCACTTCTTGTTCAAATCTTCCCTGTTCAAATATCCTGGTGAAAGGCCATCTCCTCCTACATATAGTTCGCCTACAACACCTATTGGCTGGTAATTCAAATACTTGTCAAAAATATAAGCAGTGGAGTTGCTGTTTGGTCTTCCTATTGGTATACTCTGATCGAAATCCCTTTCTATTTTATACACTGCTGAAACAATAGTGTTTTCTGTTGGCCCGTATCCATTAATTACTGTAAGGCCGGGATTGACTTGTCTTACCTTGTTGATTTGTGCAAATGGTAACACATCACCTCCCATAGCCATATATTTAAGTCTTTTAAATATATCAGGATGGCTTTCCAATAATTTAGTAAATACTGCTGGTGTAATAATAAAAACAGTTATTTCATTCTTCAGCATTTCCTCTCCCAGAGCTTCAGGATTAAGAAGTGTTTCTTTATCGATAATATATAATGACCCTCCATGTAATAAAGTTGCCCATATTTCAGCCGTGCTCATATCAAACACAATAGGAGCTTGCTGAAGTACCCTGTCATCAGGGGTTATATTAATCCAGTTTGTGTTGCACAATGTACGCAGGACACCTCTATGGAGAATTGGTGTTCCCTTCGGGGTACCTGTTGTTCCTGAAGTATAAATAATGTGTGCAAGATCTTCAGGTCCGTTTATTCTCTGCAAATTGGATTTATCAGAATTGTTCGGGTATTGGGTATCTAAATTGAGTTTTTGTACTTCTTCAATCTCAATCCCCATATACTTTCCCTGTACAAGAACAGTCTTTATACCTGAATCCTTTACAATGAAGTTAATCCTCTGCAGCGGATACTCAGGATCAATAGGAGTATAACAACCACCTGCCTTCAGAATAGCTAACATGCCTACTATCATCTCAAGTGACTTGTCAGTAAAAAGTCCTACGGGAGTATTTTTCCCCACTCCTGATTCCCTGAGAATTCGTGCCAGTTGATTTGACTTTTCATTTAACTGCCTGTAAGTATGCGATTTCCCTTTAAAGGAAATCGCAATTTTATCAGGAAATAAGGTTACTATCCCCTCAAATAATTCTACCATGGTTTTATCCCTTGGATAATCAGCGGCAGTATTATTTATTTCACTGATCATCTTTAATTCCTTATCAGATATTAATGGGACTGAGTTGACAGGCAGATTAATGTTTGCTGTAAGATTCCTGACGAGGATCAGGAAGTGTTCCTTAAACCTATTAATTGTTTCAGGCTTAATAATATCCATATTGTATTCAATCTCTCCCTCGATAGTATCGCCATTTTCCCACATTGCAATAGAAAGATCAAAGGTAGCTGTCCTTTGATCACTTTTTATTACTTCACTACTGACACCGTCCAGGTTAACAGGTACATACAGATTATTCTGCCATACAAAAGCAACCTGAAATAAAGGATTTGCTCCTGAGACACGTTCAGGTTTAATTATTTCGACAACATTCTCGAACGGAAGATCCTGGTGAGATATAGCATCCATTGCAGCATTGTCGGTCTTTTTTAACAGTTGTCTGAAAGTAATCTCCTCTTCGTATCGCATGCGGACTACAACAGTATTAACAAACATACCGAAGATTTTCTCCAGACCAGTGTGAGGACGATATGCCACAGGTAAACCTATGTTGAAGTCATCTTCCCCGGAATACTTTTTCAACAGTACTCCAAAAACACTCATCATGGTAGTAAAGAGAGAAGTATCTGCCTCCTTGCTGATCCTCCTGAGGTCATCTGACAGTTCCCTGGGAATTGTAACCATCACTAATCCCCCCCTGCCTGTTGTCTGTTCGCTGCGTGGAGAATCATAGGGGAAATTCAGCACTGGGGAGCATCCTGTCAAATTTTCCTTCCAAAACTCAACCGACTCTGAACTCTCTTTCCTTCCACTCTCCCAGAATGCATAATCATATTGCTGAAACTCCAATGCTTCCAGATCAGCATCCTTACCTCTTAATAAACTATTATATATCTCGCTTAAATCGTTGGCAAACACTCCCTGTGACCAGCCGTCAAAAATAACATGGTGAATACTAATGTAAAAAAAGTGCTCATCTTCGGCAGTCTTTATCAGATACATACGATATAACGGACCATTCTCCAGATCAAATCCCTTCTTAGAATCTTCATGAAAAATATTGTTTACCTTCGCCTTTCTTTCTTCTTCAGGCAGGCTGGTAAGATCAATAAATGAAACAGCAACTTCCGTCAGTACAATATCACAATATGGATCACCAGATTTTTCCCTTATCCTGGAAAATAGAATATAATGACGATGGAATAACTTTTCAAGACTCCTCTGAAATATCTCACGGTTTAGTGATCCTTTAAATCTGAAAGTTGAGCGGATAATGTACCAGGGTAAATCAGGATGTAATTTGGATAAAAGCCACAATCGTTTCTGATTTCTTGTCAGAGGAAGGTTTCTCATTTCAGTTAAATGAACCAGCTCAATTGTCTCCTCTGATACAGATTTTTGATTATCAATCAAACTACACAACTGACCTATCGTAAAATTCATAAGCAACTCTCTGAAAGTTACTTTGACATCTAACTCTTCCCTTATTTTATTGATAAACCTGATGCCTAATAATGAATTTCCACCTACATCAGAGCTATCAGTAAGATTTATTGCCTGAGTCTTCAGGACAGATTCCCATATAGTAATAACTCTCTTTTGCGTTGGTGTCATAGAATCAATATCCAGCACTTGTTTCTTTCCTGATCCCTGCAGATCAAAAAGAAGTGCTTTCTTGTTTATTTTACCGTTTGGAAGTCTCGGAAAACCATCAGAGTGTTGAAAGAATGATGGTATCATATAACCGGGAAGAGATTGTGATAAAGAAGTTTTGATCTCTTCATCTGATAGTTTAAAGTCAGCTTCTACATTTAAGAATGCTACTAAACGTTCATCATTATCATCAAACCGGTGCAGAGCAACTACTGATTCTCTTACTCCCTTAAACTTTGCCAGTAATGTCTCTATTTCACCTGGTTCTACTCTGAATCCTCTTATTTTTATCTGATTGTCAGCTCTTCCGAAAAGTTCAACATTACCATCATTATTATATCGCCCAAGGTCACCAGTTTTATACACAACCTCACTATTCTCAATCCGGATGAATTTTTCTTTAGTAAGATCCGGCCTGTTATGGTAGCCTTTTGCTAAACAAATTCCCCCGATTGCAACTTCTCCAATTACACCGACAGGAAGCAGATTGTTGTCTTTATTGAGGATATGTATAGTAGTATTATGTATCGGTTTTCCGATAACAATTGGCGCATTTTCATCGGTAATCTGTGAACATGTTGCATAAACCGTGGTCTCTGTTGGTCCATAGCAGTTCCAGAATTCACCAACCTTTGGAAGAATTTGGCGTACCAGACTGTAAGTCAATGCTTCACCTCCACATAATGCCTTAAGATCCTTTTTCCCGAACCAGCCGGCTGAAAGGAGGATACTCCAGAAAGATGGAGTGCCCTGAATGATTGTTATGTTATTTTTTTCAATAAGTTCAATTAATCCAAAGCCATCTGTAATGTCTTCTGATCCGGCAATAACAACAGTGGCTCCTTTTGACAATGTCACAAAAAGTTCATAGACAGACATATCAAAAGAGAGTGTTACAACCGCAAGAAGTATGTCATTCGACTTTATTCCGGGTTTTATTGACATACTTTCAACCAGGTTGACTACAGATTTATGATTTACTTTAACACCTTTCGGTTTTCCAGTTGAGCCTGATGTATAGATTATGTATGCAGGTGACTGATTGGTTATAGAAAGTTCTGGCTTATTAGTACTATTCCTGATTATCTCTTCCTTATCAGTATCTATTAAGATTGTAAGTGTATCTGGAAGCTGAAGCAACCTGTCTTTCAGAGAATTTTCCGAAATCAGCATCCCAGCACCGGAATCTTCAAACATATAGCTGAGCCTGTCATCGGGAAAAGAAGGGTCCATAGGAAGATAACAACCCCCCATTTTAAGTACTCCAAGCACTGAAACCAACATTTCAGCAGAACGTTCAAGACATATACCCACGGTGTCACCACTCCTCATACCACGTGAAAGCAAATGTCTTGCCAGCTGATTGGCGAGATCATCCAACTCCTTGTATGTCAGGCTTTCTTTTCCTGAAATAACAGCAGTCTTGAATGGTTGAATAATTGCCTGTTCCTCAAAGAAATCATGTATCAGGCAATCAGGAATCGATAAACCTGTATCATTAAACCCATCAATTTTTTGCTTTTCTGTCCCAGATATTGCCGAAATTTCTGAGAGATTTTTATCATGACAATCTACTACAGATTGGGCTAAATGGATCAGGCTATCCTTTAACCTTAAAATGGTAGAAGGATGAAATATATCAATGCTGTATTCAATGTCTCCCTTTAATACATCCTTTTCTTCCCACATATAGAAAGTAATATCAAAAGGAGATATACCACCTGGCAAAGTGGTTCTGGTCCCTTGTATGCTTCCGAAGTTCATTGGTATGGTCAGATCAGTTAACCATGACAATGAAACCTGAAAAAGAGGATTAATACCAGGAATTCTTTCTGGTTTAACTGATTCAACTATTTTCTCAAAAGGAAGCTTTGAATGTAATATGGCATTTCTAACAACATCCTTCGAATACCTGACCTGGTCCTGAAAACTGCTTTTACTGTCAACTTTTAACCTGACTACAGAGGTGTTTATGAACAATCCAAATATTTTATCACTTAAAGGATAATTGCGACGGTTTGAAACCGGAATACCGATACATATATCGCTTTCACCGGAATACTTCTCGAACAGTACACCTAACAAAGACAATGCAACATTAAAAAGAGAAGTACCTTCCTTATTTCCAATTTCTTTCAGACCTGAAGTGCATTCCTTAGTGATCTCAAAAGATTCCCTGCAACCCAAACCTGAAGAATCTACTTTTCTTGGAAAGTCGCAGGGTAGTTTTAGTTCTGCGGGGCAATCTTTTAAGTTATCTTTCCAAAATTCTACCAGTTCATTTTCCTGCCGAGTATCCAGCAAATTGTTTTCCTTCTCTACATAATCAAAGCTTTGAAAGATTAATGGTTCAAGTTCTACATTTCTTCCCGACAGCAAATCATTATATATCAAGCTCAATTCCTCGACGAAGATACGACGTGACCAGCCATCAAAAACAATATGATGAATTGTTGCATGGAAATAATAACTTAAGTTGTCCTCTTTTAAGATATACAGCCTATATAGAGGTCCTCTTTCTATATCAAAACTTTTTCTTGAATCCTCAATCGCAAACGAGAATATCCTTTCTTTCCGTAACTCAACAGGCAGATCTGTAAAATCAACTGACTCTACTTTAACTTCACGGGAAACGATATCAATATAAGGAGTACCTGACTCCTGTCTGAAGAGAGAGAACATCGTATAATGTCTTTCAAACAACACTCCTAAACTCTTGGTAAGAATACTACAATCAATTGCTCCATTAAAATGATATGTCAGCTGCAGATTATATGCAGGGTTATTATTATCCTGCTGTGACATTATCCATAGCCGATTCTGGCTTGATAAAAGAGGTAAATTGCCCTTAAGTTGTGGTTTCATCGTATCTATTTAGAATATTTATTAATCATTTTTTAGAGCTTTTAAGAGTAGTTTTAACAAGAATTTAAAATAATCTTCTAATAAAATCTCATTCCTGCACGTACAAGACATTGTGCTATACTATTGCATGTTAGCTCATTATGAATATTAATTTATTGATCTTTGTTTATAATTATTTTTTCTTAGATCCTTTAGAGTTGCAGTTCAACAGGATCAAAATGAGTCTCAGGTAAATCCAGCAAAAATTAAATCGAATATTTTTTTCTCTAATCTCATCCATCACTTCAAATTATATGCTAATGAAACCAATAATGTATTGGTCTGGTTTCTTTTTGTGCCGCTCAGGCAATTCCTCAGTATCCTGTAATCATGCCTTTGATGAAACATATATCTCTTTATTACAAATCCTTATCACTTTTCGTCTCTAAATCACGTTGTGTTTTTATACTTAACTTGCCCATCAATAATAACCTTCTACAATTCCTTTTGTTCAAAGTCTTCGTCAAACAGGTATATTCTTTTCCTGAAGATATTCTCACGACCCTTATGCATTACCAAATTTCCCGGAAGTTCATTTAACAATCTGAATTAAACAGAAACCTGCACTGAGAACATATCTCCAAGCATTAGCGTTGTCACTAAAGATTCTCAAAATATAAGTCAATAATGCTCTCTTCTCGCAGATATTATATTTGCATTACCTGCAAAAGCCTGACCAGGGAACTGATCGTCGTCGGAGGTCTTCAATCTTTCACATAAAGGAACTCCTATACTATTTCCTGGTTATTTCAGTCTTTTCACTTTGCTAACAAACAGAGTCATGTTCAGGATGAATTAAACTTGCAAGTACCGTTTTTAACAACTCCAACAGATGTTGAACTGACAACTTCCAACATGATTTTTTTGATGTTAGTAAAATTAACCTGAAATCAATGTAAATCTCAAAATCTTAAAGAACATAATATATTAATATTCAATATCTTAATTACGAAAATAATTAACTAACTAAATCTGAAAATTTTACGACAAGGTAAGAAAAAATGATAAGAATCATGAATATTCCGACCCTGATTATAATTAATGAAACAAGCCTAGGACATGTAATCTAATAGAAAACATACAAATATTAACTAACAGAATTTAATATCATGAAACCCACATGATTGACCACAATCAGAAACACAAATAAATATAATTTACAAACATGTGCGGTTCCATTATACCTTTAAAATCAAAATTATATTATATGAGTATCGGTTATCAATAATAAATTTAAAACAATTGGTTATGAGATTCCTCGCTTGCCCCTTCTCTTCGCTCTGGGCTTCGGCTACTAATGACAACATTTTATAACTCATGGATTATGAGATATTTGTACGTCTAG
>CAZXFB010000074.1:0-16245 GCA_964639725.1 uncultured Rikenellaceae bacterium
TGGTTATAATTGTAAATACTCATTCCAGTAATTGTAGTATCGCCTGTTGGAGCTATAAAAATATAATTATTGATTTTGTTGTAGAAAACAGATATATCAAATATCAGATTATCAATATGATAATGAAAGCTTAAATCAATTTCCCGCGAATTTTCCGGTACCAGGTTCCCGTCACCTTTTTCGAATCTAAGTTCATGAGGACCATTTGAAGTAAGTTCTGCCAGATTGGGAGTACGGTAGGCAGCAGCAAAATTAGACCTGAGCAGTAGATCTTCATTATAAGTAAATGTAGCACCCAGTGATCCGCTGAGACTTCCGTAATATTTGTTTATCGGTTGTCTGTAACTTTCAATATCTGAGGGTAATCCGACTGATTCAGTCGCGATTGATTTTTTATCATAGCGCAGACCTGTTTGTAATTTCAGTTTTGTGAGAATTGTATATTGGAGCAGTGTAAAAAGTGAATAGTTATTTGTTGTTGCATCAGGTAGCAGTATTGTCCCAAGGTTTTTAAGGTTCTTATTACTCTGATTAAGCCCCTGGAATCCAATAATATACTCTGAAATATCATTTGAAGGTAAATGTAGAATTGTTTCGTAGGTGAGAGTTGCCAGTCTCATCTCAATTTCCCGGATATCGGCTTCACCAAAATGGATCAGTCCTGTACTCTGATAGGCAGAATTAATTTCGAGCCGGGACTTTCCAAAGTAAAATTTGTTCATAAGAGATAGAAGATGGGTATTGAACTCCTGATACCAGATACTGTTTTTTCTTGCTCTTTCAGTAACCTGTTCAATAGCTTCATCTTCAACTAATCCCAATTTCTGATTACTGTAGTCATAAAACAGTTTTGTTGTTCCTGCTCTACCGGTATATCCGGCATTCATTTTTACTGAAAATTCATTAAAGCGGGAATTTGGAACAAAATCACTTCCGCCCTGTAGAAAATCTGAATTTGATTTGTGCCCCGCCCTGATTCCACCGAATAATTTCCCCGAAGCCCCTTTGATACCGAAATTATTTGACATCCCCAGTGTATTCGAAAACAATTGCATATTGTAATCCCCTTCAACAGTTCCGACAGGAGCTGGCTTTTCCTTTATGAAGTTTATAACCCCTCCAACAGCATCTGATCCATAAAGAAGTGAGGCCGGGCCTTTTATTATCTCAACATTTTCGATACCGAACTCATCTATTCCCAGCGGATGGTGGCTCGAGTACTGGTAATTTTCAAATCTGACCCCATTATTGAGAACCAGAATGTCATTCATTGAGAGCCCCCGTATTACAGGTTTTGATACACCGCTACCCTTCGAAATCATATCTACACCTGGTACACGTGTCAGCACTTCTGAAAAGTTTGGGGTGCTTTTGATTGAATGCGGATTAAGCTTCAGAACATCAACTTTAACGGCATTTCCATGTTGGGTGGAATTATAACCCCCCGAGATTATTATTTCTCCTGCTTCTACGGCAGTTGGGATGAGAGTTATGTTCATCAATCTCTCTTCCTGGTTAAGTTCTATAGTTACTACCTGGTTAATAAAACCGATGTATGAATACTGGATTCTGGTCTTTCCATTTGGAAGATTTGAGATGATGTAATTCCCATCATTATTGGCAACGGTGCCCTTGTTAAGGTCCGGAATGTAGATTGTAGCCCCAGGTAACGGGATACTATCCTGATCTCTTATGATTCCTATAATGTTGTTCTGTGCATTTATACTATGGTAATTAAATATCATAATACAAATGAAAATTATCTTTTTCATCTGATAAGATTTAAGCGGTTATTATTTTTATGAAACTTTTGCAGAGAATTCTGCGCATCAGGCAAAAAAGGAGGGGGGAGCTCTTAAAAGAAAATTAAACTGAGAAAGATTTTCAAAATGTTTAGAATTATAGTCATTTAAATAATATTCTGGATGATCTTCTTCTTCAAAATATACTTCCTCATCGAGTTGTAAGAAAACAGAAAATTCAAAATTACATATCAGACATTTGTCATGATATTTATTGTAGGAAAATTCAGAATTATTTGCCGGTTCACTATGGTTATGGTGATGTTCAATCTTAATAATTGAGGGCATCATAAATACCATCAGTAGGAGTAATGAGATAATATTTATATCTTTTCTGATCATTAATTGTATCAAATGTTTTTCTACTAACTCTTAGGAACTTCTCTGAAGTTTCGAATCCTTAAGGTACTAAAAATTTATATCCCATATTCCTGCAGCTTTTTCAAGCTGTATCAGTGCTGCTGCCTGGTTAAACCTTGTTTCATAATATGTAGTCTGAATATCATTGTATGTTCTCTGTGCATTAAGTACCTCCAGAAGTGATGTTTCTCCTCTCTGGTAACTGTATATTTTTCCTTTTCTGACATTCTCTGCATTCTCAAGTAATCCATTATTGAAGTTTTCAACCTGACTGCAATAATCCATGTAGTATTCCCAGGCCTGCATTATTTCGCTCCGGATCTTTAACTCTGCCTGCTCAAAAAGAAATTGAGCCTGTTCAATCCTGGCTTCTGCCATTCTGATATCCCCCCTGTAGAGATTTGAGAATCTCAATGGCAGGGAAATACCTGCTGTAACTCCTGATGCTGCTGGTGCACCTCCTCCGATAAGGTAGGAGTTTGAAAAACCTGCTTTGATATCAATATCAGTATTTCTCTCTTTTTTTGTTAGACGCAGAGCTTTTTGGGATACATCTTTATTGAGAAGTGCTGCCTGAAGATCAGCCCTGTTGTTAAGGGCTTCTGTAATCAGGTCATTTAAAGCAAATTCCCTCGCCACATCATGAAGATGGCTTGAAGGCAAAAATAGGGTGTCATTCTTTGAGGTTCCTGCCAATACTGAAATATCCCATAATGAGTTTTTCCATTCTGAAATTGCATGAATGAGTTCGTTGCGCAGTATCCCGGTTTCCAGTTTACTCTGAATAGCATCAATTTCCATTATACTGCCAAGTTTAAACCTTATGCTGTCAGATTCGGCAAGTTTCTTCATTGTCTCATAGGAATTATACCTGACCATAAACAGTTGTCTGTGCTTCATTGCTTCCAGGTAGAATAGTGTGGCATCGGCCTGAAGGTTGCGGAGGTAATCTGCAACCAATGCCTTTGTCATTTCTTTTTCGCTTTGTGTAAGGTCAATTCGTGCTTTTCTTTCTCCACCCAGGTCAATTGTTTTTCCAAGTTCATAAGAAAAACCATATCCCGATCTTAAGCTGTTTTCCGAATCACTTGTCATATCAAATGACATATAAGGATCATTGAAAGCTTTTGATGCCTCAACAGCTGCTTCTGCAATACTGATGTTAAGTTTTTCTGCTGCAAATTCAAGATTATTTCTCTTTACCAGATCGAGGTATTCTTTGAAACTGATGTCGTAATGTCTGAAGGGAATCTCATCCTGTGCATTGATATTGAACAGTTTAATAAGGATGAATATTAGCATTAATATATGTTTTCTCATAGTATTTGGGTTAATTTTTGTCACCCCACTTTTTCTCCATCATATAATACAGAGGAGGCAGTACATAAAGTGTTATTATTGTGGCAAAGAAGAGTCCATAAACAATCACTGTGGCAAGCGGGCGCTGGATATCAGATCCTATCCCTGTAGCAAGAGATGCCGGGAGAAGTCCCAGAACAGCGACGGTAGCAATCATAATTATGGGACGGAATCTGTGACGGGTGCCTGTAATAACAGCCTCCTTCAATTCGGTTCCATTTTTTCTCAAAGAATTTATATGAGAAATCATTATAACTCCATTTTGAATCGAGACGCCAAAAAGTGCAATAAACCCTACTGCAGATGATACATTTAAAGTAATTCCAAAAATGTTAAGTGCCAGCATTCCTCCGAATAGCGCAAGGGGAACGACACTCATAATTAATCCGGCCTGACTGAACTTATTAAATGTCCAGAAGAGTAACAGGAACATTAAAGCAAGTGCAAGCGGAACAATAATTGCCAGTCTTGAATAAGCTCTGTTTCTGTTCTCAAATTGTCCGCTCCACTTAAGATGGTTCTTATCATGGTTGAATTGTATATTCTTTTCAATTCTTGCATTTGCATGGTTTAAGAATGTAGTTAGGTCTGTTCCCCTGAGATTAAGACGGATTATAATATAACGTTTATTCATTTCACGTGCGATTATGCTGGCACCTGTACTTAAGCGGATGTTAGTTACCTGTGAAAGAGGTATTTTTGCACCGGAAGCAGATGTCAACATCAGGTTTCCTATTTTCTCAGGAGTATCACGGCTATCTTCATTGAACCGGCATATGATATCGAATACTTTATCCCCGATGAAAATCTGTGAAATTGCTTTTCCTCCAATTGCCACTTCAATTAATTCAGATACATCTGAAACATTGATACCGTACTGGGCAATCTTGTCTCTGTCTGCATGTATCTGTAGCTGAGGTACAGCAGGTTCCTGGTCAATTGCAACATCGGCAGCTCCCGGAACAGATTTCAACTCTTTCAGGATTTTATCGGCCAGGTTTCTGCTCTCATTAAAATCTTCACCATAAATATTGAGGGCCAGATCACTGTGTGTACCTGCGAGCAGATCCATCACCATATCAATTATAGGTTGCGAGAATCCGATTGTATATCCTGGCATTCTGCCCAGATCAGCAGACATCTCCTGAACCAGGTCATACTTAGTTTTTCCTGGTTCCCACTCCTTATATGGTTTTAGCCCAATAGAACATTCAAGATGTGATGTAGAGAATGGTTCTGTACCTGCATCATCCCTGCCTGTCTGCACCATTACATAAGTTACTTCCTCGTATTTAATAATTCGCTGACGTAAAGAATCACTCATTTCCTTTGATTTTTCAAGTGAAATACCCGGAGGTAGTTGTACCTGAAGCCACAGAGAACCTTCATCAAGCTGTGGAAGAAAATCTTTTCCTACTGTAATGGTCAGAATAGCAGTAGCCAACAAAATAGCAAATAGTGGAGCAAAGACCATTTTGGGTTTATCCAGTATCTTCTGAATATGAATGTTATAATGAAATGTAAGCTTTTCAAGCCACTTGTTTTGCTTTATTTTCTGAGGTTTTTTGTAAATAACAAATGCTAATCCGGGAATCAATAGCAGGGCAACAGCCAGTCCCCCTAATAGTGCATAGCCGACAGTGAATGCCATTGGAGTAAACAGTTTCTTTTCGATCCTCTCAAAGGCAAAGAGAGGCAGATAGGCTGTAATGATTATTAGTGAAGAAAAGAAAACCGGTTTTGCCACTTCAATTGTTCTTCCCAGAATGGAAACCTCTTCCAGAACCGAATCTGGATGATCCTCTCTTTTCTTGAGAATTGTCTCCAACATAACGATTGAGCCTTCGACAATTATTCCAAAATCTATTGCCCCCAGCGATAACAGGTTGGCTGGGATATTTGTTATGTGCATGAGGATAAAAGCAATAAGCAGGGACAATGGGATCGTAATAGCTACAACCAATGCCCCTTTCCAGCTTCTAAGGAATATTATAAGTACCAGTAATACCAGAAGGACTCCCACAGAAAGAGTATGTGAGACAGTATCAAGTGTTGTGCCAACCAGATCAGTCCTGTCCATGAACGCATATATTTGTACACCTTCTGGTAGGATTTCATTATTTAATTCATCAACTGCCTGATGGACTCCTTCAAGTACTTTTGAAGGATTCTGATATCTTAGCATCTGGACTATTCCCTCTACACTTTCAGAATAGTCACGATTTCGGTCAGTGAACCCCAGAACTCCCTTTCTCTCAAGATTCCCGTATTTTAATTCTCCAAGATCCTGAAGATATACAGGAATACCATCTTTTGTCTTCACAACTATTTTGCCCATGTCACTGAGGTCCTTGACCAGACCGATACCTCTTATAACATAACTGATATCTCCTCTGCTGAGCATGCTGCCTCCTGCGTTCGTGTTATTCCTTTCAATTTTATCAGTTACATCAGAAAGCGATAGTTGGTATTGTTCAAGTTTTTTAGGATCAATTTCAATCTGAAACTGGGTGGTAATTCCTCCAAAATTGCTGACCTCAGCAACACCTGTAACTTGTTTAAGCCTTGGAATAATCACCCATTTATTTAATTCTGTAAGTTTTCTGAGGTCATAGCTCTTACTCTCAAGTATATAACGGTAAATTTCTCCGGTAGGAGAGGTGAGAGGATTAAGACCAGGAGCCGCTCCATAGGGAAGCTCAGCATCTGCAAGTTTCTCCTGCACCCTTTGTCTGGCCCAGTAGTCATCAATACCGTCCTGGAATACAAGTATGATAGCCGAGATTCCAAAGGTGCTTTTGCTTCTCATTACATGCAATCCGGGTAAACCGTTAAGAGAACGTTCGAGAGGAATAGTGATCTGTTGTTCAATTTCTTCAGCTGCAAGTCCTGGTACCTGGGTAATTACCTGTACAGTAACATCAGCAATATCCGGATATGCTTCTATCGAGAGTTGTTCCCATGAAAAATAACCAAACAGGCCTATTAAAAGGAATAATGATAACATCATTTTCCATCTCTTCAGAGCAATAAGGATTATCTTTTTCATTGTTCTAAATTGCCTCTAAAAGATATATTCCTCCATTAACCACTATCACTTCAGATGGATTTAACCCTGATTTAATTATAACGTTACCATTGTCTGTACCTGATATTTCAATAGCACGTTTAGAGTATTTATTATTTCCAAGGCTGACAAAGACAAAACAATCATTTTCCATCTGCAAAACAGCAGTTGCCGGGATCAGAATGGAGCTGTCAGGTATTCCCGAAAACTGGGTTGTTACAAACATTCCAGGTTTCATTGTACGTTCATGGTTTTCACATAGAACATAGATCCGGACAGATCTTGTTTCTTCGTCAAGTATCTCCCCGACATGAAAGACTTTCCCTTTTATTGGTACTTCAGGCATCCCTGTTAATCTGATATCAACCTCATCTGACTTGTGAACAGAGTTAATATCTTTTTCCTTCAACTGTCCTATTACCCATACTTTGCTAAGTTCTGCAACAATTGCAACTGGTTCAGCATCTTCTTTTAAATATTGACCTATCACAATATTATTTTCAACTATTTCCCCTTTTATAGGAGATCTGACAATAAGCGGTTGACCCAATACCAGTTCTTCAGGGTTTACCTGATAAACTGTAAGACTGGCAATTGAGTTTTCGATATCACGTTTTGCAAGTTCATAATTGACCTCAGCTTCATCCAGATCTTTTTGAGTGCCAACTCCATTTTTAAGAAGATCCTGTTGTCTCTTAAGATTTTTTTCCGCTAACTGCATCTCCTGTTTTGACTGATAATAAGTTTTTCCCGCATCAAAAAATGAAGGAGAACTGATTTCAAATACCGGTGATCCTATATCAACCTTCTGCCCTAAACAAACAAATGATTTGATGATTCTGCCTGAGAAAGGAGATGCAATTTCTGCATAGTTGTTTGGAATTGCCTTAACGATACCTGATGTTGGTATCTTTTTCAGGTATGGTTCCTTCAGGATTTTTAAGGTCTTTATTTTTCCGGAAAGGTCAGAATTGCCAGGTATGGTTATTGAATCTGTTATTGGATTGAATTCTGTTGATTGATCCTGTTTAACTATATTGTTACAGGACGCACTTACGGATATAATGATAAAAAGCAGAAAAAATTTCATTGTCATTTTATTAGGGAATGCTCGAAAAAGTTTAAATAACTGTTTGATAATAAGTCAACAGTGATCAAAGAGAAGAAAAATTTCAAATGAGCATTCCTTGCGGGGGACCCCGAAGAGGGTTAGAATTAAAAAAGGGACTACTTAAAGAAGTATTGTAGGCTATTGTTGAGAGTTTCTCCCTCAGTTTTAATAAGATGAATAATGAAGTAAGAGCAAAAACTGAAGTTGCAATAAAATTGGCAAGAAAATTAATCAGCAGGAATCCTGTTCCGGAATGAATGTGGTTTGCCTGGCCATTTTTATCACTTTTAAAAGGGTGGGAATGTACTATTGTTATTCCGTTTACAATGTGAGAATGGTTGAAAAATGTAATACTCCCGAAGAATACGAGAAAAAGAACCAGAAAAAAGTACTTTGAAATATTTATGGTTAATTTATTAAACATTCAAGTTAATATGTCGATTTAAAGGAAGTTCAAATATAGTTAATTTTAAATTGGTTTTTATTTAACAAAAAAAAGGTGGCCTGAAGTTGGCCACCTTCTGTTTTTATTTCTTTATAACTGCTTTAAGAACAGTCTCTTTTGGAAGTTTTTTGGTGCAGAAGAACCAGTCGTAACAATGCATTTCCTCTTTCCCGTCCATCCTCTCTTTTGCAACTCCGCATGAACCGGCAGGCGGAACAATTACATCATCTCCCGGCTGCCAGTCGGCAGGTGTTGCTATTGAGAAAGCATCAGCAGTCTTCATGGCAATGAGTGCCCTGTAAAGCTCTTCAAAGTTACGTCCCAGACTAAGAGGATAGTAAATTACTGCTCTTATGATTCCCTTAGGATCAATGAAGAATACAGCCCTCACAGCTTTTGTTGAGCTTTCACCCGGTTGCAGCATGCCATATTTGTGAGCAACTTCCATTGTAATGTCTTCTATAAGCGGGAAGTTTACTTCAACATTTTTCATTCCCTTGTATTCAATCTTCTCCTTAATTGTACGTAGCCATGCAATATGGCTGTAGAGCCCATCAACAGATAATCCAACAAGCTTACATCCAGCTTCTTCAAACCGTTTTTCCATACTTGCAAAAGTCATGAATTCTGAAGTACATACCGGTGTAAAATCGGCCGGATGGCTGAAAAGAATTACCCAGCCTCCTGCATAATCTGCCGGAAAATTGATCGGGCCTTGTGTTGTTACTGCCTTAAATTCAGGCGCTTTGTCGCCAATGCGTGGCATTGGTGTTACATGATTGTCTTCCATTTGTTTAAATATTAAGTTATAATTATTTAGACTATGATTCCAGCTCCAGGTTACCTGGTACTTGTATTAGATTGTTTCCTTCCTGGCCCTTTGCTTTATCTTCTTCTTTCCAGCATTAATTCAAGATCCTCTTTCAATGAGGAGAGATCCTCTTCATGCTCAACTTCATCAGAGAGTATCTGCAACACAATATTATAAGTTACAGGGTCGCCTTCACGGGTAATATCGAGCAGGTTACTGTAAACCTTTATTGCACACTGTTCGCCTTTAATATTCTGATTAAGAATCTCTTCTACATACGCGTCAGTTGGAGCATCGTACCCACAATTGGTCAGCTTTGACCATTCAGCAGGTGATAAAACGGGGGTACCACCTAGTTGTATTATTCTGGTTGCCAATAGTTCGGCATGGCCCAGTTCTTCGGTAGCGTGTAAAGTAAGTTCCGCAATAACGGCATCCTTCATCGGACCCTTGACAACTTTTGCACCGATCCAGTATTGGTAGTATGCAAGCCACTCATCGGATAAGGCTTTGTTAAGTAAGTTGATTAATTCATCAACATCCATTTTTACGATTGATCTTCCTTTTTGTCCCATAGATTTAAAATTTGTCAATTATTATTATCATCTATTCTTTTTTATAATACAAGTATCAGTATTCAACTTTTAATTTTTGTATTAATATGAAAATCACGCCAGATCAAAGCGATCAAGGTTCATTACTTTGTCCCAGGCAGAAACAAAATCTTTTACAAATTTTTCCTTAGCATCAGTGCTTCCATACACTTCGGCAAGGGCTCTGAGCTCTGAGTTTGAACCAAATATAAGATCGGCTCTGGTTCCAGTCCATTTTATAGCGCCGGTTTTTCGATCACGTCCGTCAAACGTCTCTTTGGTTTCAGAAGTTGGCATCCAGAGAGTGTTCATGTCGAGCAGGTTTACAAAGAAATCGTTGGTTAGCACATCAGGACGTTTGGTGAAAACGCCATGTTTTGAGTTGTCAAAATTTGTGTTCAGCACACGCATCCCGCCAACAAGCACTGTCATTTCAGGAGCAGTAAGGGTAAGTAACTGAGCTTTATCAACCAATAATTCTTCAGTTGAAATAGTGAATTTTGTTTTTAAATAGTTGCGAAAACCATCTGCTGAAGGCTCAAGCACTGCGAATGATTCCACGTCGGTCTGCTCCTGTAATGCGTCCATACGACCCGGAGTAAATGGTACATTTACAGCATGACCGCCCTCTTCAGCAGCTTTTTCAACACCGGCACAACCAGCCAGCACTATAAGGTCTGCCATGGATACTTTTTTCCCGCTTTTTTGTGCAGAATTGAATTCTTTTTGGATCTTTTCCAGTGTGTTCAATACTTTTGACAGTTGTACAGGATTGTTAACAACCCACTCCTTCTGAGGAGTAAGACGAATTCGTGCCCCGTTAGAACCACCGCGTTTGTCAGAACCCCGGAAAGTTGAAGCAGAAGCCCATGCGGTAGAAACCAGTTGTGAAACAGAAAGTCCTGATTTCAATACCTTAGCTTTTAGTGCTGTAATATCGTTACTATCAATTAATGTATGATTCACTGCAGGTATAGGATCCTGCCATATCAGATCTTCTTTTGGAACTTCGGGGCCTAAGTAACGTGCACGTGGTCCCATGTCGCGGTGTGTTAATTTGAACCATGCACGGGCAAAGGCATCAGCAAATTCAAGAGGATGTTCATAGAAATGTCTGGAAATTTTTCCGTATTCTGGATCGAAACGCAAAGAAAGATCAGTAGTAAGCATGGTTGGCACATGTTTTTTTGTATTGTCGTGCGCATCGGGCATTACCTTGTCTGCATTTTTTGCTGTCCACTGATGAGCACCTGCCGGGCTTTTTGTCAGTTCCCATTCATATTTAAAAAGGTTATCGAAGAAGTAATAGCTCCACTTGGCTGGAGTTTGAGTCCATGTAACTTCCAATCCGCTGGAAATTGTGTCGCCTCCTTTTCCAGTACCAAATTTATTTTTCCAGCCCAACCCCTGCTCTTCAATGCCGGCTGCCTCTGGTTCCGGGCCAACGTTTGCGGCATCACCTGCACCATGAGTTTTACCGAATGTATGTCCACCGGCTATAAGTGCCACTGTTTCTTCATCATTCATTGCCATACGGGCAAACGTTTCGCGAATATCTTTGGCAGCTGCAACAGGATCTGGATTTCCTCCCGGACCTTCCGGGTTGACATAGATTAACCCCATTTGTACGGCTGCCAGGGGATTGTCAAGGTCGCATTCTTCTGAGTAGCGTTTATCTTTTTCCAGCCACCTGGTTTCAGAACCCCAGAAAACATCTTCTTCTGGTTCCCAGACATCTGCTCGTCCGCCGGCAAAGCCAAATGTTTTGAAACCCATTGATTCCAGAGCTACATTACCGGTAAGTATCATAAGATCGGCCCAGCTTATTTTCCTTCCATACTTTTGTTTTATTGGCCATAGCAGCCTTCGTGCCTTGTCGAGGTTTACATTATCGGGCCAGCTGTTAAGCGGTGCAAAGCGTTGCTGTCCGCCTCCGGCTCCTCCACGACCATCACCAGTACGGTATGTACCAGCACTGTGCCATGCCATTCGAATGAATAATGGTCCGTAATGACCGAAATCGGCTGGCCACCACTCCTGCGAGTCGGTCATTAGCTTATGAAGGTCTTTTTTTATAGCCCCCAAATCCAGACTCTTAAATTCTTCTGCATATTTAAAATCCTGGCCCATAGGGTTTGATTTACAAGAGTGTTGTCGCAGTATGTTCAATTTTAACTGATTAGGCCACCAGTCTAGGTTTTTTGTACCGCTGGTGCCAACACTGTGTTTGTGGGTTGCTCCGGTTACCGGGCATTTGCTGATTCTTTCTGAATTACTTTCCATATATACTATGAATTATTTTATATGAGTATCGGTTATCAATAATAAAATTTAAAACAATTGGTTATGATATTCCTCGCTAACGCTCGGAATGACAGTATTTTATGTGACATAGGGGAAAGCAGAGGCGATTCGCTCAGCGAATCGCCTCTGCTTTCCCCACAAACAACCAACATCGCATGTCATTCCGAGCGCCAGCGAGGAATCCCCCTCACCTATTTTAATAGTATGAATTAATCCCATTTCAGTTATTATTCATTCCAGATACTCATTTTATTTTCTAAATATTCCTTCAAAAAAATAGTTTACAAATTGAGGCAATGAACAGTTATCTAATGATTGCATGAATTTTTGTGTTAAAAGCGGGCTTCTTTTCCAGTCTGAAAAAGTATTCTTGTTGTCCGAATCCGGAGTTCCCGAACTGTTTGTTAATTTCTTGAAGTTCATAATAAATTACTTATTTTCATATCCTGACTTATTTAGATATTGTGGGTACAACTATTCCCATGACAAAAGATCCGGTAAGCCCCAGTACTGCTACAATGAGTTTTATGGAAAGAGTTGGGATGAAAAACAGACAGGAGATGGTTATCATCACCCACATTATACATATAGAATATATTTTTAATTTTCTGGTCATGCCTTTATTTGAACGAAAATTTAATATGTAAGCCCCTACCCGTTTATTCGATATTAAAAGTTTATAAAGTTTATCTGAACTATGCACATATAAAACAGAAGTAAGCAATAAGAATGGTGTTGTAGGTAAGCCAGGAACAAATATGCCTATTGCTCCTGCTAAAAGGGACACTGTGCCCAGGACAATTAATATTGCTTTTAATAGAGACATGTTGTTATTGTTCGTGTTTTAAAAATTTTCCTACTATCTGAAGCTTGATATCTTCGATTTTAAAACCTGAGATCTTCTTTTTATTTAAATAGTTGTCGAGGAGTTCATTTAACTCATTATCGTAAAAATCCTCAATCCTGTCAGATTCTGAACAGTACAAATGATGATGTTTTGCAACAATAGCATCATACCTCATAACATCATTATCGGTTTTAACTTTGTCAATAATGCCATGGGTTACAAAAGTCTCCAGAGCTTTATAAACAGTACCGGTGGCAATATTTGGATGATTTGTTTTAATAAAATCAATAATATTTTCTGCAGTGGGATGATTCTTTAGCTTACTTATCGCCTCTAAGACTACTATACGCTGAGGTGTAATTTTTAACCGGTTTTCAGATAATATCCTTATTATATCATTATTATTCATAAAGAGAATTGTTATTTGCAAAGAATGATTCCTGAATAAGAATTAGTAAAGATATAACTTTTTTTGCTGTAAGTCAAATTAAAATGATGAAAAATAAAAAACATGAGTTTTTATCGTCTCCCTGTTTTTAAATCTTTTCATTCCCGGCTAGAGGAAACCCCATGAATAGCTTAAAATGTCTATTTCAGAGCATTAGTTATTAGTTTTATCTGGTTCAGATCAGTTTTATTATGTTTGTATTTTGAAAAGAAGTAAAGTTGTGGATTCTATGTTGACAACTTTAAAAATTAATTTGATGACAAAAATTAAAATAGTTACTCCTGAATCGGTAAATACTGTAAAATCAGCTAAAGGTTTTTCATTACTGCATATTTTAAGAAAAGGGAAGTATAAAATCTACACTCCTTGCGGAGGAAAAGGTACATGCGGAAAATGCAGGGTGAAAGTAAAAGGTGAAGGAGAGGTAATCTCATGTAAATACTTTCCTGAAAAGGATATTGAGGTTATTCTGCCTGGTGAAGAGGAAGCCAATATTCTGGTACACCAGACTGAATATCTTGAAGACTATCCGTTCATTGTTTCTCAATCAGGGTGCCAAAATACTTATCCTTGTGGTATCGCTATCGATATAGGTACTACAACTGTTGTTCTCTATTTTTTAAATCTTCTGACCGGACAGATAGAGAAGGTCTCATCATTTTTAAATCCTCAGAAGCTTTATGGTGCGGATGTTATCAGCAGGATAAACTATTGTCAGGAAAATGTGAATGGATTAGAAGAGTTACAGCGGTCAGTTATTGATTCAATAAACGGGATACTTGATGATTTCTGTGTAAACAGGAACATGGATCCTGGTATATTTGAAAAGGTAGTAGTTGTTGGAAATACAACAATGCTACACATCCTGCTGGGAGAGGACCCGCTTTCAATTGCCCTGGCTCCTTTCAGACCAAAGTTTACTGATAAACAGGTAAGGCTAGGTCAGTCAACCGGATTAAGAGTCAACAAAGATGCGAAGATCATTACATTGCCTTGTATTTCAGCTTTTGTTGGAGCTGATATTTTAGCTGGTCTGGCAGCTTTAAAAGTTACAAACCGGAATTACCTGTTTCTTGATATAGGGACAAATGGTGAAATAGCATTGATCAAAGGAGAAGAAATATTTACCTGTGCCACAGCAGCCGGACCTGCATTTGAGGGAGCAAATATTTCATGTGGGATGGGTGCTGTTTCCGGCGCTGTGTCAGGTTTTTCAAGTCCGGTTAGTTACCAGGTTATCGGTAACTCTGTTCCTCTAGGGATATGTGGTTCAGGTATAGTTGATATTATTGCCTATATGCTTAATAATAATCTAATTACAGAAACAGGACTCCTCAGGGAGACTTTTGTAATTTCTCCTCACAGGAACATCCAAATAGTTCAGCAGGATATACGCGAGATACAATTAGCGAAATCTGCAATCTATTCGGGAGTTAAAATATTATTAAAAAAGGCTCAATTATCATTCAGCGATATTGATGCATTATATTTAGCCGGAGGCTTTGGTAATTATATCAGCATAATATCAGCGATACGCATTGGGTTGCTTCCGCATGAATTGAATGGTAAAATTTATCCGGTTGGAAATAGCGCCGGGATCGGAGCACTTCAGTATTTAAAATCGAAAGATTTTGAAGACAAAACCGAAACAATATTAAAAAATACTAGTTATATTGAACTATCAGATATTGATGAATTTACAATGGAATTTGCTTTAAATATGGATTTTGGGAATCAATAGTTAATATTTATGAAAATCTCAATACTTACGGATAATTATTCAGGAGTGCAGTACCAGGCAGAACATGGTCTTTCATATATTATTGAACATGACGGAAAGAAAATTCTATTTGATACCGGGCAGACCGATATGTTTATAAAAAATGCGGGAAAGATGAATTTAGATATTCAGGATATTGACCTTATAATACTGAGTCATGGCCATTTAGATCATGGAAACGGACTTGAGTATTTAGCAGGTGGTACACTGGTTTGTCATCCGGGTTGTTTTATAGCCCGGTACCGGAAAGTTGATCGTATATATATCGGACTGAAAAGTACAAAGGATGAAACAGATGCAAAGTTTGAGCTGGTGACATCAATCGATCCATATTTTATTTCCGGCAATATTGTCTTTCTCGGGGAAATTCCACGAGTGACCAGTTTTGAATCACAAACCACTCCCTTTGTTTTTGCTGACGGCTCCCCTGATTTTGTCATGGACGATAGTGCAATAGCCATGAGGACCCATGAAGGATTATTTATTGTGACAGGTTGTGGTCATGCCGGAATTGTAAATACAATCGAGCATGCAAAGAAGATTACAGGTGAAAATAGGATTTATGGTATTATCGGAGGCTTTCACCTGAAAGAGGTTAATCATCAGACCAGGGAGACAATCAGATACCTGAAAGAGAATAAACTGAAATATGTTTTACCTTCACACTGCACGGAACTTCCATCATTGACAGCTTTCTATGAGAGTTTCGGAATGAGACAGGTCAAAACCGGTGATATATTATCAATTTAATTATAAATGAGTATCGGCAATCAATAATAAATTTTTAACTACACTTGGGAGATCCCTCGTTGGCACTACTAATGACAATATTTTGCTATGCACTGAATAAGAGAATGTTGAATATAATTATTATTGTTAGCTAATGTTTGTTCTATAATATTTTCTTGTGCCACGAGTGGCGTAATACGAATAACCCCCGGTGCAACCGGGGGTACAGCTAACCCTCTGATCTCAAGTCCTGAAAGGGCGTAATATGATTAGATTATAACTTTATTAAAACATATACAGCTCCTTCAGAGCTGATAATTGTAGTATGGATTCTAACCCCCGGTTGCACCGGGGGTTATTCATATTGGGCTCTTTCAGAGCCAGTTGTCATAATTTCTGATGTGCAAAATATTTGTATAGGGACTCGGGATGACACTTGGGTTTTGTGGTTTTTGGGGAAAAAAGCGGCGATTCGTATGCATCCTGCGCGGTAGCGAAGGATCCCCCGCACTTATTTTAATATCTTAATTGAATTCAAATTCATCATTTCAAAATTTTTAATCAATTATTATTCATTCCGGATACTCAT
>CAZXFB010000075.1:0-16014 GCA_964639725.1 uncultured Rikenellaceae bacterium
CCCGGCTCCGGGTACTAAAAAAGAGTGAGATTGCGAGTGAGAGCGAGTAATCTCACTCTTTTTCTCAAAAGCAAAAAATGTGACAAATCAATTCACCTTTATTGTCCCCGTTGGGAGTTATTAGTGCATTATATCTTAAGTATTCTTTTTATATTTCCACCAAGTATCAACGCTTTATCTTCGCTGGAGATCTCAAGATTCTGAATTCGGTTCAGGTTTTTCCTGATGTTGTCTTTACATCCATAGGGAGTATCTGTCCCGAATAAAACTTTTTTTGCTCCAGCAAAATTAATTGCATCCATAAAGCGGTTTTGAGAAATTAATTGAAGTGTAGACGTATCAAAATACAAGTTCTCATCTTTGAAATTATGCTTAATAAATAGTTCAAGTCCAAATAAATGTGCAATAATTAAATTCAGGCCCAGATGCTTTTTCTTGTATTCAATTATCTTAACAACTTCGGAATCTGAATACAAATGAATAAATAAAGGCAGGTCATTTTTCTCAGCCCATAATGCAACCTCTCTAAAGAACCCAGAATCAACTGAAAAATTCTCCCAGCATTGATGCAATTTAACACCCTTAAAATTCCAATCTTTCCATTTGCGGTCAAGGTAATCTGAAGGACTGTTTATCTGAGTAGTAATCCAAATAAATTGAATCACTCTGCCATCTGTTTTTTGTACCAATTCATATACATTCTCATTACCAAAGGGTATATCCTTAACTTTTCCAGTCAGTTTCATGACAAACTTTGTCAGGCAATTTGTCGCTTTAACAACGTTACTTCGTGGAAATATTGAAGCAATGTCGGGAAGAGAATACTCGGATTTACTGTTTAACTCTCCAGGTACAAGTATTACTTTATCCACACCATTACTATCAAGGGAATTTATAATACTATCTGGTGTCAGAAATCTACCGCAAGCATGTGAATGTCCATCTATTATCATCTTAACATGTTAAAGAGTTCTTTCATGACGCGAAACTCGATTATAGAATCATTATGATCAAAGTTACAAAGTTTTTTGAGGCCCGGTTGTCAAGTGAAATTTTGCTGGTGGTCGCAGCAGGTCAATTTTTGTTTTGTCTATTCATTGCCTAAAAAGTTTTACGTAATCTATAAAGACATAGATGCGTCCTCTTTGTCCACCTGTAACTTCTTTTAATAATTCTACAATATTCTTCATCGCCTCAAATAGTTTGTATTCAGAGGAGTTACGAAAGTTCAGATATCTTACTCACTTTTTCTGCATTGATCACAGGCTTTTGATAAAAATAGTTTGTAATTTTTTGAGCATTCGCTGCCCTGCTTCCGATACTCTGAATTTTAATATCATTCTGTTTTTGTAGTTGTAAAATAACATTTAATGTGGGAATTCATTTTTTTGCTTTTTCAATGATTCCGACCAAAATACTTCATCATCATTTATGCATTAAAAACAGCAGGAGTTAAATCTGAAGGGCAGATGGTACGAATGTGTCACGTTACGATAAAATTGCCCGGATGGCGATGCAAAAACTAATTTGTCTCAAGTAAACAGCCGAGGAGGGAAGAAAATTACCCATAACACCATCCGTATCAGGTTTTCGCAGCACTTTGTTAACGATATTATTGTAGATCGTTTTGTTTTGGAAGATTAGGGTCATTAGGTTTTACTTTCCAAAATTTAAGCTTACTTTTTATTTTTTCCCAAAAACTTTTTCCTAAGATTATTAGACTTGTATAAAACAATATTTCACCTGTTATTATCAATCCAGTAGTGATCCCAGCAATTTGAACTTTAGAAAAGTCAAGCCATGGGACAACAAGTATCATTAAAAACGAAAGGCATGAAATAAGTAATAATATATATCCGATTGTTTTAACCATTTATCATTCCCCGATCATGTAAGGATAACAAAGATTCGCATAGAAGGTTTAATATTTCTCTAAGAAGTCAGGTTTCGCAGCTTTACTAAACTCATTAATTTTTCGGATGCAATCAATGATATACTCTATGTAAACGAGATCGCTTTTAACCATTCGCTTTCACAGTGCAGGATTTTAATTGGGTGAAGATGCGCATGCCTGCCCTGACTTCGTGAAACAAACATCAAGGGTCAGAGTGTAACAGCCATTACGAATCTGCCTTGAGAGCAGGAGTAAAAGCAAAAATCGTGACAACTTGTACTGCTTCGGCGGGAAACGACTTACCCATAGCACTTATGATAAAAGCATAGTCTCAGATGCGTTACAAAATAATTAAGTAACTTATTGTTAACAAACAAAATACGAGAGACTATGCAAGCACAATTTACGAAATAAATTGATTTTACAGGTAAACAGCTCTTCATTGGATCAGATGTCCACAAGAAGAGCTGGAGCGTTACAATTCTTGTTGACGGGAATGAACACCGTACTTTCACTCAACCTCCCGACCCGGAATCTCTCAATAGTTATCTTCAACGAATGTTTCCGTAAGGAGAGTATAAATCTGCTTATGAGGCTTGATTCTGTGGTTATGCAATTCATCGGAGGCTAATTGAACTTGGAATTAATAATATTGTAATCTATGCCGCCGACATCCCGACAAGCTTCAAAAGCGCGATCCTGTCGACAGCCGTAAGATTGCCCGTTCACTTGAGAAAGGTTCTCTTCATGGGATCCACATATTTGACCGTGAACAGGAAGAGTTGTGAACCTAAAACCGGACAAGGTTTTACCTGATGCATGATCTTCGCCATTGACCGTTTTATGCATTCGTGCTGTTAATTTTCTTGTCTAGGTAGCAGGTTCTTGAATTCTCTTGATTCTTTTCAAGTCTCTGGCTTTAATCTTTTTTTGTTCTTCAAGATCAAAGTCGTTCTGTAGTCCCAGCCAGAATTTTGCAGAGTTTCCAAAATAATAGCTTAATCTCAAAGCAGTATCGGCAGTTATACTTCTGTTGCCTTTGATTATTTCAGAAGTTCTTGTCTGGGGTATTCCAATATCCTTTGAAAGTCTGTAGGCAGAAATATTTAAAGGTTTAATAAATTCCTCAAGAAGAATTTCTCCAGGGTGGATATTTGAAAGCTTTTCCATTGCAGTTTATTTATGATAATCCATTATTGTAACTTCATTCGCGTTTCCATCTTCCCATTTGAAAACAATCCTCCATTGGTCATTAACCCTGATACTGTAGAAGTCGCGCATCTTCCCTGAAAGCTTCTCAAGCTTATTCGAGGGAGGAATTTTTAAGTCTGTTAAATTCTGAGAGTTATTAAGCATCCTTAATTTTCTCCTTCCTATTTGTTGAATTTCCTGAGGTAGATTTTTAACTCTATCTCCATCCCATATTTTTTCAGTCTCTTTTGATCCAAAAGAAATAATCATGTTCCGTTACGCGTTACTAACGCCAAAGGTAAGTATTTAAATTTAATTCTCAAAATAATCAGATGAATAACATGCATGACCCATAATGGGAGTCTGCCTCAAAAATGTTTTTCCTGGATATTTAGCCGGTCAATTTAAATCGATCTGAGCGATAATCGTTCTTTACTTGATAAAATTATTTCCTGGAAGGAATTAACTCCAAACCGGAGTATTTTTCGTCTGATATTATATGCAATAAACATAAAACCGACATCAGAACCTGCCCGGCTGGTTCCTTTTTTTGTAAGGATATAGCTGAACCCCCATTTTCGTTTAATTGTTCCATACGGATGTTCAACAATAGTCTGGCGTCTCTTATAGAGGTGTTCTTTATCCATATATGCTTTGCGATTTGCTTCGTAATACTCTGCAAATGCAGTTCTTGAAAGGATTCTTTCTTTTTTGGATCTTGTACATTGGGAGTCTACCGGACAGGTTTTGCATGAACGCGTTCTGTATTGCTTAAAAACCATCAGGTTGCCCCTCTTGTCGTGTTCCCTATACCAGGTTCCGTTGGTTCTGAGGACTTCTCCCTGCGGACAGGTATACGTGTCTGCCTCTTTATCGTAGATGAAGTTTTCAGAATTGTAAGCATGGTCAGGAGCCTGACTTGTTGATGGCAGTGACGGTATTGCAACTATAGTTTCAATTCCAAGATCCTGAGCTGTTTTTAACTCTGATCCTTTATGATAACCCTTATCATAAAGCACAGTGAAATCATTGGTTCTGAGAATGCTTTTGGCCCGCTGAACCATGTTGCCCATCGCTTTGCTGTCATTCTGGTTGATAACCTTGTAATCAAGACGCAAGTTTTCTCGTCCCGGCGAAGTTGTCCAGATGGCTGAGTCCTGGTAGATGGAATAAATGTGTCACGTCACGATAAAATTGTCTTGGTGGCTCCCGATAGCTATCGGGAGCAAAAACCCCTGACGATGTTTCACATGTCAGGGCAAATGCATGACAACAGCGCGTCGGATGCCAGCCCTATTGACTTTGTCTCGGCAGTAGGATTAGTCACGGTACCCAGAATTTAATAAGTTAATTGAAGTTACTAACATAGACTTTAAGAGCAGATTATCAAGTTGTCAGGGCCAAAGGTACTGACCGACCGAAGGGAGCGTCAGTACTGCCGAAGGCAATTAAGCCTACCTTCCGTGTTAGGTGGTCGTAGCAATTTTTTCACTTTGAGGTGTCAGTTTTTAATTGATTCTAAATCCAATTACAAGGATGTCATCTATCTGATTATTATTTCCCATCCATTCATTGAATTCCTTTTCCAAACTTGTCTTTTGATCTGGCATTGTCTTAGAATGGGATTTTAATAATAGTTCCCTGAATTGTTTGTAACCGAATTTTTTACAATTTGGACCACCGAATTGATCAGGGTATCCATCCGTGAATAAATAAAATGAATCACCTTTAAATATATCTATTTCATGAAATGAGAAATTATCCATTCTATCACTTATCCCAATTGGCATAGGGTCACCTTTAATCTCATACAGCCTATCATCTCCTGATAATTCACTGCGAATTACCCCAACTTTCTCCAGGTTTGAATTTCGAATTAGATATAATGGATTATTCGCTCCTGCAAACTGCAATTTCATATTTACAAGATCGAGTGTGCACAAGGCTATGTCCATCCCATCCTTTTGCTCTCCTCTTTCACCTTTTTGTTGCAACGAATGAATAACCTCTTTTCTCAAACGACGCAGAATAACTCCTGGATGAGTGATGTATTCTTTATTGACTATTTCATTTAAAAGTGCAATTCCCAACATACTCATAAAGGCACCTGGAACTCCATGTCCTGTACAATCAACAGCAGCAATTATTGTCTTATTATCAGTGTTTGAAATCCAGTAAAAATCCCCGCTTACAATATCTTTGGGTTTATATAAAACGAAATGTTCACCAAGTTTTGAATCCAAGTGGTCTGCTTTTGGCAAAATTGATGATTGAATATATTTTGCATAATTAATGCTATCTGTAATTTCTGTATTAATTTTTTCGATATGATTCTTCTGAGAAATCACGATATCCCGTTGCTCTTCAATTTCAAGAGTTCGTTCTTTTACTTTTTCAGCTAATTCCCTGTTTACTTTTTCATGTAATTCGGCGTTTTTGCTAAGTTGAGTAATAAGTTGGCTCTGGAATTTTTGTTTATCTGCTTCAATTAGTGCATATCTAAAACTGATACCGTAAGTAAACACAAGTAACTCTGCTAGAATTCCAATCTTATTAAAAAAATATCCACCCATATTTAATAGCACAAGGAGGATAGTTCCAATAAGGAGTCCTAATACAAGTAGCGAGGACCCTAAAGCAATGATAGTGTTAAGAGTATTCTTTAATGAAAATAGTTTGGTAATAATTGCAATTGAACAAATCAGCAACACAACAGCCACCATGTTTGAAATTTGAAAATTTAGAAAAACCAGATTTGTTAAGGATACAAAAATTGGAATTCGGACACATTCAATCACAAGAATTATTTGAATTAATCTTAAGAATTTATCCCATTTGGGCAGTGGTTGTGGTGTATTAATAATTAATCGCAGAAATTGAATATAAAAAATAAAGCCTAGAAATGTAGGTGTCTGTGCATAAGCATATAACCTCCTTGGCAATTCAGGGAATAATTGATAACCATACCCCATCATGAAGAAATAATAAATAGCTAGAAGGATAATATATATGGAATAGTAAAGATAAAGCATATCTTTCTTAGAGTAATAAAGGAATAAGCCATACATTATCATTAAAAACATCATGCCATTTGCAAAACCATCAAATATCATCGAACGGTTGTTTTGCCTTATTGCTTTTTCCAGATTGATAATCTTAATTGAAAAATTTGGTAATTCATCAAATATGTTTTTGATTTTTAGATAGAATTCTGCTCTTTTACCATCATTTATTTGAATAATGTTTGAAAACGGAATAATTTCATCGTTTTTATTGGCAACCATATAAAAGCCAGTTTTTTTACTTAAAAAGATGCTATCTGAAATACTATAGATATCCACCCAATGATCTTGCCTTGGAATGAGTAATCCTATTGGATAATCTAATTCTGAATTATTCTCAATTGAAAAGTACAACCAATAAGTATTTTTAAATGACCTTTTTTCGGTAAATTGTTTTAAAGGGGAAAATAGGCTCTCTTCTTTATTGTTTAATATCTGGCTGATATCAAGGATGTTGGTCGTATCTACGTATATATTTATGTAATTTTCAATCTGTTCGTTTGCTTGCTCAATTGAGTTTATTTTTAGGACTTCCTGGGCAGAAGAAATATCTAAAACAGAGATAAGGAATAGAAATAGGAAAATATTCCGGCCTATCGGTTTCAGTGTATTCTTTAAAGTGGAAAAGGAAGCAGCCATAGTAATATGTCTTGAATTCTTAATTCTTTACAACAAAATGAGTATTAATATAGCCCAATTAGATGAACAAAATGTATAAATTATCCCTTGTTAAAAACAACCTGTCAATAATCAAATTTATACATAAGTACATTTCAAAACAATTTTATTTATACCGTTAGGTGGCGTAGCATTTAAAAGTCCCGCTAGATGAGCAGGAGTAGAGGTTTGCCACTAGTCATACAAGCAAAATTTTTGTGTCAGGGTGGCAAGCTGGTTCGTCGTGCGAAAATTGTCCGGATGACTGAGTCCCGATAAACGGCGAGAAGTTGTCCCGTCAAGATAAAATTGTCTTGGTGGCTCCCGATAGCTATCGGGAGCAAAAACCCCTGACGATGTTTCACATGTCAGGGCAAATGCATGACAACAGCGCGTCGGATGCCAGCCCTATTGACTTTGTCTCGGCAGTAGGATTAGTCACGGTACCCAGAATTTAATAAGTTAATTGAAGTTACTAACATAGACTTTAAGAGCAGATTATCAAGTTGTCAGGGCCATAGGTACTGACCGACCGAAGGGAGCGTCAGGTCTTTGACCCAGACCGACCGAAGGGAGCGTCCGGGCCATAGGTACTGACCGACCGGAGGGAGCGTCAGGTCTTTGACCCAGACCGACCGAAGGGAGCGTCAGGACTGCCGAAGGCAATTAAGCCTACCTTCCGTGTTAGGCTTTCGTAGCAATATTTGTCTCTCGTCATGACGGAAGTTTCTCTTTTTTTTGGTCTCGACAGGAGTGTGGCGCAGTTGGTAGCGTATCTGGTTTGGGACCAGAGGGTCGTTAGTTCGAACCTGGCCACCCCGACAAATGAAAATCAGGAAGTTAGACTGTATTTAACTCCTTCTTTTTGTACCCGTTTGCGTAAGATTTGCACGCGCTTCTATTATATCCGTTTCCCTGAAATTGATTGTTAATGAAAATGCCCCTCTTATTTACCGGTGCAAAAAACGGGACTCTAGCTGCATAGGAAGGGCTAATCCCTAACACAACGAACAGAAAAGCCATTTCGCTTAAGGTAGCTGCTAATGAAACCAACGATGCTACCGTAGCCCATGTACCTGTACCAGGCATCCGTCGTAGAATACTCCGTAGCACTCCACCAAAAACCGTAGTACCCAACGTTGTCGTACGTTCCATTGCCGATACGGCGGCCACCCGGCAGGGCTGTAAAACCCGTTTCATTGGTTGCTCCAGTATTAGGACTTAGCCAATGGATTGTGCCTGTTTCTTTAAGTTTGCCACCGGCAACACTTACTCCTCCCAAATAGTCGATTAAGGTTGTCCACTCGGTATCAGTAGGTACATGCCAGCTTGTAGGGCATACATTTTTACCCCCGTTGCTTGCCACCTTTGTAGCCGCATTATTATCTACTGCATACCAATTATACAGTCTTCCATAAATAGTTGAATTTGCGGGAGTATTATCGTAATCGCAGTAAGCACCTGTGGTTAATGCTTCCCATGCAGTATTAGCTGTTATATTGGGTATTGCTGAACCATCGTTGTATTTGGTTGTTTTAAGGTTCTCTGCCATCCAGAGCTGTGTGTTAATCTGCACTACAGGATAGTAGTTATTATCTCCGTCTTTGCTTTCTGTGAAAGCAAAAGTTACTGTTTTGTCTGCTGCAGGTATGTCTGTCATCACAGTGCTGTTATTACCTGATACGGCCGTATATTTTAATCTCTCCCCGGAGGTATAATTCATATTAACATTACCCTGAACTCCTTTGGAATCCAATATTGATTTATTTTCAGCAACTGCCTGAATATTGCTACTGAACTTTACAATATTTGCTTTCCCGGTGGATTTTCTATTGGAAAGCAATTTCTCTGAGAATTGATAACCATTACCCTGAACAGTAATTATATGTAATCCGTTTTTAATACCGGAAAGGCTGAATTCCTGAGTGTAATTTTCTATATAACCCTTATATTGAGTTAATACTTTTCCGGTCATATCGCAAACAGAAATAATTGCATCGCCGGCTACGGGAGGAAGAATCTCAAGAGTTGATTTATCTGTCATAGGATTCGGATATATCTTCATTAGTGAGGATTTCTTATTAACTTCAGGAATACCTGTAATTACTGACAAGAGTAAATCATCACCTGCGGGTACATCGACAACAACGCCTGTTGTCAGGTTCTGAACTTTTACACTCGATAAGCCTGTTCCAGTAAACCTGATTGAGTAAGACTGTGCATTTGCTTGAAGTGTGCAAAAAACAGCTAATAAAAACAATAACCTTTTCATAATAAATAATTATAATGCCTAATATATATTGTTAATCATTTTTTGTTAAAAACGTAAAGCAGATCAATTGATGTTAAAGGTATGAATCATTTTAATTAAGATTAAGTTTGTTTATCTTTTTTTACACATTTAGTGAGACGATACCATGGCGCAATTTTTGCACCTGCCCTGACCGACCGAAGGAAGCGTCAGAGAGTCATGGCGAAAGATTTAATTGTCTCTTTAGCACGGATTTGTCCAGAGCCGGAATAACGAATTTGGTAGATAAGTTAAAAGTTATTCGTCAAGATAAAATTGTCAAGCTGAAAGTCCTGACATGCGCATCATCGTCAGGGGTGGCGAGCAAAAATTGTGACAAGCTTATTACCTATACCAGCGTTGTTAGGCCCTATGTTTGTAAAAACATAAGTTTCAGAATAGTTATTAGATTTGAATAGTTACGAAGTATTCACCCAATAATATCTGAAACTTATGGAAGCACAAGTTAAGAAAATTGATTTTACAGGACAAAACATTTATGCAGGTTTTGATGTCCACAAAAAGAGTTGGAAAGTTACAATAATGGCAGAAGACACTTTTTATAAGACCTTTACTCAACCGCCAAATCCGGAAGTTTTGTATAATTATCTTAAGAGCAATTTTCCGGGCGGTAATTATCATTCAGCCTATGAAGCAGGATTCTGTGGTTTCTGGATCCATGATAAATTGACATCCTTAGGTGTAAGATCTATTGTAGTTAACCCGGCAGATATTCCAACAACTGATAAAGAACGAGTTCAAAAAGAAGATAAAAGAGATAGTCGAAAAATTGCCAGATCACTGAGCACTGGGACACTTGTTCCAATTTATACGCCAACTATTCAAACCCAAAGGGATAGAAGTCTACTAAGAACCAGGACTATGCTAGTGAAAGATATGACTAGATATAAAAATAGGATTAAATCCTTTTTGTTCTTTTATGGAATAAATATTGATGATGTATTCACACAATCCAAGACTCATTGGTCAACTCGATTTATGAACTGGCTTGAGAGTCTGGAGTTTGATGTAGAAAGTGGTAAAGAAGCATTACATCTATTAATCTCAGAATTTAAAAATCTTCGCTCTTCGATCTTGAAAGTAACCCAGCAAATCCGGGCACTTTCGCAAACACCAACATATAAGGAACAGGTAACTCTATTGAAAAGTATTCCTGGTATAGGATTATTGACAGCTATGACCATATTAACAGAACTTGAAACGATTGATCGTTTTAGCAATCTTGATAAGATGTGTGGTTACATTGGACTGGTCCCATCAACAAAATCTTCAGGAGAGAAAGAAAAAAACGGAGATCTAACTTCGCGAGGACATGGTGTATTAAGGAGTGCAATTATTGAAAATTCATGGACTGCAATAAGAAATGATCCATTGTTGATGAAAAGTTACCTAACGTATTTACAAAGAATGGATTCAAACAAAGCCATTATTAAAATAGCAAAGAAGCTTTTAAGTAGAATACGATTTGTATTAACAAATAAAGTAGCATACCAACGTTTAATTGAACAATAAAAAATTCTCTATAAAAGCAGACAATTAAGTGAGACTGTTACACAAATGCTACAGTTCTTTTAATGAACCTGTAATTGTTAGGCTACAGCTCACTTCTATTATAAACTAAACAAGGCAATGCAGTTCTAACTTCGAATCTGCTCATAGAAGGTTGTTTTTATAGATATTGTAAATAGAAATTTTAAAAATATTAGTCTGAAGTCTTGTTTTACAACATAGAAGCATTTGTGCTTATTTTAAATCTGTCCCGATACATAGAATTTGTCATGATAAGTGAGATTTGTCAAAGTTTTAAGTCCTGGCTGTAACAAAAGCAAAAAGTGTGACAAACAACTTAGCATTGTCCATGTTATGCACAGGGTTTTTGTCAATTTATCCATGTTATTTCTGTTTTTCTCTCTGGTGTGCTGTGTAATTTAACCGAAGGAAAACCAATTGTCATTGCGGCATAGCATTTATGACCTTCAGGTATTTTTAAGAATTTCTCTAATTTTTTAAATCCTTTTAAATGATCCCCTGATGCTGCTCCCTGTATTAAGCCATTCCAACAGGTTCCGAGTCCATTTGCCTCAGCATATAATTGTATTTGCAGGCAAGCAGCATCACAGTCTATTTGAGGTGTCGAAGATTTTATCGGCGCATGGAGAAAAATAGCAGCAGGAGCATTATACGTAATCATATCGTTACCCTTTTTGTACTCATTTAATGCATCCTTAAAACTGGGAACAATGCCCAATGCTGCTTTTGCCCTGTCGTCATATTTTGCTGCTAATTTCATGTACCAGCTTCCTAACATCTTAATCAACTTTTCCATGTAGTCAGCGGAATTATCTGAAACCACTTTCATGTTATCATAGCCTGTAACAACAACGGCATTCCTAACCCAACCAACTCTATGATGTGGGCTACTTGGAGCATAGCCGGCGATGCTTATAATTTTAGTTAATAGCTCAATTGATGGTATCTCTTTTTTGTAATTCCTCAAAGACCGTCTTTGAGTTAGCAAGTAAAAAGCAAAGTCTGCATTTAATGCTTGCTTATTGTTTGTGCCTATGAAGTTTGATTTATCAAAACCACTATGATTTATTGAATTTGTGGGGCACACACATAAACATTGTCCGCACAATACACATTCATCATTGTTTTGAATATCAGGGATTTTCCCTTTTTTAAAATCAAAAACCCTAATTGGACAAATTTTTGAACAAAGACCACATTTATTGCATGTGGGATTGTCAATTGATATTACTGGAGTCTCTATAAATCTGTTTTCCATATTTAGTTCTGATTAGTTGAGATGTAATCATAACCTTGTGCATGTTATGTGTTCGTTATTATATTTCAATTTATTTTTATAACCACATTTCCCTTTTTGTGCCCCTTTTCGACATACCTGTGTGCCTCAGCAGTATGTTCTATCGGATAGTATTTATCAATGACCGACTTCAACTTTCCTGCTTCAATAAGCTCTTTTAGGAATACTAAATCATTGATTCTCTTTGCTGCTACACCAAAGACAACTCGTTCCTTCCCTATCAATAATGCCCATAGTGCTTCAAGCAAGGGCCAGTCAACTGTACAATAGACCCCTCTTTGTTTTAACGATCTTTTACATCGTGAAAATGAAGTCTTGAGTACTGCATCGAAAACGATATCGTAGGTCAGTCCGTTTTTCGTAAAATCCTCTACGGTGTAATCAATTACTTTATCAGCGCCAATTGATTTTACCATTTCTAAATTTTGGGTACTGCATACACCAGTTACTTCTGATCCAAAGTGCTTGGCAAGTTGTACTGCAAACGTGCCGACACTTCCAGAAGCTCCAAAGACAAGAACTTTCTGTCCGCTTTGTATCATTCCTTTCCTCAGTAAATGTAAGGCTGTAAGCCCACCAAACGGTACGGCAGCGGCTTCCTCAAAGGTCATGTTGGTAGGTTTTATGGTCAACATCCCATCTTCAGGTAAACATTTGTACTCAGCAGTAGCACCACCAAAACCAATTTCCCAATTTATTCCAAAAACTTTATCACCTTTCTTAAATAGTGTAACGTCTTTTCCTGTTAATTCAATTTCACCAGAAAACTCATCCCCTGGGATAACTTTTTTTGGTTTTGTAAAACCAATTATCATTCTCATTAATAGCCAGACCCAGGGAGCATATGTAGAATTTCGAGTTCGCACGTCCGCTGATGTTACTGTAGCTGCGTGTATTCTTATTAGTAATTCATTGTCTTTTGGTGTAGGCTTTTCAACTTCTTTGAGTAGAAGAACTTCGGGTGGTCCATATTTAGTACAAATTACAGCTTTCATATTCTTCTATTAATTTTAATGTATTTGAAAATTTCAGAAATTGATTTCCAAGTCCATCTGGGGAAAAAGCCAAATGGGAATGCATTATTCCAATAACTATCAATAATATTCCATTTGTTATTTTGTTTATTATTTTCATTATGAAAGTTTTAAATGTCTCTGTTTAAAAATAATTCCCCCAATTAAAAAATACAACATCGTTAAAACAATGATTGAAATAATCTCAGGAATAATACTGAATATATCCATGTTCATTATCAGTGTTTTGTTTAACGCTGAAATGGCGTGTGTCGGTGTCATTAATCCTTGAATATTTACAGGATAACCAGCTATTGTAAACAATGCATCGCTTTTTAACGGAAATGCAGCACCGGTAAAAAACATGAATAAGAACATCGGGAAATTACCGACAACCAGCACTTCATTGGCTGTTTTGGTTATTGCTGCAATAATCAGACTAAATGCTATAATGGATAAACTCGTCAAACTGGCAATGATAATCATAATCGTCATAGAGCCTTCATATTTAAAACCAAGCATTATTGCAGTTAATAAGGTTAATAAAACAGAAGCAACCCCAACAAGTAATTGGACAGAACTAATTCCTGTCAAAAATTCAAAAACACTTAGTTTTGAAAGTTTTAATCTCATCATGGTCTTGTTTTCAACTTCGGATACAAATGCAATACTTGCAGTGAACATCAGCATTATTAATGACACAATAAGAATCCCCGGAACAATCATATCAAAACTGCTTACAGTTGCCGAAGTACCCAATGCCGTTTCATTTAAATTAACAATCCTTTTATTATTGGTTGTATGTAATGCGAATTCGTTTACTATTTCGTTTGCCCATACTGCGCTAATCAGATAATTGGTATTAGTCAAATCCCCGAAAAATTCAACATTAACCAAAGAAGTGGTATCGCCCAATTTTATTTTTAGTATTGATTGAGAAAACGAGGTGTCAATAATAATTAAAGCATCAGCTTTTTTGTTTTTCAAAGTTTCGATGCCAATTGTCTTGTCTGTTACTTCATTAACTGTTAACGGAAGGGCGATTGAATCAACTTTAAAGGTTTTTAAGCATGCCATCAAATCATTACCATGATTAATAGTTAGTTCGCCTAACAATATTCCTTTGTCATTATTTACCACCAAAACAGTGTATTGCGGTTTTGATGATTCCATGATGAGGAAGTAAACGAAGATAAAGAAAGGTCCCATGGATAAAGAGAGCAAAAGTAGCCAGTAGCTGCGTATTTGCTCTTTTAAGCTTTTTAATATGATATTTATTGTTTTCATTGACGCAGATTTCTACCGGTTAAGTGAATAAATACATCTTCAAGGGTATTTGCACGAAGTTTTATTTCAGCGATTTTTAATCCGTTCTTTTCTGCTAAGTTTTTTATTTCTGACAATTGTTCAATGATATTTGAATGCTTAATAAATAAAGCATCTGCATTTACTCTAATACTCATGTTAAGCAATTTAATACTTTCTGAAAATATTTTCATCGAATTTTCACTACTATTATCTAAAACCAATTCGAGAATATCACCTTCACCAACAGTTCGTTTTAGGTTGTCAGGGGTATCCAACAATAGCAATTTTCCATGGTCAATTATAGCAACTCTATCTGATAATCGTTCGGCTTCATCCATGTTATGAGTAGTAAGGATGACTGTTTTTTGATTGCTATATGCTTTAATGAAGTCACGTACGAGTATTCTGCTTTGTGGGTCTAACCCAGCTTCAGGCTCATCGAGGATAAGAATTTCGGGGTCATGAATCAGAGCGAAGCAAATATTAAGTCTTCGTTTCATTCCACCCGATAATTTACCGGCTCTCACATGAGATTTATCAGATAGTCCTAAAAGATTTAATAATTCAACAGCTCTAGGTTTTACTGTTTTTGATGGTATTCCATACATTTGACCTATGAATAGCAATTGTTCCAAACAAGTCAATTTTGGGTAAAAAATGTTTTCCTGGGGGCAATATCCAATCAATGATTTTTTGTCTTTACCTTTAAAATTTGCAAAAGTTATTTCACCTTCTGTAACAGGTAATAATCCACAAATCATAGAGATTGTGGTTGTTTTTCCTGCACCGTTTGGACCCAATAGTCCAAATATTTCATTACTGTTGATATCGAAACTAATTCCATCAACGGCAGTCAATTCGCCATATCTTTTTTTAAGTCGTTCGATTTTTATTACTGCTTCCATTTGTCAAAAATTTATTGGTATGTAGCGATTTTTACCATTGTGCTTAACGTTTGGTGGTATGGAAAGTTGCCGATTGCGGGCGATTGCATGTCAAGTTACACGAAAGTTGAAGCGGGTTACAACCCTGGAATAGCCTGCTATTCCGGCAATTTTTTATATCGTGTGTTGTGCATTCGTGTATAGTTTCACTATTTCATTTTAAGAATAGAAACATTTAATAATTAAATTACACAATCTCAGTAATAAACGATTATCAAATAGTTTCATTTATCTTGGTAATGAAACTATCAAATATTACTTGGATTTCACCTTTAAAATTCTCATCATTCAAATGAGTTTTCATAAAGGCATCAGTATCTTCTTTTTGGCCATCGGGTAAAACCAAACCAATTGGAAATGCCTGACAAAGAATACATTTATCCTTTAGTATGTTTTCTATTTCTTTGAATACCAGACCATGTCCGAATTTTTCATATTTTTTATCATCTGTGCTACCACAACAAGTAACGAAAATCAATTTATTGAGTTCATTATTATACTTTTTGATAAAGCTACGCAAAGGTGGAATAAGCTTACCCATCCAAATGGGTCCGCATAAAATTACTTTATCATATTCTTTAATATTTCGCTTCAGTGGCTTAATTCCTAAATGTATATTCATTAAGAACAGAAGAAAAATATTCAGTCTTGGCTTAATTTCTTCTATTGAGCATGATATTTCTTTTGAAATTTTACCGGCCAAGTATTTATTGCTGCCTTTGTTTGAATAATAAATTACAATTGTTTTCATTTTTAATTATTTAAAGTTTGTAGTCTTTACGTGTCTGTGGTAATAATGCAACGCAA
>CAZXFB010000076.1:0-15576 GCA_964639725.1 uncultured Rikenellaceae bacterium
AATGATTGGGCAGCAATGCTCATGAGGATGTATCTTCGCTGGGCAGAAAGGAATAATTACAAGACAAAGGAACTGGACTTTCAGCCGGGAGATGAGGTTGGCATTAAATCGGTTACGATTGAGATAGAGGGTGAACGGGCATATGGTTACCTAAAATGTGAGAATGGAGTCCACAGGCTTGTCAGGTTATCTCCATTCAATTCCCAGGGTAAAAGGCAAACTACTTTTGCATCAGTCTTTATCTCTCCATTGGTTGATAATAATATTGAGATTGAAATCAATCCTTCAGAGATTACATGGGAGACTTTCCGCTCAAGTGGTGCAGGGGGTCAGAATGTAAATAAAGTTGAAACAGCTGTCCGGTTGAGGCATCATCCTTCGGGACTGGTTATTGAAAACCAGGAGACCAGGTCACAATTGAATAATAAAGAGAATGCTTTAAAAATCTTAAAATCACAGCTCTATGAGATTGAGCTGAGAAAGCAGCAGGAAGAAAAGTCCAAGATTGAAGGTGAAAAGAAAAAAATAGAGTGGGGTTCGCAGATCAGATCCTATGTTCTGCATCCATATAAGATGATTAAGGACCTTCGTACAAACCATGAAACAGGGAATGTGCAGGCCGTTCTTGACGGAGATCTTAATCCGTTTATTAAATCTTATCTGATGGAGTTTGCGGGTAAATAAAAGTATACAAATTTGTTCTGTTATTCAGATTGTTTCTTTGTAAAAGCTTGATTTGATATATTTGTTAGGTTCAACTATTTTTTGTTATAATGACAAAAGAGGAAAATTTATTTGATCAATTTCCCCCGGTTTCCACAAAAGAGTGGATGGATAAGATCACATCTGACCTTAAAGGTGCTGATTTCAACAGGAGGATGGTCTGGAAATCAAATGAGGGATTTGATGTTATGCCCTTTTACAGGAATGAGGACTTGGAGAAGCTTATGTACATTGATTCCCTGCCAGGAGAATTTCCATTTATCAGAGGGAAGAAACCTAATGACAACATCTGGCTTGTAAGGCAAAACATTACTGTTTCAGATTATCCTGCAGCTAATCAGAAAGCTATTGATATAATGATGAAGGGAGTTGATTCACTGGGATTCATTATTGATGATCCGGAGTCAGTCTGTGAGAAGAATTTTGACCTGCTTCTTAAAGATATTAATACCGAAAATATTGAGATTAATTTTTTTTGTAACGGTAAAGCAAAAGAATTAGTTGATCTTGTCGTAAAGAAAGTTAATGGGTCAGGACCTGGTTCGGACAATATTAAAGGTGCATTTGAAGCTGATCCTATAAGCAGACTTATGGTAAACGGGACACTCTGTGTCCCATTGAATGAAGGGTTTGACTACCTCACCTCGGTAACAGCGGCTGCCTCGGTTCTTCCAGACTTCAGGACAATACATATTAATGCATCATATTTTAACAATGCAGGTGCGGATATAGTCAGGCAGCTGGCATTTGCCATTTCTATGGGTAAAGAATATATGACTCAGCTGACTGACAGGGGAATAAAACCTGATATTGCAGCCACCTCAATGCGGTTCAGTTTTGGAATAGGATCAAATTATTTTGGTGAGATTGCAAAATTAAGGGCTGCCCGTCTTTTGTGGTCAGTAGTAACTGAGGGGTATAAGCCGGAGAACAGGAATGCCTGCAGTATGGAAATTCATTGTTCAACAAGTCGCTGGAATAAAACAGTTTATGATCCATATGTAAATATGTTGCGAACTCAGACTGAAGCTATGTCGGCAATACTTGGGGGTACCAATTCACTCACTGTCGAAAGTTTTAATACAGCCTCCGGTCAGCCTGATGAATTTTCAGAAAGGATTGCCCGCAATCAGCAACTTATACTTAAGGAAGAGTCATATTTTGATAAAGTGGCTGATCCAGGTGCAGGTTCATATTATATTGAGAATCTTACATATCTCATTGCTGATAACGCATGGAAGTTATTCCTGAAAATTGAGGAGCAGGGTGGATTTGTTCAGGCTCTGGAGAAAGGATATATTCAGAGGGAGTTATCTGAATCGGCTTCGGACCGGCGGAGAGATATTTCAGTAAGAAAGACAATACTTGTTGGTACAAATCAGTTTCCTGATCCTGGAGAGAAAATATCTTCTCAGACAAATCCTTTAAATCCTATTAAAGGTAGTTTACCAAAAGGGGATTTTGAAATTGAGCCAATCACTATCTTCAGGGCAGCAGAGGAATATGAAAAGATAAGAATGGCTGTCGACAAGTCGCACTTTCAGCCTGTTGTATTTCTATTTACAATCGGGAATCATTCAATGCGGAAAGCCCGGGCTCAGTTTTCTGCAAATTTCTTTGGGTGTGCTGGTTATAAAGTCATTGATAATTCTGGTTTTGAGAGAGTAGATGATGGGATAAGTGAAGCCGTCAAATCAGAAGCTGACATTGTTGTTGTATGCAGCTCTGATGAAGAATATATGATCTATGCCCCGGAAATATTTTCAAAACTTAAAGAAAAGACAATTGTTGTCATAGCAGGCACTCCTCCATCTATTGAAGATTTGAAAGCAAAAGGGATTAATGATTTTATTAGTATCCGGTCAGATGTGGTTGAGACTCTGAAACTCTTTAACTCACGTCTTGGAATAACAGGTTGAAACCCAAACAGAAAAATGAAACCGCATTTTAAATACAATGACCTGAAAGATCTTCCATTCAAGAAACAGGATTTTCATGTTTGGGAGGCAGCAACCGGAAGCAACAAAGAATGGATGACTGCTGAACGTATTGCTGTCAAAGGAGTTTATGAAAAAGATGATCTTGCCGGAATGAAACATCTTGAATATGCTGCCGGATTACCACCTTTTCTTCGAGGCCCATATTCGGGAATGTATACCATACTTCCTTGGACCATACGCCAGTATGCTGGGTTTTCAACTGCAGAGGAATCAAATGCATTTTACAGGAGGAATCTTGCAGCAGGGCAAAAGGGATTGTCGATTGCTTTTGATCTGGCAACCCACAGGGGATACGACTCGGATCATGAGAGGGTTGCAGGGGATGTTGGTAAAGCAGGGGTTGCTGTTGACTCAATTCTCGATATGAACATTTTATTTGACGGCATACCACTTAATAAAATGTCAGTATCGATGACGATGAACGGAGCCGTTCTTCCGATTCTCTCTTTTTATATTGTGGCCGCACTTGAGCAGGGTGCCAGCCTTGAAGAACTTAACGGCACAATCCAGAATGATATCCTTAAAGAGTTTATGGTCAGGAATACCTATATCTACCCTCCTGAATTCTCAATGAGGATCATTGCTGATATTATTGAATATACTTCAGCTAAAATGCCGAAGTTCAATTCAATAAGCGTATCAGGATATCATATGCAGGAAGCTGGTGCAACCTGCGATATTGAACTTGCATACACTCTTGCCGACGGACTGGAATATCTAAGGGCAGGAATCAATTCAGGGATTGATATTGACACATTTGCACCAAGGATATCTTTTTTCTGGGCCATAGGGATGAACCATTTCATGGAGATTGCCAAATTGAGAGCTGCAAGAATGCTTTGGGCTAAGATTGTAAGCAGATTCAATCCGAGAAATCCAAAATCACTTGCACTCAGAACCCATTGTCAGACATCAGGCTGGAGTCTCACAGAACAAGATCCATACAACAATGTTGGCAGGACATGCATTGAAGCAATGGCAGCCGCTCTTGGCCATACTCAGAGCCTTCATACCAATGCACTTGACGAGGCGATGGCTCTGCCGACAGACTTCTCTGCACGAATTGCAAGGAATACCCAGATTTATATTCAGGAAGAAACAAACATTTGCAAAGCAATTGATCCATGGGCAGGGTCATACTATGTGGAGTCACTGACAGATGAGATTGTTAAGAGAGCCTGGGAACATATCACTGAGATTGAGTCATTAGGAGGAATGGCAAAAGCTATAGAGTCGGGTGTTCCAAAAATGAGAATTGAAGAGGCAGCTGCAAGGGCTCAGGCAAAAATTGATTCCGGGGTTCAGATAATTGTAGGTACAAACCGTTACAGGCTTGAAAAGGAAGATCCGCTCGATACACTTGAAGTTGATAATACGGCTGTCCGCGATTCACAGATAAAGCGGTTAACAAAGCTTCGTTCTGAACGCAACGAAGCAGAATGTCAGGCTGCCCTTGAAGCTATTACTAAATCGGCTTCAACAGGCGAGGGTAACCTTCTCGAATTATCAATAGTGGCGGCTGCAAAACGCGCCAGCCTTGGTGAGATTTCTAATGCATGTGAAAAAATAGCAGGGAGGTATAAAGCAGTGATAAGAACAATATCAGGTGTTTATTCATCAGAGTATAAATCAGATAAAGACTTTGATGAAGCCAGGGCCCTTGTTGCCCGTTTTGCAGGAAAAGAGGGTCGTCAACCCAGGATAATGATCGCGAAAATGGGACAGGATGGACATGATCGTGGTGCAAAGGTTGTCTCAACCGGTTATGCCGATATCGGTTTTGATGTGGATATTGGACCGTTGTTCCAGACTCCGGCTGAAGCAGCAAAACAGGCAGTAGAGAACGATGTTCATGTTCTGGGTGTTTCAAGCCTTGCTGCCGGCCATAAAACTCTCATTCCACAGGTTATAAGCGAACTTAAGCGACTGGGAAGAGAAGATATTATTGTAATAGCCGGAGGTGTTATACCTCCACATGATTACCAGTTTCTATATGATGCAGGAGTAGCTGCAATATTCGGACCTGGTACATCTGTCGCAAAAGCTGCGAAGCAGATTCTTGAGATTCTTCTTAATGCAATTGAATAGGAAATTATGTATATTAGGATTTGAAATATTTCTTGCTGATTTAATAATATACAGTCAATGAAGAACTTATTGAAATATATTTTGCTCTTATTGGTTTTATCCGGGTGCATAACAACAAGACCAACCAACAACAACAGGCAGGCAATTGAAAATAAAGGAGTTCCGGAAGTTGACTTTTCGGAACAATCAACCTGGCTTTTGGGATATGTAAACAAAGTTATGCTAGAACGTGAGCCATATGCTTCCTGGTATTTTAAAGGTTATGATGAATACAGTTTTAACAGTGATGCTGTTAATAAGTTAACAGATATAAGTAAGGAAGGATTAACCATCAAAATAGTAATGGGAACCTGGTGCCCTGACAGCAGACGAGAGGTCCCCCGATTCATGAGAATACTCGATTTATGGCATTTCCCGTTGATTAATGTAACCTTCATTGGTGTTGATAATGCTAAGCTTTCTCCTGTTGGTGAATATGAAGGACTTAATATCCAGAGAGTTCCAACATTCATAATTTTTAAAAATAATATTGAAGCCGGACGCATCATTGAAAATCCGACAACGTCTTTAGAACAGGATATAGTTAATATCCTAAAAACAGATTGAATAATAACAAGAAAATTAACAGATCATGGAAGAAGTAAGAAACAACTCAGGACAAAGTCTGGGAATCGCTGCCCTGATTACAGCTATAATAACATTTGTATTTTCAGTAATTCCCTGCATTGGAGTAATTGCAATAATTCCGGGAATAATTTCCATTGTTCTGGCTTCTGTCGGACTATCACAGGCAGCAAGGAATAACGGACCACGGGGCTTATTACTCGCTGGTCTCATAATTGGAATAATTGCCTCACTTATCGCATTTTCGCAGGTATTTATTGCTGGCAAAATTGCACAGAAAGCTGATAAGTGGCCCGGTGAAATCCAGAATGTCATAAATGATGTTCAGGAAAATGTTATTAAGGAGCTTGAAGATGCCAATATCTCCATCAAGGTTGAAAGCAACGGGGAAAAAGTTGAAATAAACACTTCATCAGATAAGGAAGACAAGGAAAGGCAACTTGAAGATCTGGAGAAAGTGAATACTCAGACTAATGATTCTCTCAAAAAGAAAAAGTAACCCGTTAGTGGAGTTTTGGATAAGGTTGAGAGATCAGCCTTATCTGAAGATAAATATTTTTATTGCTTTTATAATTTTGCTTATTATTGCTTATTCAGGTATCTTTTCTCCTGAAAAAGAGAACCACCCTGTAAAATGTATCCATGAGATGATGACAGGAGAAAAGTGTATCTCCTGCGGGTTGTCACATAGCTTCTCATTGATTGTGAGGGGGAAAGTTGCAGAAGCATATCAATGGAATACTTATGGAATGAGGATATTCATTTTCTTTGCTTCACAACTGTTACTAAGATTATTCTTTTCATGGTATTATTTAAATCACCATGAATTGTACAGACAACTGATTATTTTAGACATAACAGTATCCTCTGTAATTTTTATAATCTCATTCTTTCCGTTCATAAAACAGATATTTACAGGATTGTCTTAATTATTCCTGTATGCTATAACCAGGTCATAAACAAATACAATTTTTTTTACAGCTGAAATAACACAATTCCCGCTGATTTTGCAGATAAATTCAGATGGGACCTGTGTAATTGAATTATTAAGTATTTAATGAAACGTGCGGATTTTTTATGCAGTAAGTAAATAATTTATTCAGTATCATTCAGGATATCATACAAGATGGAATTCTCAAATCCTTTTGATAAACCATATCTGAATAATTTTCCCTTAAGATCGAATTGATTCTTTGCTTTGGTTTTTTTTCTCTGCGCCAGGATAAGATTGCTTATCAGGGAAATATATTCTTCATTGTCAATTTCCCTGAGGGCTTCTCCTATATTATCTCCTGTTATACCCTTGGCCTTGAGATGAGCTGATATCTTTATTCTTCCCCATTTATTATGCCTGAATTTATCCCTTACAAATGCTCTTGCATAACGTTCATCATCAAGGAATTTTTCTTTCACCAGGGCATCGATTATCAATTCTTCATCTCCGCACCCCACGCCCCATGACTGCAGTTTTTTCCGAATATCGCCCGAACAATATTCACTGCGGGAGCAAAGGGTCATTGCTTTTGAAAGCGCAATTTTATAATTAGTGTTATCAGGCATGTCTGATTCCTTTTATAATCCTTGCTTTGTTGTTAATATCTTTTATGATCAGGAGATCGGTGTAATTGAATAATTGAAGTAATTCAATCATCTGCCTTCCAAAAGCCTCATTTATCTCGAAGTAAATTTTACCGGCTGGCATTAATACCTGTTCTGCAATTTCAAGTATTCTGCGATAATAAACAAGTGGGTCTGAATCAGGTACAAACAGGGCTGAATGGGGCTCAAAATCAATTACATTCTTATTCATGAATTGTTTTTCCTTCTCCCTGACATAAGGAGGATTACTGACAATAATATTTGTTTTTGCAATCAGGTCTTTATCAAAAGAAAAAATATCGGCCTCTATAAATGTTGCAGGTACATTATTCTGTCTGCTGTTTTTTTCAGCAATTTTAAGTGCTTCTGCAGAAATATCAATACCAGTTACGGAGGATCCCGGCAGGTTAGCCGCAAGCGCAATGGCAATGCATCCTGAACCGGTTCCGATATCTGTAATATTGCCTTTGAAGCCTCTGTTTTCTTTGATTATCAGATCAACAAGCTCCTCCGTTTCCTGACGAGGGATAAGTGTAGCTTCACTCAGGTTTATGTAACAATTATAAAAAGTTGTTTCTCCAAAAATGTATTGGATGGGTTTGCCGGTTTTAAGTTCAGTACAAATATTAGTAATTTTACGGATCAGGGTTTGAGAGATTCTCTGTTCTGGTAAAGCAAGAAGATGCAACTTTGACGAACCGGTTACAGTCTTGATAATAATATTTGAAAGGGCAATTATTTCGTAGTCAGGATAGATTCCTTTAAGTTCATTAGAAATATAAGACCGGATATCATTTATTGTTTTAATGCTGACACTCATGTGTCAAAAGTAACACTTTCAGTTAAATGCAGGAGATTGATGATATAAAATTCATGAGAAGGTGCCTTGATCTGGCAGTTAATGCCGAAGGTCTGACCTATCCTAATCCTATTGTTGGATCGGTTATTGTAAATAACGGGAAAATTATAGGAGAGGGGTATCATCTGAAAGCAGGCGATCATCATGCCGAGGTTAATGCAATAAATTCAGTCAGGGATAAAGGACTGCTTAAAGATTCAACTCTTTATGTGAGTCTTGAACCTTGTTCTCATACAGGTAAAACTCCACCATGTGCTGATCTGATAGTGGCATATAAAATACCCAGGATTGTAATTGGCACATCTGACACCAGCAAAAAAGTATCCGGGAAAGGAATCAGGAGACTAAAAGAGGCAGGTTGTAATGTAACAACCGGAGTTTTGGAAGAAGAGTGCAGATATCTCAACAGAAGGTTTTTTACATTTCATGAAAAAGGAAGGCCATATATAACCCTTAAGTGGGCACAGAGTGCTGATGGATTTATCGATAAATTAAGAAGTGAAGGTCATAATCCAGGGCCAAACTGGATATCGGGCAAACCAGAAAGGAGCCTTGTTCACAAATGGCGTTCAACAGAACAGGCTATCCTTATTGGTGCAGGTACTTTAAGAGTTGATCATCCCCGTTTGAATGTGAGGTTATGGAAAGGCAAAGATCCATTGAGGCTGATACTTAGCTTTTCAGGACAAATAGGGAATGAAGTATCTGCAAAAGAAACAAATGGCATAGATATTGTATTTACTGAAAATGTTGATGCAGTTAATGGAGATATGCTAAAAGTGAAATTGGATAGAAATAGAACATCATCAGCGCAGGTTATTGAATACCTTTATAGTACAGGTATTCAATCATTGTTGATTGAAGGTGGGGCCTCAGTCCTGAATCATTTTATTTCAGCAGGTTTATGGGACGAAGCCAGGATTTTTTACGGAAAAACCGATTTTATTTCCGGAATCAAGGCTCCTGATATTGAGGGGAAAATATTCTCAACGTCAAACTTCAGGGTATGTTCACTGGAAATGATTTCCAATGAAGGAAGTAAATGGGTTAAGGATTGATTTTTACAAAAGATATATGTATTTTTGATAATTGGTTTGTTAACAATTTAGTTTTATGAATATGAAAAATAGAATATTTTTTCTGGTAACTATTCTGGCATTTGCATCAGTCTGTACTTTTGGTCAGAATGGTAAGAAATTTTTCAAAGCTGGGAATGAGTTTGTTGAAAACCTGAAATATGACGATGCAGTTGTTCAGTTTACCAATGCAATCGGATTGGAACCATCCAACGCAGATTATTATTTTTCACGGGGTCAGGCTTATGAAAAGCTTAATAAATTCAATGAAGCTAAAACCGATTATGATAAATCAAGGGTTTTTGAACCTAAAAATGTCAATGTATTGGTTAGCCTTGGAACTGTCTGTAATAAAATGGGCAAGTTTGAAGAAGCACTGGCTTTCCTGAACCATGCTTCAGGTCTTGATAAACGTAATGCCTCAATTTACGCTGAGAAAGTCATTACATTAATTGGACTTGAGAAGTATGATCAGGCTCTGAAAGTATCAGATACTGCTGTAATTATAAAGGATTCCCCTTTGAATTATTATTACCGTGGAATATGTTATGTGAAACTTAATAACGAGATTCTCGGGAAGAAAGAGCTTGAGAAAGCTATTTCAAAAGATAAAAAGCTGGCCAGTCCGAGGCTTGCTCTTGCAGAACTACTAATAAAAACGGACCCTGAGGGAGCAATGGAGCAATGCAACGAGGTACTGAAGTTTGATGACAGAAATACGGATGCGTATCTGGTAAGGAGTAACGTTTTTAAGAAAAATCTTGATTATCCTAATGCTATAAACGATATCTCCAAAAACATACTAATTGATCCGACTAATCCGATATTTTATCTTTTCAGAGGACAGTGCTATCAGGAGTTTAACCAGCATGCAAATGCAATCAATGACTTTTCGAAGTTTATATCTTTAAAACCCGATAATCCGGATGCATATTTTGCAAGAGCCAAATCGTATGAAGAGATTTTAAATCTGGAAAAGGCAATGGATGATTACAATAAAATTACAGTGCTCTCCGAATTTGATATGAAAGCCCGTAAACTCTTAAAAGAGGCGCAAACACGTTTATATGAACTTAACCGCGAGACAGTTCCTCCTGAAATAAATATTGTCAGCCCGGCAATAGCCGGAAACATTATTGAAATAAAAGGGAATATCAACAGTGTGACAATCTCGGGTAAGATCAAAGAAAAGAGTAAACTCGACACTCTCCTTATCAACGATCAGAAGATGCTTTTCGGGGAGAAGAAGAACGGGGAAAATGAATTTCTTGCCAATATTGATGTTACAGGAAAAGATGCAATCTCAATTTTCGCACGGGATGATTACAACAATGAAAAAGTGCTTAATCTTAAGTTGGTCAGGACCGAAATAAATCCGCCAAAGATCTCTATAGTTGCTCCATATACATCTGAAGATGGGCAGGTTATGATGGATGAATTAAAACCAAATCTTTTCGTCGAAGGAAAAATTGAAGATGACAGCCAGATAAAATCAATTGAAATAGGAGGTGTTATTGCAAGTTACAGACGCGATCAGCTTAATCCTGGTTTTACGGCAAGTATTGAAGTTGCCAATATAAATAAGTTTACTGTGATTGCTGAGGATATTTACGGTAACAGGAAGGAAACCGAATTCAAAATTAACAGGGATAATGCATTGCTTGCTCAGAGCAATCCTATGGGAAAAACCTGGGTAGTTTTTATTGAGAACTCAAGTTATGAAACTTTTGCCAGTCTTGACGGGCCGATAAAAGATGTTAGTACAATTCAGAGAGCTCTGGCCAACTATGTGATTAGTAATATCATTCACAAGAAAGATATGACAAAGGCAGAAATGGAGAGGTATTTCAATATCGAGCTTCGAGACCTTGTGAAAACAAATCAGGTTAAATCATTACTGGTATGGTATGCTGGTCATGGTAAGTTCATAAACGAAGTAGGTTACTGGATTCCTGTTGATGCAAAAAGAGATGATGAGTTTACATATTTCAATATAAACGCACTGAAAGCAGGTATGCAGAGTTATACCAACCTTACTCATACTCTTGTAGTATCAGATGCCTGCGAATCGGGTCCCAGTTTCTATCAGGCTATGCGTTCAGCAAATGATGAACCAACCTGCGATAATGTTCAGGCAACTGCATTCAAATCAGCACAAGTATTCTCATCGGCAGGGTATGAGCTTGCAGTTGATAATTCGCAATTTACTCAGACATTCGCTAATACTCTCATTAATAATAAAAATGCCTGTATCCCCATTGAAAGCGTTGTTAAATCTGTGACTGCTGCTGTTACAAATAACAACCAGCAGAAACCTAAATTTGGTAAAATAGCCGGTTTGCAGGATGAGAATGGAACATTCTTCTTTATAGCAAAATAGTATTTTATGTCAGACAATAATTTTTTTAAGAGCCGGGTAAGAATACTTATCTGGCTTCTGCTTATTTTAATTGTTTCATTTAATCAGGCAGAAGCACAAAAATATTTTTTTGATAATTACGGTGTTAAAGAGGGCCTTAGCGAACAGAAGGTATATAAACTGCTTCAGGATTCAAAAGATTATATCTGGCTCGGTACAGCAAATGGTGTCTCACGTTTTGACGGGAAGAAATTTGAGAACTTTTCATCAAAAAACGGTTTGGCAATAGGAGGTGTAAAATCTATCCTTGAAGACTCAGAAGGTGATATCTGGTTTGGCCATCTGAACGGAAGCATAAGCCGGTATAACGGACGTACATTTGAACAGGCCGCTTTTGATTCAATTACTCTCAATGGTGATGTTACCAGTATTGTCGAAATGAAAGATACATGTCTCTGGTTTACATCAATTAGTGACGGAGCAATTCTTGCCGACTTCCCGGTTAATGATATAAAGCATATTAAGGCCAGACAGTTCAGAGGGAAAGATGGTCTGAGCGATCAGGTTTCAGGATCATATCTTAATAAATCAGGGGAGTTTATTTGTATTGCTGATGTTGGAATGCGAAGATTTGATAAGGCTGGGATGAAATTCGAAAACTACAGGATGCCTCATCTTACAACTTATTTCAGTACTATCTGCATCCTTAATGATGCCAAAGGAAACATCTGGTTTGGGACTTATAACGGAGGGCTCTATAAATACATCATGTCCGAAAGTAAAATGGACTTTATTGATCTTCCTAAAGCAGGTATCCCAAGTAATACAGTAACATGTCTTACTGAAGATAGCCGTGGCAGAATATGGATCGGAACCTGGGATGGAGGAGTAGCCGTTGCCGAAGGGGACAGTCTGAGAAAGTTCAATGAAGCTAATGGACTTAAGGCCAGAAAGATAAACGATATTTTGGAAGATGTCGAAGGTAATATTCTGATTGCTGACAGGGACGATGGGCTAACTATTTTCAAGGGCGATGCCTTTTTAACTATAAATGAAAAGGAAATGCTTCCTGATCCTAATGTTAATGCAATACTGGTTGATAAAACAAATGGAGTATGGCTTGGAACTAATGGAGGAATTGTGAGGTTTTGGCCAGGTTTGAGTAAGAGTCCTGTAATTTATAACCAGGAAAAAAGTTCAATCTCTGAGGAGATTAAATTCCTGAGGGAAGACAGGGATGGGAATATCTGGATCGGAACAAATCAGGGTGGTGTCATACTTTTTAATATGAAGACATCAAAATTTGAATCACAACCATATATTAACTCAATACTTCATCGTGACGGGCAGGTAAAAGCTCTTGAAATTGACCGGCAGAATCATCTGTGGGTTGGCACAAATGAAGGTGTTGCATTGGGTACGATAAATGAAAAGAATTTCGGGAGATATACTCTTCTGGACAGCCTTACTGTAAGCTATATAACTGCTCTCTATTGCGATCCGGAAGGGTTTATGTGGATAGGGACAGAACCCAAAGGTGGTAAGCCGGGATTAATAAAGTATGATCCTTCGAAAGAAAAGTTTACACCGGTAGCAGCTCTCCCGGGAATTATTCCAAAAACAATGGTTATGGACAACAAGGGCATTCTCTGGATTGGAACCGGTGAAGGCCTCATTGCATTCAGGAATGATTCGGTTCTTTCTAATGTTACCCAGAACGACGGGTTACTATCCAACAGCATAAACCTTCTTGCTGACGGAGGAGACGGAACTATTTATATTGGCACAAATAATGGTCTTAACAGGTATTTCCCTGACAGCAAAAGAATTTATTCCTATACTGAAAGGAATGGTTTCACAGGCATTGAGACCCGTCCTAATGCGGTGTATAAAAGTGCTTCCGGTGATTTGTGGTTTGGAACAGCAAATGGTGCCACACAACTCAGACAATCAAGGTTATTTACCAAAGGGCTTGACCCCCTGACACATATTATGGGTATGCAGGTAAATTATGAATCGCGTGATATGAGTTCAGGGATGAAGCTTAATTATAAGGAAAGGTCAATATTGTTTGACTATTACAGTATTTGTCTAACAAATCCTGATGTTGTAAGATACAAAGTAAAACTTGATGGTGCAGATAATGACTGGAGGCCGGTTACAGATCAAACAAGGGCAATTTACTCAGCCCTGCCGCCTGGAAAATATACGTTTAATGTAATTGCCAGTAACAGTGAGGGAAGCTGGAACACCAAACCAGTTATTTTTAATTTTATGATTAAACCTCCTTTCTACCTTACATGGTGGTTTATCTTATCCTCAATTTTCATTATAGTGATTTCCATAATTACTTATATAAAAATAAGGGAACAGAGCCTTATAAAGGAGAAGGTTGTTCTTGAGGAAAAAGTGAAAGAGAGAACCGCTGAGGTGGTTCAGAAGAGTATGGAAATTGAAGAAAAAAACAGGGACATTACAGCAAGTATAAGGTATGCTGAACGTATTCAACGTGCCATGCTGCCTCGCGAAGATTCTTTCCAGGATACATTTGTTCTGTTCATGCCAAAAGATATTGTAAGTGGTGATTTCTACTGGATGTTTGATAACGGAGACCAGCAGTTCATTGCTGTATGTGACTGTACCGGACATGGAGTACCAGGAGCATTTATGTCTATAATTGGTCATAACTCACTAAATAAGGTTGTAAGGGAATATGGTATTACACGACCTTCCGCAATTCTTGACCAGTTAAATACTGAGGTGCTTAAAGCTCTGATGCAGAGGAATGAAGAGACTATTAATGATGGGATGGATATGGCTCTCATTGCATTTGACAGGAAAAAATTTAAAGTAGAGTTCGCTGGTGCCTATAATCCCTTATATGTTGTCAGAAAGGGAGAAGTGTTTGTTTACAAAGGCGACAGGTTCCCTATTGGTATGGCAGCCATAAGTGAAAAAAAGACTTTCTCAAACCAGACGGTTGAGATTCTTCCAGGTGACATGCTTTATATGTGTTCCGACGGCTATGCTGATCAGTTTGGATCCGCTGATGTGAAAAAATATAAGTCAGGAAATGTAAAGAAATTATTATCTGAAATATGCCTTCTTCCTGTTGATGAACAACGCACAAGGTTAAGAAAGGAGATTCTTGACTGGAAGGGAGATTTACAGCAGGTTGATGATATTATGTTTATCGGGACAAGGATACCGGGAAATTAGATCTTTGCTATTTTCCGCCACACCTCATTGTTTCTCTCTTTATTATTAAGTGAGCTGATAACCTCTTCAGGGGTATTTACTACTTCCCATATGCCTTTATGTTCAACCCTTAGAAAGTGATTCTCCACCATGTTATCAAGAAATTCAAGAAGAGATTTGTAAAATCCCAGTGTATTAAGGATAATTATTGGTCCATTGAAAAGACTAAGTTGTTTAAGAGTAATTGCTTCTGCCATTTCTTCAAGAGTACCAACACCCCCGGGCAGAGCTATAATTGCTTCAGACATGGCAAACATTTTCTTCTTTCTTTCGCTCATGTCCATGGTTATGATCATTTCATCAATACTCTTATGTCCCCAACCCTCATCCTGCATAAATGAAGGTATTACCCCGGTTATCTTACCACCATTTTCAAGGACAGCATCCGCCAGTTTTCCCATCAGGCCGATACCACCACCACCAAATATTACCTGAATGTCTGACTCAGCAAGTAACTTACCCAGCTTTGAAGCAGCAAGTGCATAATCATTGTTAATCCTGCTGCTCGAAGAGGCAAATACGCAAACTCTCATAATTAAATATTAAAAAGGCCGTCGCAGAGTTATCTGAACGGCCGGTATAAATCATTACTTTTTGTTAGATGAGAGCATTAAGCTTACTGACAAAATTGTTCTTTGGTACTGCACCAACCTGCTTATCTGCTATTTTGCCATCCTTAAAGAACAAAATGGTAGGGATATTTCTTATACCATACTTTGCTGCAACACCGGGACTGTTATCAACATCACATTTTGTAACAACAGCTTTCCCATCAAACTCTCTGGATATCTCTTCAATTATTGGTGCAACCATTCTGCAGGGCCCACACCACTCAGCCCAGAAATCTACAATTACAGGTTTGTCAGACTTGAGGACTATTTCATCGAAGTTACCATCATTTACCTCTATTGCCATATCAATTTTAATTAAATATTTTATGACTATCGGTTATGATTAATAATGTTTTGATAATTTGTAGTAACACAGGCG
>CAZXFB010000077.1:0-15575 GCA_964639725.1 uncultured Rikenellaceae bacterium
TATTATATATTGATGACATAATAGAAAAACCACTTTCCGAGAATTCATCTGACCCGGTAGTAGAAGTCAACTCTGGCAACCTGGCATATATAATATATACTTCCGGGTCCACTGGTACGCCTAAGGGAGTTATGATAGAACACCACTCTGTTCTGAACCGTTTGGGTTGGATGCAAAGAGCTTATCCGATCAGTAAGTATGACACATTACTTCAGAAAACACCAATAACATTCGATGTGTCTGTCTGGGAATTATTCTGGTGGTCATTTAATGGGGCAAAACTTGTTTTACTTCCACAGGGAGGAGAAAAGGATCCTGAAACAATTGTCAGCTATATTAGCAAATATAAGGTCACAACAATTCATTTTGTCCCCTCGATGTTCCTGGCTTTTTTCGAAATGTTGAGGTCAATGCATTTGTTTCATAAACTTGAGACTCTTAATCGTTTGTTCTTAAGCGGGGAAGCTCTTCCTGTAAAACTCCTAAGTGAATTTAACGATATCAGGAAGGATTACTCTCTCCCTGATCTGATTAATTTATATGGTCCTACTGAGGCTACAGTGGATGTTTCCTATTATAATTGTCCCACAGGTGAAATAGATACTGTATATATTGGAAGACCAATTGATAATACAAAACTATTCGTCCTGAATAACAGTGATAAAATTCAACCTTTAGGAGTACCCGGGGAGTTGATAATTACAGGTGTGAATCTTGCAAGGGGTTACCTGAATCATCCGGAATTAACACTTCAAAGATTCTTTTATCTCAATATTTCAGATGGGAAAACTATAAGAGCATATAGGACAGGCGATCTTGTTAAGCTTGCCCTTAACGGTGAGATAGATTATCTTGGAAGGCTGGATAACCAGGTGAAAATAAGGGGATTCAGGATTGAATTAGGTGACATTGAATCGAAAATTCTTGAATACCAGCATGTAAGTAATTGTGTGGTAATTGTGGCCGAAAATATTGAGCCAAAATCACTTATAGCCTATATCTGTTTTAAACAGGGTGTTAAAACCGATGAAGAATCTATTCGCCGGCATTTATCTGAAAAATTGCCTGAGTATATGATTCCTTCTTATTTTGTTTTTCTCGATTCACTTCCTTTGACAAGCAGTGGAAAGCTTAGCAGAAAAAATCTTCCCGGACCCAGCAGAGAAAGAACAGTCAGCTCAATTGTTCATCCAACAACCAGGACTGAAGAGAAACTGCTTGGGATCTGGAAGGATCTGCTGAGGACAGATAATGTAAGCATAACAGATAATTTTTTTGAAATCGGTGGTAATTCCCTGCTCGCCATAAGGATAATTAACAAAATTAAAGAAGAGATTGGGTATACGATCTCCTTTAAAGAATTAATAACCCATCCGACAATTATTCAATCAGGAATATATATTGACAGTCATAAAAAGTATGAAGGGGATGTAATTAATCTTGTACCTCATAACGAAAGAACAAACCTTCCACTTACAATAAATCAAAAAAGAATATGGATTCTTACCAAACTTAATCCAGAAATACCAACATATATTATACCAGTAACTTATCAAATAAATGGTGTAATTGATCACGAAATATTCCGGAGGAGTATTGAGATTTTATTCCAGCGGCATTTTATATTGTTTTCTGTTATTAAGGAGAATAATGGAGAGCCTTACTCTGATATTGTTCCAGGGGAGATTCATATTGAATTAATCGATTTTTCCTGCTTTAAGGAGAACTCGGGAGAAAAGGTTATTGATTTCATAGATTCAGATTCGGTTAAAATATTTGACCTGGAGAATGGACCATTGTACAGGTTGTTTCTGATAAAAACAGGGGATAATGAATTCTATTTTCACTTTAGTATTCACCATATAATATTTGATGGTTGGTCTCTACCTGTCTTGATCAATGATTTAACCGAAATATATTCCGGGTTGGTTAATAATACAACGATAAATCTTAAAAATCTGGTTTTTCAACAATATGATTTTGCATTTTGGGAGAAGCAATCCATCCCTTCGCGTGATGAAAAGAGATCAATTGAATTCTGGAAGTCAAATTTAAGTAATATTCCACCAGTCCTGAATTTCCCATTTGATTTCCTGCGGAAGTCGAAACCATCAGGGAAGGGGGGACGTGAAAAAATATACCTTTCACAGGATGTTTCCGGAAAATTGCGAAAAATAAGTAAAGATGAAAACGCCTCTCTATTTAGTACAATGTTGAGCACCTATGCAATTTTATTAAAAAAATATTCAGGAGAAGCAGATATTTGTATTGGTACGCCTGTGGCGTACCGGCCACATTCCGAACTTGAAAAGATAATTGGAATGTTTGTAAATACACTTGTAATAAGGATACAATTCCTTAAGGATTTTACATTCAGGAAACTGATTCATTCAACTGCTGAAACCATTTTTAATGCTCTTGAACATCAGGATCTGCCATTTGAAAAAATTGTTGAAGTTGTTAAGCCGGAAAGATTCTCCAATATCAATCCTATCTTCCAGTTAAGTTTTGTATGGCAGGATAATTTGAATGTCTCTGTTCATGTTAATGGAATAGAGGCCAGAAGAGTATCTGGAAAACAAGGCACAGCAGTATTCGATCTGACATTAAATATGTGGGAAAATGGTGATATTATTGAAGGTGAGATTGAATTCAGTACTGATATTTTTAAACGAGAAACAATTATCAGGCTTTTAGATAACTATAAAACCCTCATTGAACATTTGGTGGAGGATACTGATATTAATGCAGACTCTCTGCCAATTATTTCAAAGGAAGAAATACATCGTATAAATAGTTTTAATCAGACAAAAAGAGAATATCCTAAGGATAAAACTATTATACAATTGTTTGAGGAACAGGCCAGGTCATTCCCCGATAAAGATGCTGTTTCATATAAAGGTCAAAGCATTACCTACAAACAACTTAACGGTAAAGCAAATCAGCTTGCAAGGAGATTAAAATCTTTAGGTGTAGGCAGGAATACGCCTGTAAGTATTCTGGCTGATAAATCGATTGAAATGATAATTGGTATAATAGGAATTCTTAAGGCAGGCGGTGGATATGTACCTGTAGATCCTGATTTTCCGGATAAAAGAATGAACTTTATATTAAAAGATACTGATTGTAAGATTATTCTTACACAGGATAAATTCATGAGTGCAGATGTTGATGGTGTAACTATGGTAAATCTAAGTTCATCAGATACTTATGATCAGGATAGTACTAATCCGGAAAGCCTGGGCAGTTCATCAGATATGGCATACATCATGTACACTTCCGGGACTACCGGAATTCCAAAAGGAAGTATTATTCTTCAGTACAGTGTTGTGAGGCTGATTCGTAATACAAACTATATTGACTTCACATCTGACGACAGGATACTATTGACTGGTGCAATAGTTTTTGATGCAACAACATTTGAAATATGGGGGGCATTATTAAACGGCTTGACACTATTCCTGGTTGCGAAAGAAACTATCCTTGATGCCAAAGAATTGGGAGAAGAACTCAGGAAGAATGATATCACAATTCTCTGGTTGACCTCCTCTCTTTTTACACATATTGCTGAATCACGAACGGACATCTTCAGTCATCTTAAATACCTTCTTGTTGGCGGTGATGTACTTTCACCTCCTCACATAAATAAAGTTCGCAGAGATAATCCGGATCTTAAAGTGATTAACGGTTATGGCCCAACGGAAAATACTACCTTCTCAACAACTTTTCTGATTGACAGGGATTTTGAAAATAATATTCCGATTGGTAAGCCGATAAGTAACTCTACTGTATATATTTTCGACCAGTATATGAATTACCAGCCTATAGGAGTTATAGGTGAGCTGTATGTGGGCGGGGATGGGTTATCTAAAGGTTATATAAACAGGGAGAATCTTAATGAAAAAAGTTTTATCGAACATCCCGATTATCAGGGAGTGAGGCTATACAGGACAGGGGATTATGCGAAGTGGCTTCCTGACGGGAATATAGAATTTCATGGCAGGATAGATAACCAATTAAAGATAAGAGGTTTCAGAATTGAACTTGAAGAGATTGAGTCTGCAATTCTGGAGATAGAAGGGATCATAGAAACGGTTGTAAAACCAATTAAATTTCAGGATGGAGACACCAGGCTTGCTGCTTTTCTAAATGTTTTGGAAACATTCAGTATGGATGCTAAAGAACTTAGTAGCCGGCTAAAGCAAAAACTCCCCATCTACATGGTTCCTGCTCTGTTCAGGTTCATGCAAGGTTTTCCCAAGACTATTAACGGAAAAACCAACAGAGATGCGCTCATAATTGACATTGGTGATTTATCCGGTTTGACAAATCAGGATCTTGGAGCTCTTTCTGATAATGAGAGAATTATTTATGACATCTGGTGCGATGCTTTAAAAATGAAGGATATTTCTGTTTCAGATAATTTCTTTGAAATTGGAGGAAATTCACTTCTCGCAATTTCTGTATTCACCAGGATACTTTCCCGGTTTAATGTTGAATTGAGCCTGAGAGTTTTTTTTGATAGTCCCAGGATTAGAGATATTGCTGAAGCAGTGGATTTTGCATCCCATAAATTTATCGAAAACACACCACATAATCAATCACCTGACTCTGATAATAATATTATTGAAGGTGAATTGTAAAGGCTGATTATTTTAAGCATTTTAAAGGGAAGTGGAACTATACTACTGCAAATAGAAATGAAATCTTTTCTGCAACTTAAAAAGAACTTAAAATGTGATTTCACATCTCTGCAATCCGTTAGAATTGCTCTTATGGGTGATACTGCAACTCAATTCCTTGTTCAGTCACTTCGCGGTGCAGGTTTTGACAGGGGATTTGATTTAAGAATTTTCGAGGCGGACTTTAACCAGATTGAACGGCAAGTATATGATTCAGAATCAGAATTATATAGATATAAACCCGAAATAATCATCATATTTCACTCTTCTCACCGGTTATTGGAGAAGTATAATGAAATGAAACCTGATCAACGCAGTCAATTAGCTGGTAATCAAATAGAATCAATTGATCTTTTACGTCAATCGTTAACCAGGAACCTTGGTGCAAAAATTATTTATTATAACTACCCTGAGATAAATGATTTTGTGTATGGCAGCTTTTCCAACAAAACTGAATCATCTTTTTTGTTTCAGTTACGAAAGCTTAATTATGAATTGATGGTATACTCAGGTCAACATCCTGATTTTTATCTGTGTGACCTTTCATCTGTTCAGAATGAACTGGGGAAAAATGCAATTTTCCAGCCAGCATTTTATATTAATTCAGAAATGGTTTTGAGTATTGATGTGCTACCCAATGTGGCAAACATAACTATTGATATAATTGCAGCTTTAAATGGGCGATTCAAAAAATGTCTGATACTTGATCTGGATAATACAATTTGGGGAGGGATAATTGGCGATGACGGATTAGAGAATATTCAAATTGGGAATCTGGGTATCGGTAAAGCTTTTACTGAATTGCAGCACTGGATCAAAAAACTAAAAGAGAGGGGTATAATACTGGCTGTTTGCAGTAAAAATAATGAATCAAATGCAAAAGAACCTTTCAGTAAACATCCTGATATGATTTTAAAACTGGATGATATTGCTGTGTTCTTTGCTAACTGGGAAAACAAAGCTGATAATATACGGCAGATTCAAAGTATATTGAATATAGGATTTGATTCTATGGTATTCCTTGATGACAATCCATTCGAACGCAGTCTGGTTAAAAATGCATTGCCCGAAATAACTGTTCCTGACCTGCCTGACGATCCTGCTGATTACCTCGAGTATTTATACACACTGAATCTTTTTGAGACTATTTCCAGTTCTGATGAGGATGCTGGCAGAACAAAACAATACCAGATTGAAGCTCAGCGAACCGTTTTGAAAAAAACTTTTCCAAATGAGGAAGAATTCCTTGAGAGTTTAGAAATGTTATCATTGGTGAAACCTTTTAATAGTTTTAATGCACCCAGGGTTGCTCAGCTTACTCAAAGATCAAATCAGTTTAACCTCCGGACGGTAAGATACACTGAAGAGGATATCAGATCTATAGGCTCATCTGAGGAGTACGTTACTCTTTCATTCACCCTGGAAGACAAATTTGGGGATAATGGATTGATTTGTGTGGTAATTCTGAAAAAAACAGATAAAAAGAATCTCTTTATCGATACCTGGCTGATGAGTTGCAGGGTAATAAACAGGGGGATGGAATTTTTTGTTCTGAATACTATTGCCGGTTCTGCCAGGAAATATGGTTTTATCTCTTTAACCGGAGAATATATCAAGACATCTAAAAACGAGATGATTAAGGATCACTATTATAATCTGGGCTTTAAAAAGGAAGGTAATTACTGGACTTTGAATCTGCAGAACTTTGTAAATCTGAAATGTTATATAAAAAGTAAAGAAAATGGTATCGAACAGAAATGAAGTTTTTGAACATATCAGGGAAATATTTGTTGAATTACTCGATAACGAATCATTAATAATTAGTGAATCCTCCACCCGGAATGACATTGATGGGTGGGATTCTTTAATACACCTTCACCTGGTGGTGGAGATGGGAAAACATTTTAAAGTAAAATTTACTGCACTTGAATCTCAGAACTGGAAAAATGTTGGAGAAATTATAGACTCCATTTTATCAAAAAACAACTAATATTTTTACCTGAAATGAACTTTCATCATATTGGGATTGCCTGTGGTAATATAAAAGAAGAAATAAGTAAGATTTCCAGGATTCATAATGTATTGGAAATCAGTGATATTTTCTATGACAGGGAACAGGATGCCGAACTATGCATGATAACAATTGATGGCGGGCTGAAAATGGAATTGATTTCAGGCAAACAGGTAGAGGCATTTATAAAGAAAAGACTCACTTATTATCATTTGTGTTATGAAGTGGATGATATTAATTCAGAGATTGAAAGACTCGAAAATGAAGGCGCCTTCTTAATCTCTGCCCCAAAACCTGCAATTTTATTTGATAACAGGGAGGTAGCATTCTTAAATGTTCCCTATGGAATAATTGAAATACTTAGTTCCCGGAAATAGTTATTAATATGCTGGCCGGGAAACTATTTTTAACCCCACTAATTATAAGTTTCCGGCTTTCTCTCCTTATAATATATCCGTTCAAAATCTGCATTAGTTGATATGATAAGTTTTTCCTTCCCTGAACAGACGTTATTCATCACTTGAATAAAACCTTATGTTTATGAAAATTCTTTTGATAGCTATTGCGATTTTTTCCACTCTTAAATCCACTGCACAGACTTACCTGATCTCTTTTACTGCAACGGGGGCCTCTGATACTGTAAAAACAGTAAAGGTTAATAATATGACTACTGGTACAACCCTTACACTTAAAGGAGATGAGAGTTTGCGATTATCCGGAATGGTCGGGATCAATTCTTCTGAAGAGGACAAATCTGACAGGATGAGGATATATCCCAATCCAGCCGTAAACTATTCATTTATAGAAATATTTCCACCTGCTGAGGGAGAAGCAACTATTGCTGTTTATGATATAACAGGCAGACAGATATTTCAAACCAGGCGATATTTTGAAAATTCCAGACAGGAATTTAGATTTACCGGCATCAGAAATGGATTATATGTAATTAACGTGAAAGGTGATAGTTACAATATCTCAGGAAAATTGTTGTGTACCGGGCAACCTGATGGAACCATAAGAATTGAGGAAGTCAGTAACACTGCCAGGGCCGTTGATGTGAAGAGTTCTAAGATAGAAACGAAAGGAGTTCAGAATATTGTTGACATGGCATACACAACAGGAGACAGATTGAAATTTACAGGAATATCAGGAATTTACAGTACGGTTTTTATAGATACACCTGTATCCGATCACACTATTACATTTGATTTTGTTGCTTGTTCAGATGGTGATAGTAATAACTATTCTGTAATTAAGATAGGAACTCAACTCTGGATGGCTGAGAATCTTAAAACCACCAAATATAACGAAGGAACTGCCATTCCCAACATAACAGATAATTCTACATGGTCTGCTTTGGTTACTCCGGCATATTGCTTTTATAATAACGATCCGGCCAATAAAGTAATTTATGGTGCCTTGTATAATTGGTATTGCATCAATTCAAATTTTCTTTGCCCCACAGGATGGCACCATCCAACATCAGCCGAATGGACAAAATTAATAGAATTTCTTGATGGGCCATCTGCGGCAGGAAGCCATTTAAAAGAGACCGGAACAATCTATTGGACAGCCCCTAATGTTAATTCTAATAATAGTAGTGGATTTTCTGCACTTCCTGCAGGTGTCAGAATGGATACTTACCTGCCATGGAATGATTTTGGCATATTTGATCTTCTGAAATTATCTACCTGGTTCACTGCATATAATGAGGCAGGTCCGATATCTGCATACTGGTTAAGCCTTTCATCAGGCAGTGCATGGGCAACATTACAGAACAGTTCTCCTAAAAATACCGGTTTTTCAGTCCGCTGTCTGAAGAATCAATAAATGATTTATTTATTTATAGATGATTAACTTTAAACCCATTATTGGCAACATTAAAACTTGTTTTTTTATAAAAACTGACTTTCATGTACAAAAAGATGAACTTTGTCAAATTTTAAATGTTATTTATTAGGTAATATATAAATTTGTGAAGATCATTTCTGATAAATAAAAGCTAACTTTTTATATAATTGTTGTTTTGAAACCAGAAAAGAGCAAAAAAATATACTTATGATAAATATATTAAGGCGTCCTGAGGAACATGGAATCAAAAAGATCTTTTCTCCTTTCCTGCTATTGCTTATTGTTTTTATAAGTTACTCCCCTTTTACTTATTCACAAGGAGGAATTCAGGTTGATACAGAAACCGCCAGGGCTGTTGCCAGGAACTATTGCCTGAGAACCGACACAAAATTTGCAAGTGTCGCTGCGACTGACTTAATCCTGTCTTTGGTAGAAACAAGAACAAAAGATAAGAATGTACTTTATTATATATTTAATATTAACAAGGAAGATGGATTTATTGTAATTTCAGCAAATAAGGATAACCCTCCGGTATTATGTTTTGTACCTCAGGGAACTTATTCAAAATACCCTGAATTGCGACCGCCAGCATTTAATGAGTGGCTGGAAGCTTTTGCTGATCAGATTGAGTACTCAATAAAAAATCCAACGAAAAGTACAAAATACCAGGAATTATGGAATAAGTATAATTCAAAAGGTGCCTGGGATTTAGAAGCAATGAAACTGAAAATGAATTCCCTTTGGGATCAGATTGCTTATTTTAATTATTATTCACCCAAAACTAATATTAATGGTCATCCTAACAGTGGTTCCATTAATGCCAGCAGGGCACCGACAGGATGCGTTGCAACAGCAATGGGACAAATAATGTATTACTATAAGTGGCCTGTGAATGGTGTTGATAGTCATTCTTATACTGATCCTGTGAATGATATTACAAATACAAATTCAAAATGCAGCCTTGATGATCCAAGTTACGGTACATTAGGATTTTTTAACCACAATAATACATATAACTATGGAGCTATGGTTGATATCCCAAGTTCAGTTAACACGGAGATCTCTAAGTTGTTATATAATTGCGGGGTTAGTGTTAATATGGATTTTGCTTATTGCCAGAGCTGGACAAATACATATCAGGTTCCAGATGCTATTAAAACATACTTTAATTATTCTACTGAGGCAAGTTATATCCTGAGAGCTGATCATCCATTTGATTGGGAGTCTATAATAATAGATCAGATACATAAAGAAAGACCTGTTCAATACAGGGGGCAGGCCACAGTGGGATCTGTGGGGCACTCCTGGATTTGTTCTGGCTATCAAACTGTTGAAGGGGCGACCCAATTCTTCTTTAACTTCGGATGGGGAGGTTATGCAAACGGCTACTATACTTTACCCGAACTCAGCGATGTCAGGGGAGCTGATTTAACGTATCAGAATGCTGCAGTAATTAATATCTTTCCGACATCACAACCGAATTTAATGTTCCAGTCCGCATCAGTAACACAAAACCCTGTAACAACCGGCGTGCCTTTTACCGTGAATTTCAATATAAAAAACAATGGATCCCTGTCATCCAATGCTTCTGTTTTAGCATGTTATCTGTCAACCGATATGATCCTTGATAGAAATGATACTTTCCTGAACTCAGTAAATATTTCTTCCCTGGCGATTGACGGTGATGTCGATGAATCCAGTAGTCTGACAATCAATGATGGAACATCCGGAACATATTACCTTTTGATTGAAGCCGATACTGCACACGATGTTCATGAGTCTCTTGAAAATGATAATATTCATACAATAGAAATTACATTACAGGGAACTCCTGTTTATGAATACCGGTCCTCTAAGACCGGAAGCTGGACTGACATAACCACATGGGAGTATTTTTTTAATTCAAACTGGGTTGCTGCAACATCTTTCCCAACCAGATCCAGTGGAAATATTACTATACTTAACAGCCATATCATAACTCTGTCAGACAATCTGCTTGTCGATGAGGTGACTATTGTGTCTGGTGGACAGCTTAGGGTTAATTCCGGATATACTCTGGTAATTAATAATGGAATTGATGAGGTTGACTTTGACGTTTACGGAACAATTGTGAATTCGGGTACAATAACTGCAACTGGTAAATTGGCCTTTAATGGTGGGTCAGTTTATGAACATGCCGGGAATGGAGGATTTATTCCTGTTGCTACCTGGGCTGTTACTTCTGATTGTAATATTACCGGAATAATAGATCTACAGCCCAATATACCTGCTTCGACTCAACCTTTTGGAAATTTCACTTACAACTGTCCGGGTCAGGCTGTGGATTTTCTCAGCCTCTATGGACAACTAAACACAATCGCGGGTAATTTTGTAGTTGTATCAACAGGTCCTTCAAACAGGACTTATGATCTGAGATTAGGCAGAACTTCCTATGGAAACCTTACAGTAAATGGGAACTTTATACAGACAGGAGGATCGTTTGTTATTGAAGGTGATGGTAGCAGCACTATTTCAAGATCGATGACGGTAGGTGGAGACTTTTCTGTTGGGCAGAATGGTGTATTTGCAATATCCTTGCATCAGGGAAAGGGAACCTTAAATGTAGGTGGTAATTTTTCAAATGCAGGAACATTCTATTTTGGATTGGATGATCTCAATAATAATACTCCTGCTGTCCTGAATGTAACAGGTAACTGTTATATAACAGGAGGTACTTTTAATATGAGTGGCATTTCAACTAACTCTATTGGAACTTTAAATCTTGCTGGTGATTTTTTTCATACAGGTGGAACAATTACAGAAACATCATCAGGAAGTGGAAATATTGTATTTAACGGTAATACCATGCAGTTGTTCACCTATTCTGGTGGCACAATAACCAATACCATTAACTTTACTGTATCCGGTGGTTCCTTCCTGCAGATGGCTGCCGAAGGTACTCTAATTAGCGGTAACGGCATATTTACTTTGTCATCCGGTGCTACAATCGGGATAACCTCTGCAAATGGAATAATGACAACAGGTACTGCATCTGGTAATATCAGAACAACTTCTGGCCGGATTTATAGTACTGGGGCAAATTATATTTACAACGGGTCAGCAACACAGATTACCGGTAGCGGCCTGCCAAAAAATGTAAATTCTCTTTCTGTTGCAGCGACTTCAAACCTTACTCTCTCACGCGATACATTAATTGTAGCCGATAATATTACAATAGGATCCGGGGCAAACCTCAATATTGATGAGTTGCAACTTGTAACTACAAAAGACTTTACCAACAGCGGAACAATGATTATCGGATCTGCTGAAGTAAACAGCAATGGCTCATTTATAGCTACAGGAACATTGAACCAGGCGGGAGGATCAGTTACCTATAACCGGCAGATGCCTCTTGAAAAATGGCATAATGTCTCTTCACCAGTGAACCCCACTTCAACACCTGCCGTCAGCTTCTACGCGTGGAATGAAGTTGCCGGAGCCTGGAATGGTACTCCGGCTTCCACTATTGAAATCGGAAAAAGCTATACTCTGCATACAAGTGGTAACACAGTAGCTTTCACCGGAACGGTTGTTAATGGTGCTTCTGTTACTGCTACTTCACCTTATAAGAATGGTTATATTAACGGCAGGAGCAATGCATTTGAATATGGGTTAAATAATCCGGGAGATATATGGGCATCTCCCAGAAGCTGGACAAATTATGGTGGTGGTGGATGGAACCTTCTGGGTAATCCTTTTACTTCTGCCATGGATGCTGCAACATTTGTCAGTGTAAATAGTGCCAGCTTCGATCCGAATTATCAGGCATTATATATTTTTGACGGAACTCAATACAAATATGCTGCAGCCGAGGTACCGGACTATCCGGAAAGTGGCTTTTTTGGTGATAAAATCCAGGTTGGACAGGGATTCTTTGCACTAGCGCTCTACAATAACATAGCGTTCAACTTCACATCAGCTATGCAGGTACACAATGCTACTGTCCCGATGACAAAATCAGGCAGAGCATTTTCAGCTGCCAAACCGGAAAAAGGAGGTGGCATGTGGCCCGGACTCCAGCTAAAGGTGAAGTATGGAGAAAAAGAGGGTCATACTACAATAGTTTATAATGAAAAAATGAGTGCAGGTCTTGACCCTGGCTACGATGTTGGCCAGTTCAGTGCAGGACCTGCTGTGGAAATTTATACATCACTTATTTCAGGAACAAACGGAGTGAACTTTGCACGTCAGGCACTGCCGGTTGAGGGGTGCAGCGATAACATTGTCCCTGTAGGTATTGATACGGAGAAAGGGGGAGAGGTTACTTTTTCAGCCTTTATAGTTCCGCTTGAAAATCATAAATTTTTCCTTGAGGATCGTAAACTGGGCACTTTTACCGATCTGGAAACAAATACATACACGGTTATAATTCCTGAAAAGACCTATGGTGCCGGCAGATTTTTCATGCATGCTTCTGCTGACACTCCCACTAACATCGGAAAAGAGCCGGTAAATTCAGGCCTTTCAAATCTGAGGGTGTATATATCTTTTAACCAGGTGATTATCGAAGGTGTTCTCAGTAGCAGAGCTTTAGCTGAAGTGTATGATATTCAGGGACATAAGATATTTGAAACCCCTCTTTCAGAAGGCACATACAATACATTTCCGATGCCTTCGGCAATTAAGGGTATATATATAGTGAAAGTGGCTGACGGAATAAATGTGATTGTGCGGAAAGTGGTAGTACTGTAAAATAAAAGTCATAGTGCAACTATAAAATGCTAAAGATTGATCTGACTGGAAACATTTTAATCCTTTAACTGATTAAGATTCAGAGAACGAGATATCTGAACATGTGAACCTCTCAATTAACGCCTCCACTTACTAAAAAAAATCTGTTATATTTACATTCATTGGGAAAAAACAGGACTGAAAACAAATAGGCTGTTCAGGAGAGCCTGTTTTATAATCAGATGGATAAGTCAAAACTTTTTAAGATATATTCCATTTTTAAGATGTGACTGACGAAGCGGAAGCATACAGAGAGTTTAGTTTTTGAATACTTTTAAAATGTGCGAAATTCAGATCTGAGAGACAGTGAACCAGGATCTTAATAAAATAATTGCTCTACCCTGAATCGAATTATTAGTTTAATTTAAGATACACTATTCAATATAATTATTTAACTTAGTTGGTTTAACTACAAAACTCAGACACATGAACCGTACATTACTTCTGTTTTCAATATTCCTACTGGTCTCTTTCACAGTCTCAGCCCAGGGCAGAGTATCGCCTAACAAACCGATTAAAAAACTTAGCACTGAAACCGGATATATTACAATAAACGAATTAACAGGAGGAGCAGGTCTTGGACTTGTAACCACGCCATTATCAAAATATTTCTTCGGATTTACGACAATCCATGGGTACCAGGTAAATGAGAGTTTTGTTGTTGCAGGAGGGACAGGTTTTTCTGCATATAACGGAGGAAATCTTGTGCCTTTTTTCATGGATTTCCGTTACAGATTCATGATCAGCACTTTTACTCCTTATGTTGTGGGTGATGGAGGATTACTTTTCAATACCGCTGGTAGTACAAAACTATTTATTAATCCAGCCGTAGGAGTCCGATATACGATCAACAGGAAGTTTGGAGCTAATTTTAGTACTGGATTATTTGTTCAGACGGGTGATGGTGTAAGAGATTCCTATATCAACTTCAAGCTTGGTGTAACTTTTATTCCACGATAATACACTTCGTTTTGTAGTCCGGTCAGGTTTAAGGCTGTACAACATCTGAATACAAATTATAAATCATAACGTCTTGAAACGCATTATCCTGTTTCTTGTAATATCAGCAGCTGCTTCAGGTGCCATATATTCACAGAATCTGGTTATTCCTAACAAACCTTATGCATTCTTCAATTCTTCGCCTGGTTATATAACAATTAATGAATTTGCAGCAGGTATGGGTCTTACCAAGGAAAATGTGCCGTTTTCAAAGTCTTTCTTTGGATTCAATACAATTCACAGTTATCAGATAAACAGAAACTTTATTCTGGGTGCAGGAACCGGAATTTATGTCTATAATGGTGGAGGAATGGTCCCCATTTTTATGGACTTCCGTTTTAATTTTTCTATCCAGACCTTAACTCCTTTTTTCTCAGGCGATGGCGGACTATTAGTCAACCCCGAAGGCACCGAAAAGATCTTTATTAATCCCGGCGCAGGAGTAAGATATGCACTTGATGACAATATCTGTCTTACATTTGGAGCCGGTTACTTTATTCAGGTTGCAGAAACACAGAATTCATTTGTTAGTTTCAGGCTCGGTTTGACCTTTAAACCATGATACGGAATATGTTTTTTTTAGAGTCCGGATTTGAGAGTTCGCGGTTGGTAATTCTGAAAATATGTCAGGTGTGACCCAACCGTGAGACCAGACCCCAATCTCCAAACCCATAAACTCTGAACGTTAACCCCTGATTATTAGAATTAAATACTATTCATGAGCATATGAAAAACTTTTCAATAAAATTTGTCATCCTTCTGGCCATTGTTACATCGGTCTCATGCATTTCCGGCAAAAGAGTGGCCTACTTACAATATAAGAACGAGTACAAAGAGCCTGAGACAATAGTCAAAGACTCTCTGATCAGGAAATACAACTCGGGATATTTTGCTTACAGATTGCAACCCGGTGATCTGCTCGATATAAAGATATCGACGATGACACAACTTATCTATAACCCTTTTGCTGATGCCGATCGCAACCTGATCTCAGGGCAGCAGATGTTACAGACACAGGATGCATTAAGGCAGCTTCAACCATCAGGATACTATATTGAATCGGATGGTGTACTCAACCTGCCTATCCTGGGCAGACTCAATGTAATGGGATACACGATCAGCCAGGCGGAGGATACACTTGAAGCTTACGTTGCGAAATACCTTGAAAAACCTGTTGTCAGGATGAAGCTTCAGAATTTTAAATTTACCGTTCTTGGTGAGGTGAAAGGTGATGCCACAATATCCTCCGGTGACAATAACCT
>CAZXFB010000078.1:0-14123 GCA_964639725.1 uncultured Rikenellaceae bacterium
TACCCCTGACGTCAGTCAGGGGGGAGGTGGTTGACTTTTGAGACACCCTCTTGTTAAATTAAAATCTAAACTCGATAAAGGGCAGGACTCCCTCCTGTTTTACGCTCATTTAAAAAATAGATTCTAAACCCCTCAATTAATGAGGATTGATTTTTGAATTTGGGTGTTGCAAGCTATCTTTAAGCATGCTTTTAAAATAATTAAAATAATAAACAGATGGCAAACACTTATTCTCAATGCAATTTTCATTTGGTTTTTGCTGTAAAAAACCGCGATGCCTTAATAAAAAAAGAATGGAAAGGTGGGTTGGATAAGTATATTACAGGAATTGTTTAAAATCATCGTGATAAAATGCTGGCAATAGGTGCAATGCCCGACCATATGAATATCTTAATCGGATATAATGTGAATCAACTGATTCCGGATATAGTAGAAGAAATTAAAACATCATCCAATTCATGGATAAAGGGGAAAAGTTATCCAAATTTAAGTTTGAATGGCAAAAAGGTTATGGGGCATTTACACATTCCCGTTCCCAAATTGACCTTGTGGCAAAATATATATTAACCCAGGAGGAACATCATAAAACAAAGCCATTCAAAGGAGAATATTTAGAAATGCTTGAAAAGAACAACATTGAATTTAAGGAGGAATACCTGTTTGATTTTTTTATTGATGTTTATAATTGGGATTAAATATTTCGGTGCTCTGCACCTATAATTATGTTATTCAATTGCATTTCTACAAATATTTTCGCGGCTCTGCCGCTTAAAATTAGTCCAGCAATGTGTAGTTTATCAAGCTATTTGCACGTAAATGATTTCAGTGCGGTCTTAATAGTGTGGAGCACCAGAATATTTTTGATAAATGAATCTCTGTAAATATTTTACAGCCCGGTTGCATTGAAGAGCCCAAGAAGGTGCGGAGCACCATAATATTTGTAGAAGAATGCTTGTCTCGGAGGAGAAAGGTGCAGCGCACCGAAATATTATATTATATAATTGAAATTTAATTCATTATCAAATAAGTTTCCAGAAAAACAAATGATATCCATTTTGGATTAAAAATAGGGTGTTGCAACGCTGAAGACAGGAAGGTTTGTAAAATATTCAATAACAAAAGAAAGATATCCGCAGATATCTTTCTTTTGTTAAATTAAAATCTAAACTCGATAAAGGGCAGGACGCCCTGAATGTAATAATTACTTCGTAGCAGTTATTCCCTCGTAGCTATTGAAAAGCAACGGAAAATATGCTGCTATAAGCTGGGTAGCTTCAAGTTCACTTCTTCTCCCGGGATTTATAACTTTCTGATGGAAATATTCGGCTCTGTTAAGGGCTGAATCAGATGTTTTATATCCTTCTTTCTCAAACGATTTGTCCAGTTTTTCTACTCCCAGATAAGATTTATTGCATACATACTGAACAGAAAGTTTGTCGGATAAAACAACATATTTTCTGCAGTTGCGGTCATTGCACACCACAACTGTTACATCCATTGGTGTATTTGCGTAGCTGATTTTATAAGCTTTACAATCTGCACCTTTCATAATAACCGGATTCTCTGCGATTTCAATCTTATAGTCACCAAGTGCGGAAAAGGTATTTCCCTCAGCAACAAACTTTTTTGCAAAAGTAACAGTGCTTATCATCCCGATGAGTACTGTAAATAAAATCATTCTTTTCATGGCTTAATCTTTTAATTAATAATAGTTTCTTTTAAAAATGCTCTTTCTCTTTTTTGTCCGTTTAATTATAACTTTTTCAGATAATTCTGTTTTCATTAACTCTAACCAAAATTATTTCATAATAAAATATCAGACCGGAGCTATTCCACAAATGGTTATTCTGAGTTCACAGTTGGTAAAATTTCAATTAAAAATGAAATGAAACTGGGCTCCGCAGCCTTATAACCTTAAAAAAGTACCCAGTATCAGACAAGATTAAGATAATCCTTAGTAAAACACTGAAAATAAGCTTATCTTCGCACAATTAATTGATTGAGAAATTTCTAATATTTATTAAAATAAAATTAACCTATGGGTAGATCGCAAGAAACATTCAACAAAAAGGAAGTAAGAAACAAAAAAGAGAAAAAGAGAAAAGAAAAGGAGAAGAAGAAACTTGCCAGGAAAGATAATCCCAAAGCAACCAGCCTGGAAGATATGATTGCTTATGTCGACGAGAACGGAAGATTATCATCCACACCTCCTGATCCAAGTAAAAAAAAGGATTTTAAATTAGAAAATATTGAAATCAACATTCCTAAACGAGATTCTTCACAAAAGCCAGACCCCGTGAGAAAAGGAGTAGTAACCTTTTATAACGAGTCGAAAGGTTATGGATTTATCAGGGATATGGAGACCCAGGAGAGCGTTTTTGTACATGCAAACAATCTACTGGAAGATATTAAAGAGAATAACATTGTTACCTTTGAATTAGGGATGGGTCAAAAAGGACCAGCTGCCACACAGGTAAAACTATTTAAATAGGAATACCAGGTTTTCAAATGTTTTGAATATACAAAATGAGGCTGTCCCAAAAGGAGAGCTTCTTTCTTATCCGTCAACCCGACGATACTGTTCAATCCTCACCGGGATTGACTTTAGAAACACTGATGACACATCTGAAACAAATGGGTTATTGCCCTCCTGTTAATATACAGGTTATTTGTCATAATAACACAAAAATAAAATTGCATATACTCTGATTAAGGTCTATTTTTGATAGCAGGATGAATTCAGGATTGCTAACCGGTAAAAATTATAATAATTTTAAAAGATGTGGCATCACTTACTTTCAGGCCTAGGACTATCCTGCTTTTACAGATCCGGATATGAAATACTCCTGAATAACGATTATGTGATTACCTCCGGAATGTTGCCACATGGCTACTCATCAGAAATATACCACTTGCAAACCTGACTTTCTGATCAGGGAATATTAAATGGATAAAAAATGACTTATGGCTTTCTTATTAATTAATATTTTGAGATCATGAAAAAACTCATTCTTTCAAAATACTTTCTTGCCGGAAGCATTGTCCTGATTTTTTCCCATGGTTGCAGCTGGAATTATACTACTGTAGAACGAACTGTGAATGCAGTATGGAGTGCAGATGACAGCCAGGTTTTTAAGATCATTTCTATTTACGAAACTACCAAACCTTCGGAGAAATATTACTACGCTCCGGCAGGAAAAAACTGGCAGTACAGGTTTGAAACCTGTAATCCTGATCTTTCTGTTTGCAAAGTAGTTGGTAATTCAGATGATATTGACCAGGGTGGTCTTCTTCAGTATTCACCTGTTTACTGGCTGCCTGATGTTCAAAAAATGGCTTTCCTGAATCCATCGAAAAGAGCTCTCCTCAAAAATTTATCTGGCCAGGAGATTCCACTCCATCCTCCTCCAGATATAATTGATAAAATATTTGTAAATACAAAAAATATACAGGATGCTATTGATCTTGCTCCTTCACCGGGGGAAGATGTAGTTGCAGTCTATTTTCAGGCAACTTACTTAACAAGCGGTAACTTCACTGATTTCTCTTATCACCAGTGTATTTCATTTTTTGATTCAGGAACAGGCAATCATATTTTTACTCAGGAGATTCCGTTTAACAAAACAAATCCTGCCCTGAATGTAATAAGGCAATTTAATAATGAACGTTGTCAGTTCCTCTGGTCCAAAAATGGAACAGGAGTTTTTGTGATCTCCCGCAACAAAGCATATTTTATTAAATATACCTCCCCGTCGGGTATTTCTGAAGTGGACCTTGTCCCGGAACGGGGTACAAAAACAAATTCAGGTATTATATCAAATAGCGGGCAGCAATTACTTGTCAAAGCTGATGGCAACAATACATCACTGGAAATCATAAAACTTGAGGATTGGAAACCATTTGGTTCACTTGGTCTGATCCCAAAAGAAACCAATACTTATAGTTTTTGGTAGTATCCCACCAGGACTCATTTGAAATTTATTCCGGCAATTGGCCAAAGCGTCAATATATCCGGAGTAAATAAGATATGTTACAAATCTATATTTATTTACATTATTAAACGGATAATATTTGAAATTAGCTTGCTCGCAAAGCTCGATTCTGAGCGTAGAGATGAATCTCTTGCTTTTAGTCGGATACTACTGATTTAATTATCATAACAAATTGCGCTATCAAAACAGGTTTCTGAAACATCTGATTTGAGTATCAACTGAAAGTTCATTTATAAAAGGAAGCAAATACCCGCGAAGTAAAACAGTTTGAAAATAACAATGATTTAGAAAAACCCATATCTTTATATTCTTACTAATCCTTAATAGCAATCTGCAATGAAACATAATCTGATCTGCCTGCTATGTCTTTCTTGTTTGGTTTTTGCTCAGTCAATGACTCTTGCTCAGGAAAGCAATTATATTGTTTCGAAATACGATTTCATCCCGGGTGAAAAAGTGATTTTTTTTGATGACTTCACATCAGAAAACATTGGCGACTTTCCGGCTCAATGGCTGACAAACGGAAGCGGTGAGATAGTAACATCTGAAAAGTTCAGGGGCAGATGGTTTCATATTTCAAAAATGGGTTATTTCATCCCTGAAGTAAAAGAGGATTTTACTGAAAATTTTACTGTAGAATTTGATTTTGTCCCAATGACAACAGATAACAGTGAAAACCTTTATAGTTTTACCTTCTATATACTTACAGGAAATCTGGGAGAGCCGGGAGGAGGAGGTGAGCCAGGTGATGCAGGTTTTCAGATATATTCTGATGGTGAAATTTTAGGATGGAAAAACTGGTCAATGGTAACCGAGCAGCGTTTCAATGGAATAGTAACTTTTCCTTTCAAATCAAATATTAATTACCATATTGCATTATGGGTCCAGAAACAACGGGTAAGACTTTATGCCAATGAAAACAAAGTTCTTGATGTTCCCCGGGCAATTCCGTCAGGAAGTAAGCCAAATATATTCCGATTTGATTCCCGTGATGAGGCGATTCCATTGATCAGCAATTTCAGAATTGCTGCAGGACTTCCTGATATGAGGAGCAGACTCCTTAAGGATGGTAAAATTGTTTCATATGGTATCCAGTTTGATATAAATTCTGATAAATTGAAACCGGAGTCATATTCAACCCTGAAAGAGATCTCAGAAATTTTAAAAGAAAATCCAACAATCAGGATAAAGGTTATCGGACATACAGATTCTGATGGTGATGATGCTTCAAATCTTGACCTGTCTAAGCGGAGAGCCATTGCCGTGAAAACCGGGCTTGAAACCAAATTTGGAGTTAACGCATTAAAACTTGAAACAGATGGAAGAGGTGAATCTGAACCACTGGTTGATAATACCTCCTCCGTCAATAAAGCAAAAAACAGGAGGGTTGAGTTTATAAATATTACAGATAACCCATCAGCACCGGCAGCATCAGATCAGGCAAAGTCAGCAGTTATTTCAACAGCAAAATCTCTTTCAAAAAATGATACTGGCACATTTAAGGACGCCAGGGATGGGAAAGAATATAAGAGTGTTAAAATAGGCACTCAGACATGGATGTCAGGTAACCTGGCTTTCAAAACCACAGACGGATGTCTGCTTTATGACAATAAAGAAAGTAACGGCACAACCCTTGGTTACCTCTATACTTGGGAATCAGCACAGAAAGCATGTCCGTCGGGCTGGCATCTACCCTCCGATGATGAATGGCTTGTACTCACTTCATTTTTAGGAGATAAAGAACTGGCAATTTCAAAGTCAAAAAATATTGCCGGATATTCAGGTTATAATATCACCTGGAAACTTAAAAGTTCAACTCTTTGGGAACCATCTGACACTGCAGCAACAAACGAAACAGGCTTTTCAGCCCTCCCCGGAGGCCACCATTCGGTCAATAACGGATTTAAAGATATTGGCTATTATGGGGAATGGTGGAGCTCTACATCATATAGTGGGAGTTGGGGAATAAATGCCTCCTGGTCTGTGAGTATGTTCAACAGTGATTCCCGTGTTATGAGAGTTACAAATTCTAAAGATTGGAGCCTTTCTGTGCGTTGCATTAAGGATTGATTTGTTATTATAGTTTTTCTGAATAAATGCAAAGAATTTTTTTATTGGGATTGATATTTACTATCCTGTTCTCCTGTGAGAAAAAAGATAACTTCTGTGAAGATGATATATGTAATACATATTTTAAAATATGGAAAGATCTTATAATATCCAGAAATCACCTGACAGAATCATATTTCAATGAGCATATTTTTCCCTATGCTACTATGATTGACTCATGGAATGATGGTAAATCATTCCGGGTGGAATATAGAGTCAGAATCGATTGGGCTCAGGCTAAATTAAATGACCAGTTTATTATCTGGCTTGATCCTTCCACAAGTGGAATATTTCCTTCCATCCCAACTCCCAGAAGCACCTATCTTACTAAAGAACAGATCAATAAATTGATCGACCAGCTTGCCTTCAGCTCAAGTATTCATCATATTACAATGACTGATCAGTTAAAATATTCCTCTCTTCAGGAAGCATTGCAAGTGCTGACGAGTGCATCAGGTGTTGCAGACCTGAAAACAGGAGAGGTGTTTTACGAGGAACCATCTTTTCAGGTAAGTACAGGGCATCCGTTTTTGCGATCAGGGGCTACAATCAGCCAGTCCGAGAATAAATGCATGTCATGCCAGATTGACCTGGTATCGGGTGTAACAGAAGTACGGCAACAACCTTGCATAATCTATTTTTGTTTTGAAAAAGGTACACAAATCACCATCAGTAACGGGAAATCGCAACCCGTTGAGAAAATTAAAATAAACGATACAATACTTTCAGTTGACACAAATACTTTACTGATTGAAGATGCTATTGTACAGAAAATAGATTCGGTTATTCATAATGACATGATTAAGATCATTTTCAGCGATATGACTACCAATAAAAATACATCAGATCATCCTTATTATGTAAAAACAAAAGGATGGAGTTCATACAACCCGGAAAAAACCTTAAATAAATATGGGATCAGGACCAGCCAGCTTCAGACCGGAGATATATGTTTCAAGTATAAGAATTCTAAGCTGACAGAGGTTAGTATACAAACAATCACTAAAATCCCTGGAAAGAGTATGACTTTTAATATTAGTAAACTGTCAAAGAATAAAACCTACTTTGCGAATGGGATACTTGTCTCAAATGAAGAATAATAATTTTCATGATAAATAATATTATCCTGTTTTTTCATCACTATTGTGAAATGATAACTATGTTTTAAAGTCAATTTCCTATCTTGTATGAAATTTGAATAAATAATCTCTTTGCAATTTTATATTAGTGTATCATTCTTAAAAATTAAAAACTGGAAAAAGATTGTGGAATAAAGATTTGTGGCTAATAAATTAACCACTGTGTATCAGGGAATAACATCAATTATTAAATCTCTGAGATTCTCTGTCTGAATTCCGAAATCAACTTAAGTTTTAATAAATTAATAATAAAGTATCATTCTTAAAAATGATCGATGTGTAAATTATAGTGTAAGAAGATTAAATTTTGACTTAATTTTATCCGCCGGATTATTTAAATAGAGAAAAAAGCAGTATAAAAATAAGTTGTTGAAATTGAACGTTATTTGAATTTAAAGATATGCAATGGATCAGATAATTGTTTACACCTCTGGTACTTTTGATCTCTTTCATAGTAATCATCTTAAAATGATTAAATATGCAAGAGGATTAGGTGATGTTCTTATTGTCGGAGTCAGCACCGATGAGCTGGTTAGCTCATACAAAAAACCACCAATAATTCCTTTTGAGGAAAGGATACAAATTATTGAAGCTCTTAAATACCCTGATATTGTTATACCCCAGCACTCCTTAGACCATACCGATATCGCAAAGAAATTGCATATCAATGTATTCGTTGTGGGGGATGACTGGTTTGGGAAATACGATTACCTGCAAGAATTTGGAGTCAAAGTATTTTATTTCCCGTATGGAAAAGGAACCAGCAGTTCAAGTGTAAAAGAACAGATTTATACTAACTATATAAAGATGAAAAGCCGAATAGATAAACATAAGAACCCGGATATTATTGGAGATAAATGAAGTATTCAATTGTAACCGGAGGAACCAGAGGCATTGGAAAAGAGATTTGCAGAAAGCTTTTAATTCAAGGTTTTTCAGTTATATCTGTTTATAATAGCGATGATGAATCTGCCCTTTTGACTAAAAAAGAATTCGAGACTCAGTTTCCTAACCTATTTTATCTTATTAAGTATGACCTTTCTGATACTGACAATATCTCCTCACTTTTTTCAGAAGTCAGTTTAATAACTGGATCTGTTGATGTTCTTATTCTGAATGCCGGTAAAACAATAAGGAAAGGATTAACCGATATGACTATCGATGATTGGGATTCAGTTTTGGCTGTGAATGTCACAACACCTCTTTTTTTGATTCAGAAATTTCTACCGGTCCTGAACAAAGGGGCAAATATTATTTTTACCGGCTCCTCGATGGCAATATTTCCTCATTCTGTATCACTCTCTTACAGCATTTCAAAATCGGCTGTTCATGCAATGGTTAAGAACCTGGTCAAGTTTCTGATACCCTATAATATCAGGATTAATTGTGTTGCCCCTGGTTTTGTTGATACGGAATGGCAGAAAGATAAGCATGAAACGGTGCGCGAGAACATAATGAAAAAAATATCATTAGGCTATTTTGCCAAACCTGAGGATATCGCATCAGTTTATTTGTTCATAATAGAAAATAACTATTTAAATGGTGAAATTATTTCAATTGATGGAGGGTACTGTTATCAATAAAGATTAAAGGGGATGAGCATGACATGGTTTACTGAATATAAGAAATCTCTTAAGATGGCAGTAGTGGAAGAAGTTATCGATCTGGTCATCTACAGGCCGCTTGCTTTCCTTCTTGTAAAACTGATATACAACTCAAAAATAACACCTGATCATCTCACATTATCCGCAATAATAATGGGATTAGCCGGGGCATTCTTCTATGCCTTTGGTTCACAACTGACTTGCTACATAGGTGCTTTGTTCTACATCTTTTTTATAATCCTTGATTGCAGTGACGGGCAACTCGCCCGTCTGAAAAAAAATGGGACATCAATAGGCCGGCTCCTTGATGGGATTGCTGATTACATCGTAGTAACTGCAATATACATAGGAATAGCTATTGGCTATTCATCCAAGGATGGAGAACCTTCGGTTATGTTAAGTCTGCTTATGCTTTCAGGAGCAAGTATAATCATTCAGGAAGTTTTAGTGGACTTTTACAGGACACGATTTCTCGATATAATTATGAAACGCAAAAATACTTTTGATGAAGGTATTAAAGAGTACAGGAATGAATATATCAGACTAAAAAAAGAAAAGGGAAAATGGCTCGAAAAAAATATTATTCTTATCTATTTAGTCTATTCCAAATTACAACGAAATCTAACCTTACGAAAGAAAAGAGTCGAATTTCAGGATGTTTCTCCTGAAATATATTATAAAAAGAACAGAGTATTGATTCGCTTCTGGGTATTCATGGGGCCTTCCGCGATGAGGACAACACTTATTATTTGTTCAGTGTTTAATCGTTTCGACATATACTTCTGGATCACAATCATAGGATTTAACATTCTTGCCGCAGTTATCTGGATAATACAGCAACAGATTGACAAATCTTATTTAACCAATCAGAAATAATATGGATCATTCCTATTTACATCTTCATTGAAAAAGCTCTTTAACAGATAATTTATGAACTTATTATTACTTAATTATAACACCCGGAACATATGTCTGTAGTCATTTATTTTAAACCCTTTTAGGTTTCATGACGGAAAGTATAATTACTGTTTCAATTGCCGGGTTATTGGCAGGATTAATATTTTCAATGCCAATTGCAGGACCTATAAGCATTCTTATTACCACAAATGCTCTAAAGGGAAGATTACGATATTGTGTTTTGGTTAATATCGGAGCCTCGTTCGCAACATTTACCTATGTATTCTTTGCCGTATTCGGCCTGACAAAACTTTATCCATTTTACAAACCTGCAGTACCCTATTTACTCTCCTCAGGTTCAATCTTTCTCCTCTTTCTCGGGTACAGAATTTTCAGGACTAAAATTGATAATGAACTTCTTGAGGATAAAAGCCACTTAAATGAACAGATAAAAAAGAAAGAAAAAGGAGGTTTTTATACCGGATGTATTATTAACTTTTTAAATCCTACCTTATTTATCGGTTGGCTTACTTCAACATTTTTGGTCATCTCCTTTGTCTCTTCGCTTGGACTTAATACAGGAGGATTAGATATTTTTGTTGACCAGAGCGTTAAAGAAATACGTGGTTTTGAAAGTGATATTACTATTGACTCAAGCATCTTATCCCTTAATAATTTCGAGATAATCAACCCGCAACAAAGAGAATATTTGCATGACAGAACGACCAATTTCCCGGAATATTTTCATCTGGCAATCAGTGTTTTTTATGCATTATTTATATCTGCGGGTAGCGTAATCTGGTTTTATATACTGGCATTAATTATAAGCCGGTTCCGCAAACGCATCAATCTTAAAACAATATCCGTATTTATCAGAGGTATGGGTATTATCCTTTGCCTGTTCGGGTTATACTTCGGTTATCTTGGTGCAAAATTGCTCCTAAACTTGTTATAGGCTGAATATAAAATCAATAAAATAGCTTATTTGAAATGATAAAATTCAAAACTATGTTTTTTATGAGGCTAAAAAATTGTTTACCTATAGTGTTTTTGGGAATACTAATATCATGTGGCAATCCTGAAAAAGTTCTTTATGAAGAATTAACCCCGGGAGAGTTCTCGGAGCGAATATCCAAATGCCCTGTTGCATATCTGCCGCTTGGAACCCTTGAATGGCACGGAGAACATCTGCCCTTAGGTTCCGATGGGATTCAATCTCAGGAATTTTTTAAACGATTGGCCAAAAAAGCAGGCGGAATAGTTTTGCCAATGTTATTTCTTGGTCCTGCCGGGCGCGAGACTACAATAAACGGGATTGAATTATATGGGATGGATATGGGGAATTATGTTAAAGGTGAAAAATTCCAATACTCACCGCAGAAATTGCCTGGAAGTGCTTACAGGGTCTCTGACTCAACCTTTGCTGATATTCTGAATAACATTATGAAGCAACTGAGCCGTGCAGGATTTAAAATGGTGATTGCTCATGGCCATGGTCCATCAACCAACTATTTAGGAAAAATGATTCCGGAATATAAAGAAAAGTACAACCTGGTTGTAATGAACTGCTGGGGGAACGATTCTGCTGATATTTGCCTGCAATGCGATCATGCTGCTGCAAATGAAACCTCTATTGTTATGCAGGTTCGTCCTGACCTCGTGAAAATGGATAACTTACCTGCTGATACCTCAGTCTGGCCTCTGGGAATTGCCGGGAAAGATCCAAGGATTTTTGCTAATAGTAAATTTGGCAAAGACATTATCGAATTTGAGGTCAAAAAAATTGCCTCTGTTATAAAAAATGAATTACTGAAACTCAATTAATAGGATCTTAAAAGAAGAGTTCTGGCAGAATAAAATTGAAGGCTTCAGCATTAACTCACTTTATTGCAAAAAAAGAGGAAGAAATCTTATCCGGTGGAGAAAAAAGCTTACTCCTTTTTATACTGGCCTAAATGAATAAAAAGAAACAGAACAATTGCAAAGAGGAAAAAACTGTTTGCAATATGAAAATATTTTATTGACTCAGTATTGGGAAGTATTCTTCCAAAAACTGCTGAAATAAAACCTAAAATGATAAAAACAAGTCCAATTAAGGCAGAAATCCGCTCAATCCAGTTTAATGCTTTTATTAATGCTTTCATAGGTTTTAAACTTTTAATTTATACTTCTAAATAGCCAATATCAAATATCAACAAAATATCAATGCCAGTCAATAAATCCTTTAATGTTGAACCAAATAGTGATAATAGAGATTGGAACACAGAACTTTATGAACAGGATAATATTTTCCCTGACAGGGAATCTTACTTATAATTGTTTATAAGGACAAATAAGAATTTGCCTTATGGATTTAGGGGGTTCCTGAAAACTTTCATAACTTTAACAGATCCACTCTAATAGCCAATTTTTGAAACCTGTAAAATGAAGAAACTGGTTTTAATTATTATGCTCCTTGCCTGCCCAAAGATATATTCTCAGGATCAAAACAAATATCAAAGAATGATTGACTCATTAAAATCAATTAAAACCAGGTATGAGAAAAAAATCAAAGAGTTTGATATTCTTATTAAACACATTGAAGAAGAAAAATTCTTAGCTGAATTTGAACGATTTGAAAGCATTTTCTATATAGTCCAGACTCAGGCTCCAATGAAAATAAGAGATAAGGATGATTCATCAGGTAAAATTATATTCCGACCAAAAGCTGGAGAAACTATAAAACTTATTGATTTTAATGATTTAACCAAATGTTGGTTTGTTACTTATAATAATACCGGAGGGTATGTTAATGAAGTATTTATTAAGAATAGTCAGGCTATTCGAGATTTTAAAAAATACCTCGTAGTTAAAAAAGCACAGATAGAGGCTCAAAAGATTGAGGATAAAAGAATCCTGGAAGCAAGAGAGGCAGAGGAAAGAAGAAAAGCTGAGGATCAACTTGCCAGGGAAAGGGCTGGATTTGCCAGGCAATATTCAGAACAAATGAAAAGGGAGCTTATTATAAAATATGGAAATGATATTGGAACTAAACTGGCAGAGCAGAAGATTTGGGTGGGCATGACAGATGAAATGGTAAAAGATACCTGGGGCGTTCCGGACAGAAATATTAGAAATATCGGAAATTTTGGGACTCATGAACAGTGGGTATATGATATACTACATACGCATTTAATCTTTGTGAATGGAGTTTTAACAACCTGGCGGGAATTCTGATAAATGCAAAGTAATCAATCATTCACATTTGAGGAACATCAGTGATGCGTTAATTTTATGATATTAATTGTAATTTACAGATATATAGTTAATTATAAGCAATTTTTGATTTTTTAATTTGAATTGATGTGTTAACCCGAAGAGGTTTAAATTATTTTGAAATCAAACTCATCTGTTGTATCTGAGGTATTAAACAGATTTAAAATTTCCTATTTGGTTTCAATTTTCCCACGAAATCTGGCCGCCAGGCTTATGGACCGTTTTGTAATCTATTCACCCATCGCTGATGACCTCTGGACTCCTCAGGCCGATTCTGCAGGAAATGCTATTGACCGGGCAACACCGCTTCATCTTATTTCTGCTCACCCAAGATTCTATCTCGAAACAGCGATTATATCCCACAGTAAGGAATTTATTGATATTGTAGGAATTCAATCTGGGGAGGGCTGGCTTAATGATACTTATAAAGATGAGTCACACAGACCATGGTCTCAAATGCTTGCTGGCAGTAATGCTATTCAGTGGCCGCTTACATTATACCAACTAACCCCTCTAAAACCTATTATCAACCAGGAAGGACCATATGACCGGATAATATTTGAAATTAGCATGAGATTGCCGAATGCAATCTTATGTTATTAGTCGGACAGTACTGCTTATTTATTATGAAACAATGTTATATATCACTGAGATCTCAACATTTCCTTTGATCATTGACCAAACAGGACAATAAGTATCTTCTGATAGTTTAACCACTTTATCAAGATCCCCGGTTGTTAAATCAGGAGATTTGATCATAAGCTCAATCGTAATGGTTTTAAATCCTGTCGGATGTTCTTCCCTTCGGAATCCTTTACTTTTAATTTCAAATCCCGAAATAGTTTTTCTCATTCGTCTCAGGAAAATAAGTACAGAGCTGCCGAGGCAGGAAGAGAGACTTAAGAGTAATAACTCCAGGGATGTATATCCTAAGTTGTCTCCCAGGGGCGGAATGTAATCAATCGGGATCGGATCATTCCCAATTACATTTCCTTCGAAATGAAGTTTATCGTTTAACAGATTAATCGATGCTGATACTACTTTTGATTTGTCAGGTTCTGAATTCATCTATTTAACTCAAGTTGCTAGTTATTGTTTGTTGTAAAATATTATAAAGTATTGTAAAT
>CAZXFB010000079.1:0-13837 GCA_964639725.1 uncultured Rikenellaceae bacterium
GCTCGGAATGACAGTATTTTATGTGACATAGGGGAAAGCAGAGGCGATTCGCTTAACGAATCGCCTCTGCTTTCCTCACAAACAACCAACATCGCATGTCATTCCGAGCGCCAGCGAGGAATCCCCCTCACCTATTTTAATAGTATGAATTAATTCCATTTCAGTTATTATTCATTCCAGATACTCATTTTATATTATGATGAAATAACAACAGAGAAACGCAGTTGTGTATCATAATTCAAACTTAATCTTTCAAGTATTGTCGTTGAAATAATCAAGTTTTATCTCGAGTTAAAAGAAATAATGTATAGAAATATCAAATTGGCATATGATGAAGAAAAAATATTTGTTATTCTAAATCATTGTTGTTTTACCGGACAACAATGATTATAAATTAAGAATACTATCAGTTTACAAAAAATGGCTTTTACAAAAAGCGAACCCTAACAATAATAAACATCCGGAAGAGACTTACTCTTTATTGCTAATCTATTTGCAGACTCAAAGTGTCGAAAATATTTAGCAACACTTCCGGAATGTTTATTATTGAATTAGGATACATTAAATCCAGAAATTTGTACCTGAAAATAATTGCAAAAAACTCCTTTTTCTTTTAAAAGAAAATTTTACTTTTTCCAGTTTTTACAAGGAGTCTCCAAGGTCTTTCTTTAATTTTGCAGCAAGCTTTTGTGGCCAGTCTGAAACAGGCTCAAGCCTTCCTGTAAAGAACCTGAAAATAGGCGGCTCCTCAATGAAACGCAAACCACCGATAAGCTTTCTGTTCTGATATACCCAGTTTAACCTGTCAATACAATATTCCAGCTGGGACAAAGTAAAGACACGTCGTGGGACTGCCACTCTCATGACCTCATGATCCTGTACAGTCTCAATGCCTTTTTCATCTCTGTCATACATCATTGTTCCACTTTCCATAGCCCTGTTCCCTGAAGCAATATAGAAGGCATTAGCCAATGCTTGTCCAGGGTACTGGTTCTGAGGAACATGATCTAAAATCTCCATAGCATTTACATGGAATCCCAGGGCACCTCCGGGAGTGATAACAGGAATGCCAAGTTTGTCAAGCTCCTCGACAACATATCTGATAAACTCAGGTGTCTGACCGATTACATTTTCATCAACAGCTTCCTTCAATCCTATTGCCATAGATTCAATATCCCGGATAGACATTCCGCCATAGGTCAGAAATCCCTCATAAAGAGGAACAAAATTCTTCATTTTATCGTACAAGTCGGTGCGGTTTGTGCATATCATCCCTCCCCGCGAAGAGCTAATTTTTCTACCTGAGAAGTAAATAATTTCGCATAAATCGCTCATCTCAAGCAGAATGGAAGCAAGAGTTCTATTTTCATATCCAGGTTCTCTCTTCTTGATGAAGTATACATTCTCGCCCACTAAACTTGCGTCCAGTAATATCATTATTCCATACTTATCAGCTAATTTTCTTACCTGTTTGAGATTCTCCATTGAGAAAGGCTGCCCACCGAGAAAGTTTGTTGAAGCTTCCATCCTGACAAAAGGAATCTTTTCAGGTCCTGTTTTGATGATCACTTCTTCAAGCATTTTAATATCAATATTACCCTTAAACGGATAGGTGCTCTTAAATTTTGGTCCTTCTGGATTAATGAGGTTAACAGTACTGCCACCACACAATTGTACGTGGGCAAGGAATGTTAAAAAATGATAATTCATCGGTACAAGCGATCCCTCTTTAATAAATGATTTAGCAAGGATATGTTCACCCGCACGGCCCTGGTGAACAGGAAGTAAAAGCTTTTTCCCAAAGACCTCCATTATGCTCTTCTGAAGCCTGATAAAACTTTGTGAACCTGCATAAGCCTCATCAGCCTGAAAAGATGCTGCAATCTGATTATCACTGCTTGCATTGGTACCGCTGTCAGTAAGCATATCCATAAAGATGTCACTGGTCTGCATCAGGTGGGAGTTATACCCTGCTTCTTCCAGCGCCTGAAGACGTCTTTCAATAGACACCAGATTAATTGCCTGAACCATTTTTACTTTATGCATCTCTAGAGGAAGGTTTTTCCCGTTGAAGAATTTTACACTACCATTTGTCGATGTCTTTTCCATGTTTAGATAATTTATTGATTAAATTAAAAAAGTTATTATTTCTCCTATAATACCTGTTCTATTAATAAATTGTCAACAATTAATCTCAAATTGTAGAATTGATGCTGCTACAAAAAAATAGAATTAAAATATAATTAAGAAGTTTGTTTTCTTGTATTTTCATTCAGTTAGAAATGATTATAAGTGATTTATAGAATAAACATAATTAATATATTGAACAAAACATTATTTAATTGACAAACAGAATTTATTCATCCATTAAGGATTCAATTTTATAGATTAATTTATATAGTAAAAGGATGCAATTCATAAAGTTTTATTTAACCATCAGATTTTATTCAAAGATTATAGGATGAACAAATATTCATCCGGATAAGATTACATTTTACTACTTTATTGACAGTATTGTTTTTTTAAATAATGCCAGAGCAGAGCATATTGAATACATCGAAGTTATTCCTTCAATAACTGCATTTTCACAGTGTAACGTGGTTAAACAACCATATCTTCCTAATTCATCATTTCCATATTTTCAGTCTTTCCCCGGGCTTTCCATGTGATTCAGCACTTAGATTGATCCTTGGATCATTACCGATCCGATCTATGATGGCAACAGCAAAGACTTTTCCCTGAAATTTCTTGACAGAATTTAACTTGTATACGTGAAAGTAAAGAGTACCGGCATCAGATCTCAGGCTTTCTGGCAAATCACAACCCGGGAATTAACATCTACATCCCTCTGATGCAGGGTAGTTTGAGTTTAATGCTTTTTCCTCTGCTATCCTTTTTCTGTGACCTATCACATCTTCGATCATTTACCTGCCTGTCAGATAGGTGATGTTATTCTCCTTAACTATTGAATCTACACTAACCTCACGTTGAACCTAAAGTGTCGTTTTGGCTCTTGTCAGTATAGACAAATTCAATAAAAAATATCGACCATTAAAACTATAGTTTTATTACCTTATCAAACCATGGTAAAAGCGATTCCTTATGTGTGATAAAGATAATCGTAACTTTCTCTTTAAGCCGGTTAATAACATCCATAATGAGCTCTTCATTTTCAGCATCCAGCGAAGAAGTAGCCTCATCGAGCAACAGTACTCCCGGTTTTCTCAACAGGACTCTTGCCAGAGCAAGCCGCTGACACTCACCCCCGGAAAACCTTAGCTGGTAATTTACTATAAATGCATCCAGACGCTCAGGAAAACGATCAACCAGATGACCGGCATTAACCTGTTCAAGTACATGAAACACATCCTCATCAGTGATATTAACTTTACTATCCCAGATAAGGTTCTCGCGAATTGTGCCATCAATAAAAAAAGGATCCTGAGGAAGATAACCAATGCCTGATTTCCAGACTGGCAACAGAGTATCATCCAGGATTTTACCGTCAACTGTTATCCTACCCGAATAAGGTCTCTGCAGACCTGCGATCAGGTCGAGAAGAGTTGTTTTTCCGCGACCTGATTCTCCAATAATACCTGTAATTGAATTTGCATATATTACATCTGAAAAATTATCAAACAGCTTTTCTCCATCAGGCCAGGAAAATTCCAGGTTTTCAAGTCTTACCTCTGTTTGCGGAGTAATAATATTGCAGTCGGATGGTTCATTAAAACGGTTGTCCGGAAATTCCTCATCCAGCTTCAGTACCATCTCTACTGAAGCTGCATTGGAAAAAAGCATATTAACATCAATAGTTATAGCCATAAACTGAGGAAAAATCCGCGAAAAGAGAAGTATGATAATAAAAAAGGAGGTGAGACCTACCTGGTTTGAATTGTAGCCAAAATAGATTACTGCTGAAAGCACCATTATACCTGTGATACGATAAATCAACTGCGGTATTAACCAGTTTCTCTCGATCCTATGTTCCATGTCAAGAAGTGAGTTACTGGCCGCATCAAATTTCCTATAATAGAACTCCTCTGAGCTGTGTACCTTTGCAATTTTTACTGACTGCCAGAAATCATCAATATATTTATAAAGACGACTATATGATTCAACAAAAGCCTCACCCAGGTTAAAGGCTTTAAAGAGGTATCTACGGAGCAGAATAAAAAGTAATATGCCAGTTATTATTATAATGATTGTAAATTTTACCGATACCATTAGTGCGTAAATTACATATGCTGATGTCATCAGTAATGCTGTCAGCAACCTGAGGTAATAGAGGTAATAGAGTGCTAAATTCGGAACCTCTTTGGTAAGAATCTGCATATGGCTGGTTTTGCCTGTCCTGTTAAGTAATGGCCAGTCTGCCAGAATGATCTTGCGAAATAATCTGCGGCGTAGCTGGTATATGAAAGTATGTTGATACGCGGCATCCAGAAGAGATTTCCAGTATTGAATGAATGCGCCAAGAGTTAAAAGTATAATATAGACAAGTAACAGGGTTCCTAGGTTAACACTTATTCCTGTTTTTTCTGCGATTTTCCAAAAGAAGTCCGTCAGACCATTAACAGGTTCACCCCCGCTTACATTGAGAAGTTGAAGCAGAGGGATCAGGAGAACTATAGAGAAACCCGAGGTTATCCCCTGAAGAAAAGTGATGATGAATATAAGCAGAAGCTTTGCCGGGTTATGAGCAGTAAGGAGTTTTAATGTACGTACAATAAAGAAGTATTTTGTCATCTGGAACTAACTTCCTGCGGACTAAACAATAGAAAAATTCAAATTAAATAAGAAGGTTTGAAAATACCGATTTTCAATCCGGTTCATTTAGTCTTCCTGATGTTAAATTAAATGTTATCTGCAATTAACTCTTAAAATCATCTTTTATTTAAAAACACCACTTTCCTCACTACAACCTTTGTCCCATCAGTCACTTTCACAGTATAAACACCCTTTAATACCCGTGGTATTGTAAATGTATTGTATGGGCCTTCGCTTAACCTGGTTTCGAAGATTTTATTTCCCTGCAGATCAAACACAGCAGCGGTAGCTTTGCCTGTGACGGCTCCTTCTATTATTACATGGTTGTAAGAAGCCCATACCCGCACATTAAGAAGCCTGGGATTCTCTGTCTTATTGTGGAAATCCGAAGGTATATTTGCAGAAGCATGCAGGAAAAACCTACCGGCTCCATAAGTTTTCGCAGGAAGCGTAACAGTGTAGGAATTGTTGCTAAGATTTGTAAAAATGCCTTTATTACGATCCTCAAGGAAGAACTTATAATTTCTGAGTGGAACTATAAAAGCTGAGAAAGTAACCTCTCCCCCTTTTTCTGAATCAATACCTACCGGGACAATGTTTTTATTACATCCTATAAGTGGCAGAGCCTGTCGGGTAAAGTTCACTCCGTTGTTTCCTGACACAAGTGATGTGTAAATTTCCACAGCAGGGCCAGCACTGAACTGGCCTACATCATAACCAGGGTCAAGGCCGGCATTCATTTCTTCATTATATACTATTGTAGTAAGACCCTCTTTTTCGCCATATTTAACTTTCAGTTGCAATCCCGGCCATGCATCAGCTGTTTTTTCCGATTTTTCAATTGAAACATCTCCTGACTTTGTCATAGGAACAGTTGAATTGGGGGTTTGCATAACCTGAGTAAAACTGAATGCCACACCGTTATAATTAGCCAGAATAAAAAATCCCTGTCCTGCCTGGATTATTTCACCAAACCCAGAACCAATTGGAAAACCCGGGACAATGGCAGCTGCATATTGGTATTGAGTACCGTCATAAATATATAATGCCTTATAACCCGGGTCAAAACTATCACTGTTTGTGCTGATAAACGTTCCTGCATTCATAGCTGAAGTAAAAGGATTGCCAAGCAGGTTCCATCCGCCACCACCCCAAATTACACGGGAACCAGCAGCCCAGCGGCTGTTGTACTCTTCAAGTGTACCAGTTACATAAGCAGTTGAATAAGGTGAAGTAACAATAACAGAAGCTGAATTAACAGCCTTACCGGTAAAAGCAACTGTGTTCCCGCTTGTTTGCAGTGTATAGCTTTTCCCGCTTTCAATAGTGGAAGTCGGAGTACCTTCCCAGTCTCCTGCAACTTCATCCCATGCATAGAAGCTGCCGGAAGGTGTTGAAGTGAGGTTCACCGGTGACGAAACATAATGCCATTTTTCAGAAGGCATATATCGGTTATAGGTAACTGTAGAACCTAAGGGCTGTGTCAAAGTTCCTGAAGCTATAAAAGATCCGCTACTGTTAACACCAGCAGATTCAATAACCATTGTTCCGTTATTTGTAAAGTTAACGGTATTAACCTGATTTGAGGCTCCAATATTCAGGTTTGCACCTGAACCAATTGTTATATAATCAGAAACAGAAAGCGATGAACCCGAGAGACTAAGGTTTGAGGTCGCCGAAACCGAAAGTGAATTAACGGTTAAGGGAAATGCACTACCGGTTACCTGTGCCCCGGAACCATTGTAAATATAATTTGCACCAGTACTGAATACCCTGCCGGTTGTGGTTCGTATGTTACCTGTGGAATTCCCTGTCAATGTTACACCATCAGGTGAAGTTATCCCCAGTGTGCCACCGGATGACAGAGTAAAGGTTCCGTCGCCGAGTACGGTCGTTGATGATGCTGCCATCTGCAGTGAAGCACCACTGAGCACCGTAAAGTTAATTTGATTATTAACTACCCCTCCCGATGTGTATGTCTGGATAGCTGTACCATTAAAAACTATACTTCCTCCCGGACCCGATGACGTAAATTCAGTTATTCCTCCACTAATATGAGAAAAATTGCCTGCAACATTTAAAGTTCCGGTGGAACTGGAAGCAGCACTGCTCATATTCAATGTAGTGGTACCACCTCCATTCAGAGTAAAACTACCCTTGACAGTCACTACTCGTGCATTTGTCCCATTGGTTATAGTTAAAACACCTCCTGTCTGTATGTAGTTACCGTCAATTATAAGGCTGCCTAATGCATCTGCTCCTAATCTTACTCCCCCAGTTCCAGTATTAACCCATGAGAAATTTCCTTTAACAGTTTGTAACATACCATCCAGACCAAAGAGTGCAGTTTGACCAGGGGAGTCCCAGGTAAAATTACCAAATGTCTGGGTAAAGGTTGAGGTTGTCGGTGGGGTATCAACAATACCTGTAATATTGCAATTCGAAGTAGCAGCCCAGGAAGCTGTGGGTATTGAACCTCCGTTCCGTGCATGAATGTATGAAGAAGCGTCACCGAACGAAAGTGCACCAGTGGCTGTAACAGTACCTACATTATTAAGTATCCCGCTTACACTCATGTCAACTTCATCCGCACCATTAGCGACTGTAAGTGTTACACCAGAAGCCACATTAACCTGGCCGCCTGCTGCAACTGTCACCTGGTCTGCTGTAACACCTGTTGCAACTGTAACAGTATGTCCATTGAGAATAGTTACAAGTCCATTGTTGCTATTAGGTGATAATAAGGCTGGTAACCATGAGGCACCTTCATCGTAAGTCATCTCCCAGGTGGATGCATCACCCCAGTTGCCGGTTACAAAAGAACGATAGTCAATATCACCAACCGCAACAGCCTTTGCACTGGTAGTCACACCGTTGCTCCATGTTGATCCTTTGCGTGAGAAGAATGTATAATAGTATGTCGAACCGTTACTTAATCCTGTTACTGTCTGCGGTGATGTTGTGCCTTTATAAACAACAAAACCTCCATCAAAGCCTGTACCGGTGCTAAAAACAAGGTTAGGAGTGTATGCGGAACCATCGCCCGATGGGGTACCTGTAACTGCGATGTCAACTTTGGCTACGATCATAATTTCGTCGTAACAACCATTTATCCATGAAAGTACAGATTGTGCATCCGCAACATAAGCAGAGTTACTTGTTACATTTTCAGGAGTAGCATCAACTATTGTCTGAACTCCGCCAGAATATGAAGTTCCTGATTTTGTGCCAAGTGTGAAGCTTAAATCTGATGTTGTTACTGCCATTACATAAATTTCATTATTGGCTGTTGCAGAACAAGGAATATCTGCAGTAATAAAAAGATAGCCTGTTGTACCTCTGCCTATGAACTGATTTGTCCAGTCAGGGAATATGTGTGTGCCTGGTCCTAAGGATGCTGTTTTAGCAGACAATAGAACATCTGAAGATGAACTAAACACATTATCAGCTGAGTACCAAGCTTTTAAGTTTGTCAGATCAGCAGCAGAATATCCTACATCTGTTTGTATCTGCAGGCCATTTAATACCGCGTCATTTAATGTAACATCAATACTCAACAGATAAATAACATTATTATTAGTATTCTGACTTATATTACCAGCAATAACAGCAGGATCTGATGAGCTTATTACAATATAAGGATCTGAAATGGGAACAATCTCCCCTGACGAAAGTATCTCAGCCCCATTATTATATCCGTTAAAGTTAATCTTTGCAAGCTGGCCAGAGGTCAATCCGGTTGGACCAGATCCGATAAATATCTTGCCAGCTGTACCACTTTGTCCTTTGGTGCCTGTCCAACCGGTTATGGAAAGTACTGCACTGCTTCCCCAGGTTTCACCACCACTTGCACTCAGAGTAAGAGTATGGTTTCCAGAGCCAAGTGCTATTGTTGAGTTGGCTTCGAGATCGAGTGTTCCTGCTGTCTCACTAAAACCGGTAGATGCTCCGGTACTGAAAGTTCCGCCATTTAGTACAATTTTAGATAAATCACCTACCCCTGTACCTGATCCAAGCTGAAGAATACCTGCAGAAAGAGTAGTTGCACCTGTGTAAGTATTTGTTCCGGAAAATATTATTGTCCCGCTTCCGGCTTTTGTAACTGCCACCGAGTTTGCAGTTCCATTGCTTATTGTACCACTGTAAGCAGCAGGACTAGTACCATCAGATCCTGTAGTTAAAACAACATCTGTGGCTGTCCCGGTAGAGTTTGTTATATTACCTGAACCGGTTAAAGATCCTGATGTCAGGTTAAAATTACCCATGTCAAGTGTACCACTTGTCATTGTAAGCAAGCCAGAAACAGATGTTGCTGCACTGAGTCTTACTCCTGCACTATTATCAATTGTCAGGTTAGCTGGCGTGTTCTGAGTCAATCCGGTCCCTGTAACCTGCAATACTGTTCCGTTATAAATATAATTGGCTCCTGTACTGAATACCCTGTTTGTTGTTGTTCTTATATTACCGGTGGCAGTGGCTGCATTAGCTGTAATACCATCTATTGCAGTAATCCCAAGTGTTCCACCGGATGACAGGGTAAAGGTACCGTAACCGGATACAACTGTTCCTGATGATTCCATCTGCAGATATACTCCACCTGGCACTGTAAAGTTAATTTGATTCAGAACTATACCACCAGAAGTGTATGTCTGCATTGCAGTTCCATTAAAAACAATACTTCCTCCAGGAACTGTTGATGTGTTTTCAGTGATTCCTCCGCTAATATGAGTAAAATTGCCTGCAACATATAAAGTTCCAGTGGCACTGGAAGCAGCGCTGCTCATATTCAATGTAGTGGTACCCCCGCCATTCAGAGTAAAACTACCCTTGACAGTCACTACTCGTGCATTTGTCCCATTGGTTATAGTTAAAACACCTCCTGTCTGTATGTAGTTACCGTCAATTATAAGGCTGCCTAATGCATCTGCTCCTAATCTTACTCCCCCAGTTCCAGTATTAACCCATGAGAAATTTCCTTTAACAGTTTGTAACATACCATCCAGACCAAAGAGTGCAGTTTGATCAGGAGAGTTCCACGTAAAATTACCAAATGTCTGGGATAGCGTGGAAGTAACCGGTGGTGTGTCAGTAACACCGGTTATAGAACAAATTGATGAAACTGACCATGAGGCAGCTGGGATATAACCACCATTCCGTGCATGAAAATAGGTACCATTGATATTTATTCCAGATGAGGCTGTAACAGCACTTGCTCCTGTATAAGTTCCTGTATTGTTAAGAGAACCATTAATTATCAGGTTTCCGGTTATTGATACAATATACGTTGAAGATACAGTTAATCCACCTTCAATTGTAACTGACGCAGCGCCTCCGCTACCTACTGTCCAGTTATCCGACATTGTCATTGAATGGCCGGATTGAATAATCCAGGAATTTGTCCCAGTAAAATCAGATGGTGAAGACCCTCCGCCTCCGGCCACTGTGTTCCAGTTTCCAAGTGTATTTATGTCAGTACTACCTTGTGAATAATAAGTTGATTGTGCAATCAGCTCTGTTCCTGAAAGCAATAGCAACACAAATATTAATCCGGATAAAAAGCAACGATGCATCATATTTGATATTATTTGTGAATTTTCTATCTCTAAGGAGTGGATTTTCTTCCCCTTGGCATTTGAAGTTAAAGAGGTTATTTTTTTCATAATGATGGATTTAACCTTTAATCGTGATAATTGCATAAAGATGGACTTTGGCTATTATAACAAAATTAATAAAAAAAACTATAACATACTTATTTTCAAAGAAAAGATTCTATGATTTTCAAAAAAACAGCGACACATTTTAATGTCAACTCTTATTACCTGTTTCTCATGTTTCAGCCCTGATAACCAGCCTCAGCTTCAACATCTCATCCAGGTGTTCTTTGACTTCTTTTATACACTGTGTGCTATCAACATCATACTCTTCCATGAGCTGACTGCACAATTCATCAATATCTGAATAATTTTCAAGCAGATCCCATATACGTGTTGCAACAGGATTGAGTGAAAAATACTTTCCCTGGTCAATATCCATCATCACAAGTTCATCATGCAACCTGCCGGAAATAGTTTGATTGTTTCGGATATATCTGGACATAAGAAGAGATTCAAACATTCAAAGATTCAAACATTCAAAGATTCAAACATTCAAAGATTCAAAGATTCATTGGTTGGGTTATATTAAATAATTGAATTATTGAATTCTTGAATTATTGAATTCTTGAATTCTTGAATCTTTGAATTATTGAATTCTTGAATTCTCAGATCTGTCTTACACTTCCTGTGGCTTCTCTGATGATGGAGCAACCATAATGTTATCAAAATCACTTGCTGACCGGATATGCTTTATTAACAATGCTTCAAATATATTGCACCGTATCTGTAGCATATCATAGTCATGGCAAAGCTGAGCTTCCTCTGAAGAGGAGTTCCGGATCTTTCCTATATCAACCAGCAGTTGTCTGAAATTCAGACTATTGCTCTCTCCTGAGATCTTCCTGTATTGATCCAGTATACTGGTCCTCATACTCATGGCCCCCTTGACTATCTCCAATGCTTCATCCATGGTTATTTTGCCTCCGGCATAATCTTTCAGGAGCTGGCACCTGTACGAAGAACAAATATCAGCTCGCTTACTATCATAAATGATACACTTCTCAGAGAAATAGAGGCAAGGGAGCCTGAAAAACTCTTTATCATCCTGAGTGAACCTGCTCTGTTCTATCTTTTCAGGAAGGTGTCCCGATTCACCAGGATACAAAGTTGCATGTAAAAAAAGAGTGCCATCGCAACAAAAGCCGCAGGTTAAACAAATTTTCTGCTCGTCTGAAGGTCCTTTTACAGGAGATTGTGACATATGTGAATATAAGATTTGAGATGCTTAACTGAGCTATAAGTTCAGTGGCACCATTGATCAGGATTTTTTATTACGGAAATCAGTATTTCAAGGACTCCATCATATCTGTCCGATAAATCATTGAAATTTTTGAATCCCAGCGAGCACATTGGCTTCGCCGGGCTTGAAAGTTCGGTCCGCTTGCGGTGAGTATCTTCAATTATTCAGGACCTCCCTGTTTGAGTTCTGGTATAGGATCATCTACTTGCAACTACCTGCTTTACTCAAAATTACAAGCTAATTACTCACATCTAAGATCTGCTATATCTTTTCAAAAACTCATGTACCGCCTTGATATAGACCAGCGCCCTGAAAAAAACCTTCTGATCAACTTCGTCGGGTCTGTTCCTGAATCTTCTGATATCCCTGTTCAACAGCTCAAAATCAATAAAGTACAGATTTGGATTAGTTTTCCATTCATCTGCTTCCCCAATAAACGATATAGCCGAGCCCTTGAACAACTCTGACATATAAGCCCAGTATACCGGATCAGTTTTATACTTGCTCAGGCGGACATCATCGGAAAGAATTCCTTCGGATATCTCTCGAAGAAGCGGACGGAAGTAATCTGTTTTACACAGCAGTTCAGAAGGGACTTTAAGCATATATTCGATAATGCGTCTGTCGAGTAACGGATAGCGATACTCCACTCCGTTTTTAAAACCGTGAATCGACCAGCTCTCACATCTCTCCTGGAGGTGATAAAAACGAAACAGATGAATGTGAAGCTGCCGCCTGGAAGTATGAAAATAGAAATTACGCAGCACACTTCTGTTGCTCTTTCTATAAGGTTTTCTGATGTATCGTGCCTCATCCCGAAACGATTTTGAAGTGGCACACTCGAGAATTCCCAATGCAGGATAAAAAACGTAACGGAGAAGGTTTCTTACAAATGCCCGAGGGTGCTTAACCGGGTTCCGCCTGAAGAATAAACGGAGTTTCAATCCTGCCAGCAGATCCTGTTCAATTCCCCTGTCGCCTGTACTTATAAACTCATCCCCTCCCCAACCACTGAATATCAGGTTTGTGTTAACATCAACTGCCTGTTCAACCGTTTTATGCTCAGAAAAAAATCCGCTGTTATCATAAAAAGATGAAACATACCGCTGAAAATCAGCTTCTTTCATATCAGAAAAGAGTGGCTTGATATCTATCTTACTGCACGACTTCCTTACTATCTCACGTTCATCATATTTAACATTGACAGGAATAAAGTCAGCAGGTGACCATGAAAAACCGTAAAAATCGTTCTGATGAGCATACTCTTTACGTGCAAGCAAAGAAACCAGCCCTGAATCCAAACCACTGCTTACATGAGCCCCAGCATTAAAATTGTGGTCACATCGTATCCTGACAGCATCGTTGACCAAAATTCGCAGATCAGCAACCATCTGTTCATGAGAAAGGTTTTTGTCAATCTTAATTAAATCAGGTTCCCAATATCTGAAAAGCTTATACCCATTATCTGAATAATGAATATAGTGACCAGGCATAAGCTTCATTACCTTTTCATTTGGTGTTTTACTGTAATCAATATACTTGAAATAACCCAGTAGATAATCGCTTCTAATGGTCTGTCTGTCAGAAAAAACCCGGCAAAGTTCAATTATATTTGTAGAAAAGCAGATGGTTTGCCTGTCAATGGTCCAGGCTATCGGATGAATCCCGGCATGATCCCGGAACAGATATACCTGATTTTTTTTCTGCTGCATTATAAAGATTGCAAAATCGCCATTAAGCTTCTTAACAAAACCTGGTCCTTCAAGCAGGAATAAGTTTGCTATCAGTTCAGGATTCGGAACATTTGAGGCAATTTGAGTGTGAAGCAATAATTCTGTCTGATTATATAGAGAACCCGAAACTAATACAAGTATATCATCAGCTTCTTTAAAATAGTAAATATCTGCAGGAGTATATGGCAGTCGGGAATTGAGATAATAACCACCTGAAAAATCGCCCTGAATAACTGGATGAAAGGTAATTGCATCTGATGCAGAATTAATTTCCTGCCAGTTAATATAATGTTTCCCGGATTTATTAGATGTGAAAGAACCTTGTATCAAAAGAAATGAGTTAAGAGAAGTGAGGAAGAAGATTCAAAGATTCAAACATTCAAACATTCAAAGATTCAAAGATTCAAACATTCAAACATTCAAACATTCAAACATTCAAA
>CAZXFB010000080.1:0-13504 GCA_964639725.1 uncultured Rikenellaceae bacterium
ATTGAATTATAATATTATACAAACTTTATTTTAAAAACAACGCAACACTAATGAAATTGTTCTACTAATAATTAAATTTACATTGTACTAACTCAACCGAAAATATCATTGAAATTATTCCCCGGCGATATTGAATTGGTTGAAAGGCTTCAAAAAGGCGATGTGGAAGCCTTCGACCTTATATACGTAAAGTATTCGGAAAAACTCTATTCCTTCGGTTTAAAATATCTTCGTTCAACGGACGAAGCCGAAGAGCTCGTTCAATCAGTTTTTCTGAAGGTGTGGGAAAACCATAAAAAGCTGAAAAAAGAATCTTCGTTTAAATCATTTCTTTTTACTATTTCCTACAACGATATCTGCAAACTTTTCAGAAAAAGAAATTACCGGCAAAAATTCATTGACGATACTCTTTATGAAAATTCTCAATCGTCCACTGAAATAGAAGAGGGAGTCGACTACCAGTCTGTTCTTGATGAGGTACAAAAAATAGTTGAAAAACTACCGGAAAGACAAAAAACCATCTTTCTGAAAAGCCGGCAGCAAGGTAAATCGACCAAAGAGATAGCTGAAGAAGTTGGTCTCGCACCCGGAACTGTTGACAATTATATATCACAATCGCTGAATTTTATCCGTAACCGGTTACGAAATGAAGATTTAGCATTACTACTGTCCTTTTCGTTGTTTTTCTTTTAATTGCCTAACCTTCTCCCATCCCCTCCCGCTATCAAGGGACGGGCGCTTCAGGGAGAGTGGTGGCAAAAAATCCTTGCAACGATTCTGGCATGTCTGATTAATCATTATCTTTCCTTTATAAATTATCTGATTTTTAAGGAGTCAGTGTATATAAATGATATGATGACTCGGATTTAGCTTCGCCGAGCTCGCAAAAGAGCAACTCACAATCCGCTTGTGCGGATTTGCAAACTTTGTCTTGTGCTCGGTTGCAATCCGTGAAATCCTTCATAAAATCACACCAGACAAAAATTATTTCATTTTCCACATGAGAATCACCTTCATTGTGGGTATATTATATACATAGGTTAGGGTTTAGGTTAGTTAGTAGTTTGCTGACAGGTATTTGCAGGTCAAATGAAATAGCTCTATTTCTGCATTGCCTGTCAGTTTTATAAGTTGCTGGTTATTGGTTGCCTGAAGCTATTCTTCTTGATTTCAATTTTGTCTTCCGACTCCCTAAATACTTGCTCCCTGAAAAAAAATGCATTTTTTATATGAGATTCACCTTACCTGAGGGTATAATATAAACTAATGGGAAAACAATTTTCCTACGCAATAACTAAAAAGGTTATGTTGAAGCAAGAAGATATTGAAAAAATAGAGCGATATATTAACGGACAGTCCGACGACAAAGAAAAAGCCTGGGTGGAATCTCTGTTTATAAACGGTGAGGATAACAATACACTTCAGCACTTACTTAATAATGACTGGGACATTATACTCAAAGAGACCTCCCCTTCTGAAGTTAATCTCAATTACCTGCTTGACCATGTTCATCATGTAATCCGGAAAAATGATACTTTGAAACGCCAGAAACCGTTGAAAAAAATCATACGAATTTATATGAGGGCTGCCGCCATTTTGCTTTTACCGTTACTGGTTGCAGGAGGTCTGGTTTACAATTACCTTGGCAATCATATTAAGACAACAACCGACCAGCTGGTCAGTTCCACGATCTACGCCCCAATGGGCTCGCGTGTCTCTTTCAACCTGCCAGACGGCACCACCGGCATGCTCAACAGCGGTTCACACCTCAGCTATTCACTTCCATTTACCAACAACCGCCGGGTTAAACTTGAAGGTGAAGCATGGCTTGAAGTGAAACGTGATGAAGATCATCCTTTTGAGATCAGCGCCGGTAATTCAACGGTTAATGTTCTTGGCACCAGTTTCAACATGAGCGCTTACCCGGAAGAAAATTATGTCGAGGTGGTACTTCAGGAGGGCAAAGTAGAATTTCGAAATAGTAAAAATGATGATAAGGTAACGATGCTACCATCTGATAGATTGATTTTTCAAAATGGGAATACCAGTAAATCAATTACAGATCCTAAAAAATACAAAGCATGGACCGAGGGTAAGCTGGTATTCAGAGGTGATAATATGTCCGAAGTGGCCCGACGTATCGAAAGGTGGTATAACGTTAAAGTTGAACTGGCCGACAAAAGCCTTGAAAAATATTCATTCCGGGCAACTTTTGAGGACGATACTCTCGAAGACGTACTCCGGTTCTTAAGCATGACTTCTCCTATAAGATATCAAATTTCTCCACAAACATTTCTGGCTGATGGTGCCTTTGAAAAAGAAAAAGTGTCTATTTATCTTAGAAAATGATAAAACCAACTTCATAAAGACCTATATATGGAAATTATCCACAGTCCTTGAGAATGAAAGAAAAAAAAGGAAATCGCGTCAACGATTTCCTTAAAAAACATCCTTTCGGTATTTTTTAACTTAAAAACTTTACAAAATTATGAAAAAAACCAATCCTTTTAGGGAATTGTTTGATCGTTCTCTAAAAAAAACTCTACTAACCATGCGTATTGCTATTATTCTTATGATTCTCGGAATTCTGCAAGCACGCGCCAGCGACGCCTATTCGCAGAATACAAGACTTTCCCTCAATTTTTCAGAAACGGAGCTTGTCAAAGTACTTGACAAAATTGAAATGGAAAGCGAGTTTTTCTTCATGTTCAATGAAAAACTACTTAACACGTACCGTAAAGTCAGTATCGCTGCAAACGACCAATTAATTGATGTAATACTGGATAATCTATTTGCAGGTACCGATGTGAAGTACACAATCATTGACCGCAAGATTATTCTTGCACCTGGCTTTCTGACCAAAGAAACAGATGCAACCACGAACCTCCAACAACAATTAGTTACCGGAAAGGTAACTGATAGTAAAACAGGCGATGCTATGCCGGGAGTAAACATAATTATTAAGGGAACAACCACTGGGGCAATAACCGATCCTAATGGAAAATACTCAATTGCAGTTCCCGACAAAAACGCCATTTTGGTTTTTTCTTTTATAGGTTATGGTACCCGGGAAGTACTTGTTGATGGGAAATCTGTTATAGATGCTGTACTTGAATCTGAATCGCTTAATCTTACCGAAGTTGTGGTAGTTGGTTATGGAACTCAAAGGAAAGTCACCTTGACTGGTTCGGTTGCAACTACAAATGCGAAGTCTATTGCAGCCAGACCATTGACCAATACAACCCAGGCAATGCAAGGCCTCCTGGGAGTTTATGTAAATCAAATTGGAGGTCAGCCTGGAAATGATGCTGCAACAATACGGATCAGAGGTATCGGGACCTTAAATAATAATGAACCATTAGTGCTTGTAGATGGCGTCGCGTCAAGTTTAAGAGATGTTAATCCAAATGATGTGGATAATATCTCCGTATTAAAAGATGCAGCATCTGCTTCAATCTACGGTAACAGGGCAGCCAATGGAGTTATACTTATTACCACAAAGAGAGGAAATGTTGGAAAACTCAAAGTAGAATTGAACACTTATTATGGATGGCAGGAAGCAACTTATCTGCCTGATGTAGTTACTAACTCTGTCGACTGGATGCTTTCACTGAATCAGGCTTATAAAAATGATGGACAACCTGGTCCATTTACAGATGCACAGGTTGAAGAATACAGGAATGGCACCGATCCTGATATTTATCCTAATACTGATTGGTATGATATTATGTTCAAAGTTGCACCTGTTTCAGAAAGTAATATACGTTTATCAGGAGGAACCGAGATGGTCACTTTCTCAATGTCATTGGATCGTTTGAAGCAGCAAGGTGTGTTGGTTGGGACAGATGCAGAAAAATATTCGTTAAATTCCAATGTGGTCTTTAAGAAATCTGATAAACTGGAATTTGGAGCTATTATCAATGGTTCATTTTGGAACCGTAATAATTCGGTTGTTGGTAATGTCCCTAATGTAAGCCGTGCACTTCCGATACATCCGAACATACTGGCTGATGGGCGTTATGGAGATACCTGGTTGGTTACACCCGGGCATAATTTATTCCGTCATCCCCTTGCAACAGCTCTTGAAGGAGATAATAATTACAAAACTCAGCGGTTAATGGTTAATCTTTTTACACAATACATTTTTCCCCTTGACATTAAATATAAACTTACCTTTTCCGTGAATAAATATGATGCTCATAATCATCGTTTCATTCCGGAAATATATATTTATAATCCTAAGCAACCTACCATACCCAGAACACTCAGGTTTGACCCTATAAACAGAAGTGTTCAGGAATCAAATGACAACAACCTGGACTATAGCTTCTTTCAGACATTAAATTGGACCAGGAAGATAGCCAATCAACATGATGTTAATTTTTTGCTTGGCTTTAGCATGGAGTCATTCCATGCTTCCGATTTCAATGCTTATATAGAAGGATTTCTAGGAAATGAACTTTCAGAAATTAATGCAGGCACTATTAATAAAAATGTTGGAGGTACCTCTTCCGAATCAAAACTGATGTCCTATTTTGGCCGTGCTAACTACAGTTTCCTGGATAAATATCTGTTTGAGTTTAACTTTCGTTATGATGGGTCCTCACGTTTTGCAGAAGGCAATAGATGGGGATTTTTCCCATCTATTTCTGGTGGCTGGCGTATAAATAAGGAATCTTTTATGGAAAACATTAGTTCGCTTAATAATCTAAAGCTGAGAGCTTCATGGGGAAAACTAGGGAATCAGCAAATAGCGCTTTATAGTTATTTAAATAATATAAACATTAATCAGGGAACGTCTTTTAATAATACGGTTGTTGGAGGTAGTGCAACAACTACTTTATCTGATCCCAATATTTCGTGGGAATCAACTACTATGTCAAATGTTGGTTTGGATGTAGGTCTGTGGAATAACAAACTGGAGATATATGTTGATGTCTTTGATAAGTCTACCAGTGATATACTTGATCGTGTTAACGTACCTGCACAAGTCGGAAATCTCACAGGCCCAATTACAAATCTTTACAGTATGTCAAACAAAGGCATTGAATTAAGCGCTTCTCACCGCAATACTTATGGCAAACTGACATATAGTATAGGCGGAAGTATAGGATTTGTAAATAATAATGTAGAATATCTTAACGGAAATATCCAATATTCAACTAATTCGTTTGGAAATTTACGAGTTATTAAAGAGGGTTCTCCTGTCAACTCCTGGTATTTGTACGAAGCCATAGGTTTATTTCAAAATGTAGAAGAAATAAATAATCACCCTTTCCAGAACACGAAGACTGTACCTGGTGATATCATATATCGTGATGTAAATGATGATGGTACAATTGATGTTAAGGACATGCAGGTTATGGGTCGGTCATTTCCCAAATATACTTATAGTTTTAATCTTGATTTTGATTATAATGGAATATATCTGAATGCATTTTTCCAGGGAGTACAGGATATTGATATTTACACTACGAATAATCTTGCCTGGGGAAATTATAATGGTGCCGGTATAACTAAAGATCAACTCGCCAATAGCTGGACAGCGGATAATCCAAATGCCAAATACCCAAGATTGTTTGAACCTTCAAGAGGAACAAAAACAAATTCTTTAAATTCCACCTTCTGGTTACATGATGCCTCCTATTTACGGTTGAAGAATCTTCAACTGGGATATACAATTCCATCCGCAATATCAAATAAGGTGAATATCAGTATGCTAAAAGTCTATTTAAATGCTCAGAACTTTCTGACCATTTCTAAATATAAACTTACTGATCCGGAAAGGGATGTTTTAAGTGAACTTATTAATGAATATCCTACAACAAAAACATTCACAATAGGTTGTAGTATAGTATTTTAAAATAATAAATTTATAGTTATGAAGAAAATTATATATATTGGAATAGCAGTACTCTTAACCTTCCATTTTTATTCATGTGATGAAAGTTTTTTGGATACTCTTTCAACAGATACCTATAATGAAGCAAACTGGTGGAAAACAGAAAGTCAGGTCATTTCTTCACTTAATGGATGTTACACAGTCTTAAGAAATGATCAGCTTTATGGAACCACTGCTTTCAGAGAAGAAAATATTTCACCAAATTCCTACAGTATGGGAGGAGACTCTCCAATAGATGTTGGGAATCATAATGCTGGTAATGATAATAGATTTTTAAATAAGTGGTCTGCTAACTATATGGGTATAGGCAGAGTAAATTACCTGTTGGATAATATTGACAAAGTCCAGATGGATGAGGCTCTGAAACAAAGAGTTAAAGCAGAGGCATATTTTCTTCGGGCATTGTTTTATTTTAACCTGGAAAACTATTTTGGAGGAGTACCTCTGATACTTAATCAGCCAAATTTTGTCACTCAGGGTAAATTGCCCCGAAATACAAAACAGGAGGTCATTGAACAGGTACTGATCGATCTTGATAACGCCTCTTCAGTACTTCCTCCTTCTTATACAGGATCCAACATAGGTCGGGCAACAAAAGGAGCTGCATTAGCACTAAAGACAAGATTATTGCTATACGAGAGCAGATGGTCAGAAGCAGCGGCAGCGGCAAAATCAGTGATGGATATGAATTATTATTCATTATTCACCGATTACAGAGCTCTGTTTTATCCTGAAAATGAGGGCAATAAGGAAGTAATATTTGATGCGCAATACAAGGTGCCCGAGTACTCTAATAGCTTTGATATAATAATTGAATTGCAGATCAATGTGGCTCCTACATTAGATTTAGTAAATAGTTATTTGATGAAAGATGGTAAATCAATTCAGGCATCCCCTTTGTACAATCCTTTAACTCCATATGAAAATAGAGATCCCAGATTACATCAAACAATTGTTATACCTGGTTATATGTATAGAGGAAGTATTGTAAATAATACAAAGTATTTCAGTACAGGATATGGTTATAAGAAGTATACAACTTATAAAGATAATGTAGCTCAGGCAAATATTTCCTATTCGGAGATTAATTTCATTGTTTTGAGATATGCAGATATATTACTAATGTATGCAGAGGCTCAAAATGAGGCAGTTGGCGCTGATATTACTGTATATGATGCTATTAATAAAGTTCGTCGTCGTTCAGGTATGCCAGATATATCTCCAGGATTAACCAAAGAACAGATGAGAGATGTTATACGACTTGAGCGTAGAATTGAACTGGCAGGGGAATCACTCTACTATCAGGATATAAGAAGATGGCGCACCGCGGAAATAGTGATGAATGCTACCGTGTTAAACAGTAAAGGAGTCGTGGTTCAGACACGTACTTTTAATCCCCAAAGAGACTATCTGTGGCCTATTCATAGTACAACCATTCAGGAAAATCCTGCACTCGTGCAAAATCCAGGATATTAATGCTTAATAATGGATGAAACTTCCATGTTTTCAACGACAAACAATTATATATTGATACTCGCAAACATGGAAGTTTTAATTCGTTTTGAAGTATAGAATATTAAACTATTAAGAAATTAAACATATGCAAAAGATTAGTATAAGTTGCTTAACAACAGCATGCTTGCTTTCATCAGGTTGTGTAAATACGCCAAAAGAAGAGAAGAAAGCACCTAACATTATCTTTATCCTAAGCGATGATTTGTGCTGGGGCGATTTGGGATGTTTTGGCCAACAAAAGATTAAAACACCCAATATTGATATAATTGCAACTGAAGGTATGAGATTTACTCAGGCTTATTGCGGTAATGCAGTAAGTGCTCCCTCCCGCTGCGGTCTGATGACAGGATTACATCCAGGCCATGCAAGAGTACGTGACAACTCATTCAAATCTTTCCGTGAGTCATTACAGGAAGGTGATTTTACAGTTGCAATGCTGCTTAAACAGACAGGTTACAAAACTGGATTATTCGGCAAATGGGGTCTGGCCAATTATGATCAGCCGGGAGTACCAAATAATATGGGATTTGATGAATTTTTTGGTTATTTGAATCAGCAACACGCTCACACATATTACCCTGAATTTCTTTATCATAATAAGGAAAAAATTTATTTTCCTGAAAATATTGAGCACTTTAAACTGGAAAATTACTCAAAGCAAAGCCCCTATAATGAAAACGGGGAAGTTATGCCAAATGGAATCAAAGATCCATCCAGAAAAGCTACGTATTCATTTGATGTTTATGCACAGAAATCACTTGAGTTTGTAAAGGAAAATAAAGACAATCCCTTTTTCCTCTATCTTGCCTATACAACTCCTCATGGTCCATTAATTGTACCTGATCTGGGGATATATAAAGATGAGAACTGGGATATCCAGCTTAAGGAATGGGCTGCCATGATAACACGTATGGATACAGAGGTAGGCAAATTGTTGGCACTTCTTAAAGAACTGAAGATAGATGACAACACAATTATCTTTTTTGCTTCCGATAATGGGAACCAGGGAGGTTATGATGGGAGATACCTTAAACTAAAGAGTGGACCCACTATCAGAGAATTCTTCGATCAGGATTCTCCAACCAGGGGAGGGAAAGGAGATTCGTATGATGGTGCTTTTCACGTTCCTGCAATGGTCCGCTGGCCAGGACATATAAAGCCTGGTCAGGTGAGCGATCATATATGGGCTTTTTGGGATTTTTTACCAACCGCTGCAGAAATAGCCGGAATTGAGGCTCCATCTGCAATCGATGGCATTTCAATTCTACCAACTCTTTTAGGAAAAGAAGGACAAAAGCAACATGAATACCTCTATTGGGAATATCAGCAGAGCCAGGCTATACGAAGTGGAAAATGGTATGCTCATAGGGCAAGCGGGAAGCAGATTGAACTATATGATCTGATTACCGATCCTAAGCAATCGAATGATTTGAGTGGAAGTCAACCTGATGTCATAAGAAAAATGGAAGATATAATGACCAAATCACATACTCCAAGTGATGTTTGGCCCAGCCCTGGAGAGTCTCCAGAACAATTTGCAAAACGACTTAAAGACAACAATATACCAGAGGGTCCTAATAATCTATCACGGTATTAATAACATCCTTGATTCTTTACATTTCTTTAATTTCTATTATAACTTTTATTAAAGTTTTATTATGCTATTATATCCAGATTTACATAAAGCCACAGTGCCTCTTAAATTGAGAAAAATTTTAAAATTTGGCTTAATCCTATTTTGTGCTAATAGTCTTCTTTACGGTCAAAATACTTTATCTCAAAAAGATTTCACAGTATTAAAATCACCTGCAGATACTATGATGAAGAGTTATCTGACTAAAATTGTAGACCGACAATTTACTGTCAGAGATTCTTTATTGTCAACACTTAAGTCAGCCATTGATTGGGATAAGCGCTCACAAACTATTCGGGATTCAATGATATCATGGACCGGTCCATTTCCGGAACGTACTCCCTTAAATACCCGAATAACAGGCCGGATTGAGAGAGACAAGTATACTGTTGAGAACGTTCTTTTCGAAAGTCGTCCGAATTTTCTTGTCAGTGCAAACTTATACCTGCCAAAAGGTATTCCGTTCCCGCGACCAGCTGTTCTGAATGTTATTGGCCATGCTGCAATAGGTAAGGCAACTGAAAAAACACAAAGGATTAGTATCGCTCAGGTCAAAAATGGTTTCGTTGTGTTAACAATAGATTGCATCGGACAAGGAGAAAGACAGATTAGCGATTACACTTCATGGAGCACAGCTCCTGGTAATGCCCATCAGATTATTGGAACCCAGGCTTTTATCTGTGGTACTAATGTTTTTAATTTTATGGTATGGGATGCCATCCGCGCTATAGATTATCTTGTTAGTCGTCCTGAAGTTAATGCTGAGAAAATAAGTATAACAGGCAGCTCAGGAGGAGGAATGATGTCCACCTATATTTTACCTTTTGAAAAACGTATTGCAGTATCTGTACCTACATGTAATCCCAATACCTGGTCCTATCGCGTTCATGCCAACCTTTCATGTGATCATGAGCAGATTTTTTTTGGGGCTTTTGTAAGTGCAATTGATCCTCGAGGCGACCCATTATTTACTCAAATACCTAAACCTCTATTGATTAATGCTACCAGAGACGACCATCTGAATCCTCCAAGGGGCGTTTGGGATTTGAGTAACTGGCTCTTCAAATCTTATTCAGCTCATGGTGTGCCTGAAAAGTTTAACACAAGTATGGTCAAAGCAGCACATGATTATAATAAGGAACAGCGTGAGGTTACAAATTCATGGATGTTACGCTGGACAGGTGGTAATGCATCAGATTTCTTAGAAGAAGACTTTGCCATAGAAAAAGAGAAGGATCTATGGGCAGCCAGAGACGGAAGCGTATATAATGAGCCAGGAAGCAGAAAACCACAGGAACTGGTTCTGGACTATTTAGCGAAACACAAGGCTAAATGGGGATCAGTAAATACAGATAAAGCGTTAAAGGTGCATAAGACCGAGATGGCTAAATTAATTAAATCTGAGCTTCACACAAACTTAGATAATATTACAGTCGAAGGCAATCTTGAAGGATATCGTCAGGTTGGAGAAATAAAGTTAAGATCATTTATACTAAAGCCAGAAGGAGGTATTATATTACCCGGAATCATGTTGGAGCCAGTAACGAAAAATTCAAATCAGGATGTCATCCTTTATATTAGTCAGAATGGCAAGTCGGATATACTCAAAGAACAGGATATTGTGAAGAAAATATTACTGGGAGGATCCATAATATGTGCAATAGATCTTCGTGGCATAGGTGAAACATCTCCTGATATGGCAGGCATGTTCTGGGATTTTCTCTCCGGCAAACCGATATTCGGACAGAGAGTGCGTGATGTATTAGCTACAATAAAATGGCTAAAGGAATCTGAGATTAAGGCTCAAAACATAAAGTTTTGGGGTAAAGGAATGGGTGCTCTTTATGGGGCATTTACCGGAGTGTTGTGTGATGATATTTCAGGATTGGTACTTGAAGAGCCATTGATATCATTTGAAAGTGTTGTTCAGGTCAAAGTACCGGGATATCAGGAGGAGATCATGTTGCCAAATATTCTGGAAAAATTCGATATGACACAGATTTATCAGGCGCTGAGTCCTCGTCCTGTAACACTGCTCAATCCAATGTTAGGCGACAAAACCAGTGCAGGGAATTCTGATATTGAAATAATAGGCAAGTCAGTGGCAATAACCTATAAAGCAATAAAAAATGAAAAAAGCTGGTCCATGAAAAGCGTCAGTGGTGATGAAAGGAGCAAGATGATTCTAAGTAGTTTTTCAAATAACTTAAAGTAAAAGTCATAAATGCTCTATAGTTTTTATTAGTTAGATTTTTCCCGGTGCAAGCAAATTGTCTCACAAAATGATTTTGCTTAAATCAAGAGTGTAAGTTTGGAATTAGCACTGCTGATTTTCTTTGATTCCTGGAAATTGTGAACCATGGAGAACCTTCTCAGAACAACAGCCACGTATACCTGATAAACGATCAAAACCTTGATATTATATGATATTCAGGCTTTAATTTAAAATTATTTTGAGAGCTGTAAGCTATTTATTTTTAATCCATTCTGAAAAAACTTTTTTCATTGTTTCAGTCTTTGCAGCACTCTCTGCAACAGAATTACCTGTAAACATCATCACACCGGTTGCCCCGGCTCCGGCACCATAACGCATGACTTTTTCAAATTCTACTTCAGAAATGGTGTATGGATCATCATATGCCTGAACTATCGGCCAGACTTTGGGAAATGAACCAGGTTTTATATCTAATCTTTTGCTGAACCATTCAATATTTTCCTTTACCCATCCGGCTTCTCTACCCATACGGCCATGATAAACCATTGGTGAAAAAACATCTGTAATATCCTTAAGAAGATCATAATCAAGTCCAAGGATCCTGTATCTGGCACTGTTAAAATCTGAATCATTCCATGGACAATGATATATTCCAAGCAGAGCATCTGGTCTTTCCTGCTTTATGATCATCCGGATGTCACTTACCCAGCCGGCAATTACAGAACATCGCCATTTGCGCCAGACAGCGTCATGATCTGTAAGGATAATTTTTGCCTGTTCTGGTATGCTTAAAGAAGGAAGGTGGATCCCGGTTGCTGCTTGAAATGCTGAAATACAATTATTACAGAAACAGGTTTCAGGAAGAATTGGTTCAGGCTCTTCAAACTGAGCATGCCAGTGTAAATAGTCCAGCCAAATGCCATCCAGATCAAATTTAATAAGCAATTCCCGTAACTCCGCCATCCTGTATTTTCTGAATACGGGCTCTGTAGGACAGACTCCCATAAACCAGGATGCCGGTTCAACTGGTTTGCCATACTGGTCAATTGCCCATGCTTCAGGGTGTTTATCAACATATCCTTTGCCATTCAGAACCGGGAATTCGGCAAATATTTTTAGACCTTCAATACCTGCACGAGCCATCATCTCTTCATTAATCGACTTCCCACTAAGGAAAATAGCATTAACGTTGATCTCATCCAACCTTATATTCTTATTCCAGAATGAGTTCGGGTTCCCATAGATCCCGCATATCTCAATTTTTTTACCGGTATATGCCAAAGGTTTCTTTGGCTGGCAGACAACACTGAATGGAAGTATTATCAAAACATAAATAAATATCCATCTCATTAAAATAATAGCTTTCACCGAATCTCTTTTATTTGCCGGAGACTTCACCCTGAATATTACCTGTTCCTTCATCTTAACTCTTTTTTAAACCATTTTTAATGCTGATAAGTCATAACCCGAAAGATAATTTTTTAATTAAATCTTAAATAATTAATACCATTTTATTTGGATATCTCATACACCTTACCTTGTAAACATGAAAATGATACATCGGTATAAAAATATACAATTAAAGTCATTTGTGTCCGGTAAAATATTTTCCAATCGTTTAAACACGGCGAAATATAAGTCGTTATTGAAGATTTCGTACTCCGCCAAAGCGGGGCAGGCTCTACAGGCTTATTTTTGCGATTACCCTGATTTCTGCAGCATATTTTAGCCACGCTGCCGATTAAATATGCTGCAGGGCAGCAAAATATTAAATGAAAATGAGTATCTGGAATGAATAATAACTGAAATGGAATTAATTCATACTATTAAATTAGGTGAGGGGGATTCCTCGCTGGCGCTACTAATGACAATATTTTGCTATGCACTGAATAAGAGAATGTTGAATATAATTATTATTGTTAGCTAATGTTTGTTCTATAATATTTTCTTGTGCCACGAGTGGCGTAATACGAATAACCCCCGGTGCAACCGGGGGTACAGCTAACCCTCTGATCTCAAGTCCTGAAAGGGCGTAATATGATTAGATTATAACTTTATTAAAACATATACAGCTCCTTCAGAGCTGATAATTGTAGTATGGATTCTAACCCCCGGTTGCACCGGGGGTTATTCATATTGGGCTCTTTCAGAGCCAGTTGTCATAATTTCTGATGTGCAAAATATTTGTATGGGGACTCGGAATGACATGCGATGTTGGTTGTTTGTGAGGAAAGCAGAG
>CAZXFB010000081.1:0-10423 GCA_964639725.1 uncultured Rikenellaceae bacterium
AAGTACCGGTTTGTATCTTGGCCGAGATCTTTGTTCCTTTTTCCTGAGCAACAGTTGCCAGACGTTCAAACCTGTCACTTGGGCCGGGATTAGATATCCAGTAATCACCTCCCACCAGAAGTTTTCCGAATTCAGTACGGCTGACACCTGATTCAAAATTAAACTGTAGAATAACGCCTTCCGGAGTATGTGCAGGAAGATCATAAACCCATTCACCAATGGAATAATCATCTCCTGTAACGAATCTTTGCGGCGATGGCATATATTGCCAGCTGATCATCTCGGCGTCAGGGGATGCATCGTGCATTCCCTCCTCCATTGCCGACAATGTTGCATTTAATATTTCCCAAGGTTGTTTTTCGGAACAACGCGGACAGTTAATTTTGCCTTTGTTCTCTGATATGGTAGAAACAGAACTTAAGCATGAAGTTGGTCTCTCACCATGAGATATATTGATCATTCCTCCTAGATCTGGAACTGCAGTAAAAATCTTATTCACTGTTTCATACAAATAATCATGACCTGTCTTGCTTGATGGGCAGAATAAGCTTCCCCTGCCACTCGGGGCTCCAGCCAGCACCGGAAAGTTTTTCAGTACAGGATTATCAGGTTCCCAGGCCCTTGGCTCGATACAGAATATATACGTCCGGATGCCATACCTGAGGCATGCATCAACTGTTCTTTTCAGTTTGGCGAGACGTTTAACCCCATCCTTACCATAATCCGGTGTATACTTTGTAGCAACCAGATCACGGAACTCTACAGTCAACCATAAACCATTGACACCTTCATGTGCCAGGCGGTTAAGATACTGATCAGGATAATAGTTGACATCGTCCATCAGTTCATCCTTCATCTTAGGAAAACGCTTAATCGGTCCAAAGAAACACCTGGAGATCCTTCTCTGAATAACAGGTTTCTTTTCAATTGTTCCAAGAGAAAGAAATGGACCACGCTGACGAAGCATTTCATCCTCAAGGTAAAATATTCCCCTGCGAATCCCTTCAACATCACCTGCCGTTATAAGTAAGCCATCAGGTTTTACATCAATCCTGTATGATTCCCCTTTGAGTTCCTTGTTCTTTATGGTTTCAATAATGTATTTATCATTCTGCCCACTGACACCTCCCGCTGATAGAAATGATTTAAGATCTTCATATGCTGTTTCAAGAAGTTTTTTGTCATCAGGAAAGCCCATCTTAATAGTGACACCACCTGAAAGATCAGCATTGCCGGAACCAGGATCAGTTTTGACCCAATCATGTTTTGTCCACAAAGGAGATTTCAGATCCTCAATAAATTTCCAGGAATCTTCGCCGGGCTGAGAAGGTACATTTGCCATGTAGAGGCTGTCACCGAAGACAGAGGAGCTCCTTTTACCAGAACTCTGAGAACAGCTGCCTAACAACATAGAGGCAAAAAGAATTAAACAACTATAACCTGCAATCTGATTTTTCATAATATTTATATTTATTGTTTCAATTAAACGAAGCTTACATTTACACTATCCAATATATTATTTCTTAATGCCTTTATAGAAAAGGGCAACACTTTCAATTAATAGTCTTCCTGATTGCTTATTTTCAGCTTTAGTATAAAGTGAACCACCACTTTCACAAAGTACAGCAGTTATGCCAAACTGCAAATGAGGACCATACTCCCAACTTACTCCACCATATTTTGGTGCAGGTTGCAATACCATAGGCACTAAGAGGCTATCAGGTGCAATAGTCACCAGAATATCTCTCCATTCCGACCAGGGACCTAATGTATTGCCAATTTCTTTTCCGGGAAACAACATTGGTATTACAGGTCCTGATGCCGTATGATTTCCCCATATTGTAGTAACCGGTGAATCCGACTTCATAAGCAACTCAAGATCACGCTGGAAAATATATGCCTCATGTGCCTGTTTCTCTATATCCGCACCATCAGAAAAATAGCTCCTGTTCATATCAATTCCCTGACCATTAACACGATACCAACCTTTCTTAATAGCATCAGGGCTCATCACAATAACAAAATGGCATATTGATCGTTTTCTAAAATCATTACCCTGATCGCTCAGGAGCCATTCAATCATTCCAATTATCCTCCACTGTGCATTATGTTCTCCCGGATGTGGATTTGTAAAATAGTGAACCCATCGGGCTTTTTCTGGTATTTTGCCAGAGTGGTCAGTTATTGTGACTCTGTATAGATTACGTCCCTCTAACGATTTTCCCAAAGTATCAACATCTACAAACTCGCTGGCTGCAATTTCTGATATAAACCCCTCCACCTGTTCATAAGATATCGGAACCTGATGACCAATCCAAACCTGATTCTCCTGAAAAACCGGAAAAACAAGTGTATCTCTCTCCCGGCTAACTTTTGATCCTGATTTCCATTGCACAGGATTCCATTGTATCATATCATATGAATATGAATAAAAATATTCATTCATGGAATATTGAGGTGGTCCGTTAACATACAAAACAAGGTCATTACCCTTAGCATTATCTGTGATCTGAAAATTCAATTTATTACTCCACTCAGGTTGCTTCAGGGGATGCCCCAAGGAAACATTAAAAGTGTTTTTATTAATTCTTTCAATTGAAGCTCCGTCGGATCCAATCGGCCCATCGAACTTAAAGTCACTGACAGATAACTCTCGCCCATTATCACAACCTGTCAGAGAAGTCATATACAAAACAAATCCAGCCAAAATTATTACTTTAAGAAAGCACATTTGAAACTTTTGCATCATGACTTATTCCTCCATAAATTAGTTATTAACAAGTAAATTTTAACCATTATGCATTAATTTATTTTAAGAAAGATCAATATTTTGATCCTTATTTATTTGTAGGTTTGTCAACCTGTATTATCATATATATGTTAAGTAAAAGGAATTTATTAATTAATATTAATTACACGTCGGATAAGAACATCGCCAATTAAGTCTTCATTTGGTCGGGGTAGATATTCTTTACCATCCTCTTTTACCCATACATTAAGGTTTACTTCACCCTCAGGCAAAATAAAAATAGCCTTATTTTCACCCTGCTTCAATGGCCGGGACATAAAAATTGAATCATAACGGATGCACAATTGTCCTTTTGCCTGAGAGTCTCCCCTGTTAACAGAGACCTCATATCTACCCTGACGTTCAATAAAGACTGGCCAACCTGTTGGATACTGGTCAATATAAGTTGCGTCCTGGTAACGACAGAGATAAGTTGATTCTTCAAAATCCGACCCTATATGTATCACCCCTGGTGAAAATTGTCTTGAACTTTTCACATCATCAAACCATTGATCATATGCAATTTTCAATCTTTCCAATTCATCTGAGTATTTCCCTGCCAGGTTATTTGTCTCATCAGGATCAACAGGTATGTCGTAAAGTTCCAATACCGGATTATCTCCTGATGTTTCAAAAAGTCTGTCATCAAACGAATTGGGATAACCTATCATTTTATACCTGTCGGAGATAACTGCACAGTTCTGGTACCTGTGTGGAGTTATTCCACGGGAACATTGCAGAAACAGCATGCGATCAGGCCAGCGATTAGTCTCTCCTTTCAACAGGGGCAATAAACTCACTCCATCTATTTTTGATTCAGGAGGGAGAGATATATTTAAAATATCCAGCAGAGTAGGTAAAATATCAATGTGACTGGCAATTTTATCTATCTTACATCCTCCTGAAAAATGACCGGGCCACTGGATAAAACAAGGGACCTTTATACTACCTTCATAAGGCGACGAATAGCCTTTCCCCCGGTTACTACCACGGTTAATTATTACATTACCGTCATCACTCAAAAATATTAAAAGTGTTTTATCTCTCAAATTTAACGAATCTAAACTGCGAATTAAACGACCAAAGTTTTCATCAAAATTATTGATCATCCCACATGCTGCCACAATTTCATCCTTAAGTCCCATATTTTTATATTGAACAGTGTATGCTTCCGGAACCTCCAGTCCAACATCTGAAGCTGCATGTGCAACATTAGCAGGTAAATAAATAAAGAATGGTTTGTCATCATGGGTTTCCATAAAACTGATTGCGGCATCAAAGAAAATATCAGTACAATAACCTTGTTTTTGAATAAACTTACCATTCTCCCAAAGTCTGGGATTAATATATGTATCGGGAAAGTCAGGGACCTGGCCAAGCCTGCCTGACTTATGTATAAGGGTTTCATCAAAACCCTGATCCTGAGGCCGCATAGGATAATTGTCACCAAGGTGCCATTTGCCGAAAATGCCGGTGGCGTATCCTTCATTTTTTAAAATCTCTGCTACTGTTAGTTCATCACCATGCATCTTTGCCCCCCCACGTGATGTATGTATAACCCCTGTCCGATAGTGGTATCGTCCTGTCATCAAACTTGCCCGGGTAGGAGCACTCATGGGATTACTGTAAAACCTGCTGAACTGAATCCCAACCTGGGCAAAATTATCGAGATTGGGGGTTTTAACAAGATTATTTCCATTAATTCCGATTTCCGGAAATCCGACATTATCAATCATAACAAGGATAATATTCGGTTTGTCCAGGGAAGATAATTGATTATTAGTATCTGAACATCCTGTACCAATGAATAGTTCAGTAATAAGACATACTGGGAAGCAGGATAATTTATAAAAATCAGTAAACTCCAGGTTATAATTCATAAAATTAGTTTTATCAACTTAAAAATCTATCTTGAATATTTAGAACATAAATGAATCCGGTATATATTTAAAACCAATCATCAGTATGAATATAAGTTTAAATCTATTACAAAAAATATGTTTCTTTCACACGTATCTCCCTTCCTCTATAGCTGTCACCAGAATCCGTGTACTTATCCCTCATTAACATCAGAGATAAAAGATACATAATTATTCCCGGATTGAAGTTCCGGAACTTTACTTTTGAGGATTATTTGCTGAAATAGTTGTTGATAAAATAATTGAATAAAACCATATTTTAAAAGTTGATTCTTCATCAGGTAATATTATTAACTCCTCGAGAACTCGATATCTTTGTTTACTATTTCAATTACCCATTGAGCAGCAAAAAAGTTACTAAATGTATAGTAACATTTTTAATTGTGTTTTACCGGAAAATGATATTTCCTGTTTCTTATGCACTATTCCTTTATTTAATTGATACTTTCTATTTTCTGACCCAATTTTTGACTTTCATTTCAAAATATAAATGATAAAAAAATTTAAGAAATTTCAGAGTATTTGATCAAATAACCTCATTATCAGCATCTATACTACTAGACGATGCATTAAGGTTTACCTATATCTTGATAAAAGTTCTTTTAATATATAAATAATACATAATCAACCACATGATAATCATAGCGGTGACAGCTTGAATAAAGGCTTGCACATTTGATGAAAAAAGACTGCTCAATCCCCCGACTAAAATATTTCCGATCAATCTGAAGTCAAACAAATGTGCCATCATATAGATAGCAATTGAGTTAACCCCGAAAACAATGAAGAAAAATGCCCATTTTGAGTACCCCTTTATATCATAAATCCAATAGAAAGTTGCAAGTAATAATACTCCAATACCTCCACTTACAAGCACAAATGTACTTGTCATAAAGCATCTCATTATCGGAAAAAACAAGCCCCATATTTCCCCAACTATAATCATTGCAGCACCAGCGATAAATAGAAGCCTGGCTTTATCAGCTTTTTCCCGGTTGCCAAAAATTAAATTTCCGACCAGAACTCCAATCATCACGAGCATTATATGACTGACTGTATTAAAAATCCCTGTCCATGCGCCGAAATGACTACTGTGATTAACCAAAACCTGATTTTCAACAAAAATTCCGATATTCATTTCTTTTGAAAATATATCTCCCTCCCAACCAGGAGCAGGTATAAACCATACTGCCCAATACAATACCAACAATGCTCCTGTTATTATATACTGGGTTCTTATTTTTGTATTCAATACTATTATTGAACAAACAAGATAACTTATAGCTATATATTCCAGAACATTATTATAAAGAGGGATAGTTGATAATGTCCTGTTATACTGTGGAAGATTCAACAATTTTCCTCCGGCTATTAATCCGAATAAAAATAATATTGCAGTACGCTTTAGAATAAACAGGTAAATTTTCGCCTTTTCGCTTTTTAATTGCCTTTTATTCATTGAAAACGGTATTACTACACCGACAACAAAAAGAAAGATCGATTGAGCAATATTGATAAAACTTACATTCTCATTAGTCCAACTTAATTGATTAGTCACAAAATCTGGCCAGTTTTTTTCATCCCAGATCAAATTAAATAACGTGCGCCATATTGGTGCACCTCCAATTTGTGTAGACAAAATTAAAAACATTGCCAGACCTCGTAAAACATCAACACTGACAATTCTGTCTTTGAGTTTTAAAGTCTGTTCATTCATATCAATAATATTTAGAAAAGTTTAAAAATTGTTATGATTAATATTTAATAATTTTATTCATGATGACATTCTGCCTAATCTGAAGTGCAAAGCAACACTGCAATCCAACACAGTTCCATATAGCACAGTCTGGTTCTCACACTATGAGGGGAGCTTGTAAAGTTCCCGGGCGTTTTCGCTACCGATTTGTGCAATGTTAGCCTCTGTTGCTCCTGCCATGTGCAAGAACTCAACAAATGAACTCACCTTCGGAGGAAATGGATTTTCCTTTTCCTTGATATCAAACATAGTGCCATACGGTTGGAATGGAGGACCAATTCTAGTTGTCCAGTCTGTGCCAGACAATAGGCGGGTGACCGGTACTTCGCGGAATGTTCGCGACAATGCCGGTGTCTGGAAATCGCGGATTTCGACCCAGAAATTGTTGGGAAACTCAGGAAATACTCCTTTGAGAGCATCAAGATACATATTGGCCCAGGAGATAAATTCAGGTGTCGGTCCACAGCCAATAGCATGAGCTAGAATGTATTTCCCCTGGGGGACTCGTTCGGCGACAATAAGGAAATCGCCCATCTGGTTCATACCATCCATGGAGTCTCCAGGCACAGCGCCCTTTTTCCAATAAGTACCCAAATGCACTTGAACAGGCACGTCATAGTGTGCAGCCAATTGTACGACCTTTTCAGTTGAGGTATCAGTCATCCTGTAATTGTGGATATATGGGAGCATTTCTCCGAGCTGGACAAATCCCCACTCTTCAAAACAGATCTTCATTACCAACAACGATTCGTCGAGGAAGTTCGGATTCACCATACAACTGCCATAGAGACGCCCGGGAGCACAGCGACACAAATCATAGACCATCTGGTTTGCTATAAGCATTGCTGACGGATCTGTCTTAATGCGTGATAGGTACGTCGCGTCGGGGGAGATCAGAAACCTGAGATCAGCGTCGCACTTGTCGAGCACATCCAACAAATCCTTCTGCATCCGTTCTCTCTTCTTACCGTCGTTGCCGATGTCAGAGACGTGGACATGGGTGTCGATCCAGCAGCGTTTTTTCAATTGGTACTGAACGTCAGCCGACCAGGCCTTGGTACGCAGCACATTTTCACCGGTCAGCGTGGCGGCCGTAAATGCAGTAGCAGTTTTAACAAAATCTCGTCGGGTAACGTTGGTATAATTCATAATTTAATGCTCCATTCTTTTCAAAACAGAATATATACTTAACTTCTAAAAGCATTACCTGAGTAATATTGGTTATTTAATATTCCATGATGACAAAATCAGCAATCATGCAGACTTTTCCAAGAACATTGACTGAAACTAATAACTCAGAATATTGAGACCAGGAAATGCTGTTAAATATAAATTGGAATCCATCGCACAAGTAAATATAACTTTTGCACAACAACTGCATCAGGAATCCAGTAGCCAATTGAAATTTTATTCAATTGGCTAACTGATAAACCTGATATTAAAAGAGCATCTAAGGTATGATCTACCTTTAGTAAACTATTCTGTTATTTTAGCATTTTTGAATGCCATTATCAGATCATCCCTGGTTAAGTTATTTGCTTTAATATAGCGGCGGTTCCCTACCGGCAACAGAGTACTATTACTATTTGTACCAGTCTTAACCTGGATTTCCTGTCCAAGATTTTCCATTAATACCAGATTAACCGGATTTACGGGTAGTTCCAGTTGTTTATCACCCGAAATGTGCCAGTAGACTGCATAGAGATCTTTATTTCTCTCAAAAATAAACGCAATCACTTCTTTACTCTCACTTGCAACATTCTTGATCTTATCGTATGGAACAAGTTCAAGTTCAGTCTTTTCATTCAGCAATAATGTATACTCCTGTTCAGCATTTCGTAGCATTTGCTTCTGTTCATCAGTAAGCCATTTCTTTGCTCTCACCTCCTCCCAGCGTCTGAAAACCTCAAAGTTATCAGCTGTTCTGGGATGTTTAGCCAGCATAGCCGGATTAGCATGGATAGAAACAATGCAATCCCAGGCAGCTGCTTTGCTTGTGACAAACTCCAGCTGGTCTGGTTGTGTTCCGATAGTTTTTTCACCCGGCAACCAGTAACCCAGCCAACCAAAGTTCAGACGAGTAAAGTTATCCATCATTCTCGGAGCTTCTCTGAATGGATGCTTTATTGTTTCTTCTTTTAATTTCTCGGGACGGAAAACATCGAAAGCATTACCGCCTGTCAGCATATGCCAGCTGAAATGTGTTTTAGCTGCACCCTCCGCAAAAACCGGTTCCGGTTTTAGCTTACTGAAAACCCTGTACTGTGCTCCGGATACATGGTACCAGAAAGGAGGATTAACACCTTCCGATCCATCGAAATAGAAAAATTCAAATCCTGCATCCCAGAGATCTGCGATACCCTTAGCAACTTCATCCTGGAGGTCTGAGTACTGATCAATGTAAACGCTGGTTGCACCAAATTCGCTTACATCAAGCAATCCGAACATATAGCCAACAGGCTGGGCATTTATTGTTGTTTCATCGATACCGCGCAGGCAACCATAAAACATATAAGGAGGGTTAGTGGTGTAACCTTTGTATGAGATCAGTTCAGTTCCTATTTTCAACACCTTTCTGTTCCCGGCCATCGTGGAATTTACAGGATTCTGTTCAACATAGATTGTGGTGTCTTTTTTTCCAAGAGGTTCTGCCAGTGTAAAAATCCTTAGAAGGTTCAGCCTGTGATCAGGAATAGGAGTAACATATTTACTATCTCTTCCGATGTGGCTGTGCAGAAAATGACAACCGGGAGTGATACCTGCCGCTTTGATTTTGGTCAGCATTGCTTTCAGGTCAGCCTTTCCGTTCGGATATTCGGATCTATAAACATCATAATTACCTATAAGCCGGTAACCTCTGTTCTCGAGAAAAGCAGGGTAATAGATATTCATAAGCCTGAATCCTCCCATTTTGGCATATTTTATATGCTCATCTACATTGAGAGGTGTTACATTGGCTGTCCAGTAATATGAGGCATTATATAGTTCATGCCTTCGGCTGGCAACTCCGTGAGGTAGTTTATAATCTTCCTCAACAATGGCAATTTTATCTAAAAGGTCGTCTTTTGCGCACGTAATTAATGCTGCAGTTACTCCTGTAAGCTTTACCTTTTCGTCAACACCTGCCTGTAATACCCGGTATCCCTCACCCTCTTCCGAATCAGCATTGGCACAAGGATCTGCTGCAAGCACATTAACTGCCACTTTATCATTCCATATAACATTCAGCCAGTCGCCCCAGTGACCCAGATCGCGGACAGGCAATCGCAGGAACCACATTTCAGATATCGGAGGTTCAGTCATTGTAATACCATAGTCTTCGGTCAGTTTGAATTCCTCGATGGTAAATGCCAAATAATCCGGAGTAATTTTTATTCCTAAAGTGGCTTCCCACGGGATAAGTTCATAACCAATAATCAGTTTATCACCTTCTTTCCGCACTGAATTGGATTTAAATGTGGTTTTCTTATTTGGATATGCCAGTTTAACCTCGTTCTGGTATGGACGCGGCTCAGTTATAGTACTTATCGGAACTCTCTTCCCTCCGATTAAGCATTCAAAATTATCAGGTTTGTAAATCAGGCTTTTAGCGATCCCGTCACTTGTGATAACCAGTTTCATCTGGTCATTCTCAATTATTACATCATCACTACTGATGACTGTATTGTCACCGCAGGAACTAATAATTATTCCTGTTAACATCAATAAAAACAACAGTCGTCTTGTCATAGTTTTAATTGTTTATTTTGATTAACTCTCAGCTTTTAGTTCTGATCTTACTACCCGAGAAAGCAAAATACATTATATAGAGGTAAGCAGGAATACATACAATATATGCAACCTGATGAGAGACCACCTCAGCTACATAACCGAATAAGAGAGGAAGAAAAGCACCTCCGATAATACCTGTTACCAGCAAAGAAGATCCCATCTTGGTAAACTTACCCAGATCGGCAATTG
>CAZXFB010000081.1:10523-13349 GCA_964639725.1 uncultured Rikenellaceae bacterium
CCTGTTACCAGCAAAGAAGATCCCATCTTGGTAAACTTACCCAGATCGGCAATTGCTAAAGGCCATATTGCAGGCCACATCAATGCGTTAGCCAAACCAAGAAGAGCCACAAAGTAAATTGAAATACCAACCGGTAGTAATACAATCATAATCGTAACAACAATACCTGATATTGTTGAGATCAATAATGCCATACTCTGGCTTACAAATTTCGGAATAAAAAATACACCGAATAAATATCCAAGCACCATTCCGGCAGAAACAAACCAGACATAGTTCTCTGGTGAAGCTAAATTTAATATTGTTGCATAGTCATTTATTGTACCCAGGGCAATATATTCGACACCTATATCAAAAAAAATTGCAAAAACCCCTAAAAGGAGATGAGGAAACTGAAAAATACTTGTTTTTGTAGATGCATATACAGATGCTGCAGATCCGTCACTATCATCTTCTCCAATAGCTTTAATTTCAGGAAGCGGGGCAAAATAGTATAAGACTCCCATGACTATGAGCACACCTGAAATGATATAAAACGGAAGTATAGTGTCTTCAATATGTACATTTGAAAGATCCATGAATAACGCCAGCATCAGTGATGCAACCGCATAAAAAGTTTTGCTGCAAATACCCATTATAGCTATCCGGCTTGCAGCACTTTCAGGAGGACCTAAAATAGAAACGTAAGTATTTACTGCACCTGTGAGCAATGTCTGCCCCATTCCACTAATAAACAACGCAAGCAGTAACAAAGGAAAACTGATAACTTTGGCTGCAGGAGCTATTAAATAAAAGCCTACTGCCATGATCAGAAATGCAATAATCATCCCCCCTTTATAACCAAACTTTTTAATGATTGCTCCTGAAGGAACTCCAAAAACAACGAAGGATAAAAATGTGGCAGTCATAACCAAATATGACATAGTTATGGAAATATTAAAAGCATCTTTGACAAAGGGAACAAAAAATGCATTTATGCCAAGTGCAAAACCAAGCACTGCGAACATTGAACCTATAAGCATCATAGGAACAATAAGGGTCTTTTTAGTGGTAGTCATAGGTTGCTAAGTTTATTTTAATTTAATTTAAAAAGTCTTTAATCGTTATCTGGTATTAGGTTGACATAATTGTTACACCTAACTTTTAACTTTATATTCGGTAATTATATTGACACTCATCTCAGTGCCGGGAACAAGGGTATCGGGAGAGCCTCCACAGGCTTCTATTTCCATAAAACCGGATGGATCGCAGTAAACACTCAACTTGACCCCATTCTCAGAAGGGAACTGATCTGGAGGGATATCAGAAATATCAATATAGTTTTGACCTGGAGGCAACAATCCTGACGACCTTTTAACACTGAATTCTTTCCCACTGACAAACTCTATCCATGGAACATTCTTCCCTAATCCAAGTTGAAAACGAAAATCTGCATCAGTGTCAACAATATATACATTACCTGCCATACTTCGCTTTGACAAACTTATGCCATACATATCTCTAATATCTTCTGCTAATGGTGGTTGCATAAGGACCCTACAACCCTTAAAGGAATCGAACTGACATAAAGACCATGGAGCAAGCCGGAATTTATCTTTATCCAGACTTTTATCACCAATGTACCGGATAATTTCTGTTACATTCTGAATTAGATAATTCTCACCCTGTTCAATATTAATATGCCTTTCAAATTCACATGGGATACCGATCTTGCAATTACTTATAAGGTCAATTTCCGCCCGAATCACTGATTTGTTTGCTGATTGTCCGGTAACCTCCCATACTGCACCGGTTATTGACGGGGGTACTCTCCATTTTCCGGTAGCGTATTCATAACCAAAGCATGACCCTTCAGGTGCAGGCCATAATGCATCCCCACCGGGGTTTAGATATGCGGTCTTATTGCTGCGATTCAAAATAGCTGATGGGACAACTCTGTTAAGAACATTGCCATTAATGACTGTGAAAAGGCGTCCTTCCATATCTAATGCTGTAATAATTCCACATTCCGGAGTACCTGTAAGATGTACCCGGCGGTGAGCCTTAAGCATAAGATCTATCAGATCATTTCCCGACATCAGCTATCTCCCCATAACTTTTTTCATGTCGCGGAGTGTTATTTCCCTGGCACGGGCACCATAATCAAGTGAGGCTTTTTTTGCACCCTGTGAATACCAGTTCTTTTCATTAAACCTTTTCATATCAACACATTCAGGACAGAATGCCATCATAAGCGATGTTTCCTGCTCGCCGGCATGGTCAATAGGAAACTGTGACTGTGCTTCAGCACTCATAAAAGGAGAGATATGAATCCAGTTAAATGGATCAGAACCTGAAGCGTGGTCATCATAATATGATGCTGATGAATTATCACCCCACCATCCATCTCCACGTTCTTTTTCGATAAAAGCAAAAATCTCCTGCCGGGCTGCGAGTTTAAAAGCAAGGTCTGTAGGCATTCCGTTTGCAAAGTTCTCACTCTGATGGTGGACAAATACATAAATATTACGGAAACCAATACGTAAAAGATTGTAAAACAGCTGCCGTGCAAATTGATTCAGTACATGTGAATCAACATGCATGCCTCCGTTCCGCTCAGGAGCTGCAACAGCATAGGTACCAGCACCATAATAGAATGGTGGTAAAATAACCAGAGGCATCTCTTTTTCCAGCAAATCAAGAGCCCTCACAACAAGCAATGTATCAACACCTGGAGACAAGTGCTCTCCGTGATATTCCAGTACTCCCAAAGCCATAGCTACCGGAGTATTCTTATCAATAGCCTCCCGGATCTGATCCGGAAACATCATTTCATAACGCATAATT
>CAZXFB010000082.1:0-12829 GCA_964639725.1 uncultured Rikenellaceae bacterium
CATGGGTATAATAATATGTTTACTGTTTGGCCGGAATTCAAAGAATTATTAATTATGTATGAGGATGATTATTTTAAAAATCATACCTGGATCTGGGGAGGAAAACCTCACTGGGCATATGGTAAACCTCAATATTTGAAATTAGTACAGGATAGAAATAAAATATATTGGACTCCAAATACTATAGTTTCAAAGGTAATAATCGATTGTAATATCGCTCATATTGAACTGACATCGGAAACCCCCAATCTGAATAAATACCAGGTGAAGGAATTACCTTCGGGAGATTGGTATGACACAAGTGAAAAGTTTGTTTTAAAACTGAAAAAAAGAGAGTATGACCTGGTTTTCCGTGCTGTTAACATTTCAGAAGTGACCGGCCCTGAACATAAAATTATGCTCAGGAGAAAATAGTTTAATCTGTTTGTATAAGGAAAAGTTTAATTTCTACTTTGACATAATTCTGGTCCCGCCCCATTGTACAAGCTTAGACTGATAATAGTTGATATCCATTGCACTAAACCGTTCTCCGTGTTTCCCAAGCCTCTCTCTGTACTCATTCCAGTCTCTTTCCTGTGAAGGGCTCCAACCTATTTCAGCATAACCCGGAAGACGTGGAAAAACCATATACTCCAATTCATCCATGTTCGTTATGGTCTCGGTCCATAATGGTGCTTCAATACCTAAAATTTTCTCTTTGTCAATCCCCGGAACAAGCGTAGCCGGATCCCAGTTATATGCAGTGGATACTTCAATATAACCAGCCCAGTGCTGGCCTAATGTCGTTGTAGAATCATACTGCATATCAATGTATGCTTTCGCAGCAGGTGACATAATAATCTTTGCACCCTGGCTTGCAGCTCTGTTCGCATTTTCAGAATTCGCCCAGTATTGAGCAACACTATTAGCCTTCAGAGTTGAAAGCGAAATTTCATCCCAGCCGATTACCTGCTTTCCTTTTCCAGTTACAATCTCCTGTACTTTATTAATAAAGGTAATATAATCTTCTTTTTTTGTAACATGTGATTCATCTCCGCCAATGTGAAAATAGGGCCCCGGAGTCAGTGCTGCTAACTCCCCGACTACATCGTTGATAAATTTGTAAGTTACATCCTTATCTGTACATAAGGTGCTGAATCCGACTTTTGTTCCGGTATACAACTCTGTAGCTTTTCCGTTACAATTCAGTTCTGCATATGAAGCAAGTGCCGCATTGGTATGACCTGGCATATCAATTTCGGGAACTATGGTGATATATCTTTCCTTTGCATATTGTACAATATCAGCATATTGTACCTGGGTGTAGAAACCACCGTCACCCCCTCCTGCTTTTGTGCTTCCCCCATGCAGGGTCAGATTAGGCCATGACTTAATTTCTATCCTCCATCCCTGGTCGTCTGAAAGGTGCAAATGAAGTACATTGAATTTGTAATAGGACATTAAATCTATAAATCTCTTTACATCATCAACACCAAAAAAATGTCGGGCTACATCCAGCATGGCTCCCCGATACTCATAGGCTGGGTAATCGATTATTGTTCCTGTTGCAATTTTCCAGGGTCCTTTCTGTTTTGAAGTAAGTTCAATGGTTGCCGGTAAAACCTGCCTTAACGTCTGAATAGCCCTGAACAATCCTGCTGGCCTGTTAGCTGAAAGCTCAATCATTTTCTTTGTAATATTTATTTTATAACCTTCTTCTCCCGTGCTCCTGTCAGCAGCAGAGATTGTAAGGTAGATAGAACCTGGCACTTTTGTTTTATCCTTAATTTTTATATCAATGACAAAACCTGTTGCTATCTTCAATCTGTCAGCCAGGAATTTTGCAATTTGTTGCAATTCAACTGATCCTTCATCCACATAAATATTCATACCTGATTTAAGAATAAAATATTCACCTGTGCCGGTTATTGAAACAGGTTTTGGAATAATACTCTCTTTTGAAAGGTCCGATACAGATCTTGTTCTGCACGAAATCTGTATACTAAACATAACTAAAACAAGTAATGTTGTAACCGTAAAGTTTTGTCTGTTATTTACCATCTTATGTAATATATTTGTTCTAAAGATATTGAATACATTTTTCTCCACGTAAGAACAATGCCTTTTTTTAACTGTTATAGTTACAAGTTTGTATCTAAAAAAATGATTGAAAATAGAACTCTTTCCCGCGAAGTAATTGATCATAATCCCTTTGTCCAATTTGATATTTGGTTTAAAGAACATAATGCTTCTGCTACCGGAATAACTGATTCAGTAAGCCTTGGCACTTCATCTCCGGATGGATCTGTTTCAGTAAGAACTGTACTATTAAAAGGGTTCAATGAAACTGGATATGTATTTTTTACAAATTATAACAGCAAAAAGGGGGCTCATTTAGTATCTAATCCCAGGGCTGCATTACTTTTTCACTGGCCCGAATCTGCCCGCCAGGTTCGAATTGAAGGTTTAGCAAAAAAAATATCTTCCGACGAATCTGATTTATACTTTAAAACCAGACCGCGGGAAAGTCAGCTTTCAGCCTGGGCCAGCAAACAAAGCTCCGTAATTCCCGACAGGCAGAATCTCGAAGAACAATATTCATTTTATGATAAAAAATTTTCTAATAAACCTGTGGATAAACCTCCCCATTGGGGTGGATTCCGTATCATTCCATACTGGTTTGAATTCTGGCAGGAAGGAGAATTCCGGCTTCATGACCGTTTAACATATACCAAAAGAAAAAATATTTGGATTATTGAGCGACTTGCACCCTGATGACTAATTCAATAAGAGTCCCTGTATTTGCTGCCAGCTTCTTAATGTCTTTGCCAGACTGGTTTAAAGCAGATCAAATTGGATTTGTCATTTGATCTGGCTTGGATTCTCTGCCTTTCTGAAAAACTCTTCCTGCAATTGTTCAATAGTATTATCCTTCTTAAGGAACTTTACTAATTCGGATAGCTGTTGTGCATCACTCTCTATTAACAATTCTCCAAGCCTTCTGTTTGGAGTGTTGTTATCACTGGCAAAATGGTTAGGATATTTGGCAAACCACCAGATACCTGTATAACCAAAGGGTAGTTTCTTTAACCTGTCCTGATCAAGTCCAGATTCCTTCCTCAATGCTTCCTGATCAACATATGCAGGATTGATAAAGGAGATCATAGATGTCTCTTCTTCCCCGGCATGATCATCCATAGTTGCTTTTTTTAAAGACTTTATCTCTTTGCTGTTTACTGATTCATTTCCTGGACGAAACATTACAACAATATAATCCTCTTGTTTAGCAAGTTGCGACTGACAGAAATACTGTAAGAAACTTGTACTTCCCCCATGTCCGTTTAATAAAATTATCTTTTTTAATCCATTCCTTGACAATTCTCTGCATGTCTCTTCCAACATTTTCCACATCAGCTCATTGCTGTATGCTATGGTTCCTGGCTGATGTTTCGCTTCAAAGATCTGGCCTGCAAAATATGGAGGAAACACAACTACATATTCCTTTAACGCAGCAGTAAATGCAATCTCCCTGGCTTCAAACAAATCTGTTCCAAGTGGAAGATGAGGTCCGTGCTTCTCTATTATTCCAAGCGGGATAACACAAACCCCACCTGATAGTTCAACTGCTTTTACAAAGTTGGGAGATGTTAATTCCTCCATTTTGAATGGTAAACTGGTCTTTACTGATGGCTGGGCATTGATAATTATAGCAGGTAATAAAATGATTACCAGAAATATTAACTTCTTCATGATTATTTAGATTAATTTTTGCAATAAAAAATAATTTATATTGATAGTGATAGTTTAAGATATTCTGGCCAGCCTGAAAGGCTTAATTTCTATCCGCTCCCAAACACCACCTGTTATATAAGGCTCATCCTTTAGTCTTTCATCCAAAGATAATCTGTCAGGAAAATCATATACAATCATCGACCCGATCATCTGACCACTATCGTTAAGAATTGCACCTCCAAATAAAAATTCACCTGTTTTTTTCAATCTTTCGATTTTTTCCAAATGACCCTGACGAAATTTTAATCTCCTTTCCTGTGCTTCGGAATCATTACCGTCATAAGCTAATAGTAAAAATTGCATGGCTTTAAGTTTTTAATTTCCAGAAAGAAATGTTTTCACCAAATTTATAATAATTATTGTTAGTTAAACCTCTTTTTCTTTTAAGCATTTTCAGCAATCATTGTCTATATTTGCTATTATGTCAGATGCTAGTAAATGCGACTGAAAATAAAATTGTTTTTACTTCAAGATGCTGAATTTGAAATCTTTATTTAATCCCTTGACTTTTTTCAGGGATCTCAAAAGCAAAGATCATACTCCCTCCTTCGGAGGCCTGGAAATTTTTAAATATATTGGTCCCGGTTTACTGGTTACTGTTGGATTTACTGATCCCGGAAACTGGGCTGCTAATATTGCTGCCGGGTCAAGTTACGGATATACGTTGCTCTGGATAGTTTCATTATCAACAATTATGCTGATAATCCTGCAACATAATGTTGCTCACCTTGGCATTGCAACAGGTCTTTGCCTCTCCGAAGCTGCAACAATTTATATTTCACCACGTATTGCCAAATCGGTGCTCTCTTTTGCTGTCCTCGCTTCAGTTTCCACATCGCTTGCAGAAATTCTTGGTGGTGCCATCGCTCTGAATATGTTGTTTGATATTCCTGTAAAGATTGGCTCTGTTCTATTGACAATTTTTGTGATTATAATGTTATTCACAAATTCATATAGAAAAATGGAAAAGTGGATAATTGGATTTGTATCAATAATTGGACTCTCATTTCTTTATGAAGTTTTTCTTGTTGATGCTGATTGGAGTGCAGCAGGGATTTCATGGATAAAACCATCAATTCCAGATGGTTCTATATTATTGCTGATGAGTATTTTAGGTGCTGTAATTATGCCACACAACCTGTTTCTGCATTCTGAAGTTATACAGAGTCGTCAATGGAACCTCAAGGATGAGAAAATTATAAGAAAACAATTAAAATTTGAATTTGCAGATACCCTATTTTCAATGTTTATAGGCTGGGGAATAAACAGTGCCATGATAATACTTGCTGCTGCTGCATTTTACAGTAATAAAATAAGTGTTAATGAATTACAGCAAGCTAAAAGTATCATGGAGCCTCTGCTTGGTAATAATGCATCTCTGGTATTTGCATTTGCTTTGCTTCTTTCCGGTGTTGCGTCATCTATTACTTCAGCTATGGCCGGGGGATCAATCGTTTCCGGAATGTCAAAAGAACCATATGATATTAAGGATAGCCATTCTAAAGCAGGTGTTTTAATCTCGTTAATTGGAGCCTTAATAATTATCTTCTTCGTTGGAGATCCTTTTAAGGGACTCATTTTGTCTCAGGTTTTCTTAAGCATTCAACTTCCTTTTACAATTGCTCTTCAGATATATCTTACATCATCAAAAAAAGTGATGGGAAAATACGCCAATGGCAGAGTACTAAACCTTACATTACTGGCCATTGCCGGAATTGTTACTTTCCTTAATTTTAAATTGCTTTTTGATTTTCTTTTCAGGTAATGAAGAATTATTAATGTGATATGACCAAAAAAATATACAATTTCGGACTGGTATTGAGTGGAGGAGGAGCCCGTGGGTTTGCTCACCTGGGAGTAATTCAGGCATTAACTGAAGTTGGAATAGCTCCGGATATTGTTTCCGGAACAAGTGCCGGGGCACTTGCCGGTGTTTTATATTGCGACGGGTATCCTCCAAAAGAGATTCTCAAAATCATGAACACACACAGCCGGCTTAATTACATGCGGCCAACATTACCACGGGATGGGCTGTTACAGATTTCTGGAATTGTAAAAATTCTGGAAAACAATCTGAAAGCAAAAACATTTGAAGAGCTTAAAACTCCGCTATTTATTGCCGCAACAGATATTAATAATGGAAAAGCTGTTTATTTCTCAAAAGGCAGCCTCCTGGATCCGGTCATAGCTTCTGCTAGTATTCCTGTCCTGTTTAAACCTGTTACAATAAATAATATCTGCTACGTAGATGGCGGAGTTCTGGATAATTTTCCTGTGAAACCCATTGAAAAACTTTGTAACTCTCTTATAGGATCTTATGTTAATCCTGTTGGTTATGAAGAAAAAATCACCAACCTGATTCAAATTGCAGAACGAGCTTTCATGCTGAGCATGTCAAAAGAGGTAGCTGAAAAATGGAGAAAATTTGACCTCTTCATAGCTCCTCTTGAATTAAAAAACTATGGCATCCTTGATCCTGAAAAAGCTGAGGATGTTTTTAAAATAGGATACAAAGCAACAAAGGAAAAACTCAAAGATCCGGCAATAAGAAAGAATTTTAATCTCTGATAAAAGAATAGAGTCTCTTTATTTCTGCTTCCCACAGAGATTCCTCTGGAGTTTCAAGGATAAGTGGCATGTTATCAAAGCGGTTATCATTCATCAGGATACCAAATAACTCTTCTCCCAAAAATCCTTTTCCCAGATTATCATGCCTGTCAACCCGGGTCCCAAAATCTTTTTTTGAATCGTTTAGATGCATTCCTTTAAGGTATCCAAAACCTATTATCTCATCAAATCTTCTGAATGTATCTTCAAACCCATCAATAGTTTTTATATCGTATCCCGAAGTATATGCATGACATGTATCAATACAAACACCAACCCTCGATTTATCTTCAACATTATCAATTATTAAACGGATTTGTTCAAACGTATGACCAAGGTTTGTGCCTTGTCCTGCTGTATTTTCAATTACTGCTATTACTCCTTTTGTTTTGTCCAGAACCAGATTAATCGATTCTGCAATTCTTTTCAGACACTCTTCAATTCCAATAGAATTTAAATGGCTGCCCGGATGAAAATTTAATCTGTCAAGACCTAATTGTTCACAACGCTGCATCTCATCCAGAAAAGAAGATCTTGACTTTTCCAATGGCTCCTTTTCAGGATGTCCCAGGTTAATTAAATAACTGTCATGAGGAAGTATCTGAAATGGCTGATAATTAAATTTTTCACAGTTCTTGCGAAAATCTCCAATGCTTTTTTGTGATAAAGGAGAGGCAAACCATTGCCTCTGGTTCTTTGTGAACAGAGCAAAAGCTTTTGCCCCGATTATACTGGCATTCAGAGGAGCATTCTGAACACCTCCTTCAGCACTTACATGAGCTCCAATGTATTTCATACAGAAATATTTTTTTATGTTAAATAAAAAACTGTTTTTCCTATATCCGCTGTTTTGGATAATGTAAATAATCCTAAAAATAACTCGACCCGTCCCAGCAATGTGTACAAAGCCTCTCCTTTGGCAGACCAATGGCATTAACAAGATCATCAAGTCGCTGATAAATCAGTGAATCAAGATCAAGGTTTTTTGCAATCTGTGAAACCATTATTTTGTGTTTTTCAGAATCAGGATCTGAATACTCTTTCAGGTCTTTCTCATCTCCACCGATCTGATTTATTGCTTTTCTTCCGGCCAGCTCGAGAGGAGACCGCGACTGTGAAAAATTAAGAAATTCACATGGATAAAGTAGCGGTGGACAGGCGATTCTCATATGTACCTCTGCTGCTCCCGATTTACGAAGATCTATCGTATTATCTTTCAGCTGTGTTCCTCTTACAATGCTGTCATCAAGAAAAACCATTTTCTCCCCTTCAATAACAGCTTTGTTTGGTATAAGCTTCATTTTTGCTACCAGGTCTCGCTGGTTCTGATTTTGAGGCATAAAGCTACGTGGCCATGTAGGCGTATATTTTGAATAAGCTCTCTTATATGGTATCCTTTTTTCATTACCATACCCTATTGCATGACCAAGACCTGAATCAGGTATACCACAAACAAAATCAGCGTTAACAGTGTCCCTTTTTGCCAGAGAAATACCGCATCTGTAACGACACTCATCAACATTAATACCTTCATAATAAGATGGTGGATAGCCATAATATACCCACAGAAATGAACAAACCTGCATTTTATCTCCTGGTTCTCTAAGTTGAGTATATCCTTCTGAAGTAACATGAACAATCTCCCCCGGCCCTAAAAAATATTCAAGGTCAAAGCCTGTGTTTGGAAAAGAACATGATTCTGATGCTACTGCAAATGCCCCATCTTTTTTTCCTAAAACTACAGGCGTTCTTCCAAGCTTATCTCTGGCAGTAATTATTCCATCATCTGTAAGAATCATGATTGAACATGAACCTTTTACTTTATCAAAAACATTCTCAATACCTGCTACAAAACTCTCCTTTTCAATAATGAGGTTGGCAACTACTTCTGTCGGATTAATATTGCCTTCAAAATTTTCAGTGAAGTGATTCTTCATACTTAGGAACCTGTCCTCAAGCTCAGTTATATTTACAAGCCTGCTTACGGTAACTATGGCAAAACGACCTAAATGCGAATTAAAAAGAATAGGTTGTGGATCAGTATCGCTTATCACACCCATTCCTGAGTAACCTGAAAATCCACCAAGCTCATCCTCAAATTTATTCCTGAAATATGAATTTTCAAGATTATGAATTGAACGTCTGAATCCCTTCTCAGGAACAATAAAAACCATACCTGCCCGTTTTGTTCCCAAATGGGAATGATAATCCGTTCCATAAAAAACATCTTCAACACAATCGTTTTTTGAAATTACACCATAAAAACCACTCATATTATTATATATTAAATAATTAACAAAATTCTATCCATTGGTAAATTTAATCATTGAAATGGATATTATAATAATCACCCGGATATTATTATTTTTGCAGACTAAAATATTAAATCATACGTAAATGACACTTTCTGACAATATCCCTAAAACAACTCCCGACAAGAAAAAAAATTCTCCTGTTACTATGATTGCAGTCTCTATCATACTGGCTTGTGCTTTGATTTTTCTTGTTATCATGTATTTCGATCAAAAGAGTAAAATGGTCGAAATGGAGAGTATCCTCACTCAGGAAAAAGATTCTCTTGCCAATGAACTTAGACTTATGGTTCACGGATATGATACATTAAAGTCGAATAATGATACACTTAATTCAAATCTGGAAAAAGAAAAAAAGAGAATTATTCAACTCTTGTCAATTAACGCATCCAATACACAATTGATTAAAAAATATAAAAGTGAGATCTCAACAATGAGGGAAATTATGAAAAGCTATATTGTTCAAATTGACTCTCTTAACACAAGAAATAAGATTCTTATCACTGAAAATTCAGAAATACGACAGCAGATTACAAAAGTTCAGAACACAAACTCTCAACTCTCAAAAGTAAAGGAGGAATTAAATGCAAAGGTTGAAATCGCATCTGTCATTCAGGCTAAAAATATCGCAGCTGTTGCTCTTAATAAGAAAAGAAAAGAGACCACCCGCTTGAATCTTCTCGATAAACTCAGAATTTGTTTTACTCTTCGCGAAAACCCAATTGCAACAGCTGGACCTAAAGAGGTTTTTATGAGAGTTATCAGACCTGATTCTCTGGTTATTACAACAAGCCCCGATAATCTTTTTGATTATCGTGGTAACAAAATGATCTTTTCAGCAAACCGGACTGCAGATTATTTGAATCAGGATATAGAAATGTGCATATTCATGGATAACACAGGCGATTTTATTATCGGCAATTATAGCGTGGAGCTTTATCTCGAAAATAACATTATTGGCAAGACTAACTTCATGCTTACAAAAAGGTAATCATTTAGCTGCAGGCATCATAAATTCTGAAATAATATTGTCAGATATCATTTTCCCCTGGTTTGTAAGAACCAGGTTTTTTTTGTCCTCTTTAATAAGTCCATAGGTTTTGAATTTTCCTGCAAGATTCATTAAATAATCATATCCTTCTTTTTCAAACATCTTCTCAACATACTCAAGATCTATGCCCCACATAGTTCTCAATGATGTCATTATATATTCATTAAACCTGGTTTTCACATCAAGATCCTCTTTTTCAAAAAATGTCTTCTTTTCCCTCAGGAAATTAATGTATCTCTTCAGATCTCTGATATTCCATTGTCGTGAGTATCCGTTAAAGGAGTGAGCAGATGGCCCCAATCCTAAATAATTGACCTGCTTCCAGTAATTTGTGTTATGAATGGAAAAAAAACCTGGTTTGCCAAAATTTGAGATCTCATAATGAATTAATCCTGATTCTTCCGATTTATCAATAAGCGTTTGAAACTGTATTGCGCTCTCTTCTTCATCAATTTCTTTAAAGAATCCCTTATCTTTCATCTTCCAGAAGACAGTTCCAGGTTCAATTGTAAGATGATAAGCCGACAGATGCTTAATGTCAAATGAAAATGCTATATCCAGGTTTGAAGCCCAATCTTTGGTCTGCATGCCAGGGATACCATAAATCAGATCTATTGTCACATTTTCAAATCCTGCCCTGAAAATCTCTTCAAGAGCATTTACAGCACTTTTTCCATCATGCCGTCTGTTAAGCATTTTCAGATCTTCATCACGCCATGATTGAACACCAAGACTTATTCTGTTAATATTAAGATCCTTGAGCCCTTTAAGGTATTCTGAATTTACATCATCGGGATTAAGTTCAATTGTTATTTCACTCTTTTCTTCCGGATGAAATAATATTGTAATAATATCTAGGATCCTGCCAAGTTCATTTATCGATAAAACTGATGGTGTTCCACCACCAAAATATATTGTTGAAACATTATCATTTTCAAGATAAGTCTGCCTTAATTCAGCCTCCTTAACAAGGGCTCCGATGAACAAAGAACTATCACCAGATGAAATTAAGTGATAGAAATCACAATAATTACAGAGCTTTTTACAAAACGGTATGTGAATATAAATCCCTGCCATTGCTTACTGGTCGCACGAAATTAATAAATAAAATGCCATTCCTAATAACTAAATTTGCAGCAAATATTCAAAACCGTGAAGAAGAATTTATTTTCAATTAGTATGGCTCTGCTTATAATGTATTTAAGCCTGGCTCCATCAAATAGTTTTAATAAAGTAGCTTTTAAAATTCCTCATCTTGATAAAATGGTTCATTTTGTTATGTACTTTGCATTAATGTCGGTAATAGTATTTGAAAACAGAAAGTGGATAAAAGAACAGAATCATCTTTTTTATATAAGTCTCATCCCGTTTTTCTATGGCATCGTAATGGAAATTGTTCAAACTCTTTTTACAACAAGCAGATCGGGAAGTTTTTCTGATATTATATTCAATACACTGGGTGTCATCTTTTCAGTAGCTGTCTGGTTATATGTTAAACCAATAAGAAAACACCTTCTCAAATAATTATTGCATCTTTTTTATTAGCCTTCCTCACAACTTCAAATATTGTTTTGCTCCCAAACATTTTTTTTAGACTTTCCCTTACTTTCTCATAATCATCATGAAGCGGACATATTAACTCTTTATTACCAACATTTTTACATTTACAGTTGTGCATAACACAATTTATAAAGAGATCATCATTATCGATAGTTTTAACAATATCCAATAAAGTTATTTCCTTGGGGTCTTTAAGTAGAGAAAAACCCCCATGTGGCCCTTTTGATGAACTCAGAATTTTCTGCTTTGCCAGTTGCTGAAGAATTTTAGCAAGAAATGGTGTTGGAAGGTTTAAATCATCAGATATTTTTTTTATCCCTGTTTTACCTGAATGTGTGGGCTGGCTTGCTATATATATTACTGCCCTTATTGCATACCTGCATGAATTTGAGAGCATATCAATACATCTTTAGTGAAATCTTATCTATTCGCCTCTTGTGCCTGCCTCCTTCGAAAGAAGTGCTGAGGAAAGTTTTTACTATAAGAAATGCTTCTGATTCAGATATAAATCTTGCAGGCAAAGCACAAATATTTGCATCATTATGTGCCCTTGCCAAACGGCTAATCTCTTCATTCCAGCATAATGCACTTCGTATTCCCGGGTGTTTGTTTACTGTCATATTTATTCCATTGCCGGTACCGCAGATTGAAATTCCGGTTTCAAAATCTCCAGCTGAGACTGCATTTGCTAGTGGATGACCAAAATCAGGATAATCAACTTCCTCACCAGTAAAACAACCAAAGTCTTTTACATCCTGATTCTCTTTTATTAAAAATTTGATCAATTGTTGCTTCAGGTAAAATCCCGCATGATCCGACACAATAGCTATCTTTTTCTTTTTCACTGATTTAACTTTAATTTTATGTGTAATTAAAACAATGCAAAATAATACATAATGATCTATAAAAAGAAAAATACATATGAATATCTTATAAATAGAAACCTAAAATTATATTAACAACAAATTGCACTAATTGTTCTTAATAATTTTAATAAGTTCATTCTTTAAAATGGCATACTTAAAGCGACAATTGAAAAATTTAGTAAAAGAAATCTTAAACTTTTTACACCTTTCTAAAAATACTTAACCTTTTTAATATGTTAATAACTTGTAAAAACATGATAATTAAATCTCATAACATTACACATTTGCCATAATTTTCAATCTTAATATCTTTTAAATGGCCAGCTTAAAAAACTTTTCATAAAATAAAGTCATATTATCAACCGGAAATAAACTCTAAAATTTTACTTTTGTTTTAATAGAATGTATCAACAAATGTATATTAACAATTGTTAAATATTATACTAATTGACTGATATTCAAAAATGGTACATTTTTTGATCTGTTGATAAGATGTTTGCTTATTATTATAATTGAATAAAACAATAATTATCTTTTTTTTATTTCAACACAATTAACAGTACATCATTATTACTCATAAAATTTAAATTAATATTTATTGAAAATATAATGGTGTTAAAAACTATTAAAAATAAGCCTGTCACTTTTGGTATATTGCACTA
>CAZXFB010000083.1:0-12820 GCA_964639725.1 uncultured Rikenellaceae bacterium
ACAGAGAAAAAAGTGCGTCGTGAGAGGATGGGCCATATTTCACTTGTTGTTCCTGTTGCTCATATTTGGTATTTCAGATCATTACCAAACAAGATAGGATACCTGATCGGGCTTCCTACAAAGAAACTTGATTCGATAATCTACTACGAAAGGTACGTTGTCATAAATCCTGGTATAAAAGCTGTGGATGGAGTCAAATACCTTGATTTCCTGACAGAAGAGGAATATCTCGAAATAACAGAATCACTGCCAAAAGAGAATCAGTATCTTGAGGATACCCATCCTGATAAGTTTGTGGCTGATATGGGTGCTGAGGCACTTTATAAACTGCTTGCCCGTATCGACCTTGATGAAATGTCTTATTCACTTCGTCACAGGGCAAATACAGAGACATCTCAACAACGTAAAAATGAAGCGCTTAAGCGTCTTCAGGTTGTTGAAGCTTTCAGAGATTCAAAACAGATCAATAAGCCTGAATGGATGATCATTAAGGTTGTTCCGGTTATTCCTCCAGAGTTGAGACCCCTTGTACCACTCGATGGCGGACGTTTTGCAACCAGCGACCTGAACGATCTTTACAGAAGGGTAATAATAAGAAATAACCGTCTGAAAAGGCTTATCGAGATAAAAGCTCCTGAAGTTATTCTTCGAAATGAAAAACGAATGCTCCAGGAAGCTGTTGATTCACTTTTCGATAACTCTAGAAAAGCAAATGCAGTAAAAACAGATGCCAACAGGCCTCTTAAATCATTAAGCGACAGTCTTAAAGGTAAGCAGGGTAGATTCCGCCAGAACCTTCTTGGAAAAAGAGTAGACTATTCTGCACGTTCGGTAATTGTTGTGGGACCCGAGTTGGCTCTCCATGAATGTGGTTTGCCAAAAGATATGGCTGCCGAACTTTACAAGCCTTTTATTATACGGAAGCTTATTGAACGCGGAATTGTAAAGACAGTAAAGTCTGCTAAGAAAATTGTTGACAGGAAAGATCCCGTTGTATGGGATATTCTGGAGAATGTACTAAAAGGACATCCTGTTCTTTTAAACAGAGCCCCTACACTGCACCGACTTGGCATTCAGGCTTTCCAGCCTAAACTTATTGAAGGGAAGGCTATTCAGCTTCATCCACTTGTATGTACTGCGTTTAACGCTGACTTTGACGGTGATCAGATGGCTGTACATCTTCCTCTGGGTAATGGTGCAGTTCTCGAAGCTCAGATGCTGATGCTTGCTTCTCATAATATTCTAAACCCTGCAAATGGTGCACCAATTACTGTTCCTTCACAGGACATGGTTCTTGGCCTCTATTACATAACAAAGGGAAGGAAAAGCACTGCTGCTGAAAAAGTAAGAGGCGAAGGCCTTATTTTCTATTCACCTCAGGAAGTTAATATTGCTTATAATGAAGGAAAGATTGACCTCCACGCAGTTATTAAAGTAAAAGTTAATGACAGAGTAGATGGTGAATTTGTAAATCATATCATCGAAACTACTGTAGGAAGGGTGATCTTCAACCAGTATGTACCTGTCGAGGTTGGATATATAAATGAGATCCTGACCAAAAAGTCGCTACGCGATATTATCGGAAGGGTACTTAAACTTGCAGGTACTGCAAAAACAGCTGATTTCCTCGATTCAATCAAAAATCTAGGATTCTATTCTGCATTCAGAGGAGGATTATCCTTTAACCTCGACGATGTTATTATTCCTGAGGAGAAAACAAAATTTGTTAATGAAGGATATGAACAGGTTGAGGAGGTTCTGTCAAACTATAGCATGGGATTCATTACAAATAATGAACGTTATAACCAGATCATTGATATCTGGACACATGTGAATGCCCGGCTTACCCAAACACTTATGAAGCAGCTTTCGACTGATAAGCAGGGATTTAACTCTGTTTATATGATGCTTGATTCGGGTGCCCGAGGTTCCAAGGAACAGATACGTCAGCTTTCCGGTATGAGGGGACTAATGGCCAAACCTCAGAAGTCCGGTTCAGCTGGTTCTGAAATCATTGAAAACCCGATTCTCTCTAACTTTAAAGAGGGCTTGTCGGTACTCGAATATTTCATATCAACGCACGGTGCCCGTAAAGGTCTGGCAGATACTGCTCTTAAAACGGCTGATGCCGGTTATCTTACCCGCCGACTTGTTGATGTTTCACAGGATGTAATTGTTAATGAAGAAGATTGTGGAACATTAAGAGGACTGGTTGCTACAGCTATAAAGAAGAATGAAGAGGTTGTTGAATCATTATACGAAAGGGTTCTCGGACGAACAACCGTTCACAATATATACCATCCTCTTACAGGGGATCTTATTATTGAGTCAGGTCAGGAGCTTACCGAAGAACTGGCACAGAAAATTGAAGATTCACCGATTGAACAGGTTGAAATACGCTCAGTACTAACCTGTGAATCTAAAAAAGGTACCTGTGCAAAATGTTACGGCCGGAATCTTTCCACCGGACGTATGGTACAGAAAGGTGAAGCAGTTGGAGTCATTGCAGCACAGAGTATCGGTGAACCGGGTACACAGCTGACACTTCGTACTTTCCACGTTGGGGGTACTGCCTCAAATATAACTACTGAATCAAGGATTGTTGCCCGTTATGGAGGTATAGCTGAAATTGAAGAGCTGAGGTCCGTGCCGAGAAAAGATAATGAAAAAGGGGATATTGATATAGTAATCGGACGTCTTGCTGAACTCAGGATTATTGACAAGAAGACAGGTATTGCGCTTACTACAAATACAATACCTTATGGATCAAAGCTTTATATCAAACCTGGTCAGGAAATTGAAAAAGGTAAACTTATATGTGAATGGGATCCTTTTAATGCCGTCATCATTTCTGAGATGGGTGGTAAAATAGGATATGATTATCTTATTGAAGGGGTTACGTTCCGTGAAGAGTCTGATGAGCAGACCGGTTTCAAAGAGAAAGTTATCATAGAAAGCCGCGACAAAACCAAAAACCCTGCTATTAAGATATTGGGACAAAAAGATGTTGAGCTCAGATTGTATAACCTCCCGGTTGGAGCCCACCTTGTTGTTGAACCCAATAAAATGGTTGAGGCTGGTGAAGTACTCGCGAAAATACCAAGGGCTGTAGGAAAATCTGGCGATATCACTGGCGGTCTTCCGCGTGTTACCGAACTCTTTGAGGCAAGAAATCCTTCAAATCCTGCAGTTGTATCGGAAATTGACGGTGAAGTGACTTTTGGAAAAATAAAAAGAGGCAACAGGGAAATAACAATAAAATCCAAAACAGATGAGGTTAAGAAATACCTTGTACCTCTTTCCAAACAGATACTTGTTCAGGAAAATGACTATGTAAAAGCAGGTGTACCACTTTCTGACGGTGCTATAACTCCTTCAGATATTCTTGCAATAAAAGGACCAACCAAGGTACAGGAATATATTGTTAACGAGGTTCAGGAAGTTTACAGGTTACAGGGAGTTAAGATTAATGATAAGCATTTTGAGATCATTGTGCGTCAGATGATGCGCAAGGTAGAGATAGTAGATCCGGGCGATACAAAATTTCTTGAACGTCAGGTAGTTGATAAACTTGAGTTTATGGATGAGAACGACTGGATATACGGTAAGAAAGTTATTATTGAAGGCGGAGATTCTCCAAACATGAAACCCGGGATGATAATTTCAGCCCGTAAGTTAAGAGATGATAACTCAGCACTTAAACGTCGTGACCTCAAAATTGTCGAGGCACGGGATGCTATACCTGCAACTTCTAGTCAGGTTCTGCAGGGTATTACAAGAGCGGCACTTCAGACTAATAGTTTCTTCTCAGCTGCTTCATTCCAGGAAACAACAAAAGTCTTAAATGAGGCTGCAATTCTTGGAAAAATTGATAAACTTGAAGGTCTGAAAGAGAATGTTATCGTAGGACATCTTATTCCGGCAGGTACAGGTCAGCGTGAATATAATAGCATAATAGTAGGATCGCTGGAGGAATATGAAAACCTTGTTGGGACAGAAAAGGAGATGGATGTCGCTAAGGTGAAGTAATCCAAATGATCATAATGCCATGACAGATCCAAAGAATCCAAACCAGATCAGTATTGAACTGAATGAGGAAGTTGCCCAGGGTACATATTCAAACCTTGCAGTGATAACTCATTCATCATCTGAATTTGTTATCGACTTTGTACGGATAATGCCAGGGATACCAAAAGCACAGGTTAAATCCAGGATTATCCTGACTCCGGAACATGCCAAAAGGCTTGTTGCTGCTTTGCAGGATAATATTGCAAAGTACGAATCGGTTCATGGAATTATAAAAGAAGTTAAAGGATCCGAGTCTGTAATGCCACTTACTTTTGGTGGACCTACTGCTCAGGCCTGATATGTTCATAATTTTAGTTATAGCCGTCATTGCCTGATTTTGACGGCTATTTTTTGCTATCAATGAAATAAAACTTTACTTTGTCTGTTATTAAATAAAACTGATAGATAAACTGAGATGAGAGGTTATATATTCCGGAAAATTCTTGTTGTACTTATTTTTATAATTCCTGCAGTCTCTTATACAGGTTGTAAGAAGCAGGCACGATGTGGTTGTGACAAAGATATTCTCTTTTCACTTGATAATGAATCCATTGATTATTCGACACTGGTATTTAATGCGGAGGGTACAACCGGTTATTTCCAGTTGGGATATGATACATATTATTTGTGTAATCCTGTTGAGTCGTACGAAATATATAAAACATTTACAGCCGGCGACCAGATGCTTATGTCAGGAGATGCCTTCTGGGAATGTAATTACCTGTATAACAGTAGTAATTACTCCTATGCGAGCTATTACAAGGTATATACATTACATGTTACAGACCTGAAAGTATATCTTTACGGAAAAAAATAGTCGTTTTATCTCCTGAAGTTTATTAAAAATAACTCTCTTGGAATCCGTACACTCTTCAGAACTACCTGATACGGATTATAAAGGTAATTTAGTATATTTCAGAAAAAATATTTAATGGAACACTATAATGTATCTTTTACAGGTGCCGGAAGGGTCGCAGGGGCATTATGTAAAGTGATACATAAGTCAGGATTCATTATTCGGCAGATTTCTTCATTAGATGAATCACGTGGTCGCCAAATGAGCGATGCATATAATGCCAAATGGTCCTCCGGTCTTACATTTTCTGATCCCACTGATATAATAATTGTAGCAGTACCTGACCATATTCTTAAAAGTGTCCTGCTTGATATTTATTGCGGAGAACAAACCATTGTTGTTCACACTGCTGGCAGTATAGGTCTCGAAGTTTTTCCTTCACATATGAAAAGGACCGGTGTGTTTTATCCGTTACAGACATTCACTAAAGGGCGGGATATAGATTTTACTGGTCTTCCGTTTTTCCTTGAAGCATCTGATGACACTTCACTTGAAGTCATAAAAAATGTCGCTGAAGCAATCGGAGGTAAGGTTCATTATGTTGATAAGGAGCATAGACAGATGCTTCATCTGGCAGCAGTCTTTGTTAATAATTTCACAAACCATATGATGACAACAGGATTCGAAATTGCTTCCAGGGCAGGCACCTCATCCGACGTGTTTGAGCCACTGATCAAAGAGACAATTTTGAAAGCCATTATTGACGGGCCTGAAAATTCACAAACAGGTCCGGCAATAAGAAATGATATTAATACTATCAGTAACCATCTGGATTTATTGTCTTTTTCCCCTGAAATCCAGAATGTATACAGGGTGATTACACAGTCAATTATTAAATATTATAAAAAGAGTGATTAATGACCAATTTCAAAGAAGACCTGGTAAATGTTAAAGCATTTATTTTTGATATTGACGGAGTTTTGTCGTTACAAACTATCAGTTTAAATGCTTTTGGAGTACCAAACAGGACAGTTAACCTTCGTGATGGATATGCGTTACAGCTTGCAGTTAAGAAAGGTTATTATGTTGGTATTATTTCCGGGAGTAACTCAAAGGATTATCTTAAAAGACTCAAACTTCTGGGCATAAAGGATATTTATCTGAACAGTCGTTCAAAAATTGAACACTTTAACCACTTTCTAAAAAAATATAATCTAAAGAGCAGCAGTGTTTTATATATGGGTGATGATATCCCTGATTTCCGGGTTATGAAAGAGACAGGAGTTGCTGTATGCCCTGCCGATGCTGATAGTGAGATTAAACAGATTGCATCATATATTTCTGATAAAAAAGGAGGAGAGGGTTGTGTCAGGGATGTTATTGAACAGGTGTTAAGATTACACAATAACTGGATGAATTCAGATGCATTTACCTGGTAATTTATGAAAGAATTTTTAAAACTTGTAAGATGGCCTAACCTGCTGATCGTTTTGCTGACGATGATCTCGATGAGATATGCCGTTATTGAGCCATTAATCGGAAAAGTTAATGTTATCCTTAATAAAGGTACAGGGGAGGCAGGACCAATGGTTCTTCAGTTTCCATGGTACGATTTTCTGATTCTTGTAGCAGCTACGCTTTTCATTACTGCAGGAGGATATGTTATTAATGATTATTTCGATATTAAAACAGATCTGATCAACAAGGGAAGAGTCATAGTGGGAACAAAAGTATCAAGGCGGCAGGCAATATTATGGCATAACATTTTAAATATTGCAGGAGTTTCTGCCGGATTTTATATCTCATGGAGAGCAGGATATTTATGGCTCGGAACTCTCTTTCTGGTAGTTTCCGGGTTGTTATATTTTTATTCGGCGAGCTATAAGAGACAGTTCCTGATCGGAAATATTATTGTTGCTATCCTGACAGCGATGGTTCCCCTGTTGGTAGTATTGTATGAATGGCCCGCACTTTACAGGTATTACGCTGTAAATGCCATTGAACTTCCGGAGTTTGATTTTATTGTTTATTGGGTTGGGGGATTCGGACTATTTGCTTTTTTAACAACACTCACCCGCGAAATAATTAAGGATCTTGAAGATTTTGAAGGAGATATGGCATATGGAAGAAACACTTTACCTATTGTTACAGGAGTTCTTAATACAAAAATTATTTCCGCAAGCCTGATATTTATTACTATAGGGTTGCTATACTCCACCTGGTACTTTTATATAAATGATCCGATAACATTAGTATATATTTCCGCAGCAATAGTTCTCCCGCTATTATTTGTTCTTTACCTGGTTGTACAAAGTAAGAATAAAAAACAGCTTCACCTTTCAAGCAGAATAATGAAAATCATTATGCTTACCGGAATCCTTTATGCTATTGTTGTCAAAATTATTCTTACCTGGAACCTTTACTGATAATGATACCGGTTGATTTTAATAAGTACAGGATAATCCTTGCTTCCGGTTCACCCAGGAGGCAGAAGCTTCTTGAAGAGCTGGGATTAAAATTTGATGTGAGAGTAAAAGATTATCCTGAGACATATCCTGAAGGACTCAGTGGGGAGGAGATAGCTCTTTATGTGGCGCAACAGAAAGCAAGCCTTTTTAAAAGTGATATTTTACCGGATGAGATAGTTATCACAGCCGATACAATTGTGTGGTGCAATCATAAGGTTCTTAACAAACCTTCTGATTATGATGATGGGATAAGAATTCTTAAAGAGATCTCAGGCAATACCCATGAAGTAATCACCGGTGTATGCATTCTGTCATCAGAAAAAGAGAAGCTGTTTTCTGTTTCAACAAAAGTGACTTTTGAGGTACTTGGCAGAGAAGATATTGAGTACTATTTGAAAAACTTTAAACCATATGATAAAGCAGGAGCTTATGGAATTCAGGAATGGATAGGAATTATTGCCTGCAGTCGTATTGAAGGATCATATTTTAATGTTGTGGGACTTCCGGTACAGAGGTTATACAAGGAGCTTCAAAACTTCATATCATTATGAAAAGAGGAGGAAATGATTTATTCTATATATAGCATCAATGGAAGGGATGGGAGAGCCGGGAATAAAAGTTCAGGTATAAAAAGAGAATCGGTGATTGACAGAGTGAGGAAAGAATAGAAATATAGGCGAAAGTGAAAACAATTCCCAGGGATAATTAATTGATGCAAACCTTTTGTGGAATCCTTGCTGCTCCAGCAGTGTCAAGAGTTCCAGCAAAAGGAAAAACTCAATTAGCTGATAAAAGATTAATTCAAAAGTATGATAAACAGATTGCTGTCTATTTTGTTATTAAAGACCGTTTTTATGATAACGGCATTGCGGGCAGATGAAGGTATGTGGATCCCTTTACTGATTGAAAAATTTAACATTACTCTGATGCAGGAGAAGGGTTTTAAACTCTCCGCAGAAGATATTTATAGTGTGAACAAAGCGAGTATGAAAGATGCTGTACTGAATTTTGGCAGAGGATGTACAGGCGCACTGATTTCATCACAGGGACTTCTTATTACCAATCATCATTGCGGATATAGCCAGATCCAGCGACACTCCTCCATTGATCACGACTATCTGACAAATGGTTTCTGGGCTATGTCATCTCATGAAGAGCTTACCTGTCCCGGTCTCACAATTACATTACTGAAAAGAATGGAAGATGTTACCGAAAGGGTTCTTGCAGGAGTAACTGAAGGGATGAAATCCGACGATCGCGATAAACTGATCAGCTTAAATATTAAAGCAATAGAGAAGAAAGCCGTTGAAGGTACAATTTACAGTGTTGGTGTAATTCCGTTTTTCATGGGTAATCAGTATTTCCTCTTAATAAAGGAGACGTTCAGTGATATCAGGTTGGTTGGAGCACCTCCATCAGCAATTGGTAAATTTGGTGGAGACACAGATAATTGGATGTGGCCCCGGCATACAGGTGATTTTTCGCTTTTCCGGGTTTATGCAGATAAAAATAACAAACCTTCAGGTTATTCAAAAGACAATGTGCCATATAAACCTGCTTATTACTTTCCTATATCACTAGGAGGTGTGAAGGAAAATGATTTTACAATGGTCTTAGGTTTTCCGGGAACAACGAATGAATATGTGCCCTCTTATTACATTGAATTTGTCAAGAATTATTTCAATCCTGAAATGATTGATATAAGAACAAAAAAAATTGATATTATAAACAAGGCAATGGAATCGGATCCATTATTAAGAATCCAGTATTCTTCAAAAGTTGCAGCCATATCCAACTCATGGAAAAAGTGGATAGGTGAACTTCAGGGTCTGGAGAGGATGAATACTGTTGGTAAAAAACAGGAGTTCGAAATGCATCTTATTAATTGGATTGAATCTGATGAAGCCAGGAAATCAAGATATGGAGATATTCTGCCTTCGTTTAAAAAACTATATGAGTCTCACAAGGAGTACAGCCTTGTAAATAGCTATACAGATGAAGCTATGACAGGGATAGAAGCAATCAACTTTTCGAAAAATGTCAAAATTCTGATTGATAAGTATGAAGCTGATTCAGGAGAAGTTGTAATAAAGAAGGCAAAGGATAATCTGATTTCTGCGGCAAAGGTTTTCTTCAGGGATTATAATGCTGTTACTGACAAAAAGCTTTTCATCGAATTAATGAAAATGTATGGTGAAAACCTTGAAGTTAAATGGCAAAGTCCTGTTTATATTGATCTTAAAAACTCATGCAAAGGCGATTTTGCAGCTATTGCCGATAAATTGTACAACAAATCTGTTTTTACCGATGAGAACAAATTCAATACTTTCATCAGAGCCTTTAACAAATCATCATTGAACAGAATTAAAAAGGATCCAATATTTAATCTTTCCAATGGTTTTATCACATTTCTGGAAGCAGATGTAAGACCAGAATTAAACCGGTTAGGTGCTGAGATTAAAAAACTTAATAAAGATTTTATGACAGCCCAGATGGAGTTTGACAAAAAAAATCAGTTTTACCCTGATGCGAATTTCACACTCAGGCTGGCTTATGGTACTGTAAAAGGTTATCATCCGAAAGATGCTGTGTATTATTCTCATTACACAACGCTTAAGGGAATTATTGAGAAGAATAATCCTGCAGTATATGATTATGATGTTCCTGACAGGTTGGAGGAGCTCTATTCAAACCGGGATTATGGTAAATACTCACAAAATGGTGATATGCCAGTTTGTTTCATTGCGGATAACCATACAACAGGTGGTAATTCAGGTAGTCCGGTAATAAATGCTGATGGCCAACTGATAGGTGTAAATTTTGACCGTGCATGGGAAGGTGTGGCCAGTGATCTTGCCTTCAATCCGGAACTTAGCCGTAATATCAGCCTGGATATCAGGTATGCACTTTTTATTATTGACAAATTTGCCGGAGCCGGGTATCTTCTGAACGAAATGAGTATTCTGGAATAGTTTTATTCTTCATTAATAAATCACTATTAAACGGATAATAATTGAAACTAGCAGTAGATTGCCTTCGGCGAGCTCGCAAAGCTAGGTTCTTAGATTCATTTCGTTTCGCTCAGAATCTTATGTTTTTAGTCGGACAGTACTGTTATTAAATCAAAAATAATAATGATATTTCCGTGTATCATAATTGGTTAACCTCTATCTGTTAAAACCTGATAGTATACTTAACTTTTGCTCTTGCCTCATATACCTCCGGTCTGAACCGCTCCAGCGGATCGATTAACGGTGAGTTGAAAGTCAGAAATATTTCCTTCCCGGGTTTTATTATCCAGTGAAGCCGTGATTGCCAGCCAATAGTTTCATTCAGGTTCTCATACTGGGCAAAATTATACCATGATAAGTTGGGGCTGAAAAGGAAATTCAGGTTAATCCGGTAAATCTGTGTAACGAAAGAGCCATCAGGCAGGTTTACCCATTTGCGGTCCGATTCCACTCCCAGATATACCGGAACAAATATTTTATAACCTGCCTGAATAAGCCAATCATTCCTGTTGCCTGAATAAAAAGATCCTGTAGCGATCTTGGTTGCTGCCCATAGATTCCTGCGTTTAGCTGAGGTAAGTGTCAGAGAGTGCCTCCAGAACCTGTACAGGTTTACAGGAATTACAAAATTTCCGAAAATATTGAAATCTTTTTCAAGTGATTCGTATTGATACTGGGATGCGAAAGAAACTATATCACCGCTAAGAAATATTATCTCAGATAATCCCAGATCTATCTGTGCACTCTGCAAACCACCATTCTTCAAGTCAGAGATAAAAGTATATTTGATACCTGATTTAACCTGCATAACACTTGAGTTAACAGGGCGTGGGCCAAATCCTAATCCTCCGTAGAAATCGCGTATATTCTTTCGAGGAATAAAGCCAAGGCCGGGTGTGAAATCCTCACCAATCTGAAGATATCCTAACCTGAAATTAATGAAGTCATTAGGATAATTTATCTCAGTTCCAAAAGAGAGATCATTGCCTGACAGACCAGTTGTAAAAGATTTTAATCCGTAAAGATTATAAATAATGTTTTTGTTACCTGACATCTGGGAACTGGATAGCCTCAGATCAATACCGGCAAGCGAGTTCCCCAGGTCTGAAAAAGCATTACCATTTGTTCCAATAAATCCGATAGATGACTGTTTTCCTAAGTTACGTGATATGCGGCCTACAGAATATCCTGGATTATCCCATTCATTATCATCCTTAATATGCAACACTCCCAGGTTCCATTTGCCGATTTTTCCGGTAAATTTTCCACCATATTTTATAGTAACAGGATTCCCGTTTGCATCCAATCCAATCCTTCTTGAGAAAAAAGGGATCATCTGGGTCCCCTGTGGATTTTCGCTGTCCCCGTTTATTCCAAAGGTGAAGTAATTTGATCCATCGAGAAAGAAATCCCGTTTTTCAGGGAAGAATAGGCCAAAACGTGTAAGGTTGATTTGTTTCTCATCTACCTCTGTTTGAGCAAAGTCAGTATTTATGGTAATAGCTGCTTTTAGGGAAGGGGTTATGTGGTAAAATGCATCGAGACCTCCATTAAAGACTTTTTTCGGGTCAGCTTCCTGTTTTTTGCTGATTCCACCTGTGAGATATGGAATAATGTCAAGCCCTAACCCCTGCGTAATATCTGTCAGTCCTGTAATATGACCTGCATCAGAAACTGAAAACTTGCTTGCATTAAGTGAAGTTGCAGGCCAGTAAGATGATTCTGATTTTCTTTTAATATGCCTGATCAGTTTAAGTCCCCATATATCAGCTCCCTTTTTAAATCCAAGTGTTTTAAAGGGTATTATAAGCTCGCCGTCCCATCCGGTATCGGTAATTTTTGCTTTTCCATCCCAGATACCATCCCACGATTTATTAAAATCTTTTCCATTCTCTCCAATGAGGGCATCTCCGATACTTCCCCTGGGACCTATCTGGAACCAGTATCCGTTACGGCCATCCAAATATGTGTCAAATATAACCTGCACCCTGTCATCATCTCCCAGGCTGACATCTCTTGCAAGTTCTTTGGCTGTTATTTTCCGGGGATCATCATAACAATGTATCCCTACATATATATTGTTATGATCGTATAAAAAATAGAATTCAGTCTTCTCTGAAACAGGATCACCGGGTTTGGGTTCTCTCTGAAATAACTCATTGATGACTGATGCATTTTTCCATACTTCTTCATCCACAATACCATCAATAACAGGTTGAGTATTTGTGAAGATAGCCTCTATCTGAGGTTGAGAGAAAATAGAAAATGTCTTTAAAAGAAGAAGAAATATGAGGAGTGGGAATGAATATCTTGACATAAAATATTTTATGACGGCAAGATAAATAAATCGTTTTACTTTTTACAAATATTCACCAAATGGTCTGAAAAACATTTTCCGGCTTTAGAATATTGGTATTTAAAGTTAAATGAGTATCTGGAATGAATAATAACTGAAATGGGATTAATTCATACTATTA
>CAZXFB010000084.1:0-12213 GCA_964639725.1 uncultured Rikenellaceae bacterium
CTCATATTGACTTTCATTATTAAAAATAAGTCAATTTAGAGTTTTTACAAAATAATTATTAGCACCTGATTTGCACCTACTAAATGAGGAAAGCCCCGATAGATCGAGGCTTTCTGTACCCGGAACGGATAAAAGTTGCAGCCAGGTTGTCTGGCATTAGATTAAACAATATTCATCTCATAAATCTTACAATCAAGGGTACAGTATCATATATGGTACGAACCTATTGAATAAGTTGAAAACAGAGACTATTTATGATATAAAGTATCATATATGATATATTTGTGTTGTTTTTTAGTAAAGTATATTATATTTTTGTATTAAAGTATCATTTATGGTACCGATAATTAATTTATTGAGAAATGACAAACGATAAGATTATACAGTTTATAAAAGAACGGAAGGATATTCTCAGGATAAATCAAGAATATCTTGCAGAACTTTCTGAAGTAGGAATTGCAACTTTAAAACGGTTTGAGAGCGGAAAGGGGAATATTACTTTAAATAACTTACAAAAGGTTGCTGATGTGCTAGGTTTAGAAGTTAAACTCGAACTTAAAAAACCAAATAAATGAGACAAGCTGAGATATATAGAAATGGTATTCTGGCAGGCATTTTAACGGAGACAGATAGCGGTGTATATGTTTTTACTTATGACAACATGTATTTTAATGATGAAACAAAACCGGGAATTAGCTTAACATTACCAAAGAAACAACTGGAATATACCTCAGAGCACTTGTTTCCTTTCTTCTTTAACATGCTTTCTGAAGGAACTAATCGGGCGGTTCAATCAAAGCAACTAAAAATTGATGAAAATGATTTTTTTGGTTTGTTGTTGGCCACGGCTGAATATGATACAATTGGTGCAATAACTGCGAAGCAAATTAATTAGAGAAATGATTCTATGGAAACAAAATATTGTCCTGGATTATTAATAAAAGGTTTCTCAGAATATAGTCCCCTTTTTCTTCGCAGAATGTTTGACGGGAGGAAGGTTAGCCATATCTTACCTTATAATACACCAGAAATTGATGAAGAAGACCAGAAGAGGTTTATGCAGAACAGGAAGCGAATTTCTATTTCCGGTGTACAGGAGAAATATTCGGTATTACTTGAGAAAAATAATCTTCGGTTAACAGAGGAAAAAGAACAAGGAACTTATATTCTTAAACCAAAACCCCACGGATTACAGAAAATAGCTATGGCACCGGCTAATGAACATGTTACCATGCAAATCGCCAATCAGGTTTTTAAGATCAATACTGCGGAAAATGGTTTGGTTTTCTTTAGTAATGGTGAACCAGCCTATATTACCAGACGATTTGATATTGGAGATTCGGGTGTCAAATTAGCTAAAGAAGATTTTGCATCATTGGCCGGAAAAACTGAAGAGAATTCTGGGCATAACTTTAAGTACGACTTTTCATATGAGGAGATAGCTGAGCTAATAAGGAAACATGTTGGAGCATGGAAAATTGAGATGGAAAAATTTTACAGTTTAGTTATATTCAACTTTTTATTTTCAAACGGGGATGCTCACCTCAAAAACTTTTCACTACTTGAGACTAAAAATGGAGATTATGTATTAAGTCCTGCTTATGACCTACTGGATACAAAGATTCATGTTGAAGAAGACGGTTTCTTTGCCTCAAATGACGAATTGTTTAAAGAATGGCATTGGTCAGATTGTAGAATTAGCAATGCTCAACACCATCCATGCAAAGAAGATTTTATTGATTTCGGCCAAAAAATTGGACTAAACGAAAATAGAATTAGTAAATTACTTGAACCTTTTCTTAAAAAGAATGAAAGTGTTGAAGTTTTGGTGAGAAGCTCATTTCTTGATGAGGATACAAAATCACAATACCTGGAACATTATAATAATCGATTGACCATGTTGAATGAAAAATGATCAATATTAGTAATATAAGAATTTTTTCTACTGCTCTTCCATTTTTCGACATATCGCTTTTTGAAATCTTCATCTTGGCATAAGCATCGTAATGTTTTGTCTTTTTCCAGCTGTCGATGGAAGGGATTAATTTTGCTTATAGGTGTATATACTCTTCAAGTAGCTCTTTAAATTGCGTTTTACTCATACTGGCTTTCATTATTAAAATAAGTCAATTTAGAGTTTTTACAAAATAAGAATTTGCACCTGATTTGCACCTGCAAAATGAGGAAAGCCCCGATAAATAGAGGCTTTCTGTACCCGAACGGACAAAAGCTGCAACCATGTTAAGTAAATTTATGAGGTTATTAAATTAAATCCTTTTTTGACATATAGTCGGGTTATTAATTTAATGTATTTTTATAGATTATTTAATGCAATAAGATAGTGGATAATAAACTATTACGAATAAGATAAGAGAAAAAGCTAATTGAAGAAAACGCTTTTTGGTCATACGATAAATCCAGTATCGACATAATACCAGATAATGAATTTATTGAAAAGGTTTTATTACATCTCGATATTGTAGATGTACAGTCTCTTTTTTCACTTTTCCCAAAAAAGAAAATTCAAAAAGTCTGGCAGGAGGTTGTTTTGTCGCGTGAACCACTTTATCATAATCTAAACAGACTCTATGCACTTCTTCTATTTGATATTAAGCACCCCGACAGATATATACGTTATTATAAGAATTAGCATAGGCAAAGTTTAAAAATTTCATTGTATTTACGGTCGATTTATTCAATCGTATTAAATTTTAAAACAAGCACTTAACATCGGACAGAGCAGGTAAAAATGATCCGACAAATTGTGATCATGGGCACTGGCTTTTCCACCTTAGATATATACCACCTCGTTAAGTAGCCTGGGACCAATATATGGGCTTGTCGGGTACAGTTTATTTTGTACTTCTGTATTTGTAAAGAATATTGCCCTTACCGTCAATGAAGTAAAAATCCAATTTGTCATCGGTGATTGAGCATATTGTAAAACCTGCCTGGTCACTGCAGAACTTTGTGCTTTCTGTCGGTTCTACTTTACGCGAGAGTGAGGCAGAAGAGTTCGTAACATATTCAACATTTAAGTTGGCAGGTTTAATATGCTGAAAATTGTGAATATGACCGCTGAAATAGACATCAACATCATTTTTTTCGAGTATAGGGGCTATGCGTGTCTGTATATCAGTTCGTTCATTCTCATCCTTGCTTGTCTGGGCATAAACCGGGTGGTGACCCACTACTATTTTCCACTTTTCGGACGAATTAACCAAGACCGAATCAATCCAGTAGAGTTGTCGCTGCATATCCTGCCTGCCAGCATCGGGGTATGTTTCTGAATCGTTACGATATTTATCAATAAGCGGAGGTGTATCGATAAATACCAAACGAAGCTTTGTACTATCGCCCGTATCGAAGACTTTGGTATAATACTTCGACGGTGCAATCCAACGACGACTGACTTTTGAATAATCCAGCACGGCCTGTGTGTTACCACGGTATTCATGATTCCCGCTAATTGCAAACCATCTGATCATTAACTCGGGGTGCGAATATACAAGTTCGTAGTTTGTCATCCAGAGAGGGTCGTTAATACTTGCAACACCTTCGAAATGGTGAATATCCCCGGCAGCGGCAATAAATTCTATATCAACATTTTCAGCATATTTGCCCATTAACTCAGCTATAGGTTTTTGCTCGTAATACCCATTACGGCCCAAATCGCTGGCTACAATAAAATTTAGTGCATTGTCGGCTAATTCGGGATACCCGATTTTGTTTTTATCAACCGTACTGCAGGAAAATAATGCAAGTGTCAGTGTTAAGAATAACAGATTTTTCATAGTATGTATAAATAATAAGTTAACACCGTTTGATAACCAAACGGTGTTAACTGAATAACATTATCCGGGACTATTTTGTTCCGTATGCTCCGAAATATGCTGCCGGTGCAGGGGATTTATATGTTACTCCGCCTAGGGTGATACCTGTAGTTGCAAAGTATGGTGATACATCTGTTTTCGCGCCTGTCAAAGCCGGAGAACCAGCCTGAAGGTGGAAATCCCAGGAAGCAGAGAAATTATCATAAGTCAATAGTGGATTAGTCAGGAACGGGAAAGTCACAAATTTGGGGTCATTTGCTCCTGTTGATGTTCCCACTTTGTCGTTAGTACCGATAATAATATCTTTTACACCTGTCTTGAAACCATCATAAGCTGTAATGGTTCCGTTGGTAATATGCTGAGGTACAGCACTTAGTTGTGTTCCGGAAGCATAGAAATTATAATCAATCTTACAGTTGACGTCAGGTAAGCTCTTGCTGTCTCGTCTTACTGCAAACATTGAGTTTACGATAAGGTTATTGTATATTTCAACCAGGCAACCTGTTTCAAGCCAGACCGAACCACCTTTGGGTTTATCAGGATCGCGGCGCCAGCCTGAATTAATAATAGTATTGTTATAGCCTTTGATCAGGGCTTGTGAACGTGTAATACTTTGTCCCGAGCTCGAAAGCTTCAATGCGTTGGTGTTAGGGCTGTACATTACATTGAAAGCGGCATCAACCTTGCAACCTGCTTTTACATTGATAGCCTCACCACCTGTTGCACCGTTTGCGTAGAAGAGATTGTTTGTGATAATAAAATCACCGCCCTGAACATAGATAGCATCTTCACCTGTGTTGCGGAATGTGCAGTATTGAATCACATACTTGCCTGAAGGGTTATTCGTGTTAAATGCTACCATGCCTTCGCCACCGGCAGGTTTGAAAAGACCACTGACTACAGAAGGAGAGCCGAGTGTTGTGATAGCACCTGTGTACTCAACTATAGTATGATGCAGAAGAACCTCACCGCAGGTAGTACTGCCGATAATACCTCCCCAAAGACGTGCGAAAGTATTTGCAACAGTCCGTTTTGATTCGGCTACTGAAAACAGGATAGGTGCGCCGGCAGTACCTTTGCAATATAGGTTACCGTTTACTATGATTTCGATTTTTGTACTGTTTGCATCAACGGCTGCATCTGAAACAATAATTACTACACCCTCTTCGATAGTGAGCGATTTGCCTGCTGGAATGTTGAGGTGTCCTGTTACGTTCACGACAGAGTATTTTGGCCATGTGCCTTCCACATTACCGGTAACAGTCAAAGGGTCGTTTAATGTCACATTAACATCGCAGTTTGCTTTTTCACTGTTTTCAACCGATGTGACAGAAATGATTGCGTTTCCCGGCTTAATTGCTGTAACCTTGCCTTCAATTGAAACGGAGGCGACGGCTTCGTTTGATGAGCTCCATGTAACACTCTTATTCAGAGCGTTTTCCGGGAAAAATGTTACAGTGAGAGTCTCTTCTGCTCCCGGTTTGAGTGTAACAGCTGTTTTATTGATTGTTACTCCTTTTACCGAGAGATCTTCTTTCTTGCAACTAGTCATTATCAATATAGTTGCAAGAATAAGTGTGAGCAATAGTTGAGTTCTTTTCATCGTTTTTACCTTTTTCGTTATTATTAAGTTATTATTGAAACTTGTATTTTAAACCTATCTGGAGTGTCAGGCCGTAGAGATCGCTCCGAACCAGAGTACCACTTCCATAGGTTCTGTAATCTTCAACATCCTCATTGTATGGATTCTGTTTCTTAAGGAACAGAACCATCGGTGTGTTCAGCAGGTTTGATGCTTTGGCGAAAAGCGATATTCCGCTTTTTAAGCTCTTTTCTATCGATGCGTCCAATTGAACATATCCCCCTTGCCATATGTCGTCATTCTCGAATCGTGAAATGGTATTTAGTCGTTCTCCTGTATATGAAAAGGCAATTTGTCCGTCCCAACCGCTCTGTTTGAAAAGCAATGAAAGGTTGACAACATTGGCAGCCTGATTATTGAGGGGCCGGCTTTGGGCGACGGCTACCTGTTTGATTCTGTCAGGAGCACCGGTGTCGGGATTATCGATATTTTTTACTTTAGAGGTAGTAATCAGGGAGTAGGTGTAAGTATAGTTCGCTTTGATACCAAACCATCGGAAATACCTGGTAGCATCTATCTCAACACCATAATTGTCAGCCGTGCCAAAGTTTGAAGGCATGTAGTATGTGTTCTGTCCCTCGGTGAATATCCCCATTTCGATTGGGTCTTTCAGTTCTTTAAAAAATAATCCGACCATAAATTGTTCCGAAGGACGTGGGAAATATTCATATCTCAAATCAAAGTTATGTGCCACAGAGTGACGCAGGTTAGGATTACCACGTTCCTGATACTCTTCATTAAGGATACGGTAGGGGACTATTTCAAAGAAACTCGGGCGGTTTATTGATTTGTAGTAAGACGCTCTTAAGTTGCCATCCTTGTGCACTATATATTTAAGGTGGACGCTAGGCAGAATATCTGTATACCTTTGAGTGCTATCGCTTATTACTCCCGCTGTTGGGTGTTTGAGCAGATAACCCTGAGCAGTGTTTTCAGCTCTTACCCCGACTATGACAAGCATTATACTCCAATCCATCTTTACCTGCAGATAGCCTGCTCCGATCTTCTCCGATGCATCGTAGTTCAGAGGGTCACCTGTAGAACCTTGCGGATTCTCAATGCTCAGCTTGATTTGATCGAATGTATGCCAGTCTACTCCCTGTATCAGGTTGTTTTCCTGACCGGCTGGTTTAGACGGGTCGTACGGATTGAAATTGTACTGATTGAAGAAGCTTGTACGAGTCTTATCGCGATACAATCCCCCTGTTGAGATGTTAATCTTTGCTCCGGCAAGATTGGTACTGTAATCAAGATTAAGGTAGCCAGCCAAATCTTCATCCGAATTGTGCTCCCAACGACGCTTAATACCTCCCGAACCACCTGATGAGGATACGACGGAAGGGGGATTGGGCACATTGCTATTTACCCTGGAACCCAGGTAGATATAAACATTATCGGGAGTTTTGTTTAATGCATTTGAATAGACTGCTGACCAGTTGACGTTGAGTTGTCCGAAGGTATGATTTCCTTTTAGAGTGCTGTTAAGGATGCTTTGATTATTCCAGCGAATTCGGGTATCGTACGATTGAGTATAGTTCCCATTCACCGGGTCATATCCGGTTGAAAAATCGGTTGTTGTAATCTCACGAACCTGAGGATTGTCAAATCGCATATAGGCGTTATACCACTGAAGTTTATGAAACTCCGAGATAGAGTAATCCATTTTCAGGTGAGAACCAATAGAGGTTTGTCTGATGTAATAAAAACGATTGCTGCCCTTGGTAATTACTGGCAGGTTTGAGGCATTGTTAGAGGCATTTACATGGTCGAAAAAAAGGCTATTATTGCCTCTGAAAACGTTCTGATAGCTCAGTGCAGCAACCATTCCGAGTCTGTCCCTCAAAAAGCGGTTGCCATAGGAGAACCCTCCGGTTATGCCGGGTTTAGCCCATCCCGACTTAATCAAAAGGCTCTCTTTCGAGAAGTCATGAGTTTTTGCGGGGTAACCTTCACCATATTTCTCAATGGGTGATAGCATTTCGATATTTCTATAGCTGAAAGTCTTCATCTCCCGATCAAAAAAGAGTGAATTATAACCGGTGGCAATGTTTGCAGTGATTTGCCTTTTGTAAGGGGCATCTTTCATAACAAGATTGACCGCACCTCCCACAGCATCGCCCTCCATGTCGGCGGTAAGTGCTTTGGTAACTTCCAAACGGTCTAGCAGTTCAGAAGGGAAAATGTCGAGGGGGACATAACGATTCTTATTGTCAGGACTAGGAATCTTCACACTGTTTACCAGAGTATAGTTGTATCGCTTATCCATTCCGCGCAGAATGGCATATTGCCCTTCGCCACTGTTGCTGCGCTCAATTGTAACACCCGAAACACGCTGAACAACATTGGCAACAGTCAGGTCGGGAGATATCTCAATCGTACGGGCGCTGACTATATTAAGTAAGTTACCTGACATTTTTTCCATCGCCCTGGCACTATTATCATTCCTGCCTTTCGATTCACCTGCTACAATAACTTCAGCAAGACCGATCAAACCAGGTACCAATAGGATGTTTAGTACCTCACCTGGATTATTCACCTCTGTTTCTGTATTCTGATATCCAATAAAACTGACGATAATTTTTTGCGGAAGACTTCCTGCGTTGATCACGAATGAACCGTCAAGCCCGGAGATAGTACCTTTTGCAGTATTGGATTTTAGAAAAATGGAAGCTCCGATAATCTCTTCACCATTTTCGGCATCTTTCACAATACCTTTGATAATCTGAGCTGAGATGTGGCCTATGGTCATAAAAACAAGGAAGAGAGCAACAATGGTTTTTTTCATTATTCGGGATATACTTTTTAATGCGGCAAAAGTATCCGGATCTTACTACACAGAGAGTTCATGAAGGTTAAAAAATTGTTAATTAATAATGACAAAACACCCAAGGGTTGGATAACGAAACAGAAAGGTCATTACATCAAAGTTTAACAGCCTTTTAAACCTTAGTTTAGTCTTTTCCGCAATAACCTTCTTTGAACCCACTAAATGAGGAAAGCCCCGATAGATCGAGGCTTTCTGTACCCGGAGCGGGACTTGAACCCGCACAGCCGTAATGGCCACAGGATTTTAAGTCCTGCGTGTCTACCATTCCACCATCCGGGCAACAATGCTATTCCGTGTGGAATTTTAGTGGGGCAAATTTATAATAAATAATCCTTAATTAAAACAGTTGGATCTAATTGAGGTAAGCTAAAAGTAAAAAATTACCAGATTAGCACCAGGGTTTATTAAAAATCAGGGAAATAATTACTGGTTCCTGACTATGTCTTGCTCCCTCTTTCATAACTTCTCTGTGATTAAAACTATTTTTCAGTCTCATTTTTGACAAGAATCGGATCTCCAAAACCAACTTTTGCAAGTTCCTTTAATTGTGTTTTTGCATCACCAACAATAACATAATACATTCTGGCAGGATCAATATATTTATTTGCCACTTCAAGCTGCTTATCAATCGTAAGGTTCTTTACAAATGCCTCCTCCTGCTTAATGTAATCAGACGGAAGACCATATGACGTAATAGTGTTTAACATTCCAAGGAGGCTACCAAGTGTTTCAAAGTTACGTGCATTGCCTTTCAGAAGGGCTGATTTTGTAAAATCGATGTATTCCTGGGGTATGCTCTTGCGATACTGTTCCATCTCAGTTCTGAATATTGTGACAGATTCAAGTGTTGCATTTGTTCGAACCATTGATGATGCTGTGAATGTCCCATAGTTTTTTGCACCACTGAATGATGATCTGGCACCATAGGTAAATCCTTTTTCTTCTCTCAGAATCAGGTTAAAGATACCATTAAATGAACCACCAAGCTTATAGTTAGTAACATATGCCGGATAATAATCAGGATTTGTGCGTGAGATAGCAGGTGCTCCTATTGAAATAGCCGACTGCTTGGCACCCGGTACATCCACAAAGTATATTTGTGATTTGAGAGGTGGTTCTGAAATCATAACCTGTGGTAATGAAACATCTTTTGCTTGCCATTTGGTATTAATTCCTGCCAGTGCTTTCTCAACCCTTGTCTGATCAATATCGCCAGCTATAAGGACCTGTGCTACTGACGGAGAAAAGTTCTTTTCATAAAATCTTTTCAGATCATCAATGGTAAGGGATGAAACGGAAGCTTCTGTTCCTGTCAGATCGGTTGAAAGAATATTTTTTTCACCAAAAATAAGTTTGTTCAGTGTTGTTGACGCCAGATAGCCAGGATTTGCCTGGTTTCGCCTGATATTGTTTATTATCCTGCTTTTTGCCAGGTTGAACTGCTCCTCATCCCACCGGGGTTCGAAAAGCATCTCTGAGACAAGGTCAAGGGTTTTTTCAAAATTTCTTGCAAGAGTGGTTACCCTGATTGTAATATTTTCATTTCCGGCTGATACAGTTATATTAGCTCCCAGCAGTTTAATTGCATCTTCAAGCTCCTCGGGAGATTTTGTCCTTGTTCCTTCATTCATTGAGGATGCAGTCAGATTTGCCAGTCCGGCTTTGGATAGTTCATCCAGAAGGTGTCCACCTTCTATTACAATTGAGTATTGTAACAGAGGAAGCTCTTTATGTGTTATGCCGGATATCTTAATTCCATTTTTAAGAGTACCTGTCCATACAGGTGGAATTTTTACTTCCGGATCAGGTCCGACAATGGGTTGCCTGGTACGGTCGGTTTTGGTCGCTGTTTTAACAACAGGCTCTTCATTTACTTCTTCTGCCACTGCCTTAACCTCAGCGGCTTTAGTAACATCCTCCTCTATAATTCCAGCATTTACCGAATTCTCTGCAATAAGTCCTGATTCTCCTTTTGGGACAAAACTTGTCATTACATAGTTTTTGCCCTTTATATACTTTTCATATACTCTGTTAACATCAGCAATTGTAACAGACTGTGTGTTTTCAAAGTCCTCAATATAAAAATCCGGATCATTCTTATATAACTGATACTGACCAAGTGTAAATGCTTTACTTAGAATACTTGTAAATGAATCATAAAAAGATGTCTCATTCTTTGCTTTTATCCTTATCAGATCTTCTTCAGTAAATCCTTCTTTTTCAAATATATCTAATGCTTCAAAAAGTGCCTTTTCCACGTCTGTCAGATTTACTCCGGGATTTGCCGTAACAGAAATTCTGAAACTCCCTGTGAGTTCCTGTGCCCTGTTCATAGCCATAACATTAGAAGTAAGTTTTTTCTCCCTTACAAGCACTTTGTAAAGAGGTGTTTTCTTCCCGTCAGAAAGCAGTAATCCAAGATAATCAAGAGCATATGCATCTTTTGAAAATTGTTCAGCTGCAGGAAATACTAATGTAAGGCGAGGTGCTTTGGCAAAATTGTCTTCGTGATAGAGTCTGATAGTTGAGTCAAGTGATACCGGCATAGCCTCTCTATTCTCAATAGTTTCTCCTCCGGGGATCTCTCCGAAATATTTTTCTACAAGTGTTCTTACTTCTTCTTTGTTTATGTCGCCCGATATTACAAGAGTTGCATTATTAGGAGTGTAAAACTTCCTGTGAAAAGCTTTCACATCATCAACGGTAGCATTGGTAAGATCCTCCATTTCACCAATTACCGGCCAGTTATACGGATGTCCCTTTGGGAATAGATTTTTCAGGATAAGGGCTTCATTAAAACCATATGGGGCATTGTCATAACTCTGCCTCTTCTCATTCTGAACTACATTCTGCTGATTGATGAATGCAGATTTCGTTACTGTATTCTCCAAGTAGCCCATTCTGTCTGACTCCAGCCACATCACCATCTCGAGGGCATTCTTTGGGATAACTTCATAATACATTGTGAGATCCTGACTGGTTCCTCCGTTAAGATCGCCACCGGCACCCTGTATCAGCTTGAAAAGCTGGTCTTCTCCAACATTTTCTGATTTCTGGAACATCATATGTTCAAAGAGATGGGCAAATCCGGTTTTGCCTGTTGATTCACGACTTGAACCTACATGATATAGTATTGCAACCGCTGCAATAGGATCTGACTTGTCTTCATTGAGAACCACTGTAAGTCCGTTGTTCAATGAGTATTTTTCGAATGGAATTGAAATAGCAGCTTCCTTCTTCTCTTTATTACAGGAATTAAGAGTCAGGATTAATAATGCCATCAAAATGTGAAGATTCTTTTTCATAGAAGGAAGGATTATGGTTTGGGTATAATATTTTAAAAACGAGCCACGAAAATAATAAAAAAATCATTTGATAATCAGCTGTTAAGATATTTAGCATATTTTACATGAAGGAGAGGAGGAATGAAATCCTACCAATGGTTTGTCTGAATAATTGCAAGTGTTTGCAAAACACTTATTTGAGCGGGAGACGGGACTCGAATGCTGACGCCTACGGGTCAGCATCCTGACTTCCCTGACCTGCGAAGTCAGGGAACGTCAGGGCCCGCGCGTCATAATTATATTTGATTATGAAATCGCTTATTCGTTTTCTGGAGAGGTTTTTGAGTTTTCGTTCGAGAGTTAAAGCCTGAGTCCTATTCTCTTTCAGCGTATTCCACACTAGAATCCAAGGGGCCCCGTGTTTAGTAGCCTTTTCGAGTTTAGAATTATGCCGTCTGATTCTGTCGGGAAGATTTTTAGTCTGTCCTCTGTAGAATGTATCAGTAGTTTTGGAATATAATATGTAAACAAAATAGCACATACAAAAAAGGAAGCCATCAACTTCCTTCGTCATTTGAGCGGGAGACGGGACTCGAATGCTGACGCCTACGGGTCAGCATCCTGACT
>CAZXFB010000085.1:0-11710 GCA_964639725.1 uncultured Rikenellaceae bacterium
TATTTTCCTATAATATAATCATTTAGTTATCATTCCCGACACTCATAAAATATTTAATAGTGGCTGAGGAGGTGATTGTAGTTTAAGAGGTCAGGGAACTGGTAGATGGTGATAAGGTGAGAGGGAGAATGGGTGAGCCCGGGAACATATTGATTGACAGAAATGAGGAACGATTAAGAAATTTACAGTAAAGAATTTTAACTGACAATCTGAAAAAATCCGTGAAACAGAAGAAAATATCCCATTAAATTCTTATTCCGATTATTGTAACATCATCAACCTGATCGGCCTCCCCTTTCCACTTATCAAATTCATCTTCGACAATTTTCTTCTGTTCATCCATCGGTTTATGACAGATATCGGATAATAGTTTCTTCAGGTTTGATTTTTTGTATTTGCTGTCATCCGGTCCTCCAAACTGGTCTGTATAGCCATCAGAGAAAATATAAATAGTGTCTCCTCTTTTGATATTGATCTCAAAATTTGTAAATGAGTTTTCATCACCGTAATGGATTCCTATTGGCATCCTGTCAGATTTATATTCTTTGAGTTCCTCGCCTGTGAAGATAAAAATAGGACTATATGCTCCTGAGAACTGGATAGTGTTCCTGTTCTTATTCAGGATACAGAACGAAATATCCATACCATCAGCAGCTTCCCCCTGCTTACCTGTCTGATGAAGAGATGTTTTAATCTTTTCCCTTAAAAGGTTGAGAACACTATTTGCTTTCAGGGAGGAATTATTGGTAATGATATCGTGGAGGGTAGATATTCCAAGAGTGCTCATAAAAGCTCCCGGAACCCCGTGTCCTGTACAGTCACCAACTGTAAAGTAAATATTTTTAGCATCCTCATTTATCCAGAAAAAATCTCCGCTGACGATATCACGAGGTTTGAAAATAATAAAAAAATCAGAAAAAGATTCCTTAAAAAGATAAGTCTCCGGCAACATCGCTCTCTGTATTCTGCTGGCATATTCTATACTGGATGTTATCTCTTCCTTCTGTGCCTCAATCTCAGCAGTTCTCTCTTTTACCTTTTCTTCGAGGATCCGGTTTTTCTCATAGAGTTGCCTCTCCCTGAAACGTACTATCAGGAATATTATAAGTAATACAAAAGAGATGATGAGTACATAGAAAATTGTTGTCTTGGTGAACGGAGCCTTTATTGTAAATTTCAGGGAAACAGGTTCACCGATATTTCCCCAAAGGTCTTTAGCTCTGATAAGTAATACATACTCTCCTGACTTTGGGACTATCCTGCTGTAACTTGTTCGTGTAGACCAGGGAGACCATTCGGTCATTAATTTATCAATAAAATACTGGTATTGAGTGGTATTCTGTTTTAAAAAGGATGGAGAAATAATATCAAAGTTGACAAGATTATCGCCCCTGTTAAAAATAATATTATTCAGGCTGAAATTTGTCCCATCTTCATTATAAATACTCTTAACAAGAAGACCAATCTCAGGATTGATCTTTGAATATCTTTTGCGATCGATACTAAAAATACGGTTTTTACCATCAATGATCCAGATATTATCACTTTGGACATTTACCGAAACTAACTCATCAAAAATCTTTAACAGGGATATTTCCTTATCCGCAATCTTTTTTGAAAGCTCAGGATATATCCAGCTATCATCATATCCGATCAACGCAACATTGGAAAGCGGATAAGTGAACAACCTGCTTTTTGATACTGGTGATGCTACTCTGGCTTTATATGGAACAAATTCGCCACTGCTTTTACTGAAAAAATGTTCTCCTGTTTCGGTTAGAAGGAATATAGAATCATTTATCAGATTCAGAATATACCTTTGTGGAAAATTGTTCTGTATCTTAAATTTCTCATATGTCACCTTTCCCTGTGCTTTACTAATGTCAGCTCTTAAAGCAATATTATCGCCGCCAAGCCATAAAGTATTCTCTTCTTCCTGGACAACAGAATAAAGCGGGGCAATAAATTCAGGATCAGGAATTTCGGATCTCCACTTTCCATTCATATAACTAACAAGGAAATAGCCATCACCGGTTGCAACCTGATACTTCCCGCTGAATGGTTGCCAGGTAATAAAATTAATATAACGGTTACTCACAATAACACTGGCCTTATGATCATTAATAATATACAATCCCTGGTTGGTTGCAGTCAGTATCCCGTTTTGAGTTGATACAAGCTGACGGCATTTTTCATTTAACCCTTCTACTTTTTTATAGATATAATTTACAGATTTTAGTTTGCTTACCTTCTTCCTTATATATTGTACCGCAGGTTTAACCTCTGAACTAGAGATCTTAGTGTCTGATGATGGTCCCTTTTCATCTTGTTTTGGAACCATCTTTTTCCCAAAGATCCTGGTAAATATATTTTTCCTGGAATTCTCCTGTACCTGAATTTGTTCCGGTTGAGCTACTGAAGAAACAGGTGATGTTTTTTGTTCCTTTTTAATCATGATTTCAACTTCAGAATAGTCTTTGACCTCACTCAGGTAAAAAACACCTTCGCTTGTTGCCACATACAATTCATTATTTGTTTTTAATGATGCTGTAAGGTTACCTTTAAGCCCGGGGTAGATGCTGAAATTCTCAACAGGAAGGTTAAGGTCAGCTCTTGTAAGACCATACTGGTGAGAAAGCCATAAACCACCGCTACAGTCAGTACCAATAGCAAACACCTCATCATCAGGCAATTCGTTTTGATTATTAATCAGATATCTGATCCTGCCCGTAAATTTTTCGATTACAATTGCACCACCGTCAAGTGTTGAAAAAGCATAAAGACTGTCTCCGATAGATATGCCCTCTGACAAAATATTGTCTCTGATATATCCATCATCTTTTATATGATAATCGTAATATTTAATACCATCAAAAAGGGAAAGTACACCATCACTTTTACCAACCAGCACCATATTCTGATTATAAGGAAGAGAAAATAAGATATCAAGTCTTTCTGTGAGATAACCAGTAACTATAGGGAACAATGAATCACTCTCCAGTCTGAATAATCCTTTGTCAATAACATTAATAAATGTGTTACCCGGGGTGGAGAAAACACCAGTGAATGGAAATCCGGCTTTCGATTTAAACCGGTTCATAAGCTTGTTTGATTTAACATTGTATTGGCTTATCGACTGCTCACCATAAAAAAAGAGAATTGAATCATGAACAATTATTTTTGTTATTATCCCAAGATCGGATGAGTCTCCTGAAAGGGAAACATAACTATAGACACCCAGTTGATCTTTATCAAGGAAACCATAATTATTGTCTCCGCCCACATATATTTTGCTGTCCACCGGATTAATCTGAATGGAATAAGGGATTATCGGGATCCTTAAAGATACCCACTCCTCTCCGTCAAATGATAAAATACCTTTGCGGTTGGCAAAGAGCATCACTCTGTTAACATCCTGGCATATTGCCCAGCTTTGATTTTCAATGTCACGACTCTCCTTAAAATGAGTGAGAAGGGGAGCACCTTCCTGAGCTGATAAATTCTCTAAAAGTATTAACAGGCAGAGCAGAAAAAAGACTTTTTTCATGTCTTGAATTTTTCAAATAGGCTGATCCGTTTTCAGAATGATAAATTTACATGAAATATTAATATATTAATTAATATACATTTCATAAAACTTTCCGGTACCAGCCTGGGATGAAAATTTGTCTGAATCAGATGTAAAATGACAGTAGAGGCGATATTCAGACAAAAGCACTAATATTCATATATTTCAGGGGGTGCTGTTAGTCTCATTATTTCTTCCATATCCCGCTCATGAAGAATGATCGGGAATCTACTCTTTTGTGTTATTTATTCTCCTGCCTCTTCAGAACTTCTGTTTTATACTTTCTGTTTTCAAGTATGCGGATATATTTAAGTGCTGATTTTATATTATAATCCTCCCAGGCTTTCTGTGCCCACTGAAGCGACTGATCAAGGTCTCCATTTATCTCGTTGATTATAGCCATATTATAACAGGCTCTGCCAGATATCTTCATGTTTTTGTTTGTTGTTTCCTTTTCCCATAGTTTTCCGGCTTCATCCCACTTTCCAACCTGGGCTTTGCGTTTAGCAATTTTAAAATTACTGGTCCCTTTTACATAGTAGTCACGCATTACTCTTATCTCGTAAGGAAGGATCCTTAACGCATAATTGTGTCCAGCTTTATTGCTTACCTTATTAACAGCCTCTTTTCTACCTGTTAAAGCTGCAGCTGCAAGAACGGGATTAATACCCCGTCCTGTAAAAAGAATTGATTCCCCGAGAGTGTATTCATCTAGTACCTGTTTATCAGAAGGATCATAAATTCTCCAACCTGTTTGTACAATAGTTTCCATGTCGGCCTGATGTTCGAGTCCTGGAATTTTTCCGATCAGAGTCTTTATTTCTACAGGCCTGCTGGAATAATTAATTCTGGTGTCGGTATCAAATACTTCAAGGGAGAACAGGGCATTTGTTCCTGTCTCATTACAGATCTGGGTTACAATTTCCCATGTCAGGGGAACAGGGAAGATACCCAGTTTAGGAGTTCTGAAATCGATATCGTTCAATGTTTTCACTTCTTCGAATCTACCGTTATTAAGAAGTTCATCAGAGAGGCCTTTTATACTCTCCTGGGCACCTACCTTATCGAGGTTAGCTCCTTCCAGCGATAACACCTTATCAACCACATCAAGAATTTTTGTTTTATCAGTCGGCATACTACGGTTAATTACGCCCACACTCTTTATATAAGATGGTATCGTAACAGGAGCTGGTTCTACAACATTAAGATATAACTGACTTGTCTTACATGACGCCAGCATACTTAGTGTCAATATTGTAAAGATGAAATTTCTCATATAAACTAAACTTTATTAATTGATTCATAGAATGAATTCATTTTCCGTCATCTGTTTTCTCCATTTTTGAATATGGTACGAGGCATTCAGAAGATGTAGAGCATTAACTGTATCCTTCACCCATACTCCCGTTATCCTCTTCCCATTTCAGTCTTCAAGCCTGATCATCCTGATATTCTTCAGAGCAGATGTTGTTGTCCATGATGTTATCCCAAATGGCTTTGACAATTCAACTTCAGGCCGGACAGATAGTTTATTATCTCCTTTTTTAAAATCTACTATCAATGTACTATCGATCCATACCTTAATTTGGTTCTTTTTTACAACAAGGCAGATACTGTACCATTTTTTCTTCTCAAATTTCATTACCCTTGAGGTTTCATTTTCAGAAGCATCATATCCATTAATGCTGCTCAGCCCGACAATAGTACCTCCCCACCCTCCTACTACCAGTGTACAGGTTTCATTATTTACCGGGAAAGTCATACCGCAAAAAAAATCATTCCCTTCTACACGCATTGCTTCGAGATTAACTTTGTAATCCGAAGCGGGAAAATCCCTTTTCCAGGTGATACCTGTACACCCGTCACCCATGCCAAGAATTATTTCACCACCGGAAACATAGACAGGTCCCTGTGGTCCGAAATTCGTTATTTCCCAACCATTAAGAGTTTTTCCATCGAAAAGGGACGATGAGTCATTCTCTGCCAAATATGAACTCTGTTTTGTTTTCTCATCTTTCCGGTTCTTCTGTTCTTTTTTTTCACCTGTACATCCAAAAAACAAAAAAACATTGAGAAAAATAAATACAGAAGTTCTTATTACCACTCTGCAGGCCATTCAGAGAGATTTTTAAAAAACTGAAGTTCCTTGTAATAGGGTTTGGTCTTTGCTTCTATTGCCATCATCTGGTCGGCATTGAGAGGTTTGAAATTCTGCGCTATTTTAATATTCTCTTCCAGTTGGGGAATGTCATCTATCCCAATAATTATTGTACTTACAGGTAGTGACATTACATACTCCATGGCCTCTTTGATCGTAATTATGCCTCCATGGGCAAAAATACGGTCACGAGCAGGAATCTTCATGCCAACAATTCCCATCTTTTTATCAACAGCTACCGGCAGAAATTTTTCGATAAAAGGATCATAGTGTTTATCAGCAGCATTCAGGGCAACAAGCACATTATCAAATGGAAATCGTTCAGCCATTGCCTTAAGAATATCTGGGCTCTCATGTCCGGTTATTCCCAGGAAACTGACTATTTTTTCATCAAGGGCTTTCTGCATGGCTTTTACAACGCCACCTTCAGCAAAATATTTATCAATATTAGGTAACTCTGCAGTGCGTAAATTGTGAATCTGCCAAATGTCGAGGTGATCCGTCTGAAGATTTTTAAGAGATTTTTCAAGAAGCCTCATCGATCCGTCATAAGTGCGATCGTTTGTCTTGGTAGCAAGAAAAACCTCTTTCCGACGATATTTCATCACCTTTCCCATGTTGCGCTCACTAGTACCCAGGGCATTTTCACGTGTTACTGATGGGGAAACGCGTCCATAGGCAGCTGCTGTATCGATATAATTTATACCCAGATCTATCGCCCTGTTTATAATCTGTACTGAGATATCCTCTTTACCAGGAGTTTCAATAGAAGCTTGTCCTCCAAGGCTATAAATACCCACCATTAAACCGGTTTTTCCCAGAGGCCTCAACGGTAATTTGCCTTTTTTCTTTTTTATCTCTGACATGTCACCGGCAACACCGGTATATGGATAAAGACCTGCAACAGCTGTTGCAGCGAGAAGCTTTTGAAGAAACTCCCTGCGTGAATTTTTAAATGGTTTTTCCATAGTTTTTATTTTTTATAAATATATGCATTTCCGGCAAAACGAAATTAACTTACTTTATGATGTTGAGCACATCCCGAGCATTCCTTTCTTTAGTATAATCCATATTAACTTTTATATGTAATTTAGTGGGATTGAAAAGTTCAAAAAAATATTTCTTATGATAACAGCCCTTCTGATCTGCAATGCAGTTTTGCTTATTATAACTATTCTTCTTATAATCAGAATAATAAGCCGGCTTAACAAACCTGTTCAGGATGAATTTACCAAATCTGCATTAGCTGTTTTCGGAAATAATCTTGACAGAACAGGGAACTCAATGAAGGATGAGTTACAGAGGAACAGGGAAGAATCATCAAAAATTGCCAAAGATAACAGGGAGGAACTTCAAAGATCACTTGAATCATTCGATAATCGTCTTTCAGGAAACATAAAGGAATTTAATGAGACGCTCAGGATCAATTTTGAAAGCACGATCAACCGGTCAAAGGAACAATCACAAAATATAGAGCAGAGACTGGAAAAGATGAGGGAGACGATAGAGAATAAGCTCAAAGAGATTCAGACCGATAATAGTGTGAAACTTGAGAAGATGAGAGAGACAGTAAATGAAAAGTTACAGGAAACCCTTAATACCCGCATTAGTGAATCTTTCAAGATGGTAACTGACCAACTTGAACAGGTTTACAAAGGTCTTGGTGATATGCAGAAGCTTGCAGTCGGTGTGGGTGATCTTAAAAGGGTTCTGTCGAATGTTAAAACGAGAGGTATTCAGGGAGAGATTCAGCTTGGAACCATACTTGAACAATACCTTTCTGCTGACCAGTTCCTGAAAAACATTCCTGTGAAACCAGGAAGCAGGGAGAATGTAGAATTTGCCATAAAACTACCCGGGAACGAAAATCCTGAAGAACCTGTTCTTCTTGCTATTGATTCAAAATACCCGATTGAAGATTATCAGAGGCTCATTGAAATTTATGAAAATATTTCCGATCATCCCAAAGAAGAAATTATTAAAGTTGAAAAGGCATTTGATGCAAGTGTAATAAAATCTGCAAAGACTATTCATCAGAAATATATATTCCCACCTTATACAACAAATTTTGCAATTATGTTTGTGCCCACAGAGGGCCTTTATGCACAGATACTTACACGAACCGGGCTATTTGAGTTACTGCAGCGTGAATTCAATATTACCGTTGTGGGACCATCAAACCTGGTTGCATTTCTCAGTAGCCTTCAGATGGGATTCCGTACACTCGCTGTTCAGAAAAGATCGAGTGAGGTCTGGAAGATTCTTGCAGCTGTTAAAACGGAGTTCGGGTCATTTGAAAAAGTACTTCTATCTGCACAAAAACAGATAAATACTGCTTCCGGGAATATTGAAAAGCTGGTTGGAGTCAGATCGAGGGCAATTACAAAACAACTTCGTACAATACAGGGTTTACCTATGGCGGAAGCAGAAAAACTTATGGAGCCTAATGTGATTGATATTGATTCTGATGCAGACGATGAACAGAAAGATCCATATGAGGATGATTTACCTGGTGAAGCACTGGAAACCGGTTCAGAAGAATAGCCAATGTTATCCGGATCACTGCCTTAAGCTTTCGCATTTCAACTTTAAACTATTTCTCTTTTTACTATCTTCGTACCCTAAAAACATTTAAAGATGAAAAACATAACGTGGATTATCCTGGCAACACTGATCATACCATTTGTCTGGTCATGTACCTCAAAACAGGAAAAAATGGAAAAAAGCATGAAAACATTTATTTCAGCTCACGAAGAAAAACTGATACCACTCTATCGCGAAGCTCAACTGGCTTCATGGGATGCAAATATTTCAGGGAGTGATGCCGATTGGGCAAGAAGTGAAAAAGCCTCTTTCGAATATGCAAAGGTCTTCACCAATACAGCAGCTTTTGCAGAGCTTAAAAAAATAAAGGAGTCAGGAGCCGTTAAGGATTCCCTTCTGGTAAGACAACTTGAGCTCTTATACAATTCATACCTTTCAGGCCAGGTTGATACATCTCTTATTTCCAAACAGATAAGCATGGAGACTGAGATCAGTAAAAAATATTCGAACTTCAGAGCCAATGTAAATAATAAAGAACTATCGGACAATGAAATAGTTAATATTCTGAGAAATTCAAAAAACAGCAAAGAACTTCAAGAGGCCTGGGAAGGAAGCAAACTTATCGGTCAGGTTGTCGCCGATGATATAGTTAAACTTGTTAAACACAGAAACCTGATTGCCGGGAAGCTTGGATTCAGCAATTACCATGAGATGAGTCTTAAACTTTCAGGCCAGGAACCTGCTGAAGTGACTGCAATATTTGATGAGCTCGACAATCTTACAAAGAGTAACTTCGGACAACTTAAAGGTGATATTGACTCATACTTTGCCAAACATTATAAGTTAAACAAATCCGACCTTCGTCCATGGCATTACCAGGACAGGTATTTCCAGGAGGCTCCTGAGATTTACCCTGTAGAAATAGATAAATATTTTGAAAAACAGGACCCTGTAAAGCTTGCCTCAGAATTTTATAATGGTATTGGTCTAAATGTTGAATCCATTCTTGCAAAAAGTGATCTTTACGAAAAACCCGGCAAAAATCAACATGCATTTTGTACGGATATAGACCGTGCTGGTGATGTTCGTACTTTGGATAATATTCGTCCCGACTCATACTGGATGAATACAATCCTTCATGAACTTGGACATGGAGTCTATTCTTTTTATACTGACAGGGCTTTACCTTTCACACTCAGAGATGCCGCACACACATTTACTACCGAAGCAATTGCCAACATGTTTGGAAGGCTTGCCACGGATCCTCAGTGGATGCTCGGTATGGGGATAATTGACAACAAAGAGAGTGAAAAAATTGCAGCAGATTGCAGCAAGGCACTAAGGCTTCAGATGCTGGTTTTCAGCAGGTGGGCTCAAGTAATGTACCGATTCGAAAAATCAATGTATGCCAATCCTGACCAGGATCTGAATCAATTATGGTGGAGCCTGGTTGAGAAATATCAGCTGCTCCAGAAACCTGAAGGACGTAATATGCCTGACTGGGCTTCCAAGATACATGTGGCACTATACCCTTGTTATTATCATAACTATCTGCTTGGAGAACTTCTGGCATCACAGTTGTATCTATTTATCACCACCAATGTAGCTAATAACCAGTCATTTGTTAACGAAAAAGCTGTTGGAAAATATCTGCAGGAAAAAGTCTTTATGCCAGGTGCAAAGTATTACTGGAACGAAATGATCGAAAGAGCAACCGGGGAAAAGCTTACTGCAAAGTATTATGCAAAGCAATTTGTCAGGTAATAAAATATTTACATACTAAGTTACTTACCTGGTAAAACAGCTACTCTCATATCTATGTTGAAGAAAATACCACATACTTATGTAATAGTATTTTCAATAGTAGTATTGTCCGCTGTTTTAACATGGATAGTACCAGGCGGTGCATTCGACAGGCATATAGTAAATGTGAATGGAATTGACCGGAATGTGGTTATTCCAGGTTCATTCCATTATGCTGAAAGCAAACCCCAGACCTGGCAGGTATTCTCTTCTCTTTTCGACGGATTTGTTGATAAATCTGATATTATTGTCTTTATATTGATAATAGGCGGAGCATTCTGGATAATGAATGAGAGTAAAGCTATTGAGATTGCCATAGGAACATTTCTTATGCTCAGTAAGAAGTTAGAGCATAACAGGATAATTGCATTTCTTGGTATCGACAATCTGATATTTATAACTATAATGCTATTATTCAGTATTTTCGGGGCTGTTTTTGGAATGAGTGAGGAGACCATCGCGTTTGTAATAATATTTGTTCCTCTTGCAATATCGATGGGTTACGATTCAATAACAGGTGTATCTCTCTGCTTTGTCGCCGCTGCTCTCGGATTTGCAGGGGCAATTCTGAATCCATTCACGATCGGCATTGCACAGGGATTATCAAATCTTCCTCTCTTCTCCGGGTTGGAATACCGTATTTTTTGCTGGATAATCATAAACATGTTCGGATTCTTCTTTATAATCAGATATGCCCGGTCAATAAAGAAAAATCCTTTAAAATCTAAAGTGTACGAAGATGATAAATACTGGCGTGAACGCCAGGAAGTTAAACAAGTTAAGATATCTTATCACACCCCACTTTCAGCATGGGTTATTTACATCATTTTGTTTATTGTGATGGGAATTTTCGCATGGTTTTATCCACTGACAAAGTTTTCATTGGGAGAAGAGATTATACATCTTCCGGCTATCCCTTCCATAACTGTATTGTTTGGACTTACAGGCCTGGTCAGTTTAAGAAAATCTGTTCATTTTTTCATCATTCAGATACTACTATTCACAATACTGATACTCATAACAGGTGTGATGGGTTATAAATGGTATATAATGGAGATTGCAACCCTCTTTTTTGTAATGGGACTGGCAACAGGTATTGCCATGAATTACTCACCCGACAGGATAACCAGGCTATTTCTTGACGGTGTTAAAGATATCCAGTCGGCCGCAATCATTGTAGGACTGGCAGGAGGTATAATCATTATTCTGAATAATGGTCAGATAATCGACACATTGTTGTTTAAGCTCTCCCAATCCATTTCCGGGATGGGCAGGTTTGCCGCAGTCAGCATGATGTATATCATCCAGAATATGATTAATCTGGTCATGCCTTCGGGATCTGCAAAGGCTGCTTTAACAATGCCAATGATGTCACAATTTTCAGATCTTATTGGTGTTTCGCGCCAGGCTACTGTAATGGCCTATCAGTTTGGAGACGGATTCACAAATATGATTACTCCGACATCGGGTGTTCTGCTCGGAGTTTTAAGTGTTGCAAAAATACCATATGAAAAATGGTTCCGATGGATTTTGCCACTCATCATTGGATTAATATTATTAGGTTTTCTTCTTCTGGTGCCAACTGTCTATTTGCAACTTAAAGGATTCTGAAACAGAGCATCCGCTCTCATTCCATA
>CAZXFB010000086.1:0-11359 GCA_964639725.1 uncultured Rikenellaceae bacterium
ACTATTATTAATATCTGACAAATAAATTAAATTTTCTGCTATTCTTCCTCTGATCTGTTTTTGGTTAAGCGAAATAATTTTTTTCATAATATTTGAAACAGATTTTCCGAATGCCTTATTTAAACTCAATAACAGATCATGATTGTCAACATAAAGTTTCTTAACTAATCCCAGTTCTATAAAGCAAACTTCTGACTCTTCCAAGGCACTGACTGAATAAAAATAAAATGGACTCTCAAAGAATGATAGCAATCCAATATATGCAGGGGGCTTTAAAATATACAGGATAATATTCTTGTTGTTTAACCCTTCAATATAAAGTTTTGCCGACCCCTTAACCAGAAAGATGGCATGTGTTACGTCTGTTCCCTGCTTACATATTATGTCATGTTTTTTTAATTGAGCATGCAAAGGAGTTATCAGCTGGGGAATTTTACCTGCTCTGTTAAGTACGGGATGAATATCACATTTCAGAATGCACAGATTGCAATCAAAATTTCTTATAAACTTCATTTATGTTTTTTGATCAAATATAAATATAAGTTGATATATAACAATGTTTAGAAACAACTAAATATCTATTTTAAAATAACCTTATGTTAATACCTTTGAAAACAAAAAAATTAAATACAAGAAAAGGAGGATTTATGTTACATGAACCGGCATCTTCGGGAGGAACCGACAAAGCTGCAGAGAAAAAAGCAAAACTAGGGGTAAAAATGTTTATTGCTTATACCACGGTGTATTCGGGTTTTGTGGTAATTGGATTAACCAAACCTGAACTAATGGGCTTACAATTAATAGGAGGTCAGAATATTGCAATTATTTATGGCTTTGGATTGATTGTTCTGGCCATAGTTATGGGGTTCATCTATAACTATTTCTGCACAAAAATGGAAAACAAAATGAATAAAACTAATCTTTAATTCTCTGCTGACATGATATATGAAGTTTCGAATTTAGCGATTATAATTTTCCTTTTTATAGTTGGGTTAGTCCTTGGACTCTCATTTTACTTTGCACGAAAAACAAAATCTGCCTCAAGCTACTATGCTGCCGGGGGGAATATACACTGGGCGGTAAATGGAATTGCGTTTGCAGGAGATTATTTGTCCGCTGCTTCATTTTTAGGAATCTGTGGAATGATCGCCTACTCAGGTTATGATGGGTTTTTATATTCAATAGGATATCTTGCCGGTTGGGTGGTCGCATTATTTCTGGTTGCTGAACCATTAAAAAAACTTGGAAAATACACCTTTGCCGATGCCCTTGACTCAAGATTTAATTCAAAACATATAAAGCTTGCGGCATCTATGAGCACCCTTATTGTTTCTGTATTCTATCTTATTCCGCAAATGGTTGGTGCTGGAGATCTGGTCGTACCGCTGCTGGGGTTACCTCACTGGCTGGGGGTGCTGATAGTTGGTTCAATTGTAATATTCATTGTTGCAACTGCAGGAATGACATCAACTACATATGTTCAGTTCATTAAGGGAAGTTTACTGGTTGTTTTTTCAACCATACTTACATTTTATATATTGAAGAACGGATTATCTCTGACTCCTGGTGATAACTACCATAAATTTACCAGTATAGAAGCATCTGTAATAAATGATACAATTGTTAGCATTTCAGATCCTGAGTTCAAAGTGAAATCAACCCGACTTGTTGACAAAATGATCTTTACCAAAGTTGAAAAAGACGGCAATGAAGGGTGGTATAAAGTGACAAAAAATGGAGACAAGGCCACTCTGAATGAAATGCTTTATATAACTGTTATACCAACTGGTGAAAAACTTTATAATGGAGCACCAAAAGCAGAAAAAAGATTTTACCAGGTGGGACATCTGAGCAAAATTATTGTCGATGGAAAAGAGGTGGACAAAACTGGGCCTGTCGGTCCATTTGAATTTATAAAAACCATTGAGAAAAGTGAAATTGTCAGATTTGCAAAAAAAGCATTTCCCGATGGCAAAGACAAAGTCACTGTCTGGTATCAAAATCCAACAACAGGCGAGAACGTAATGAAACCAGGTCTGTTGTATAAAATCTCTAAATCTGCCGGTGCTACATTCTGGGACAGGCTAAATTTCTTATCCTTAATGCTTGCTCTATTCCTTGGAACATCTGCATTACCACATATCTTAATAAGATATTATACTGTGCCAAGCCAACGGGCAGCCAGAAAATCAACAATTGTCGCAATTTCTGCAATTGGATTCTTCTATATTCTTACGCTCTTTATGGGACTTGGATCAATGATTAACGGTGCATTGGATGTTGAAAGCAGTAACATGTCAGCTCCTTTACTTGCAAAAACTTTTGGAATAGGTTTATTTTCAATAATATCCGCCATTGCCTTCGCAACTGTTCTTGGAACTGTAAGCGGCCTTATTGTTGCTTCTTCAGGCGCAATAGCTCACGATTTTATTGATAAATATCTGCAAGTAGAAATGACAGATAAAGGGAAAGTTAAAGCTGGAAAAATTGCAGCGATCTGTGTTGGAATTTTTGCTATAATCCTGGGAATATTATTTAAAGGAATGAATGTCTCTTTTCTTGTAGGTCTCGCATTTGCGGTAGCTGCTTCAGCAAATCTTCCGGCTATATTATTTCTATTATTCTGGAAAAAAACTACTGCTAAGGGTATTGCCTGGTCAATAATCGTGGGAATTGTCTCATCAATTGGAATAATCCTGTTTTCTCCATCTATGTGGGAAAGGTATGGTCTGTTACCAAAAGACGCTCCAATACCTCTTGATAATCCGGGGATAATTTCTATTCCATTAGCAGTAATCACTCTGATAATTATTTCCCTTATGACACAAAAAGATAATTCAACAAAAGATTTTAATAAATAAACGATATATCTAGCACACAATGAATCTGTTAAAAATTGAATTATTATTTCTGGCCCTCTATTCTTTCACAGCGTTTAGCCAGGATAAAAAAGAAGAACCTAAATTCGGCATTACTTTCTCAGGATTCCTTAAAACTGACTTTTTTTACGACTCAAGGCAGGCAGTCAGTATCCGCGAAGGACACTTCCTCCTTTATCCTGAAAATAAGAAGCCGGATCTGTATGGCAATGATATTAATGCCAAAGACCATTTGGGAATACTTTCCATACAATCGAGACTGACAGGAAAAATAACAGGACCTGATTTATTAAAAGCGAAAACTTCAGCTCTTGTTGAGGCTGATTTCTTTGGAAATGAGAATGCCAGCTTCCCGGATGTAAACGGATTAAGACTCAGGCATTCAATAATTAAAATGAACTGGAGCACTGTTGAACTGCTTGTTGGACAATACTGGCATCCGCTGTTTATTCCCGAATGTTTTCCTGATGTTGTATCATTCAACACAGGTTCTCCCTTTCAGCCATTTTCGCGTAATCCCCAAATCAGGATTACTAAGAAAGTTAATAACATTAAACTTATTGCGGCAGCAGCCAGTCAGAGAGATTTCTCAAGTAATGGTCCCGATGGAAGCAGCCCGAAATATCTGAGCAACGCTGTTTTACCTGATATGAATGTGCATCTCCAATATACCACACAGATTAACGAATCCAATGAATTTCTGATCGGAACAGGAGCTGAATTTAAACAACTGGTGCCCAGATTATTCTCACAGGGTGACAAAAATCTTAAAGATGGAGCCGACACCATTTATCTTGCCGGTGATGAGCATGTAACATCATATGCATTAACACTTTATGCCAAGCTAAAACTTAAACCGGTAACTATCAAGGCTTATGCAATTTACGGAAGTAATCTGTTCGATCACGTAATGCTGGGGGGCTATTCAGTTTCAGCTGTTAATGCCACTAGTCAGATGAGCTATGAATACGCACCAATTAAGAATATGTCAGTCTGGACTGAACTTTCAACAAATGGAAAAACCCAGGTTGGCTTCTTTGCCGGTTTTACAAAAAATCTTGGCACTGAAAATGATAATACAGGCGTCTACTACAGTCGCGGATCGAACATTAATTATGTATACCGGATAGCGCCCAGGATGGTTTTCAATAAGGAAAAACTGCGTATTTCAGCTGAAGTAGAATATACATCAGCAGAGTATGGAAAAGCAAATACAAAAGGAGTAGTTAATTCAGATCTGACCACAGTATCAAACATTAGATTACTGACAGCATTTTACTATTTTTTTTGATCCTAGACAATACAAGATTAACTACCTGTAGAATTTTGATTTTTGGAAGTTAACGAAACCTGTTATGGATTTTAAATTACAAACAAAATAAGTAGCAGGCATTCCTAACTTGTTAAATTAAATATTTTATACACCTGATATACTAAACATCAGGTCCTTTTTTCACATTGCCCTAAATATGATCAGTATAACCTTTCATCAACCCTGACCTTGTATGGAACAGCAAAATTTGCAGAGTGTCATATGTAAGAAATGAGCTGTTACAACTTACTCCCTGTAAAGAACTTTATTGTAGAAAAGTCAGGTTTCAGGGGTGTACTTTGAGTAATTGATTTCTATTTTTTCTTGCACATTTTAATAACTGTTAAAAATAAATCACTTCGAATCGAAACAGGAATTGATATATTTGACATGGTAAAATACAATTGAATTATGGGGAAAAATATTGCTATCATTGATACAGGATATAAGGATTATCATTATGAAAAGGAATTATTCAATCTAAATGGGTACAACCTGAAATTGTACACCGGCAGCTCAACAGACCGATTTGAAAAGGCACGTTTTGCTAGTGATGCTAATGGAATTCTGGTCAGAGGTACAGTAATCGATGCTGATTTCTTAAACTTCACTCCAAATATATCAGCACTTGTCCGTTATGGAGTAGGCTATGATAATATAGATATTGAGGAAGCAACACGACGTAAAATAAAAGTTGCTAATGTTCAGGGATATGCTAATCATGCAGTTTCTGATCATGCAATTGCTTTACTATATTCTTGTGTAAGATCATTATCCTTGGGATCTCAGCAAATCCGCACTTCATTTTCTAAACCACCAATAGATGATATTATTGAATTACATAATAAAACGATAGGTATTATCGGATTAGGAAGAATCGGAGGATGTTTTGCCTCAAAAGTAAATTATCTTTTTAAAGAAGTATTAGCTTATGACCCTTATATTCCGGATATTAAGTTTAGGGAATCTGGTGTGATAAAGACTGATTTGAATACCCTGCTAAGAAATTGTCATGTTATTAGTATTCATTGCAATCTTACTGAGGAAACAAACCACATTATTAATGAAACGGCATTTATCCAGATGAAAAACCGACCTGTATTGATCAATACTTCCCGAGGATCAGTTGTTTGCCAGGATGCACTTGTCAGAGCGTTGGATAAGAATATATTACACAGCGCCGGAATAGATGTTTTTGAAGATGAACCACCAACTGAAAAACAAGAGCCTTTATTTAATCATCCACGTACAATTGTTACCGGACATTATGCCTGGTACTCGGACTCATCAATACAAGTTCTTCAGCGTCGTGCTGCTGACAATTTAATTAAGTTATTGTCAAATCAATATACTGAAGACCAATTGAATAAAGCCTAACCTGCACTAATACCAGACGAGGAATAGTGTCTGCGTCCCTGTAACCATAGTTTTTTCGATCACACTCATACTTCAGATTCATTAATTTTAATAAGATGACTATCGGTTATCAACTATAATCTCAAAAAAATTGATTATGAGATCCTTCAATTATTTTTCATTCCGATACTAATGTAAAATAATAATGGTTTCAGGGAAGCACTCATTTAAACTTCTCTAATATCCCTACTCTATCTTATGATTAACAGCATGAATAAAGCGCGTGCTGTAGAAATATTTTATTGGAACCATGGTATCTTAATTTCATCTCCGACTTGAGTATAAGCCTGAAAACTATGAGTTGTGGCTGACCTGCAAAATGAACATTATTTTATATTGTGTGTTTGTGTTAATAATTAGTCTTCTGATGTCTGATCCGGAGCGGAAAAGTATCAATAGCCAGAGTCGTAAACAGAGATAAGCACAGAGAAGTGAAGCATAGTGTTATGAATAATCTGACACTATTTATATTAGGTTAAATAATTATGCTTCCATGTTCAAAAAAAACAGATCAATTCCCTGTATTGAACCAGTGAGTAATTATTCCAAAATAGTTACTTAAGAAGGCAAACATTGCAGGATTTAAAAACTCTTAAGCAATGTCAGGAAGAGGTTCCTGATATTTATTTTGCAAAGATGCTCCGTCCAAGAATCGAAAAAACAGAGCATATTGACCACATTGAAAGAGAACCTGCTACCCACCACAGAGCTTGTTTGAAAAACACAGTTTAACGTCTTGAAATCATCCGGGGGTACTCACAAAAACGAACCTCACTAAATCAGGATTTCTGCCTCTTCATTCTATTAAACAACCACTTATCATATTATCTAACCGTTAATCATTTTTTCCTATGATAAAGTAAAGGGCATTATTTTCTTTGCTACCATCATTCATTATCAGAAAAGTTTTTGTAATAATTAAAGTAAGTGTAGCAATGAAAAAGTTTATTTCAACAACATTCATGATTGCCGTGTTAACTGCACTGGCATTTAGTCAAAACCTCACCCAAACTATCAGAGGTACAATAGTTGATGCCGATAGCAAATTACCGCTGGCAGGTGCCACTTTGGTGATACCTGGTACCAACCCATTAGTTGGGACATCATCAGATACAAAGGGTAGGTTCAGATTTGATAACATACATTTAGGTAGAATAGCACTTATTATATCCTACATAGGTTATGAGACTAAGACCATTTCAGATATTGTTGTAAACTCCGGGAAAGAGGTAGTCTTAGATTTCTCCATGCAGGAATCGGTAATAAAAATGGAGGATGCTATTGTTAAGGCATACAAGAATAAAGGAGAAGCAATAAACGATATGTCACAGTTAAGTATTCATTCCGTTACACTTGAAGAAACTAAACGCTTTACCGGAGGTATGGACGATCCTGCCCGCGTAGTTTCCAGCTTTGCAGGAGTAGCCAGCACACCTGATGGAAGTAGCGATATTATAGTACGGGGAAACTCACCCAAATACATGCAATGGCGTTTGGATGGAGCAGAAATTTCAAGTCCGTACCATATGGATGATCAAAATTCTTCGTTTGGAGCGCTAACAGCTCTGAACAATAATTTATTAGCCACTTCCGATTTTTATACCGGAGCATTTTCGTCAGAATATGGCGATGTAATATCGTGTGTTTACGATGTAAAACTCAGGTCGGGAAATAACGAAAAGTTTGAAGCGACCGCTGGTATTGGTTTAATGGGTACTGAACTTACTCTGGAAGGTCCATTAAAAAAAGGATATGCAGGCTCATATCTGTTCAATTACAGGTATTCTACAATTTCGCTGATTAAAGATTTGGGTCTGGTGGATGTGCCGGGAGGCGTCAATTATCAGGATGCAACCTTTAAAGTAGTTCTGCCTACTCAACGAACAGGGACTTTCTCCTTTTATGGATTGGGAGGCTTAAGTGGTGTTTCAATGGAGAATATGGGACCAAAAGGACTGGAAACACCAGGCAGAACTAAAACTAATGCTCTTACCAGCAGAGATTATTACAAGTCAAATTACCTGGCTAATCTTGGAATGAACCATACTTTGTCGGTCAATAAAAATAGCTTTGTTAAAACGTCACTTAATTATTCAGGAACTGGACTCAAAGATGATATTTATGAGACAGATACAATAAAACCATACATTACCGGAGGTGAGCTTATGGAAGATTATATTTCTCCCAGGATGCACATGATTCAAAGCAGGATAGTGAATTCAGCAATCAGGGGGGCTATTTCATACAATAATAAAATCAACACAAAAAATAAAATTCAAATAGGTACAAAATACACTTTGTATAACTACGATTACAATCAAAACATTTATAGTAATGAAGAAGCTTCTATGTTAAACATAAATGACTTTAAAACAAATGTAAGTACCATAAATAATTTTATTAGCTGGAAACACATCTTAAATGAGAATATTATCGTTGTGTCAGGTCTGCATAACATGAATGTTTTAAGCATTAATAAAAGCACGTTTGAACCAAGATTAAGTATTAACTGGAAAATTAATAATGCCAACTCAGTGTATGCAGGATACGGAATGCACAGCACAACTGAAAGGATACAAAACTATTATACAAAAATCTCACAAGACGATGGTATTTTCATTGAACCAAATAAAAACCTCGGATTGCTAAAAGCCCGTCATTATGTAATGGGTTATGAAAAACGTTTTACGGAAAATTTAGTGGGGAAAATTGAGGTATACTACCAGTCGCTTTACAATTTACCAGTCGAAAACAACGACACAAGTTATTATGCTACCATAAACGAAGGCATTGATTACAAATATGTTGAACTGGTTAATAAAGGCAGCGGTAAAAACTACGGTGTAGAAATTTCCATCGAACGGTTTTTGGACAAAAATTTCTACTTTTTACTTAATACTTCTCTATTCGATTCAAAATACAAATCGTTGGAAGGGGTGTGGCGAAATACCCGATACAATAACAAATATATTGTGAATATCTTATTTGGGAAAGAGTTTAAAAACCTTGGTAAAAAACAAAACCAGACTCTGGCATTGAATACAAAAATTTTCTTTGAAGGTGGCCAACGCTATATTCCATTAATTAGAGATGCTCAGGGAAATGTAGCTGTTGAACCTGAAAAAGGAAGATATTTTGACTATAGTAAAGCATATAATGATAAACTTGACAATATCTTTCACTTGAATTTATCAGTTAGCTATAAGTTCAACAAACCCGGGGCTACTCATGAAATTTTCCTGGATCTGATGAACCTTACAAACAGTCAGGCCAGAATGGCTGAATATTATGATGTTAGTAAGCCAGGTAAAGTAGGCTATAATAGTTCATTTGGATTTTTCCCCAACTTAATGTACAGGTTATATTTTTAATAAAATCGAAAAGAGAGCCATGAAAATTGAAACAATTAAAATAAAAGGGTTTGGAATTTCTGTCATCACATTTCCGTTAATGCTGCTTGCAGGATTTTTAATGCACCCTAATATCCTTAAATTAGAGGCACTTAGTACTGTTGATCAACTTGTTGGAAGGTTTCACAATCAGCCTATATTCCATATTGGACATTTAATTGTAATGTTTACTGTCCCTGTAATAATGATAGCTCTGATAAATTTTATGAATGTATTGCAGGGTAAGGGAAAACAATTAGGTTTTTGGGGTGGTATAACAGGATTATTCGGAGCTTTTATCCTGGCTGTCGATAAGGGAGCCTTATGCCTGGTTCTCTCTGCGTTCGACACTTTACCAGAGACTCAATTTCAGGAGTTTGTTCCATTTCTTAGTGTTATAGTAAAAAAAGCAGGCATGCTCTGGGTGGTCTGGTTACTGCCATTATTACCAATTGGTGCAGCAATACAGGCAATGGGGCTTTTTAAAGAAAAATTTATCAGTAAATGGCAGACAATATGCATTATTACAGGACTCATGTTACTTAACAATCCTGATATAGAATTAATTAGTTCCACTGGTGCTTTGCTGATGTGTGCCGGATACATACCATGGGGTATAAGAATACTGCAGGGCAGGATGAAATGTACTTCAACAGCCTGCCCTCTAAACACTGAAAAAACTTATAAATATTTTAAATGCAAACAACCATGTGGATAGGTATTGGATTACTTTCCATACGGGCAATCATTTCCCGAAAGGAGAAAGACTATGAAAATGAAGCTGAAATTTGGAAATACGGAACACTTATGCTTAATTTCATTAACAAGATGCTGGGTTCTTTAAAATGTAAATAATATGAAAGCAATTATTTGTACTAAATATGGACCACCGGAAGTTCTTCAGCACAAGGAGGTGGAGAAACCTTCTCCAAAAAAAAATGAAGTATGCATAAAAATTTATGCTACTGCAGTAACAGCAAGTGATACTTTTATCAGGGGATTTAAAATACCTCTTCACTTCCGGATCCCAATGCGGATAATGCTGGGGTTGACAAAACCAAGAAAGCCGATAATAGGATTAGTACTGGCAGGAGAAATTGAATCGGCAGGCAAAGATATTAAACGGTTTAAGAGAGGTGACCTGGTATATGGGCTCACAGGTTTCGGACTGGGTGCCTATGCCGAGTACAAATGCATGAAGGAGACAGATTCAAAGTACGGGTGCCTGGGATTAAAACCGGCTAACCTCAGCTATGAAGAAGCAACTGTTGCTGCTTATGGCGGACTTCTTGCATTTCAATTTATGGAAAAAGGGAATATCCAACGCGGACAAAATGTGCTTATTTACGGAGCTTCCGGGACGACAGGAACGACTGCAATACAGTATGCCCGGTTTCTTGGGGCGAAAGTAACCGGTGTATGCAGTACAGCAAATCTGGAACTGGTAAAGTCACTGGGAGCTGATATAGTTATTGATTATACAAAAGTGGATGCTTTAGCCACTGGTACTCAATATGATTTTGTACTTGATGCCGTCGGTAAAAGGAAAACGTCAAAACTTAAAGATGCCTGCAAAAAGGCTCTTGCTCCCGGAGGGAAATACGTGACAATTGATGATGAAGCCCTGTTGCTGGACTCTAACCGTCTGACCAGAATCAAAGAATTGGCTGAAACCGGATATTTAAAACCAATCATTGACAGGTCTTATCGATTGGATGAGATTGCTGAAGCTCATACTTATGTTGAGAGAGGACATAAAAAAGGTGGCGTTGTTGTCAAAGTAAACAACGATGAATAAACGATAACGCCAAATTTCATAAAAGGGTCAGGGGAAGCTTTTTATCAGTCCATACCCATTTCAGAATAACCATTCGAATAAGAATAACCACATATCACATTTCCTGACCTCTATTTATATTTTCGTTTAAATGAGATTGCTGCATCATTTCCTGTGTGATCGTCTTTGTACAACAATAATTTAAAAAATGATTAGAAATATTAATCTTCAAATTGGAGCCGATACAATAGTATCTAGTCTGGGAAGACCCTTAAATACGAGCGGGGAAAATCTCGATTTCTTTGTATCAAAGGATGAATCATATATGAATGTGACCAACCGTCCGGCATTAGCCATAAGCTACATAAAAGAGGATGGCTCATGGACCAATCCGAGAGTCCTTGGTAAGAAGATTGATTTTGGACTTGGAAGCTGGGACCCATGGTTTACTAAAGATAATAAATATTTGTTTTACTCAACCGGAACAAAACCGGATTATTCTGATGTTGCAATATACCGGGTCAGTATAGATAAAATAATTGATAGTCTCAAAAACACAAACTTAAATCCGTGTATTAAAACATTA
>CAZXFB010000087.1:0-2263 GCA_964639725.1 uncultured Rikenellaceae bacterium
TCAGAGTTCAGGGTTCAGGGTTCAGGGTTCAGAGTTCAGAGTTCAGGGTTCAGAGTTCAGGGTTAAGGGTTCAGGGTTCAGAGTTCAGGGTTTGATGTTTAGATTCAAAATTCAGACATAAGTAAAAAATCGGCGATATGATTATGACGGATCCCTTCAATATTATCTTTCCATTTCTCATCCATAGTCACAACATATTTAGGATAATGATCTTCGATTTCAAGCAAAGGATTAAATTCCCTTACAATTGTTGATTGTTCTGATATTTTATAAGCTACCTGGATATAGACTTTATTTTCGTTCTTTTCACCAATAAATTTAACCTCCTTATCTCCAGATTTTCCTGTAAAAACCATGTACCCTCTTCTCTTAAGTTCCAGCATAACAATATTTTCCAATACACCCGAAATAAGCCTGTCCCTGAATCCCATTACCGCATACAGTAACGCCTGATCACCGAGATAATATTTTTCCTGGGTTTTAAGGATCTCTTTCCCTTTAACATCATAACGCGGTATTGTATAAATTTAAAATGCGCCTTCAAGTGCGTTCAGATAATTATAAACCGTATTGAGATCTATTTTACGATGCTGATTTTTGAAATAATCGGCTACGTTCTTTGCTGAGAATTTTATTGCCTACATTATCAAACACATATTTGACCACCCGCTCCAGTAATTCAACATCATGGATATTGTACCGCTGCACTGTATCGCGAAAACTGATGATGAATAAATATCGAAAACCGCTTTATAAGCATACTCATAAGTGTATTCTGCAGTATGCAGAGCAGGAAATCCACCTAAGCGTAAAAAAGAGGCAAATTCTTATAAATATCTGATGTAGATTTTCGGGTACGGTTTTGTTAAACTGAAGCGATTCGGCAAAAGATAGCGGAAGTACATGAATATCGATATACCGGCCCGCAATGTAAGTAGCTAATTCAGAATATAATGATCCGGAGTTAGAACCGGTGATGTATATATTGGCGTTAAAATCCACCAGGCACGAATTTACTGCCTATTCCCACGATACGACCTCCTGAATTTCATCGAGCAAAACATAGTAGCGACTCTTATTTTCAATTTTAGATTTCACAAATTTGTACAACAAGTCTGCTGTATCAATATCTGAAAAATTAAAACTTGCAAAATTTAAATATATAATGTTTTCTTTTCTGATCCCCCGTTTCAATAATTCATCCTGCAGCAATAAAAGAAGGGAAGATTTACCACTTCGTTGCATACCTGTAATAACCTTTATAAAAGGCTTATCACTATATGTGCGAAGTTGATCTAAATACAATTCTCTTTTAATCATTGAACAGAATTATTATTATAACCACAAAGAGAGTTAATATATTTAATCATTTTATGGTTATAACCCTAAATAAAATTATTCCCAATCGTCGGTTTTAATCTGATTAACAGGAACTCCATTTGAATTCAACAATTGTTTGAAAGCTTTGATCATCAATGGCGGACCTGAGATGAAATAGTCAGAGGTTGTGCCGTTTTCTGAGAATATTTTGTTGATGTCGATCTGTCCTTCAGAATCTTCGTAAAAAATAAATGGAGCACAAAGTTCCACAAAGTTGTCACGAAGTTGCACAAACTTGTCTGTAGTAGCTTTAGCGAAGGCAGAGTTTAATTCTTTATTATAAATGTTGTACGACTTAGACCTGAAACCGATGTAAATACGTGGATTGATATATTCGTTGAATGATTCACTGGTAAAGAGTGAGAGAAATGGAGTGATTCCTGTTCCGCCGGCAATAAAGACTGTATTTGTTTTGTTATGATGTTGAGTAAACAAATCGCCATATGGCAGCTTAAGCCACACTTCGGAACCAAGACTCAACTGTTTTTCCATCATGCCGGTAAATCGTCCTTTAACTGCATAGGTGATTCTTATTAAGGGTTCATCGGGGTTGCTTTGCATTGAGAAGCAACGCGATTCGGGCCACTGGCCAATACCATCATAGTCTGAGTCGAGTGCGAGGTGGAGGAACTGGCCGGGAGAGAAATTAAATGGTTTGCCAAGCGAACTAAATGTCAAGGTATAAACTCCTGCTATTGAGTTTTCTATTGAAGTAATTTTTCCTCTATATTTTTTTGTTATGGACATTTAAGGATTACAAAGTTGCAGGAAGCTGGATCACAAAGTTTCACGAAGTATAACACAAAGTATCCCAAAGTAAAACTCAAGGTTGCAGGAAGCTGGATCACAAAGTTTCACGAAGTATAACACAAAGTATCCCAAA
>CAZXFB010000087.1:2363-10104 GCA_964639725.1 uncultured Rikenellaceae bacterium
GAAGCTGGATCACAAAGTTTCACGAAGTATAACACAAAGTATCCCAAAGTAAAACACAAAGTTGCAGGAAGCTGGATCACAAAGTTTCACGAAGTATAACACAAAGTATCCCAAAGTAAAACACAAAGTTGCAGGAAGCTGGATCACAAAGTTTCACGAAGTATAACACAAAGTATCCCAAAGTAAAACTCAAGGTTGCAGGAAGCTGGATCACAAAGTTTCACGAAGTACAAAACATTGTTTCACGAAGTCAGAGTATTAGTCGTCTTATACCATCTTTAAGTGATTTGGTATAGAAGTTAATCAATAAGCCGAGCTTACAACCTGATAATCTCATATAAGTGAGTGTCTGGGCAATATGCACATCATTGAAAGCCTCGACTGTTTTTAATTCAATAACTACTTTGTCTTCAACTAATATATCAATCCTGAAACCACATTCAAGCCTCACTTCTTCATAAACGAGAGGCAGAGGTCTCTCCTGTTCAACAAGCAGTCCGGCTTTTCTAAGTTCGTAAGCCAGACATTCCCGGTAAACACTTTCCAAAAGACCAGGGCCAATAGTTGTGTGTACTTTAAAAGCACAGTCAAGTATAATCTTACTAATTTCGTTTTCAGTCATGATTTTCTTGTTTCACGAAGTTACGCAATGAATATCTTTGTGAGACTTTGTGTTGTACTTAGTGCTACTTTGTGAAACTTTTTATAAATTTCTCTAAAATCAACTGAGAATAATCGAGCATCTCTTTTGATAATCCAGGGTAGGTGCCCAGGAAGAATGTATTGTTCATTATGTAATCGGTATTGTTAAGATGGTTGGCTCTACGCCAGTCCCTTCCTATAAAACCGGGTTGCCTGGTAATATTTCCTGCAAACAGATTACGTGTTTCAATCAGATTATTATTGAGGTGTGCTGTAAGTTCATCGCGTGTAAAAGGGGTTCCTTTTTGTAAAGTTACAATAAATGCAAACCATGCCGGGTCAGCGCCCTCGGTTGCCTGCGGCAGAATAAAGTATTCGGGATATTTTGAAAAAATTCTTGTCCATTCTCCGAAGTTCTCTTTGCGTTGCCTGCAAAAATCTTCAAGCTTATCCATCTGCGCGCAACCGATTGCTGCCTGTATGTCGGTCATTTTAAGGTTATAACCTATTTCCGAATAAACATATTTATGGTCAAACCCTGCAGGCAGATTACCAAATTGCTGGGAGAATCGTTTCCCGCATGTATTGTTCTCTCCTCCTGCACAATAACAATCTCTGCCCCAGTCACGGAAAGACCTGATAATTGATGCAAGCTGCTGATCATTTGTACAGATAGCTCCACCTTCACCTGTTGTTATGTGATGTGCCGGGTAAAAGGAGATAGTTGAGATATGACCGAATGTCCCTGTCTTTCTTCCCTTATATTCGCTTCCGAAGGCATCGCAGTTATCCTCAATAACCCATAAACCATATTCTTTTGCGATCTCAATTATTGCATCGACATCAAACGGATTCCCTAATGTATGAGCTATATAGATGCATTTTGTTTTAGATGAAATTGCTTTACGCAACATCTGAATATCAATATTATAAGTTGGAATATCCACATCAATAAAAACAGGAATAAGTCCATACAGCATTATTGGTGTTACAGTTGCAGGAAATCCTGCAGCCACTGAAATTACCTCATCGCCTGTTTTTAATCTTTTTGTTCCAAGCTTTTCTGATGTGAGTGCTGCTAATGCAATCAGGTTGGCAGATGAACCGGAGTTTGTGAGCAGAACGTGCTCTATTCCAAGAAATCGGGATATCTTTTCGGTAAAAGACTCTGTAAAACGTCCCTCGGTGAGCCAGAAGTCGAGAGATGCCTCAACAGCTTTTACTATTTCATGGTGATCGAACACCCTGCCGGCATAATTTACCCTTGATTTTCCCGGAATGAATTTCTGTTGAGCGAATCTAACTTCGTAGTATTCAATTGTTTTTGCAATTATCTCTTTTCGGATGGATAGATGATCAGACATGCACTATGTTTTTTTCAGGATCCCTGTGAGAATCTGTGTAATCAGTGGTGTAATCATTTTTAATTCACCACAGAATACATGGATTAACACAGATCAATGTTTGTTAAATGCTAAAATATTCTTTAATCTGTGAAATTGACAATTTGAGTACATCTCCTTTGCTGAGCCAGGTTTTATACCATTCCACAGTTGTTTCGAGAGCTTTTTCAATATCCCATTTTGGAGACCATCCTAATTCAGCTTTCGCTTTTGAGCAATCGAGTTTAAGATATTTTGCCTCATGTGGTTGAGTATCTTTGTCAATTATTAAAGAGAAACCAGTTCCCCATAGTTCAGAGAATTTTTTGGAAATCCATCCTACATTCCTGGCATCTGCATCATCAGGTCCAAAGTTCCAGGCTTCTGCAAAACGGGGGCCAGAAGTGTATAACTGTTCTGCAAGCATCAGGTAACCGCTTAATGGCTCAAATACATGCTGCCATGGGCGTATTGAATATGGAGAACGTATACTAACCACATCGTTTTTAGTTATTGCCCGGATAAAATCAGGTATCAGCCGGTCATCAGCCCAGTCACCTCCGCCAATAACATTTCCTGCTCTTGCGGATGCAAGCGCAACTCCATGCTTTGAATAATCATTCGTATTAAAGAATGAGTTCCTGTATGCAGAAGTGACCAGCTCAGAACACCCCTTACTGTTGGAATATGGATCATACCCCCCTAAAGGTTCATTTTCACGGTAACCCCAATTCCATTCCCTGTTCTCATAGCATTTATCGGTGGTAACATTCACAACTGCTTTAATACCCGGGGTCTGCCTTACTGCCTCAAGCAAGTTTACAGTACCCATCACATTAACAGAATATGTCTCAACAGGATTTTTATACGATTCTCTAACAAGAGGCTGGGCAGCCATATGAATAACTATCTCCGGTTTCACAGACTGAATAAACTGTAAGAGTTTGTCAAAGTTCCGGATATCATCAATGCACGAATTCACAATTTCATTAATACAAGCCTCTTTGAAAAGAGAAGGGATTGTTGGAGGATCCAGAGCATAACCATAAACTTCCGTTCCCAGGCTATTTAGAAGAAGGCTTAGCCACGATCCCTTGAAACCGGTATGCCCGGTAATAAGGACTCGTTTCTTATTCCAAAATTCTTTGTTTTTCAGCATATTACCAGATCTTCCATTCGCATTTATCCGAGTTCCACATATTTTCAAGCTCAATCCTGTCCCGAAGTGTATCCATCGGCCGCCAGAAACCAGTATGCCTGTATGCTACAAGTTGGTTATCTTTAGCCAGATTTTCCAGGGGTTCACGCTCCCAGAATGTACTATCTCCAGTTGTGATATAATTAAAAATACCTGGTTCAAGAACAAAAAATCCACCATTAATCCAGCTGCCCTCTGAAACAGGTTTTTCTGTGAAAGTATTAACAGTAATATCATCATTCAGTCCAAGTGCTCCGAATCTTCCGGCTGATGGTTGAACTGCAGTTACTGTAGCCAGTTTACCGCTTTTCTTATGAAGATCCACAAGAGCTTTAATATTAATATCACTTACGCCATCACCATATGTGAGCATAAAAGTCTTTTTCCCTACATAATCCTGAATTCTTTTTATACGTCCTCCGGTCATAGTATTTAAGCCGGTATCAACTAAAGTAATCTTCCATGGTTCTGCCTTGGAATGGTGTACTTCAATGCTGTTTTTTCCCAGGTCAACAGTAATATCAGCCTGGTGGAGAAAATAATTGGCAAAATATTCTTTGATCAAATATCCTTTATATCCGCAACAGATTATAAATTCATTAAATCCATACGAGGAGTATATTTTCATTATATGCCACAAAATTGGCCTGCCTCCTATCTCTACCATTGGTTTTGGTTTCAGATCGGTCTCTTCACTTAGCCGGGTACCAAGTCCTCCGGCGAGAATTACTACTTTCATTTAATTTGTTGAGTCATTTATTTGTTTATTTGTTTATTTGTTGAGTCGCATAGCCGGTAGATAAAATACGTATAAACACCTCAACATCTAAACAATCAGCCTTTCCCATTTCCTCCGTAAGTATAACCATAGCCATAGACATACCCGTAACGACCCTTATAACCATATGTTCTCATATCATTCCGGATATCATTCATAAGAATGCTTATATTCGTTACTCCGTTTGCCCTGCAATCTTCAAGTGTATCCTTGAGCAGGTGCTTTATAGTCTTATTGTGCCTTACTAGCATAATGACAGAGTCGGCAAGCTGTGCAAGTGAATATGTATCAGATACTGATCCAATCGGAGCACTGTCGATAATTATGAATTCAAATCTCTTCTTCAGTTCTTCAAAGAGTTCCTTTGTTTTTGCAGAGGAGGTAAGCTCTGAAGGATTAGGCGGTACCGGTCCTGCAGGAATGATACTCAGATTTTCATAACCCGATTCGGCAATGATATCATCTAGTTTATCCCTGCCAATAAGATAAGTTGATATCCCCTTCTGATTATCAACCCCGAACTCTTCAAAAATCCTTGGTCTGCGAAGGTCAAAACCTATCAGAACTGTTTTAGCTCCCGAGAGGCTGTATGCCGATGCAAGATTGAGTGCTGTAAAGGTTTTACCCTCTGCAGCCATCGAAGAGGTGACAAGAATTACAGGATTCTTGATCTCCCTGGTAAAGAACCTCATTCTTAAACGTACATTCCTGAAAGCTTCCGAAATATTGCTCTTGGGATCGTTCAGCACAATGGTCTGATGCTCACTTCTGCTGTGAGCAATATGTCCGGCAACAGGAAGGTTGGTAATTTTCTTAACCTCCTCCTCTGTCTCAATCTTAATATTAAAAATCTCCTTTATTACGAAAAAGAGTCCGGGTATCAGTAGGCCCAGGAGCAGTCCTAATGCATAATTTCTTGAAGGTTTGGGTCTGATGTTTGGCAGAATTATCCTGGCAGGATCTATTATTTCATTATCGGGCGTATTTGATGCCCTGGCAATCTGGGCTTCAGCCCGCCGTTGCATAAGATATGTATAGATCTGGTCGTTCAACTTAAACTGTCTTTCAATGCCGAATAGTTCCCGTTCTGTCTCTGGAAGCTTACGTACTTCAACCATAACATAATCAAGCCGTTGATCGATATCCTTCATTGCCTGATTGTTGTTGTTGATCATATTACCTATATTCTCTTCGAGTGTTGCCTTGGCATTTCTTATCTGTGACCCGATAGTGGCAAGGTAGGGATTCTCACTTATTCCGTTCCCTGTCATTGCGATCTTCTGATCTGCCATCTTGTTTAGTTCAAGAACAAGGTTGTTGAGAAGAGGATCATCTATTCCGATAACCGAAGGTGCAATGAGGTTCCCTGCATCACGGTTTTTCATGAGATAATCCATAAGGTATTGATAATAATCGCTCTTAATCTTTACTTCTGCTTTTTTATTATCAAGTTCTCTGGCCTGGTCAAAGAGCTGCTGGGCCTGAAAGCTGAGGTCAACCACCTGGTTGTCTTTCTTGAAATTCTGCAGGTTTAATTCTGTCGAATTGAGCGAATCAGTAATTGTTCTAAGCTGACTGTCAATAAAATCTATAGTATTTGTTGCAAACTGGTTCTTTTTGTCAAGAGTACGCTGCCGGTACATTTTGAGATGCATATTAATAAAGAGCCTGGCTTTGTCGGGACATTCAGTTTCTGAAGAAAGACGCACCATTGATGCATCTTTATCAACAGATGAGAGTTTAATCATACCGCTCCATGTTTGCAGAAGAGATTCATAACTGTTAAATCTGAACATATAGTTACTTTCTGCTGTCTTCCCATTGCCTGATGAGCCTTCACGAGGAATTAAAGTAAACGAATAACCATTACCTTCAATCACTTCACCATATTTTACAACCTTGTCAAGAGTGAATTTCTCAACCTTCCCGGATGGTTTCTCTGCAGTGTAGTTATATATCTCAACCTTTTCGCCATTTTCCATGCTTTCAATCGTGAGAGTCCCATCTTTTCTTACCGAAACTTTAAAGTTAATTCCCAGGGGCTGGGGTTTGGTTTTATCAGGAACAACAATAAAAGGTGTGTCGTCCCAGATTTCCTTAGGCCTCCATAACTCATCAGTAAAATATGACACTTCAAAACTGAGTCCGTGTAAAGTTTTTGACACAAGGCTCCCTGATTTAATAATAAGTATCTGGTTCTGAAAATTATACCAGCTGGGGTAATTACCAAAACCCGACATTAAGTCACCACCGCCAAACATTGAAGAACTCAAAGGGCTCTTTGACTCATCCTCAACAAGCAATGTTGCTTCAACATGGTAAACTTTTATCGACTTTTTATTAATAAACCAGGCTGTTGCCAGTGAAAAAAAGAGGGCAAGGGCAAACCAGTACCAGTTTTCTAAAAATATGATAAGATATTTGGTAAGATCAATATAGTCATCCTGGGGGCGGGTGATACGGGGCCCGGCGTGCGGCGCGGGTTGCGGGTAAGCAGGAGGAATGGAAGATGTTGTCATATTCTGAAAGTATAGATTTTAAGACAGAAATATTTAAAAAAACAATTCAAACATTCAAAAATTTAAAGATTTAAAGATTCAAAGATTCAAACATTTAAAGATTCAAAGATTCAAACATTTAAATATTCAAAGATTCAAACATTTAAACATTCAAAGATTCAAAGATTTAAAGATTCAAAGATTATATTAAATTAACTAATTATTGAATTATTGAATCATTGAATTTTTGAATTCTTGAATTTTTGAATTATTGAATTCTTGAATCATTGAATTTTTGAATTATTGAATTCTTGAATCATTGAATTCTTGAATTCTTGAATTTTTCTCCTTTATAAGAGCTGCTTTGCAAGTATTTTATGAAATTACTGATCTGCTGGCTTAATTCAACAGTCCTTTCCAGTAATTCATCAAGGATCTCCTGGGTAATGTACCTGCTGTCAAAAGCACGATATGATTGATTTCTTGTTTCACCACATGATCCTTTTGCTACATAAAGAAACTGAATAAACTCTTTATTACCACCACGTTCAAATCCTTCAGCAATATTATCAGAAATGGAACCGGATGAAGATCTTATCTGATCTCTTAGCTTATAATCATTTACAAAAGGTATATCAGAAGTAATTTCAAAAACAAACCTGTAAAGCTCTCTTGCAAGTTTCCAGATTTCCAGATCTTCAAAACGTTCTATTTTCAAGCTGACCAGCTAATTTTAAATTAATTAATCTCAATCCTATAATCATTGAATTCTTGAATCATTGAATTCTTGAATCATTGAATCATTGAATCATTGAATTCTTGAATCATTGAATTCTTGAATCTTTGAATTATTGAATTCTTGAATCCTTGAATCATTGAATTCTTGAATCTTTGAATCCTCACCATATCCTGAAGAGCGTAACAATTCCTATCAGCAATGAAACAGATGAAGTGAGTACGCTGAGGTTTGGTGAGAGGTATTTCAGGTAAGAGCGCTCTTTTAAAGGTGTAACTACAATAACGTCTCCTGGCTGAACAAAATAAAACGGACTTGATAAAAACTCCTCGTTCAGCAGACTGACATAGAAAACAAATGTCTCCTGGCCAGAATGCCTGAGCACCTTAACCCTGGAAAGGTCGGCGAATTCTGAAGCTCCTCCTGCCATTCCCACGGCCTGGAGCAGAGTGAGGTTATTGTCACCGGAGGATATTGTGGCATCACCTTTCACCTCACCAAGAACGG
>CAZXFB010000088.1:0-9890 GCA_964639725.1 uncultured Rikenellaceae bacterium
ACCTTTCAGTTGATATAGATATATCTGCTCGAAGAGTATTTTTGGATAAAAATAGAATAAATGAAAGTTATTTAAATATTGAGGTCGCCAAGCATGAAATATTGGAAAGAAGAAAAAGCGAAGTATCTCGTTTTATTAATCAATATAAAGTTGATTTAAGAGATTTTAAAAATTATGATCTTATAATAGACTCAAGTTATTCATCACCTGAAGAAATCTCAAAAAAAATTATTAATTGTTATGAATCTTTTTTAAATGGCCAGATTTATAATATGCATTGGGTTTCTCCTAAAATATTATTCCCCACTCAAAATATAAGGGAAACGGCATTCAATAACGTAAGTCCTTTGATGGAATCGATGGTAAAGGAAGGATTTCTTTCGGATTTTCCAATTTCTATTATTCAAGTCAAAGACAAATATTTTATATTTGATGGTCACAAAAGAACAAGCTCTGCCATCCACAACAATTTATCTCTTATTCCTGTAGTTGTAATTGCAGTCGATGACCAAAAACTTTCATTTGGACAAAATGCCAATGAATATATTTCTGATAGTTTTAATATTTCATATATTTATGATTGGGAAGCTATACATAGATTTAATTTCCCAAATCTGGAAATTATTGACTAATCAGGCACATATAGAAAACCCACCCATCTAATTCATAAATATTTTATAGTCCCTGAGGTAACGGAAGTACTATCATCAAATCAGTGTTTAATTTGGAACCAACTTGATGTAATGATTATAGTTGACTTGTGTGCAAATCGTGTGCAAATAAAGAAGCCACTTAATCGGATCAACCTTATAAGTGGCTCATTATTTTGTTGTCCCGTCAGGTCTCGAACCTGAACTCTTCTGATCCAGAATCAGACGTGTTGCCAATTACACCACGGGACAATTTTGAGGTTGCAAATATAAAAAAAATCCTGAAAATACCAGTTTCAGATCTCTTTTCATTTATAAAAAAACGCACAGTGATATATCTGTGCGTTCTTTCTTGTTTAAAAGCGGTAAAACTTTATATAGAATAATATATTGTAAGCCGCGGCCTCATCTTAGGCTCTGCATAATCGCTTGATGCAAAACGGAACCCCGGGAACTTTTCTGTTGGCCAGAGCTTGAACAGCATACCATAATTAGGAATTATAGTTGGAGTTGTTACCTCTGCTGCTGTTACTGATATCGGCACAAACAACCTGGTTACATCAACTTCAATAAAATTGACATTCCTGATAAAAGGCGGAATATAAACCTGATTTGTTTCAACAGACTTAGGCTGTGTATTCCATGTCACCTTGAACTCTTCCCATGGCTCTGTAATCTGCTGCAAAACACCCCCATACCAGGCAATTCCGGAAGAAGGGGATGCATTGACAATATATGCAGAGTCAAATGGCACAGGTATATCATATGAAAGTTGTAACAGTACTCTCTTTATTACTGCTGATTTTGGTAAAGTGTCAAGATTAAACCATAATAGACTTCTGTTTGAACGCATTACTGTCAGAAGCGGTTCAGAAAGAAATGTTGCCTCAAAATATTTATGGTCGCCAAAGTTCTTATCAGGATTTAAATTTGATATCATAGCATCTTTCCCTTTTTCTGGTCCCGGTTGAAGAACTATCACCTTGTATTGTGTCTCATATGGAATTTTGAGTACAAGAGGATTCTCTTTTGTGGTTGCGAGAAGTGTTTTTGCAGTGAATTCCATTTTTTGGGGCGGGTATCCATCTTTCTCCAGTAAAAAATAATAGATCTCTGAACCTCCTCTGAGGAGAAGATGATTTATCACCGGTCCTAAAGCGAAAGTGTAGCGCCATCCACTAGGTATATACACAGTTAGTTTTGCGTTGGTAAATTGTGTCGGAGCCATGATCAATGGATTGTCCAGGATGCAGACAGTAAAGAGGTCAAGTGGTTTTATTACCTGGAATCCAAAGCTCGCATAACCGAATTTATCAGGTGTCTGATCATTCACAACCAGTACCTCAGGAATAACCTTGGTTACCTGGTTCGGGAAGATATTGAAATTAAAGGGAAGAGGTTTTGTAGTAAGATATGCGAGAGGAGATCCTGCAAGGGGTGCTGCAAATACCACTGCACCTGAAGGATTTATGACAAGGAATTTTGTCAGTTTAAACTCTCCGGCCCTTATTTCAATATTTTCACTTAAAAAACCTGTTCCGAACATATAAAGGGGAATCAATTTATCTGTAAGAACAGCATTCCCCTTCAGGTCAACAACTGAGATCATGACCTGGTAAGAGAGTGTAGCACTATCAATTGAAGTGCCTGATTTTGTCTGGCTGGCCTCATCGGGTAAACTTATTGCAAATTCGATTTTCCCTAAACCGGTTTTGTCAATGTTTTGTTTTTCACAAGAAGTCAGGCTGACAACAGCAAGAAAGATGAGTCCGATACGAAGAAAATTGCACAGAGTTTTCATAATCTTGAAGTTTTAACAATATATAAAGGAGTTATAAAGATAATTTATTTCATGACAAAAATCATGCCGTAAAGGTTGCATTTTGACACTTATAAAACTCTTTTTATTCAAAAAAGAGGAATAAATTACTTATTGATTTTTCCCCATGTATCTTTAAGCGGCACAGTCCTGTTAAAGACAGGAGCAGATTCTGTAGAATCGTAATCTGCACAGAAATAGCCTAGTCGCTGGAACTGGAACTTATCCAGCGGTTTAGCTTTTGCCAGTGCAGGCTCCAGTTTACAACCGGTTAGAATCTTTAAAGAGCTTGTATTCAGGAACATCCGGTAATCATCGTCTTTCTGTCCTGCAGGATCTTCATGATTAAACAGCCTGTCATATAATCTAACTTCGGCATTAACAGCATGCAGGGCCGAAACCCAGTGAAGTGTTCCCTTTACCTTTTTTTCTGAAGCATTTCCTCCGCTTCTTGTATCCGGATCATATGTGCAGTAGACTTCTTTTATTGCACCTGTATTCTCATCCCTGCTAAAGCTGTCGCATTTAATTATATAGGCACCTTTCAGGCGCACTTCCATACCGGGAGCTAGCCTGAAATATTTGTGCGCCGGAACCTCCATAAAATCGTCCTGCTCAATATATACTTCACGACTGAAAGGTACAAGTCTTTTGCCCATCGATTCATCTTCAGGATTATTTATGAGTTCAACATTTTCAGTCTGACCTTCGGGATAGTTCTTGATAATCACTTTCAGTGGGTTAAGAACTCCGAATACACGAGGTGTTTTCATATTGAGATCTTCCCGCACTGCATGTTCGAGGAGCGATACATCATTGATTGCTTCAACTTTGGTATAGCCAATGAGATCAACAAAGCGTTTTATTGATTCCGGAGTATAACCTCTTCTGCGAAGCCCGCAAAGCGTTGGCATTCTCGGGTCATCCCATCCTCTGACCAGGCCTTCTCTTACCAGTTCAAGCAACTTTCTCTTACTCATCATCGTATAAGTAAGATTAAGTCTGTTGAACTCGATCTGTCTCGGACGGTAATCAGATGTTTGTAGCTGATCAACAAACCAATCATATAACGGTCTGTGCACTTCAAATTCGAGTGTGCACAATGAATGGGTTATCCCTTCAAAATAATCGCTCTGTCCATGGGCAAAGTCGTACATCGGATAAACCATCCATTTGCTTCCGGTACGGTGATGAGGCGATTTGATGATCCTGTAAATGATAGGATCGCGCATGTGCATATTAGGGGATGTCATGTCAACCTTTGCCCTCAGAACCCGGCTCCCTTCGTCAAAATCTCCGTTATTCATTCCTGTAAAAAGATCAAGATTTTCCTGAACAGTACGGTTGCGGTAAGGGCTTTCTGTTCCGGGTTGCGTAGGGGTTCCTTTTTGTGCTGAGATGATGTCGGCAGGTTGATCATCAACATATGCAAGAGCTCTCTTTATAAGTTCCCTGGCAAAATCATAGAGCTTCCCAAAATAGTCGGAAGCATAAAATTCCCTTCCTTCCCAATCGAAGCCAAGCCAGTGTATATCCTCTTTTATAGAATCAATATATTCAACTTCCTCTTTAACCGGGTTTGTATCGTCAAACCTGAGATTGCATTTCCCTCCATGCTTTTGTGCCATTCCAAAATCGAGACAGATTGCCTTAGCGTGACCAATATGCAGATAACCATTGGGTTCAGGAGGGAAGCGTGTTACAATTTTACCTCCGTTCTTTCCTGCCTTCAGATCCTCAATAATAAACTGTTCAATGAAATTTACTGAAATTTTTGGTTCTTCTTTTTCCCTGTTATTTTCGTTGTTCATCCTGATTTATTTAAGATTACAAAAATAGGAGGAAATTATCACCCATTATATAAAAGCACTTATATTTTATTTCAATGATTCATTTGATACAATAAGTAATTCTTTTTACTATTGTATCCTTTTAAGAATTTTAATATGGGACAAATTCAGATAGAAGGAATGGAGTTTTACTCCTTTCACGGACATTTTAAAGAGGAGCGGATAGTTGGTAACAAATTTGTTGTGAACCTTACTATTGAGACAGATATGAAACTTCCTTCGCAGAGTGATAATCTTAAAGATGCTGTCAATTATCAGCGCATTTATGAGATTGTCAAAGCGCAAATGGAGATGAAGTCACACCTCCTCGAGCACATAGCTGGTCGTATACTTGATGCCATTTATGCCGAGATGGGAGGGATTACCGGAGCCACTGTTAAAGTTTCGAAGATGAATCCCTCTATGGGAGGGAAGATAGGTTCTGTAAGCGTAATAATTACCAGGTGATACTTTCTACAGGAATAACAGAACTGATGAGACCAGAGTTGTGATAATAACAAAATATCTGTAGACGTTTTCCGGGAAAAGTTTGACAATTCGTATGCCGATAAGCATGCCTGTTGCAATCAATGGGATTGAGATCACTCCTGGAATAAGTGAAGTTAATGTAATGTTTTTCCATACAATAACCTGGAGAGGCAGTTTTCCTGTATTCATAATCAGATAAAGCCATGCGCTGGTTCCGATAAACTCCTTTTTTGGCAGCCGCATGGCGAGAAAATAGAGAGTAAACACCGGACCGGCGGAGTTACCTATCATAGTTGCAAAACCTCCCGCCAGCCCCATAAGTGATCCGAAGAACATATTATGAGGAATTGCCTCAGACTCCTTTTTCCAAATGTCGTTCAGCACCATTAAGATCAGCATTATCCATACCACAGTGAGCATTATGATACGGAACTGGTTGTCATTTATTAGATTGCCAATAATGAGGGCTGTAATTATTCCTATCGCTACCCAGGGCAGAATCCTGAAGATATGTTTCCATACTGCATGACGGTGATAATATATAACTGCCATAATATCTGCAGTAATTAACATGGGAAGTATTACTCCTGTTGACTCTTTTGCACCGAATATAAGTGCCATAACCGGTATTACTGCAAGCCCAAGACCACTCAGTCCCGCTTTTGCCATTCCCAGCACCAGGGCTACAATCAGGAACAGGATAAGATAACCTGGCGTAAGATCGGGATGAATTGAAAGGAGGAAAGAATTCATTCTAATATATTAAAGTGGGCAAATATATTAAAATGATTTCTTTAATGATCAATAAATGTCAGTCTCAGTCTTTAAGGCAACGGACCGAGGCACCAACAATTTTCTTATTCTGGTATTTACCTAACTCCGTATAATTGAAGTTAAGTATCCTGAACCATGCATCCGTATCATTGATCTGGGTTGAGGAGTACCAGACTCCTACAGAACCTATAGAAACGAAAGCTCCCTGGAAATTACGAAGGCCACCAGGAAGAGCTGTAAATCCGCTTGCATTGTTATTAATTGGATCATTCCCTATACATCCGGCATTCTCAAAGAATGTCCAGTTGCTAGTTGCAGCCAATGATTTGGCAATATCTGTCCCACTGCCCATATAACCATAACTGTTATTGATAAGATAGAGTGACAGCGTTGTCCACTCTGCATCAGATGGTATATGCCAGCCGGCAGGACAGAGGCTTCTGCTATCTGTCACCGCATAATAATTATATAGTCTTCCGTATTTTGCAAGCGTAGCCGGGTCATTCATAAACCATGAACAATAGGCCCCAGAAGTTGTCAATATCCATAACCCGGGATCGTTGACATATGGAATTTCATTGCCATTACGGTATTTTGTCACATTCAGATTTTGTGACATCCAGACCTGATTTCCGATAGCGACTGTTTTATAAGTATTCCCGTCAATATCAGTTACCGGATCAGTATTTGAGATCAGCATATCGGGGCTATAGGTTGTACCTTGTGAATTATCTGCCTTAATTCTGAAATGGTATTGAATTCCGGGAGTTAATCCCGTTACAGCTGCTTTAACACTTACATTATAATGGCCTGCTACTATTGCGGGTATAGCATTAACCATACTTCCATATGCGGTGCTTGAACCATATTCAAATGTAACAGCAGTCTCCAGATCATTTGCATTGACAATACCATTAAGGGTTGCACTGGTCGAGGTTATTTCAGTAGCCTGTTTTGGAAATGCATTTGGCTTTAATCCGGTGGATCTCAGGAATATGTCAATATATTTTTCAAATTGAGGGATTGTTTTATTCAAGCCAAGCTCTTCATACCTGGACTGAAGTTTCATCCTTATATTTTGCTGGTTTAGAGAAATTGCAGTGTTCCGGAGGTCTGTCATTATACTTTCATCATTTAAAATACCATCTTCACTGATATCATTTGTAATATTTGCCAGCAGTTCAGTGAGACCTGCAACAGTTCTGTTTCCCTGGAGGATAACAGATATTGCCAGCAGAATAGCATTTGACTCATCATCAACAGATATGTCGAGCAATTCAAATCTTTCAATCATTGCAGGGTCATATCCGAAAATTGCTAGGATCTCAGTCTGTGCCTGAAGCTTTGCCGCAGAGAGTGATCTATCCATAATAAGATATTCTACTCTTGGTTTTTCGAGATGAGTAAGAATGTTAACGTTTATGGTTGAATGATCCGAAATGTCAGATAATGAATAGAGTGTGAGAGGAGATGAAGAGAGGACTCCCTTTATTTCGTCATAATAGTATCCTGTGGCTACAAGTTCTACAAAACCTGACTTGATGGCAACATTATCAATTTCAAATTGTCCATCATTGCTTGATATCTGGGTATTAAACGTTTTGCCGGTTTGAACCAGTTTTTTACTCAGCTCAAAGAGTGTAATTGAAGTCCCGTTAATAAAGGGTCCTTTCTGTACAAGCCCGGTAACTTTAGCAACAAAAACTTCTTCATCCTTAATGCATGAGATAAGAAATTTACAGCAAACAATAACGCAAGCCAGAAATAAAATATGATTAACTCTTCTCATCTTAACTGTTTTAATATTTCTACATATGATCAGGATACTACAGTATGACATTTGTTATTAAATGTCAGGGTAAGAGTGCCAGTTAAGGCTTTATTTCACTTAAAATATTTCAACCTGGTAATTTACGAAAAGAAACAGGTAAAAGCAAATTTTTTTATGGTGATCAGCTGCCAGTTATATGACTGAATTGTGAAAAAGTCTGACTTGTAGATGCTCAGTAAAACAGAAATTAAAGTATTGTTGTTACTATATCAATGCATATCATTATATCTTTACGTAAAGAAGAATACATTATTGCTTTTTTATGAGGCTTACAATTGACAATATAATATTAATAGGATCAATTCTTTTGTTTGCGAGCCTAGTTGCCAGCAGGCAAACAAGACTTGGAATTCCGACTTTGCTGTTATTCTTGTTAGTAGGAATGCTTGCAGGATCTGACGGGCCGGGGGGAATAAGTTTTGATGATCCCAAAATAGCAAAATTTATTGGAGCTGTTGCCTTAAGCTTCATCTTGTTTTCGGGAGGACTAGAAACGAAATGGGATGATATAAAACCAGTGTTCTGGCAAGGAGTTTCATTATCAACATTAGGGGTAATAATTACTGCTGCGACAATGGGTTTTCTTGTTTACTTATTCACCGATTTCACTATGCTTGAAGGCCTGTTATTGGGATCAATTATATCTTCAACCGATGCGGCAGCAGTTTTTTCAATTCTGAGGTCAAAGAGTATTGGATTAAAAGGGAATCTTAGACCTCTGCTTGAGCTTGAAAGCGGGAGTAACGATCCCATGGCGTTTTTTCTCATGATCATCTTTACCTATTTAATTTCTAACCCCGAAGCAACCTATTTATCCCTTATTCCAATGTTCTTTAAACAAATGATCCTTGGTGCTTTGGTTGGTTATTTAATGGGTATTGCAATGCATAAAATAATCAACTGGATAAAACTTGAATTTGAAGGGCTATATTCAGTACTATTGATCACACTTGTTCTATTTACTTTTTCATTTTCGGAATTTATCGGAGGGAATGCTTTTTTAGCTGTCTATATATCAGCCTGTATCCTGGGGAACAGAGGATTTATTCATAAAAAAAGTTTAATTAAACATTTCGATGGGCAATCGTGGATGATGCAGATAGTAATGTTTATCACCCTGGGATTATTAGTATTCCCTAAACAAATCTTGCCTTATCTTGGTTTTGGTGTTCTGGTTTCGTCACTATTAATATTGGTTGCCAGACCGTTAAGTGTATTTATTTCATTGGCGTTTTTTAAGTTGGAGTTCCGTAAAAAACTTTTTATCTCCTGGGTTGGGCTTAGAGGAGCAGTACCAATTGTACTGGCAATATACCCGCTTACAGCGGGAGTGGAGAAGGCCAATATAATCTTTAATCTGGTATTTTTTATTTCAGTAACATCTATTCTTATTCAGGGAACAACTATCCCAGGAGTTGCCAAATGGCTGAAGTTGTCAGTACCTGTTAATCTAAAAAAGAAGTCTGTTCTGGATCTGGAACTGGGTTGGAAGACCAAATCATTGTACAACCTTGTTTTAGTAGAATCAGGATTCAGTTGTATAGGGAAAACGATAGTTGATTTAGGTTTGCCAAATAGTATTATTATAGCATTGGTAGAAAGAAATAATAAATTTTTTATTTCAGAAGGTTCAACCAGTATTCTCCCGGGTGATAAGTTGTATGTGATGGCAGACGATTTAAAATCAATGGAAAAATTATATTTATGTTTAGGGAAATCCTCTGCTTCATAAAATTATGTTTATGAAAGCCATATCGAACTAAATTATTTTTGTTGCTGTATTAAGTGTTTCTAACCTCTATTCCTTTAAAGAAAAAGATGAAACAAGAATTTTTCCACAGGTACATTCAAAATTTGATAATTGGAGACTTCTTATGAATAAGGATTTTGAAATCGGGAAAGTTCATAGTCAGTTACTCTATTTGGTTGTTTATTTCAGTATTACTGATCCCGAAATGAGAGAAAAGCATTTCAGAATTTAATGTTTATTATTATTCATTCCGGGCACTCAATTTATCTTTTAATGATTCTTATCATCATGTATAAGCTCTAACTTAGACTCACCTAGTATTTTGACTGGATAAGACGGTTTTATCCAAAACTAAGAATCAGATTTCATACTGGATTATTTTTTTATCCGCAAATGAAATAAATCAAAGATTCAATGTATGCACAACATTTGCTATGTTGCTGATATTAAGTAATATATTCCTGTCATTGTTTACATTTTGATGGAAGTGGCCGGAGGTTGGCTTATTAAATAACGGGTAAGAATAGTATATAAGGGTAATAATATTACAAAAATTATTATTTTTGCACTCCAAACTTATGGTCGGTTAACCGAGTGGCTAGGTAGTGGTCTGCAAAACCATTTACGGCGGTTCGAATCCGCCACCGACCTCAACCCCTTCCAGACCTCGCATTTGATGCGGGGTCTTTTTTGTTGTGGGGCAGTTATTGGGGCATTTGGGGCAAGTTTCGGTAAGTAACCAGTTACT
>CAZXFB010000089.1:0-9603 GCA_964639725.1 uncultured Rikenellaceae bacterium
GGAGAGATAGTTTGGGTTGTTAATCTTCAGGATGTTTTATCAATAGGAAGACTTTTTGAAGAAGGTATTTACAAACATGAAAGAATTATAGCGCTTACCGGGTCAGAGGTATTGCATGCTCAATATTATAATGTACGTTCAGGTGCTTCAATTTCACCACTGGTGGATAATAATGTCAAATCTGGACATCTCAGGTATATAAGTGGCAATGTACTGACAGGGACAATGATTGATTCAGGTGGCTACCTTGGGTATTATGATTCACAGGTCACAGTTATACCTGAAGGCGATTATTTTGAGTTCTTCGGCTGGATGAAGCCGGGGATAAATAAATTCAGCTTTTCAAAAACATTTGCCTCAAGTCTTATCCCTAAGAAAAGTTATAATCTTGATACAAACATTCATGGAGGTGAACGGGCATTTGTTATGACAGGAGTGTACGAAAAGGTGGTCCCCATGGATATTTATCCGATGCAGCTTCTTAAAGCAATTCTGGCTGAAGACATCGAGATGATGGAGAACCTTGGAATATACGAGATTGCTGAGGAGGATTTTGCTTTGTGTGAGTATATATGTCCTTCCAAAATTGAAATACAATCAATTGTCAGAAAGGGACTTGATCTGATGATCAGGGAGATGAATTAGTGTTGTATCAATTCAGTATTTACCTTCTATGCTCTATGATTGACAGTAATAAATAGGAAGATTTATAAACTCGGATTTCGGATTTTTGATTTCTGTTTTATAAGGTTAAAGAAATAAAGTGACAAACGAAGAACTTAAAAAGAGAATAAACAATTTGCCTTTATGATTATTAAATTAGCAGAAGAACTGCCGGAAACAAAAGCCGGACAATTAGTTCGATTCCAGGTAATCGGATCTGGAACTATGGCTGGGGCAAATTATCATACAGTATGCAGTATGGGAATCAATACAGATTTCGTTTCCGGATTATTTGTTGAAGAAGAATGTTATGAAACCCCTTTCTGGTTTGGACGCACAGAAAAATCCAGATTAATAAAAAAATAAAAATTACAGGATATGTTTAAAGATGGTAGTGATATGACTTCAATTTTCACAGCAAAAGGTAAAGCATCCGGATGAAAAGACCAGAAATCTTCAATCAGGAATTAATATAATTAAGAAATAATAAGTTAGAATTTTCACAAGTAACCTAAGATATTAATATATAATGGATTCGTTACGAAAAAAAATTGATAAGATAAAACCACACTTTACAGAAGGTGGCCGTTTTGCAAAACTGCGTTCGGTGTTTGAGGGATTTGAATCATTCCTATTTGTTCCGGACAAGGTTACATTCAGAGGTTCGCATATTCGTGACAGTATTGACCTGAAGAGGACAATGACTGTTGTTATAATTGCTCTGCTTCCTGCTTTTATTTTTGGTTCATACAATACAGGATTGCAACACTTCAGGTCATTAGGTCTTGAAACAGGATTGCTCCAGAATTTCTGGTTTGGATTCCTTAAAATCATACCTCTTGTAATAGTGAGCTATGGTGTCGGATTAGGTATCGAGTTTATTGCTGCTCAGATCAGGGGACATGAAATAAATGAAGGTTTTCTTGTTACAGGGCTTCTTATTCCTCTGATTATGCCGATTGATGTTCCTCTCTGGATGCTAGCACTTTCAACTGCATTCGCTGTTATTCTTGGAAAAGAGGTCTTTGGCGGAACAGGAATGAATATTTTCAATCCTGCACTTCTGGCAAGAGCTTTTCTTTTCTTTAGTTATCCCGCCTGGATGACTGGCGATAAAGTGTGGACTGCAGGCCTGACAAAAGGTCAGAATATCGTTGATGGTTTTTCAGGAGCAACTCCGCTTGCACTTTGTGCTGCAGGAGAAACTTCAAAACTGCCGTCGTTTATGAATATGTTTATCGGGACTATTCCTGGATCTTTCGGGGAAACTTCAACCCTGGCAATACTTATTGGTGCTGTAATTCTTATTGTAACTGGAATTGGGAGCTGGAAAATAATTGTAAGCGTATTCGCAGGAGGCCTGGCAATGGGACTTCTTCTGAATGCCTTTGGTGTGAATTCATATATGGAGCTTCCGTTTTATTATCATTTTGTGATGGGTGGATTTGCCTTTGGTGCTGTATTTATGGCAACTGATCCTGTTTCAGGCGCCCAGACCGATAGAGGAAAATGGATCTATGGTTTTATGATAGGTATTCTCTCGCTGCTCATCAGGGTGATAAATCCAGCATACCCCGAAGGAGTTATGCTTGCAATCCTTCTTATGAATGTTTTTGCTCCCCTTATTGATTATTATGTTATTCAAACCAATATAGTAAAAAGACTTAAAAGAGCTAAACCGGCAACTAAAAATTCACTAGTATGAAGCAGTTCAGTAACAGATATATATTTATTTTTTCGTCGATCATGGTGGTGGCTGTTGCAACATTGCTTTCGCTGGCCGCAACATTGCTGCAGCCTGCCCAGGAGAAAAACCTTGAGATTGAAAAGAAAAAAAGTATGCTGGAATCAATCAATATTCCGGCTGACCGCAACAACGCAGTAGAACTATATGATAAATATATTACGGAAAGTTTTGTATTAAATTCAAAAGGAGAGATTATTAATGATGTTGATGCATTCAACGTTGTGATGAATATTGAGCAGAAGAAACCTCTTGAACAGCAGAACCTGCCAGTATTCCAGGCCTCGTCCGATACCGGGGATAAGGTAATTATCCTCCCGGTTGAGGGAAAGGGTCTCTGGGGTCCCATATACGGATATATCTCACTGAAATCGGATATGAATACCATTTATGGTGTCACATTTGATCATAAGGGAGAAACTCCGGGACTTGGAGCAGAGATAAACACGAGAGAGTTTGAAGGCATGTTTCCTGGGAAAAGTCTTTTTGAAGAGGGGAAGTTCGTTTCGGTGAAAGTTCTTAAGGGAGGTGCAAAAAAAGATGATCCTCATGGTGTAGATGCTATTTCGGGTGGAACTATAACAAGTAAAGGTCTTGAAAAGATGCTGCTCGATTGTATTGTAAAGTATAATGATTATTTATCGAAAAACAGAAACTAACATATGAGCAACCTGGAAAAAGAACCGATGTTTTCGGCAAAAAACTTAAAACTCTTTACTGCACCTTTTGGTAAGGATAATCCTATTACCGTACAGGTACTTGGTATCTGTTCAGCTCTGGCTGTGACTGTCAAACTCAAACCAGCCATTGTAATGGCTTTATCAGTTGTAATTGTTACTGCAGTATCAAACCTGGTTATTGCAGCAATAAGAGAATATATTCCCGACAGAATAAGAATTATTGTTCAGCTGGTGGTTATAGCTACCATGGTAATTCTTGTTGACCAATTACTCAAAGCATATGCTTTTGATGTGAGTAAACAATTGTCGGTTTTTGTAGGCCTGATTATTACAAACTGTATTCTAATGGGACGTCTTGAAGCATTTGCAATGGCCAATAAACCATGGCCATCATTTATTGATGGGCTCGGTAACGGGGCAGGTTATGGTATGATACTTATTGTTGTCTCATTTTTCAGGGAGTTGCTCGGATCAGGAACTATTTACGGTTACCAGGTTATGGGGAAAATTGGAGTTTATTCTACTGGTTATGAAAATAATGGTATGATGATTCTTCCTCCAATGGCACTCATACTTCTTGGCCTTATAATATGGGTTCAGCGAAGTAAAAACAAAAGTCTTATTGATAATAAATAGAGATTATAATTATGGAACACTTACTCAATATATTTATAAAATCAATTTTTATTGATAACATGATCTTTGCCTACTTTTTAGGCATGTGCTCATACCTTGCAGTTTCAAAAAATGTCAAAACTTCAATTGGTCTTGGTGTTGCAGTAGTATTCGTGCTTCTGATTACCATGCCAGTTAATTTCCTTGTTGAGCATTATGTCCTTAAAAAAGGAGCTCTCGCATGGCTTGGTGAAGGATACGCTGACGTTGATCTCAGCTTCCTGACATTTATGGTTTTCATTGCTGTAATTGCTGCAATGGTTCAGCTTGTTGAAATGATTATAGAGAAATTCAGCCCGTCATTATATAATTCCCTTGGGATCTTTCTTCCTCTTATTGCCGTTAACTGTGCAATTCTTGGAGCAGCCTTGTTTATGCAGGAACGTGAATACCAAACAGTAGTTGAAGCTACGGTATTTGGTGTTGGATCTGGTATAGGATGGATGCTTGCAATTGTAAGTATCGCTGCAATACGTGAAAAATTACGGTACAGTAATGTGCCAGCTCCTCTTAGAGGTTTGGGAATAACATTTATACTTACAGGACTTATGGCAATAGCTTTTATGGGATTTATGGGAATTAAACTTTAATCGAAAATTCAACATCATGGTTTTATTAATTACAACAGGAACTACAATTTTATACAGTATCATAGTTTTCCTTCTGGTAATACTTATTCTTGTCAGCATTCTTCTTGTGGCAAGAGACAAACTCTCACCCAAAGGAGAGGTTCTGCTTAATATTAATGACAGGGAACTTAATGTAAATCCAGGTTCTAACCTTCTTTCCACGCTTTCCGGTAACGGTATCTTCCTTCCTTCTGCCTGCGGGGGAGGAGGAACATGTGGAATGTGTAAATGTCAGATAATGGAAGGAGGCGGATCAATTCTTCCTACCGAGACAGGATTCTTCACGAGGAAAGAACAACATAACCACTGGAGACTCGGGTGCCAGGTTAAAATCAGGGAAAACATTACAGTAAAAGTGCCAGAGTCTGTTATGGGCATTAAGAAATGGGAGTGCGAAGTTATATCCAATAACAATGTAGCAACATTCATTAAGGAGTTTGTCGTAAAGCTGCCTGATGGTGAATCGCTTGATTTTTTACCGGGTGGATATATACAAATTGATGTTCCTAAATATAATGCAAGTTTCAAAGATTTTTTAATAGAAGAAAAATTCAGGGATGACTGGGCTCAGTACAAGATGTGGGATCTCAACGTGAAAAATAGTGAAGAGACATTCAGAGCATATTCAATGGCAAACTATCCTGCTGAGAAAAATCTGATTAAACTTAATATCAGAATTGCAACTCCTCCCTGGGATAATGAAAAAAAGCAGTATTTGAATGTTCCCCCTGGTTTATGTTCAACCTTTATCTTCTCCCGTAAACCAGGCGATAAAGTTTTTATATCCGGGCCTTATGGTGAATTTCATATAAAAGATACTGATAGTGAGATGGTTTACATTGGAGGCGGAGCAGGAATGGCACCCCTGAGATCTCATATATTCCATCTGTTCAATACTCTTAAAACAGTGAGAAAAGTATCTTACTGGTATGGAGCCAGATCCTTGAGAGAGGTATTCTATGAGGAGGAATTCAGGGCTATCGAGAAGAAGTTTCCGAATTTCACCTTTAACCTTGCATTATCTGAACCATTACCTGAAGACAACTGGAAAGGTTATACCGGGTTCATTCATAAAGTGCTTTTTGATAACTATCTTAGTAAGCATGAGGAGCCAGAGGATATAGAGTATTATTTCTGTGGTCCGCCCCAGATGAATAGCGCTGTAATAAAGACCCTCGACTGCCTGGGAGTACCTAAAGAGAACATTGCATTTGATGATTTCGGAATTTAGCTAGCTCTTTTGTAATCTATAAAACAAAAGGCTTTTTTAAAAGCATTTGTATAAAATATTAATAAAAATGAGCAGAAAAGTATTTGCGGGAATTCTGGTGGTTGTTTTTTATCTCACTTCCTGTGTAAAAACAAAACCAGTATACGATAGTTTCTCAGGTTTCATACAGGGAACTACTTATAGCATTGTCTATGAGAATACACCAGGTCTTGATCCATTGTCAATGAAGCAGAATGTTGAAAATATTTTTTACAACTTCGATTTGTCATTATCCCTTTATGAAGATTCATCCGTACTTTCAAAAATAAACAGAAATGAAACAGTTATTCCTGACACTTTTTTTATTGAGGTTTTTAAAATGTCAGAGGAGATATCAAGGATTACAGGCGGTTTATTTGATGTTACTGTCGGACCACTGGTCAGAGCATGGGGTTTTGGTCCCGATGATCACAAAAACTTTACCGAAACAAAACGTGATAGTTTATTAAGGCTTGTGGGAATGGACAAGGTGTCACTTGTAAATGGTAAAGTCGTAAAATCAGACCCCGGAATCAGTTTGGATTTCAATGCAATAGCACAGGGTTATTCAGTAGATGTGATCTGCAGATATTTTGACCGTTTGAAAATCGGGACATATCTTGTTGAGATCGGGGGTGAGGTAAGAGTCAAAGGAGGGAAAGCTGGTAAACCCTGGAAAATTGGAGTTGACCGGCCTGAAGATAATAATATGATACCAGGTAATGAACTTCAGGCTATCATCAGCCTCAGGGATAAATCACTGGCAACCTCCGGAAATTACAGAAAATTCTATGTTGAAAATGGTATTAAATATTCTCATACTATCGATCCGAGAACGGGTTACCCGGCAAAAAATCAATTACTTAGTGCGACTATTCTGGCTGATCAATGTGCTATGGCTGATGGAATAGCAACTGCCTGTATGGTTATGGGCAGAGAGAGTTCTATTGATTTTATCGTAAGAAACAAACTGGATGCTTACCTTATCTATTCAGACGAAAGCGGTAATTTTCAAACATGGATATCTGAAAATCTGAAAAAGAATATTTCGGAAAATAATAACAGGTAATTATATCTTCATTTCAAAGGTTGACCTAGAGATTTTTTACTCCGCATGTCGAACAACCATTGAGGCCGTCTGTCGGATTACAGCCAACATCATTGTGTTGGGCACAGCTGATGCCACGTTTCTGCATCTCCTTATTCTGGCTGATGTGTGTATTCGGAAATTTACCATGTTTTTTTATAAGGATACTTATTCCCAGGAGTGAAAAAGAGATTATAATGAGTATAGAGCTTATTATCAATAACTTTAATAACATATGCAGAGTACTTTAATATTTTGTAACTTTACTATTTCAGAATATTCTTCAAAGGTAGCTATCATTTCATTCTTTATTTATAACAACACCGGATAATTATTGTTTACAGTTCAGCAAATTGAATATCAAACAGGGATAAAAATGGAACAAAATAATCAGTTCTCGGAGATCAATCTGGATAAAGTTAGTATTCTTGCCGATTACAGACTTGCTAACCTCAGTCGTAACCTGAGCATAATAGGAAGGCGTGAAGTATTGTCAGGGAAAGCCAAATTTGGGATTTTTGGTGATGGGAAAGAGATTATACAGATTGCACTGGCAAAACAGTTTAAAGAAGGTGACTGGCGATCGGGATATTACCGCGATCAGACATGGATGATGGCAATGGGTCTTTATAATTCACTTGAATTTTTTCACCAGCTTTATGGTAATACAAACCGTGAGATAAATCCGGGGAGCGGTGGTCGGGTATTCAATAACCACTTCTCAGTTCCTAATATTAATACAGATGGAACATGGCGTGATCTGACAAAACAGAAAAATTCCTCTTCGGATATTTCTCCAACTGCCGGTCAGATGCCTCGTCTTTTGGGTCTGGCTTATGCTTCAAAACTATTCAGGCAGAACAAAGAGCTACATCGTTTTACCACTCTCTCGTTAAATGGAAATGAAGTTGCTTTCGGATCAATAGGTGATGCAAGTACCTCGGAAGGTCATTTCTGGGAAACAATCAATGCAGCAGGTGTTTTGCAGGTGCCAATGGCAATTTCCGTTTATGATGATGGTTATGGGATATCTGTTCCCAAAAAGTATCAGACAACTAAAGGAAGTATTTCGGATATCCTAAAAGGATTCGAACAGGAACCTGGAAGACCTGGTATTTTGATTTTTAAAGGTAAAGGATGGGATTATCCGGGACTCATCAAGTTATATGAAGAGGGAATAGAGGTTTGCAGGAGAGAGCATGTTCCTGTACTGTTTCATATTGAGGATGTTACTCAGCCTTTAGGGCACTCAACATCCGGATCGCACGAAAGATATAAAAGCGGGGAGAGGCTTAAATGGGAGGAAGAATTTGATCCGATACGGAAGATGAGAGAATGGATTTTAAATAATAATATAGCATCCGCCGAAGAACTGGATAGAATTTTAACTGAGGCTGAGGAAGAAGCTAAAGACTCAAGGAAGAAAGGATGGGATCTGTTTCAGAATCCAATAAGGATCGAAAGGGATGCTCTGGTAAAAATCATTGGTGACAGGAAGTGCAAATGTCATGAAGATCAGAAAGACTCAGCTGTTGTTAAGATAGCTGAAGATCTGGGGAAGGTGCTCAACCCGATCAGAAAAGATAACTTTGTTGCTGCAAGGAAAATATTGCGCAATGTTTGTGAGTCATGCGATAAAGCTGATAATCTTAAGACTGAACTTCAAGGTTGGCTGAAGAGAAATTATGAGGATGCCGCAGAAAGTTATGATACTTTCCTCTACAATGAAACCTCTACTTCATCTCTGAAAGTAAAACCTGTTGCTCCGGTCTACTCTCAGAACTCCCCTGAAGTACCAGGAAGGCAGATTTTGAGAGATAATTATGATAAGCTCTTTATGAAATATCCCCTCCTGGTTACATTTGGTGAAGATACAGGAAAGATTGGAGGTGTGAATCAATCACTCGAGGGCTTGCAGAATAAGTTTGGAGAGTTGCGGATAACAGATACAGGGATCAGGGAGGCAACAATACTTGGCCAGGGAATAGGCCTGGCGCTAAGGGGAATGCGACCAATAGCAGAGATTCAATATCTTGATTATCTGATGTATGCTCTGCAGCTTTTAAGCGATGACCTGGCTACAACTCATTACCGGACAGCAGGGCGTATGGTTGCACCGCTGATCATCAGCACAAGAGGGCACCGTCTTGAAGGGATCTGGCACTCCGGATCGCCAATGAGTATGCTTATCAGTTCTGTAAGAGGCGTATATGTCTGTGCTCCCCGTGATATGACAAGAGCTGCCGGTTTCTATAATACACTGCTCGAGGGTAATGACCCTGCAATAGTTATAGAACCACTAAACGGATACAGACTTAAAGAGAAAATGCCTGATAATATAGGTGAGTACCGTTTACAGCTTGGAATACCTGAGATAATATGTGAGGGAACTGATTTAACAATAGTGACTTATGGATCAACAGTTAAGATAGCAACTGAGGCTGTAAAACAGCTCGCTGATCATGAAGTGTCTGTGGAGGTTATTGATGTCCAGACCCTTATCCCATTTGATATTAATAGAACAATCATAGAATCTATCAGAAAAACAAACAGGGTACTTTTTCTCGACGAAGATGTTCCCGGAGGTACAACAGCATATATGATGCAGGAAGTAATTGAGAAACAGGGAGGCTGGCACTATCTCGACACTCCTCCAAAAACACTGACAGGTAAAGAACATCGTCCGGCCTACACAACCGATGGAGATTATTTTTCAAAACCTAGTGCAGAAGATATTTTTGATGCAGTGTATAGTATTATGAGAGAGTCTTTTCCTGAAAAATATAACTAAGAAACACGAGTAGACGCTTATATAATAAATGAGGCTGTCTCAAAAGGAAAATCAACCACCCCGTCATGACCCTTCGGGCATGACA
>CAZXFB010000090.1:0-9411 GCA_964639725.1 uncultured Rikenellaceae bacterium
CTCGTACATTGAGATTTTCTCTTGGATTCGATCTTAAGTCGTTAAGAAACGCCAATAAATCATGAAGGTGAATTTGAATGAAGAATTCTCATGTTTAAACAATTAATTATTTTTGTAAAGCATTATAACTTCTCGAATGCATCGTAAAATAATTTTTCCTGACAAAAATTCTTTACCACAAATTTAGGTGTGTTAACCAAAAATTGATCTCCTTGAATTTCTGCAAATATAGGGTTAAATAAAAAAATTCATCCGGATTGGAAAATTCATCAAATTTTTCATTCCATTAGTCAAAATTCCGATATGAATAATTATTGCACATTTGAATTTAAGTAAATGTTATAAAAATCTAATTATAAGAACCATATATAAAGAAATCCTCTTATTTCACCCAATTTGCGTTGATTCTTTAATAAAATAAATATATATTTTGACGAACGTATGTTTTTTATTCATCAATGCACCTTTATTGCCGACATTCATCATTTTTAGAATGATAAGTTGAAAATTTTTTATACCCCCTTTCCGGAATATGTATTTTGAGTAACTTGACTGATGTTCACTTAATGTCTAATTTCACTCCTGATGAAACAGACAATAATTATTGATTCCACAACAGTGAAAAATACTGAAAATATCATAAATGATCAACGTATAAATAGAAGTCTGTTGAGGGGTAGTTTTCCTGATAAAGGAGATGAGAAAAATCCTGTTTTAGAAAAACTGTTCAATGAAGGATGTGGAAGTTTTTATAATTACATTGACTGGCTTGGTTTAACAAAAGATCCGAATCTGACCATTCTGTCTTCTCAGCACCATTATTTTTATGATTCTGAAGATCTTCAGAATGTCAGAACTATGGTGAATCTGAAACAACTAAACCACATTAAACAAATAAAGGACTTTTTGCACAATATCTATCACAATATGCCTCAGAAAAGTTACTTTGTTGGCTGCTTTTTTGATTATAAAAACCGACGAGGATCATTATTGAATTTGTTCAGGGTACAGAATCAGTTATCAGGTGAGTCTAATAAGCTGGAAAATGGCATCACGTCAAGGATACCAGTTTTAAATATGATGTTTAATATTGTTGATTCCAGAACAAACAGGTATATGACAAAAAGAACTACAACACAACTTCTTGAAGATGCCGGATTAAAAGTCCTGGATATGACAGAATTAAACGGACTCACTTATTTTTGTGCTCAAAAAGTAAAGCTGTCTCAATAATAATTACTATTTTAATGCCGGTGACTGTAATTATTATTTCATATACCTGCCTCCTCTATTTTTATTAGATCTTTATGGATGTTTTCAATACCTTAAATCGTCTTCACATAATCCCTTTCCTAAGGAATTGGAAGCTTTTAAATTTAATACTCGGGGCAATTGATGTTCTGGCAATTGCATTAGCATTTCAATGTTCATATCTGATAAATTATTTTAAAGTAGGCGGGTTCTTTTTTACTGAGCCAAGACTTCTGAAATTATATCTCCTGATCATGCCATTCTGGCTGGTAATTCTGTACCTGATCCAGGTTACTGAAATACCAAGAACAAAGCGTTACAGGGTCCTGTTTTTCGAATACCTGCAATCAACTTTATTAATAATCGTTCTTCTATTAGTTTTTTATTTTATTTTCAAATTATACCTGATATCCCGTCTATTCCTGGTTCTCTTTGCCATTTTTGGTTTTGTTTTCCTGTTTTTTGTCAGATTGATGGAATATAAAGTTTTTAAGATTTACAGGGCAAAGGGGTATAATTTTATAAATATAGTTTTAATTGCTGATGATACTTCCCTGACGTTTATTGAAAATCTTTTATCAACAAAGGAATGGGGATACAAAGTCTCTGCTATATTTACAGGATCAGAAGTAATAAAAGAAAAATATGAAAAAGAGATCATAATCCTTCCGGATAAATTTATTGGAGTGCTCAACGATCTTATGGAGGTTGATTTGATTGATGAAGTTCTTTATGTTAAAAATAAGGTTGTACCATCTGAAGTAAGAGAGACAGTAAGATCCTGTGAAGAGCTTGGAGTAACATTCAGGTTGAAATGTAAGGATTCAATAATCAGCCTTACAAATGCTGTTAAAACTGATCTTGCGAATGAAAAGTTTCTTACATTCATCAATGTACCTCACAATTCATTTGCTCTGACAATAAAAAAGATAATGGACATCAGTATTTCACTCTTTTTAATAATATTTTTATTGCCGTTTTTAATAATTATAAGCATTTTAGTCAAATTTACCTCTCCCGGACCACTAATATTCAAACAGGCACGCGTCGGATTAAGAGGCCGTAAGTTTTATCTATACAAGTTCAGAACAATGGTTGCAAATGCTGAAGATATACGTAAAGATCTTGGAGATAAAAATGAAATGGATGGTCCGGTTTTTAAAATTAAGGATGATCCAAGAGTTACAAAGATAGGCAAATTTCTCCGTAAGACAGGTTTGGATGAACTTCCGCAGCTATTCAATATTCTCAAGGGAGAGATGTCATTGATTGGACCACGCCCCCCGCTTCAAAGCGAGACCCTTCAATATAAAAGATGGCAATTGAGAAGATTGTCTGTTAAGCCAGGATTATCTTGTTTCTGGCAGATTAAGCCGGACAGAAACTCCATCAAATTTGAACAATGGATGGAAATGGATCTGGCATATATTGACAACTGGTCACTTCGTCTTGATTTTATTATCCTGGTAAAAACTATCCAGACAGTGTTCAAGAGGACTGGGTTGTAGAAATACTGGAGTGAATCAAGTGAGAACAAACATAAAAACCCTGATCTTAGTAAAGATTCTCTTAACTGATTAAAATATCATCAAGGTCATTTATCAATACTTAATTTTGAACTATCTTGGATGCTGATTTGTTCTTGTACTAAAGAATTCCATTATGTCAAATATTGGTTCATACGAAGAAAGACTAAAAGATTTTAGTTGGTCACTGGCTGAGGATGAGTTGGAATACAGAGATGGAGATTCAATAAACATTGGCTGGTATTGTTCTGACAGGATATGTAATAAAGGGAGTGCCAATAAAATTGCATTGATTTATGAGGGTTTTGGTGGAGTTGAAAAGAAATTCACTTTCAACGATATCCGTCTGGCAGGAAATACTATAGGAACATTCCTCAGAAATCTGGGGATAAATAATGAAGACAGGGTATGTCTCTTCATGGACCGCATACCAGAACTTTACTTATCCTTTCTTGGAATACTTAAAATTGGTGCAATTGTACAGCCATTGTTCTCCGCATTTGGAGATGAATCCCTTTTTGTCAGGCTGGAAAACGCACAAACCAGAGCTATAATTACTCAAAGAAAACACTTACACAAAGTTAAGAAAATTAAAGCCCTTCTCCCCCATCTTGAATTTATAATCATAGTTGATCATATTCATACAAAGGAACTTGAGGATAAAGAGATCTCATTTAGTCTTGAAGAAGCCATCAAGGTAGAGGAAATGGACATTTTCCCTACAAAAGCTGAATCACCGTCTGTACTTCATTATACATCAGGTACAACAGGACAGCCAAAGGGAGTAAAACATGTGCATTATTCTATTATTTCTCAATATCTTACAACAAAATGGGTATTAGATCTCAAAACTGATGATATCTACTGGTGCACAGCTGATCCTGGTTGGGTTACAGGAACTTCATATGGCATTATTGGCCCCTGGAGTATGGGAATTACACAGTGTGTTCTGGATACAGGATTCTCAGCTCAAAACTGGTATAGATTCATTGAGAAACATAGAGTCTCAATGTGGTATTCAGCACCAACAGCAATAAGGTCTTTAATGAAAGCAGGTGATGAAATACCCAAAAGCTTTAATCTTAAAAGCTTGCGGTATCTTGCCAGCGTTGGAGAACCATTAAACCCAGAAGCAGTTATCTGGGCTGAAAGAGTTTTCGGGAAACCCTTTCACGATACATTCTGGCAGACTGAAACAGGTTCAATAATGATCTCAAATTTCCCGGGAATGAAAGTTAAGCCCGGATCAATGGGAAAACCATTTCCGGGAATAAAAGGTGTTGTCCTGGATTCAAAGACATTTGAACCAATAACTGAAGCTGGGAAGATCGGTCTAATTGCCTTCAGGCCAGGGTGGCCCGCTATGATGAGAACCTACTGGAATAATAATGAGAAATACCTGGAGAAGTTTGTTAATGGGTGGTACTTAACCGGCGACAAAGCAATGGTTGATAATGACGGTTATTTCTGGTTTATTGGAAGGGATGATGATGTTATCAACACTGGTGGTCATCTTGTAAGCCCGTTTGAAGTTGAATCAGCCCTGCTTGAATATCCCGCAGTAGCAGAATCAGCAGTTGTTGCAAAACCCGATGATTTGAATATGGAGGTTGTGAAAGCATTTGTCACTCTTAAGCCTGGTTTCATACAAAGTTCTGATCTCGAACTCGAAATAATGAATTTCATCAGAAAAAAATTATCCCCCATGGCTATGCCACAGGAAATAGAATACATGGAAAAGCTTCCAAAAACCAGAAGTGGAAAGATAATGAGAAGGGTTCTTCATGCAAAAGAATGGGGTGAAGATATTGGTGATATATCCACTTTAGAGAACGATTGAAAATTATATCTTTATCAGTTTATACAATTAGAAAAATCAGAAATATGGAAAGAATGAATCAGGAAGAAATGAAAAACATTATATTAAATTATGTTATCAAAGAATATCTTGAAGATGAGGATGAAAAAATCACATACGATACCCCTCTGATTTCAAGTGGGTATGTGGATTCATTTTCTATGGTTTCTTTACTTGTTTTTATTGAAAATAAGTTTAAAATTAAAATTCCACCAAGCAAAGCAACACCTGAGGCTTTTGATAGTGTTAATAATATTGTAGCTCTAGTAAATGAGTATATGAAATAAGATAAAAAGGCATGCACCAGGAAGGATCTATTCGTTAAAATATTGCTGTGATTACTTTAGAACTCCCGTAAATATATTCATAATTACTTCTGAATCAATATTTTTGATGCCTCCCTTATCCTTTCATTAGAAATCAATTGAATAATATAAAATCCCGGGGGGAAAGTTACCGGTATCTGTAAATAATTAAGACCGGTATCAAATGATTCTTGATAAACAAAATTTCCAGAAATATTTATTATTCTGATAATCTGTTTTTCCTGCAGAGAATTCTTAAAAAATATATTTATGAAATCCTGTGCAGGATTTGGGTAGACAGTCATCCCTATTTCAATTAAATCACTGCTTGAATATATAGCTCCTCCGAATACCTGCAGTTCTGAAATCTTATTCAATGTATTCAGTGAATTTCCATGTCCAACCAGCTTTATGAAGGAGTATGTATTTAAATTTGATCCCTGGGATGGGAATATCTGAAGTTTATCAGAAAAACCACATGATGTTGAATTAGTCAGTAATGGATCCCAGGACAAACTATCTTTTGAAGCTAAAATATCAAAAAAAGATCCACCCATGTTAACATCTGAAAATGAAAGTTTCAGATGATCTATTCTGAATGGGACCTTTAGCTTCCCTGTAATCCACTGGTTATCACCATCTGCAGACCAGAAGGTTCCTGAAGCACCATCTGCAATATTTGATGCGAAATCATTTACCAGATAGCTACTGGCATCAATGGCCGTCAGATCTGCCTGAGAAAGCTCGAGAGTATATGGTACTATTGTGATTGATATAGTGTCTTTCTGCACAGATTTGCCATCGCTGACACTCAAAATAAAGTCAATTGTTTCAGATATACTGACTATCGGAGCAAGAAATTGGATCTTAGAACCTGTAGCAGATGAAATATCTACTTCTCCTTGTGCTATCCATTCAAATGTTAATATGTCATTATTACCATCAGTACTGGCCGAGGCATCAATTTGACCCACAAATCCTGATATGCATGTATCTGAAAACACCATATTGATTTCCGGTGGAATATTTACAACACCAATGTTATTAATTACAGTTTGAGCAGTAAATGTTGAAACCTGACCACCTGCATTAGACTGCAATGGATTAAAGGCTGGTTTTGTATAGGCAACAGTAACCACTTCACTATTAACAACTGCACTTGCAAGTGTCAGCTTGACTTTTGTTCCATTTATAAGAATTGAATTCACAGTTCTTGATACTGAATTTACTATCACCTTAAATGCAGTGACATCGGGAGAAATATTCGCCAGACTCAGGCTGAATGAAATTTCCAGGGAAGATGGCGTGGCATTTTCGATTACAGAGGATATATATACCGGATTTGCAGGACTTACATTATTTGTTACCACTTTGGAACTGAACGTAGCAGCTTGTCCGCCGGAAGAAGTTTGTAAAGGATTAATAGCTGGTTTTGTATAGGCAACAGTGACTATATCACCGTATATGACAGCACTTGCCAGAGTTAACTGAACTTTTGTTCCGTTTATTGTAACTGAATTAATGGACCTTGTTGCTGAATTAACTGTAACTGTAAATGCTGTTGCTGAAGGAATAATATTGGCAAGAGTTAATTGGTAAGTCATTTCGAGTAAAGCCGGTGTAGCATTTTCAATGACAGAACTGATACATATGGGATTTGAAGGACTTACGCTATTTGTTACCGCACTGGCACTTAGATTTGCTGCCTGACCTCCAGAAGAGGCCTGTAAAGGATTTACAGCTGGTTTGGTATAGGCAACAGTGACTATATCACCGAAAACAACAGCACTCGATAAAGTAAGCTGTACTTTTGTACCGGTTATAACAACGGAATTAATAGTTCTTGCTGCCGAGTTAACCATAACCGTAAATGCCGTGGCTGCTGGAGTGATACTGGCAAGAGTCAGGCTATATGTCATTACCAGGGAAGTTGGAGTGGCATTTTCAATTACAGAACTAACATATGAAGGTATGGCAGGATTTACATTATTGGTTACAGTTTTAGCACTAATTGTAATAGCCTTCCCACCTGATGAAGATTGCAAAGGATTTGTGGCCGGAACTGTATAGGCAACAGTCACAATATCACCATAGGCTACAGAACTTGCCAAAGTCAATCTGACCTTTGTTCCACTTATTGTAACCGTATTAACTGTGCGATTCACAGAATTAACCAGTACAGAAAAAGCAGATGCAGCAGGTACAATATTTGCAAGGGTTAAATTATATGTCATCTCAATCAGTGTGGAAGTGGCATTTTCAATAGCAGAACTGACATATACAGGACTTGGTGGATTAACATTATTTGTTACAGTTTGAGCGGTAAATGATACGGCCTCTGCTCCAGCTGAGGATTGTATAGAATTAGATGCCGGTTTGGTATATGCAACTGTAACAACATCACCAAACACAACAGGACTTGCCAGTGATAACTGCACCTTAGCACCCGAAATAGCTATAGAACTGACACTTCTGCTTACTGAATTGACCATAACTGAGAAAGCTGAAGTTGCAGGTACAATATTTGCCAGAGTAATATTATACCTTAGCTCAATCAAGGAAGGAGCTGCGTTTTCAACTACTGAACCAAGGTAAGTCGGATTACTCGTAATACTAGGGGTGGCGTAACATCCGATATTTGGTGGATTAGTGTATGCATTCCCTTCGAAATCAGTAGTTATACCAGGTATTGCAACTCCGGCGCCAATGGCAGGAGAGCCACCCTGTACGTGATAATCTGTAGCAGATACGAAAAGAGGGTTTGCCGGAGTTGGACTATGGGCATCCCAACCATACATTGATCGTATATTTGCGATTTGATTCATATAGTAACTAGCACCGTTTATCAGCATTATTCGAAGACTGTTGCTGATTCTGTAGTATAAGTTATAATCCACATCTAGTTCAGAAGTAGTAACGCTGGTAGTTACAACCTCTGCCCCAGAACCACTTGTATCAAAACTAAGTAAAGTATAGAAAATATTATTCTTTATCTTTACTTTACGAGCGTCAGTATCTGCATAGAATGTATAAGCTGGATAAATTGCCTTGTTATGTCCATAGAAAGTATTATTATATACATAGGTACTTTGTGTTGCTTCAATGGCTATCGCATTTGCATGAGTATATTTAAAAATATTGTTATAGATATAAACTTTGGACAAAACAGCCGGGCCGGTATGTTTATCCCAATTTTGTAAAAATATCTGATTTGACACAGCAACCGGGGTGAAATTATCTCCTTCTTCATAAATGAGGTTTTTTCTAATAATAACGCTATCCCAGCTTCCCGTATATGATGCATTCCCAACACTTATGTCAATTGCAGTTGTATGAAATCCATTATAAAGCTTATTGTCCTCAATTACAGCATTTCTTGCAGTAAATCCACTTCCATAAATATCAAGTGAAATACCCCTTCGGCCACAATCATGAACTGAACATTTTCTAATTATTAAATTTGAATACACCACACCTATCCCGAAACCAACCTGTCCATTTATTATTCCTCCAATATGTCCGATTTCACAATTTTGAATTATTAATCCATATTTGTTTTGATGGTCGCTATGCTGACTATATGAATCAAATCCCATATAACCGGCGAATAGCACATCAATGCCATTAAAATCAAGATACTCCTTATATTGGGTATCAACACCCAGAAACCTTTGAGGAATCTCAATACTGGAATATCGTGTAGCCGGGTTTGCAGGAGAATAAACATAAATATAGTTTGCACTCCAGGTCCAGTTGTATTCTGCAACAAGTAATCCGGTAGTTGTTTTCCAGTTTCCCCACGCCACTGATTTATCCGATGCAATAAAATGTATGTCTGCAGGAAAGCCTTGTGGATTAGCAAATGTTGCAACTGATTTCCAAATATTACTGCCCTGATCAGTCCAGGTTGTTGCCTGAGTAGAACCAAGTATCTTTGGATTATCGCCACTCCCGTAAGATGAAAATACAATATAGCTAGCTGAAGTACCTGAAGATGGAACCAATAATTCCTCTCTCCATACATCTCCTTTCTTGAACAGAATTGAATCACCAGGCAAAAAAGTTTTACTATTCACTTTCGAGATGGTTTTCCAGGCGTTCAATTGCGATTTTCCATCCAAACCATCATTTCCTGCACTACTGCTGACATAATAATTTGTAGCTGATGCCAAGGAAGTATAGCAAAACAACAAGAATAAAATAACTTTCCTCATATACATCATGGTTTTGATCAACGATCATTAATATTTTACTAAGATAATAATTTTAACTATGAAAAGACTTATCTGTTACACTAAAAGAGTAGAAAAATTTCAAATACCACAAAGTAAGACGAATTCCAGTTAAATTACTGATTAAATGGAAGTGCCAAACCTATAAAATACTATATTATGTTTGTTTTTTTTTGATATATTTGTTGCTTATTGAAAAGTCAGTGTAATAAGACATCTGAATTGAAAATAAAATATTA
>CAZXFB010000091.1:0-8972 GCA_964639725.1 uncultured Rikenellaceae bacterium
AGTATCGGTTATCAATAATAAATTTAAAACAATTGATTATGAGATTCCTCGCTGGCCCCTTCGCTTCTCTCAGGGTTTCAGCTCGGAATGACAGTATTTTATGTGACATAGGGGAAAGCAGAGACGATTCGCTCAGCGAATCGTCTCTGCTTTCCCCACAAACAACCAACATCGCATGTCATTCCGAGCGCCAGCGAGGAATCCCCCTCACCTATTTTAATAGTATGAATTAATTCCATTTCAGTTATTATTTTTTCCAGATACTCATTTAATATTTTATATTTGACTGCCTGTACTTATTATCTTTTTATCTATAACAATTGTAATAATGAATAATTGGAATTTTGATCTTCTGAAAAATTTCAGGTTATCACTTTATGACCTGAAACTCTTTTATAGAGCAGATACTCATATTAAGGGTTTTAATCATTATAGATCTAACGTCGGACTATTAATTATAGCCTTAATATTCAATGCGACTTTAGCATATGGGAATGACCCTGATAAGAGATCAGGTGACGGGCCAGGTCAATGGTACCTGAACATAGATGTTACAGAGACGGCAGGACTTGATTTTGCACGACCGGTAACAGGAGGTGTTCCGGTAGAGAGAGGTTATGCGCCGGAAGGAAGCAGGTTGGTTTTACTCGATAGTGAAAACAAGCCTGTACCATGTCAGATGTCAGTGCTTAACCGGTGGGATGATGGCAGTGTAAAGTGGGTATTACTCGATTTTCAGACTGCGCCACCTAAAGGAGGAAGCACCCATCTGAGGCTGACAAAAGCAAACAATACAAGGGAACCTGAGCCATCTCAGCCAGTAAAAAAAGCAAAAGGAGGTTTTGTTTCTGTCGGATCGGGACAAGTTAATATTTCAGCAATTCCGGGGGCTTTATTACGGATATCAAAAAGAGTGGATGTTAAACTTATTATGATTAACCGGAAAGGTGAACGTTGTGAAGGAATAACGGAGTCTTCAATAGTTGAAACTGAGGGTAAATTGCGTTCAACGATATTGCTTAAAGGATCATTTCGTACTCCCGGGGGACAAAAGGAAACTGATTTCCGGTTACGGGCATCCGTCTTTGCCGGGATGTCGCAGGTCTATTTTGAACCTCAGATCCTGATAAACAGAGAGAATGATATGATCCAGTATATTAATGATCTCAGCCTGGAATTCATTCCCTTAAGTGGCATAAATTATGCTTCAATTGGAGGTTCCCCTGGCTGGAATGGTAAGCCTGATGAAGTTACTCCGGTGAGACTATTCCAGACAGATGATCAGAATTACAGTTTCGAAGGTGCGAATGGCAAGGGAAGCAAAGCTCCGGGATGGATTGAGATGACTGATGGTAAAGGTACAATGGCGTTGACCATCCGGGATTTCTGGCAGCAATGGCCGAAAAGTCTGGAGGTTAATTCAAAATCTGCTAAACTGGGTCTCTTTCCGCACTTTAAAGAGGGTACATTTGCTCATATGGAGCCATGGTATAAGCACGATTACCTGTTTGAAGGGAATGCATATCGTTTACGTGAAGGTCAGGTGCGTCGATGGCAGGTGTGGATTGATCTTTCCGGGAATGGAGAAAATCTTGCAAAGTCGTCTGATAACCAGCTTGTCCTGGCTGCCAATCCCGCTCAGGCTATTGCTACCGGGGAGTGGGGTTATGTGGCTCCTGCTGGTAGCAAAGGGATGGGAGAGTATGATAAATGGGCTGAAAATCTGTTTGAAGGATACTGTCGTTCTATACGTGAGCAGCGTGATTATGGAGCTATGAACTGGGGTGACTGGTGGGGTGAGCGTAATTGTAACTGGGGAAATCATGAATATGATACCCCATTGCATATACTGACTCAATTTGCAAGGAGTGGCGATCCAAAATACTATTTTGTGGCAGAACAGGCAGCCCGTCATTTCAGCGAAGTGGATGTGGTGCATTATATCAACCCTGAGCTTAAAAAATATTTCTCCCAATGGGAATCAGCAGCTTATCCATCAAGACCCGGAATGGTGCATGAGCATAGCATAGGCCATGTTGGAGGATTTCATTCTGTAGAAAAAATAAAAGACCTTTATATAGAGCTAAATGTAGGAGATACCAAAACACCTTACCTCTGCCTCGATCCTTTCAATCTGGGTCATATATTTACATTGGGAATGGCACACTACTACCTTTTGTCAGGTGATCCCTGGATCAAGGAAACAGTTGAAAAGATCGGTGATAACCTGATGAAACTGACTGAGGATGGAAAGTTCGAATTCAGGGGACGGAGTCATGTGGGACGTGAAAGCGGCTGGACAATGCTGGCTCTGGCAGGTGTTTATAAGATCAGCCCATCGGAGCGATGCCTGAAAGCAATGAAATATATTGCCGATCAGGCACTGGAAGAGCAGAATGATAACTGCGGAGGATGGCTTTATAAGCTGGGATGGGGCCATTGTAATTGTGTAACAATAAACCATGTCGGAGAAGCCGGTTTTATTACCTCGGTAAGATTGAACGGATTGAGTTATTATTTTCGTTTGTCAGGTGATGAACGAATACCAAATTCCATAAAAAGAGGGGTAACACACCTTAATAATGATACCTGGATTGACCAGAAGAGCGACTGGCGGTATACTTCCTGTCCTGCAACCGGACCAATCGGACAGATAGGTGTTACTGTAATGTCACTTGTAAACAGTGTAAGTATAACCGGCGACCAGGAGCATTTACGAATTCTGAAAAAAGCATGGGATATGAAATTCTCAAGGCTTCTGGAGGTGCCAAAGAGCAGGCCGGGTCTGGGCAAGTCTTATTCCACAATAATGTATGGTTCTCCTGAAGCAATGAATCTGTTCGTAAACGGAGATACAAAAAAATAGTTTTGAAAAAGAATTTACAGATATTCTTGCGGGAATTTTCTGACTAACGTATAGTTAAAATAATGGAAATTATATTCAGGCTTATTGAAAAAAAGGACAACAGGGAGATTGCAGACCTTATACGTACTGTGTTCAGAGAATTCAAAATTGACCGTCCGGGTACTGTATTTTCTGATCCCACTACTGATGATCTTTTTTCTCTGTTTCAAAAACAGGGTTCAGTTTACTGGATAGCAGAAGAAAAAAGTATTATAATAGGAGGATGTGGGATTTACCCTACTCCCGGCTTACCTGATGGTTGCGCAGAGCTTGTAAAGTTCTATCTTAAGGCTTCAGTGAGAGGCAGGGGGTTAGGCAGGCAGCTTATGGAAAAAAGCTTTGAATCAGCAAAAAAGGCAGGTTATAATCAATTGTATCTTGAATCATTTCCGGAACTTGGCAAAGCAATAAGCCTGTATGAGAAGGCAGGATTCCGTCATATCCCTTCTGCATTAGGAGACTCCGGCCATTTCAGCTGCAATATATGGATGCTGAAAGACCTGTAACTGTCATGTTATATGATCAATTCTTTTGTTGGAACCTTTTTTTTTATCCTTTTTCTAATCCCGTTTATCTTCCTCTCTGATCTGCACTCTCCTTATCTTGCCGCTTATTGTCTTGGGAAGTTCTGTTACAAACTCTACTATCCTTGGATATTTATATGGTGCGGTGACTCTTTTAACATGTTCCTGAAGTTCTCTGGCAAGATCATCACCAGGGATATAATTTTTTGCAGTGACAATTGTTGCTTTTACAATTTGTCCTCTGTCGGCGTCAGGTACAGCAGTTATTGCACATTCGAGTACAGCAGGATGTTCCATAAGGGCGCTTTCAACCTCAAAAGGACCAATACGGTAACCTGAACTTTTTATTACATCATCCGATCTGCCTATAAACCAGTAATATCCGTCTTCATCACACCATGCCATATCACCGGTTCTGTAAATACCTTTTGACCAGACACTCTTTGTCAATTCTTCGTCACGGTAATAGCCATTAAACATTCCCAATGGCATTTTCTTATCAGTGTGAATAATTATCTGACCCTCTATCCCGGTTTCACATGGATTTCCTTCCTCATCAATAATTTTAATGTCATACCCGGGTGTTGGCTTACCCATTGAACCTGGTTTGGGATCCATCCACGGGTATGTCGCGAGAGCGACTGTACACTCTGTTTGTCCGTATCCCTCCATGAGTTTTATTCCTGTGTGTTCAAAAAATTGTTTAAAAACCTCAGGATTTAATGGCTCACCTGCGACTACACAATATTTCAAATGGCTAAGGTCATAATCCGAAAAATCTTCTTTGATCAGGAACCTGTATATGGTAGGTGGAGCACAAAAAGTTACTACCTTATATTTTGCAATAACGTTCAATAACTCTTTCGGAACAAAAGAATTATAATCGTAAGTCATAACTGCGCTGCCAGATAACCACTGACCATAAATTTTACCCCATGCCGATTTTGCCCAGCCTGTATCAGCAACTGTAAAGTGAAGACCGTCATCCTGTACGTTTTGCCAGTATTTTGCTGTAACAATATGCCCCAGGGGGTAGATAAAATTATGATTAACCATTTTAGGCATACCTGTTGTTCCCGAAGTAAAATAGAGAAGCATGATGTCATCATTATAAGATGCCTCTTCTTTCTGAGGCCTTCTGAAAACATCGGAACTGCTGTTCATTCCGGTTGTGAAATTCAACCAGCCTTCGCGGTCTTCACATATCACTGCCTTTTGTTTCAGAGTCGGGGATTTTTTTTCTGCCTCCTCAATCCTCAATATTGTTTCTGCCTCGTTAAGGCATACAATCATTTTAATATCAGCAGCATTGTTCCTGTAGATAATGTCTTTTGTTGAAAGCAAGTGAGTCGCAGGTATTGTGATGGCACCAATTTTATTTAAAGCCAGTGTGCAAAACCAGTATTCGTAACGCCGTTTAAGAATAAGCATCACCGGGTCACCTTTCCTGATACCAGCAGACAAGAAGAAATTGGCAGCTTTATCACTGTAAAATTTCATTTGTCCAAATGTGAAAGTTGCTTCAACCCCCTTGTCATTGCACCAAACCATTGCAATTTTTTCAGGCGTTTGTATTGCTATCTCATCAACAACATCAAAAGCAAAATTGAAATTTTCCGGTATATTGATCTTAAAGTTTTCTTTAAAGTCCTCGTATGAGTTAAATTCAGTACGTGTGAGATATTTTTCCAGTATCATTATCCTATTTTTTACCGTAATTATAAAACTATGGCCAGAAACCTTACTTGTTTATTATTCAAAGCTTTCATCATATGCTTATAAGCTGAATCAAAATAGATTGAATCACCCTCATTGAGAGTTATCTCATGTCCGTCAATGTTGATCATCATGGACCCTTCAATGATATAATTAAACTCCTGTCCAGGGTGAGAATTGAAATTTAAATCAGATTTTTCAGGATCCGGATCAATTGTAACTAAAAAAGGTTCAGCCTTTTTATGAATAAAATTATATGCAAGACTTTCATATTTATACTGTTTCCGTCGTTCAAGATTTAAACCTTTGCCCTTACGCACAACACCATAAATGTGGAGTTTGGGGTTATTACCTCCAAGAAGTACTGTTAATTCAATATTAAACCACTGTGCAATTTCATAAATGAAACTTACAGGAATGTCTGCATCCCCGCTTTCATAACGCTGGTAAACATCGATTGGGATACCAAGGTTTACTGCCATTGTCTCCGGCGAAATGTCAGATATCTCCCTGATCTCCCTGATCCTTTTTGCGATTTGCTTCATTTCTTCTGTCATAATATAGCATTTTCACGATTTCAATATTACTGAAATTATTTAAAAAATGGTAAATATTTCACAATTAATATCTTCCCCTGTTTAATCAGGATAATTTCATTAGAATGAGGTTGGATGTGATTATGCAGCTATATTATTATTATATTAAAGAGTAATTATCAGAATTTTTAATCTTATCAGCAGACTGGAATAAAAGGGTAAAAAAGATTTTTTATAGTATGTGGTTTATTCATAGAAATTTTCATTGAGACTTGATCCCGAATAAAAATCATTTGTATTTTTAGAGATGAAATATTAAGATCACTCATAACGTGATTTTGTAATTGATTTTCAGTAACAAACGGAGCTTTGATCAGCAAATAGAAAACTATTATTTAAACCAGATAAATGACACGGCGTGAACGGTTAATGGCTACATTAAGAGGTGAAACTGTTGATCGCCCGGCTCTCAGTTTTTATGAAACAGGTGGTTTTCTGATAAATCCTGATGATCCGGATGAATATAATATTTACAATTCACAATCATGGCAGCCATTATTAAAGCTGGCCGAAGATCACACAGATTTAATCAGGCTGGTTAGTCCTGTCAGGGCTAAATCTCACCTGTCCTGGGGTGAGAGTGAAAATAGTGAGCTAAGGCAACAATTTGTAAAGGAGAATATCTGGGAGGATAAAGAGAGCAGGTTCACACGCTTAACATATAAGATCGAAAACTGTGAACTGACAACTCTTTCACGACGCGACAGGGAGGTTGATACAGTTTGGACAATAGAGCCTTTGCTGAAAAATATCGGCGATGTACATCTTTATCTCAGATTGCCTGATGAAATATTTGAGGAGACATTCAATATCGGCTACCTGGCTGAGCAGGAAAAAATGATAGGTGAAAGGGGAATAGTGATGGTAGATACAGAAGATCCTGTTTGTGCAGTGGCTTCACTCTTTAACCTGGAAACTTTTACAATTTTTGCATTAACAGAACAGATTCTATGTCATAAACTCCTTGAAAAACATTCCCGCTACATTCATAAAAGAACAGAAAAAGTTGCCCGGGAATTTCCGGGCAGGTTGTGGCGTATATATGGTCCGGAGTTTATTACAGAACCTTTTCTTCCACCTTCTCTTTTCAATGAATATGTGGTAAAATATACCGGGCCAATGGTGAAGCAGATAAGAGATCATGGAGGATTTGCCCGTATTCATGCCCATGGATGCATTAAGAATGTACTTGATTATATCATAAATATGGGTGCTGATGCAATTGATCCTGTTGAACCTCCACCCCATGGTGATGTTGATTTAAAATTTGTACGGGAAAAATATGGCAAACAGCTGGTTCTGTTTGGAAACATAGAAGTTTCTGATATTGAGAATATGCCAGAAAATAAGTTCCGAAGCATTGTAAGGCAAACTATTACTGATGGTGCTTCAGGTAATGGCAGGGGATTTGTATTAATGCCGACAGCTTCTCCTTACGGGAGGAATATTTCTGAAACAACATTCAGGAATTATCAGATTTTAGTAGAAGAGATAGAAAGTTTCTAGGGAGTTCAATCTGCTTCTATTCTGGAAAACCGTTGAAATCTAAAAATCTTCGGAATCAATAAGAATTCTTTATACTGATTTCATTTACCTGGTTTATGAATCTCCTGGATGATTCTGGTCAAAGTATTGTTGACTTTGGCTTAATAATGGTGTAACTTGGATGTTTAATGTTATTAATTATTGACATTTATTCACTAACGATGACATTAGCAAAACTTTCTTCCGCAACTATATTTCTTGCTTATTTAATGAGTAGTTGCACACATTATTATTATGTGGCAAATGTTCATAATGTTCCATTGTTCAGGGAAAAGAATGAGATTCATTTATCCGGAGCCTATGGGATTGGAGATGAATCGGGCAGCTCCGAACTGCAGGCAGCTTATTCTCTGACAGACAAAATTGGCATTATGGCAGATTATATGTCGGTAAAGGGCGGCGATCCTTCGAAAAATTTTCAATATGATTGGTCAAAGGGTAATTACTTTGAGGGGGCTATCGGATACTACAAACCTTACAGAAATTCCGGAGTCTTTGAAATTTATGGAGGAATTGGAAGTTGCAATCAGCATCATCAATATACCAGTGGAGGATTTTCAAGCACTTATAGCGGAACAGCTGATTTGTCATTTACAAAAATATTTATTCAACCATCATTCGGTTTCACCTTTAAGTTCATTGATGTTGCAGCCTCAACAAGAATATGCAGTTTATCTTTCAGTAATATAGAAAATAATATCAGCAGACAATTGGATCAGTATAATTATGATGACCTGAATAATATTAAAAATAAGAGAAATTACCTGTTTTTAGAGCCGGCTTTTACATTCAGGGGGGGCTGGAAATATGTAAAAGTGCAGTTTCAGGCAGCTTTTGCAAATGTTTTTAATAGATCAGAATTAGCCTTTATTGAACAGCCCCATTTGAGTATCGGTGGCTATTTTACTATTGCAAAACGATACAGGTAACACATAATTTCAGGTCATAACAGAGAAAATTTTGTTTTAAATAACTTTAGAAGGCAATAATAAAAAGACCAAAATGAGGAAACATTGTACCCCGGGTTCAATGCTTTCTTATTTCGATATACTACTGAACATTAATCACATCAATATGAATACATCAGTTAAAATAATTCATTGGGTGCCCAGGATTCTGTGCATCATTGCTATCCTTTTCATCAGCATGTTCGCGTTGGATTCTTTTTCCGACAAGAGGACCTTATGGCAGAATATAGCTGCCTTTATGATCCATCTCATACCTTCATTTGTTTTAATAAGTCTACTGATAGTTACCTGGAGATGGGAACTTATTGGTGGTATTATTCTGACACTGATTGGTTTTGGATTGAGCCCGTTTGTTTATATCCACAATTACAAAATGAACCATTCAGTTGGAACCAGTCTGGCTGTTATAATGATGATTACATTTCCATTTATCCTTACAGGGATCCTGTTTATCATTAGTCATTATATGAAGAAAAGGAATCAAAGTTCATCCTGAAAGATTTATGATCAGTAAAGTTTTCGTTTACTCTTTTATATGAATCACCAATAGCTTTGGTTAAATTTCTCACTTGTAATACTCCCGGAGAAAGGATTTCAGTATTCATTGACTTTGCTTTTTATTAAGTGGCGAGCGGTATTTGTGTTAAGGGTTTCTGTAAGAGGTATTAATTCCGCATCACTGGAAAGTATTTTAATTCCGGTTAGATCATTATATCTC
>CAZXFB010000092.1:0-8965 GCA_964639725.1 uncultured Rikenellaceae bacterium
GGGGGTGGTCTCTTTGCTCCGATCTTAGGTGGTCATTTTGACCGTTTTTTCCAGCCTGTCATTAGATGAAAAACACAATTTCATTTTTGCTCAGGCTATTTCGTCAAAAGGCCGTTTTATAAGCTTTTGGAAAAACGATGAGTTTACTGTTAGTCTTTGGGATTGTAATTCTTTTTATGCAGAAATACATTACTCACGTGTACATAAAAGAATTACCAAAATAGAAGGGATTGAGCTTAATGATGAAAAAATCAACATTTACATAGACTATTATTTACAGCATAATAACGATGAAGAATATGACCTTGTGGAAATCGCTTAAATCTCTATATTCTTTACCAACTAGTCTTTTGCAAGCACATTCCGCAAAAAACACTTTCCATATACTTCTGAGTTTTCATTTGCGTAAAGAGCTTGCAAAGTTAGAATCATGGTTATCACGGGAGATTCATCGGCACATTTGCAGCTTGAAATCCGGAAGCTGCAAATGAGCCTTTAAATCCCAACCAGAAAAAAGATACCTTTGGATTGCATTTAATCATTATCTACATAATTGAATATATTTCTCAAGGAATTAAATACCAGAACTGTTCTAAAAATGAAACTAAGGCTCACTATCGTTATAATTATTACATTTTTAATTTTTAATTTTTCATGCAATTCAAGAAGGATGCAAGAGCCTCGTGCTAATTACATGAATGTTACCAAAGTAATCGATGGTGATACATTTTGGGTAGATGATGGTAGTAAAAAAGGGATTAAAATACGTCTTATTGGAGTTGATGCTCCGGAATCCCGGAATGTATTTAAAAAAGTTATTGGCTATTATGGCATAGAATCCAAGCAATATCTGAATTCTTTGATTGCTGGTAAAAAAGTAAGACTTGAATATGACATTGATACTTTAGACCAATATGGTAGAAGCCTCGCTTATGTTTATTTGCAAGATGGAACTTTCATAAATGCTGAAATAGTAAAACAAGGATATGCAATGGTAATGACAGTACCTCCAAATGTTAAGTATGCAGAAAAATTCTTCACATTGCAGCGAAGTGCAAGAGAAAAAAACAAGGGGCTTTGGAATGAAAAATATATTGAGAAGTGAATCGGAATGGGTGATTTTTTTGACGGAATGGGGGTTGCATTACCAAAATGCCAAGTACATACTTTCATATCTGAATTCTTACCCAAAAGTATTATCAACTCTCAGAATGAAGGAATTATATAATCCTGATAATCTCGATGATGCTCAGATCGAATGGATATGGTTGTGTTCTAAATTTGACAATATCCTTGAAATAGATTTCTTTAAGCCATACTGGGTACCGCTAGAGGTAAACTCTTATGATTACTTTATGGATATTTCAGACGAAAACTATCCGGTCTTTGATATTAATTATTTCTTTTATGAGCCATACAAGTGGTACAAAAAGTACATCTCAACCGACATAAAGGAGGTACTACTTTCACCTGAAACCGGTCTTGGTCTGCGGAAAATTCTGGAAGAAAATGATAAGACCAGATGGAGTCAGGTAGGTGAATTCTTTAAAGAGCGAAGAAGATTAAGATATGAGGGTAAAATACATATTGAACCAGTAAACCATTTTGAGATAATTCCAGAACTTTCAAATTTAACAAAGGTCAAGATCGGGTTTGCTGCCTCATCGGTCTCAGTCTCTGATGTCACTTCAATTATTGCTGGCCTTTTACCTTTTAACCTAAGGATTGATTTAAAACAGATTTGCTATGAATATGGTGCCCCTAATTTGAAAACAGACAAAATCAGATTTATCCGTGATTTCGTATTTTTTCTCAGAGACACTGGATTGAGACGAGTTAACAGATATAGAATTGATTTCCATGCATCAGAGAATTGTTATTTAGAGTATAAAACAGATAAATGTATATTGCATCATTCAGAGCAACATATATTGGTTGGATTTGCCGATTCTATAAATATATTAATCAATAAATGAATACTGATTACTCTGAAGGAACTTAACTTTAATAATATTTTGGCCATTCACTACCTAAGCTCAATTTATATCCTATTCTGTCTCCATACTGAAAATTGTATTCACTTTTAAACATTTAAGCAAGCTATCTATTCAATGCATATTGCGCTTCGTCCATTTTGTCTCATTCTTTTTTAAATGAATTGCAGAAATCTTTACTTTTATTGAAATAATTTTATTAAATTTCAAATTATCATAAATAATTACACTCCTGATTTATAATATGCATATTAAACCTTATTTGCATTTACCTAATGAAGAATAAATTATATGATATAATTTGAAAAGGTTTAGAATAATAAACTACATCAATTAAATTCTATTAAGATGCCTAACTATTGGTTTTGTTGCAAAAAATGCACACAGGTAATCAAAAAGGACACATCTCCAAATACCAGTGGTTGTTCAAAAGCTTCGTATCATGAATGGATTAAAATTGGTGAATTTGGAGAGATAAATTATTCCTGCAAAAAATGCGGTCTAATTGTCCAAACTAAAAATGCTCCAAACACATCGGGATGTTCATCTTCATCTTATCATGAATGGCATAGACTATAACACATAATTATTAAAAAATAATCACTAATTTAATAAATACAAATTATGGCAACACATGAACAACAATGGAGTTCTGCAACTCCAGGCCTTATGGTAATCTTGCTCGACCAATCTGGGTCAATGACTGAACCTTATACAGGAAATGACTCAAAAGCAGTTTTTGCCACCAAAGCTGTTAATAGGATGATAAATACAATTATTGATAAAAATTTTGATGGTACAGCACCAAAGAATCGTTGTTTCATTTCCGTGATAGGTTATAATACAACAGTAAAAGAAATCCAGTCAGATTCAATCGTTCAGTTTGCGGCAAAACCACTTCGTATTGATAAATTTAAGAAGAAAGTTTCTGACGGTGCTGGGGGGCTAGTTGAGCAAGATTTTAAGATGCCTATTTGGATCGAACCTGTTGCGGAAGGTACAACTGATATGGCTTCAGCATTCCAGACTGCTAACCAATTAGTTGCAAAATGGATAAATGATAAACCGCAAAACCCTGCTCCTGTTGTAATAAATATTTCTGATGGACTTCCGACTAGCGATTTGATTGAAACAACTAGCGCGGCAAAATCATTGATGAGTCTAAATTGTAATGATGGTAATGTTCTCCTTTTTAATGCGCATATAAACATAAATGGAGCTAATGTAATATTTCCAAGTTCGTCAGATGTATTATCAAGTGACCATGCAAAATTTTTATTTGAAATTTCAAGTACTATTCCTGAATCATATAAACCAGCCGCGCAAAAGAATGAGTTAAAGGTTGCAGACGGGGCCAGAGGATGCATGTTTGATACAGATGCAGAAGGTCTAGTCAAGCTAATTAATTTTGGATCCTCAAAAGGGCAGGGTACTGATAAAATAAGCTAAAAAAGGTAAGGTATGCGAATACGAGCGTTTCTTACTCATAAGCTGTCCGAAAAATACAAAGACTGTCAGGATAGCTTTGAGATTGGAAATAAGACTAAATCCATTGCTATTGCAGATGGCATTTCCCAGTCCATCTTCCCTAAGGTATGGGCAGATCTCTTAACAAAAATGTATGTTACAAATCGTGAGGTATCATTTTCTGAACAAGTGGCATTGAGTGACTTAAAGTCTAATTGGAAAGCAGAAGTTGAAAAAGTACGTTCTGAAAAAGAAAAAAATAATGATCCATTTCTGTGGATTCTAGAAGACAATATAGAATCTGGGAGAACCGCTGGGGCAACGTTTTTAGGGTTACGAATTGATGGCATCAATTGGACCTGTGAGGTAATCGGAGATAGTTGTTTAGTAGAAATATCTTCAAAAGATGAGATTAAAAAAATATATTGCTCCAAACCAGAAGGCGAGCCATTCAATAATCAACCAGACTACCTTGATAGTAGTGTTTCCTTTCCAGGGAAAGGAGAGATAAAATGTTTTAATGGTGATTTTGTTGAAACTAATACGCTTTTAATGGTCACCGATGCACTTTCCGATTTGCTCTACAAAAAGAAACTACAACATGATTTTGATATAATTGAAGCTTTATTAAATTTAAAAAATCAGCAAGATTTTGAGAAATTAATTAATGAACTCCGAACAAAAGGAATGAGCAATGATGATACAACCCTAATTATTATTGAAAATGATCATAATAGTGAATTGGAAGTATTATTCAGGACTGATTTGGCAATGCAAATATTAAGAGAGTCGGAAGAAAAACTTAAAAGTAATTCTGATGATAATTCTGAAAAGATGTTTAATGTTGAAATTCAACCACATTCTACTTTAAGTAAACTGCCCAGTCCTGAATCTGTATCAACCAGTAAGAGTAAAATAGAATCCTCTATTGCGGCAAATACAAGTCAGACAACTTTACCTATCAGAAATAAAAAAGAAGATATAGAAACTCAAATCATATTACTGCTTAACAAGTTGCCTTCAGATATGGATAGAATAAATATGATTTATAAAATTGCATTAGAAAAAATTGCTCTCAATTCATCAAAGGTAAGCTCAATAAGAACTGATCTTAGAAATATTAGATCTAAACTTTTTAAACCCAGAAAGTAAGTAAAATGCCTGGTCTCCCTTCTTGTTCGGACTATTGTGCCGCTATACAAAGTCCTCTTTCAATTAAGGATATCTCATTAATGGGTGGCAATCCAATTGAGACGAATGGGAGACTTGTTATGTATACAGGTGGATTTTGTGTTGTATTTCCCTTTTTAGTTGCAAATAAAAAGATGGCGATCCGCTGTTGGCATGTAAAAGTTGAAGATTCAAAAAGAAGAGCTAAGAGAATATCTGAAAAGTTAAAGTCGATACGGTTACCCTATTTTGTAGAATTTTCATATGAGGAAAATGCAATTCTAACCACTTCAGGCCTACAGCCAATAGTCAAGATGGCTTGGGTGGAAGCTGATAATCTTAAGAAATTCCTTGGTAAAAACATTAATAATCCTTCCCTTTTAAAGGTACTAGCAGATAATTTCCTTGAAATGGTGAAAGTATTGCATCAATTTCAGATTTCACATGGTGATCTGCAACACGGAAATATTCTGGTTAAAAATGACGGTTCTCTCGTGCTAGTGGATTATGATTCAATTTGTATTCCTGAATTAGTTGGCGAAAACGAAGAGATTAAAGGATTAGTTGGTTATCAGCACCATTCGCGATTTAAGAATCAAAAATTGACACCAACTGCAGATTATTTTTCAGAACTCGTAATATATTTATCAATACTCATATTAATTGAATTGCCTTCTTTATGGAGCGAGTTGAACATTGAAGATACTGAAGAACTTATTTTTACAAAGAAAGATTACGACTCCCTTGGTAACTCAGAAATATTCAGAAGATTATTTATCTGCAATAATTCTCAAATAAAAAACCTAGCAAGAACATTGGCAATTTATTGTACTAAAAACTCAATTCTCGAGCTTGATCCATTAGAAGAAGCCATTAAGCCTCCAATTGATATAAATGAGATAAGTCATAAATGGGGAAATCAAATGAAAACTCCATTAAAATTACCTGTTATTCAAGTAGATATTGTCTCAATTTCCAATAAATGGATTTAGATGTCTGCACTTAGTATAAATGATATTTCCAATTCGCTTTCAGTTCCCTCTTTAATACTTGATCAGGAACTCAAAAATGCTGTTTTTGAGTTAACAAATTTAGGGTTACCTGTTATGTTCGTTGGAGGTTTTTCTGTTGTATTTCCAGCACATGTTGGATCTAAAAAATACGCTTTCAGATGCTGGCATGCTTCTCTCGAAAACTTGAAAGATCGATATAAATACATAGATGATTACTTTGCTAATCTTAATCTGCCTTATTTTTGCAATTTCAAGTATATAGAAAAGGGTATCATTATTAATGGTATTCCCTATCCAACTACAAGAATGGAATGGGTTAATGGGCTACCATTAAAAAAATATCTCAAAAGTCATATTAACAATTCTTCAGAGCTATTAGAAGTATCCAGAAAATTTAAAAAGATGTGCTCTGAACTTCATAAGAATCAGATTTCTCATGGTGATTTACAACATGGCAATATTTTAATAACACCTCAAGGTGAAATTCGTTTAGTTGATTATGATTCTATATTTGTCCCTTCATTCAGTAAGGAAAATGATGAAATAAAGGGTTTGGCTGGTTATCAACATCCATGTCGAGTTAAAAACATTTTTCTATCTCCAAAATCCGACTATTTTTCAGAGCTAATCATTTACCTTAGCTTATTATCTCTGGCAAAAAATCCTGATCTTTTTCTTCAATATGACCTTGAAAATACTGAACATTTATTATTTAATAATGAAGATTTCAGAGGTTTAGAACAATCAAATATCTATTCGGATTTAAGAGGTCTAGATGATGAAATTGACTCGTTATTAGAAGTTCTTAAAGTATATCTGCAAGTTAATTCAATAGACAACTTAGAAGACTTTGACACAACATTAAGCAAAATTATTACTGAGCCGACGATTCTTCAATTTACCTCTGATTTAGAAGTTATTATTGAAAGTATGTCTGCTAAATTAAAATGGAATGTTGAATCTTACCAAACACTAAAAGTAATTGACGAAAAGGGAACCACAATTGATGTAACAGGGAAATCGGAAATTGAAGTATTTCCAATAGGTATAGGTCAATTTATCCTCTGTGCAAAGAATTATACAAAAACTGTTTTTGCAGAACATAGATTTCAGGTTTTTCCTACTCCCATAATTGAGAGACTTCTAATTCCTGAACCAATTTTCTATTTAAACACCGACATCAATATTACATTCCCAAATTTTACTCTATTTGAGCACTTTAATACAATTCCAAAAACCGAAAACTTTAATATTAAGTTTAACTCTGCGGTTCCAGCAAAAGAGGTTGAAATAGTTGAATTGAAATACCGATTAGCAAAAGATACCATTACAGGAAAAATTAGTAAAATTTTCAGATCAATAAAACAAGAAATTTTCAATGAACATGGAAACAAACAAAAGAAAAAAACGAAGTTTGCTTAATAACATTTTATGGTATTGCTCCGGTTTAAATATCCGCGAACTTGCTGATCAGTCCAGAACCAAATCAACTTATTTTGGTTTGGGAGGGGTAAACATCTTTTCCACCCTTACAGTTTTTACATTGAGCATACTTGCATTTACTGTAGCATTTCCAAAGATGCCAATTGTACTTGATTGTAGTGTTGGACTACTTTTTGGCTCACTTACATTCTATTTTAACAGGCAAACAATTAGTGTTCTTAGTGAATCAGAAATCCAGTCACACGGGAAAAGCTGGAATTCAATCATTACGCTACCTCTATTTATTTTGGCTATTTTCCTCGCGATAATTATTTCTACTCCTATAAAATTTTATCTTTTTAGTTTGCCTATTCAAGATAGCTTATTTAGTAGTCTAAAGTCACTTAGTGAATTTATGTCCACCTCTGTTAGTTTAAAAATCAGTAGTTGGTCTATCACAATACTTATATCAATTGTCATTCTTTTTCCAGTGTTCATTAAACTTTATTCTAGTAAGCAGAAGGTAGAAAAGAATCGTAGTTCAATCCTTAATGAGATTATGTGGTTTTGCGCAGGAACAAATAATGAAATACTAAGGAAATGCCCTACAGATCATTCAAAATATTTTGGGATTGGAGGCACAATTCTCTTTACTGCACTTATGGCCACAATGTCAGGGGGATATGCTTTTTATAAAGCTTTTGAAAATGCAAATGTAGCTATCTTTTTTGGCCTATTCTGGGGGGCAATGATTTTTAATCTTGATAGGTACATAGTAAATACAATTTATACTGATGGAACAGTTAAAATTACAAAAGGTGAGCTTCTTGCTGGTTTACCTAGAATAATTATAGCTATATTTCTTGGGATTGTAATTTCATTGCCATTAGAATTGAAACTTTTTGAAGATGAGATAAAAATGGAGCTCGAGATCATGAAGAATGAAAAGATTATGGAACTAAATACAGCAGTTGATAGTAGTTTCTCAGATCTAATACCGCTAAGTAATCAAAGGGTAAATTTACGAAATGAAATATCAAAAAAAGAAAATGAAGTTAGACTTCTATATGAAGATTATTTGAAGGAAGGGTCGGTTGGTGCAGATGGCAGACCTAATGGTAAGGGGCCTTTTTACGAAATTAAAAAAGCCCGTCATGATAAGGTCGAAACCGAATTATATCTAATTAAAACTAAATATGAAAAGGAGATAGAGTTTATAGATTCTAAAATTGAAGTAATAAATTCAAAAATGGCAACCACTGGGATAAACCCAACAGATGTTAACAAAGCATTTAATGGTTTATCAGCAAGTATGGAAGCATTTAGTAATATAAAAGAAGATAAATTCAGTATGCGCATCGCTAGTTTCTTTATAATGATGCTTTTAATAATAATTGAAATCTCGCCTGTGCTATTTAAACTTATGACAGAATCTGGCCCCTATGATGACATGTTGAAAACAATAAAACACGAAGTTCATGTACGGGAAAAACAATTAATTTCTGACTTAAATGATGAAATCAATACAAATATTAAAATCTCTACCGAAAAGAATCAAAATAAGCTTAATGCAGAAATTAAAGCAAACGAAGAATTATTGATTGCGATTGCTCTGGCTCAAGCAGAAATTGCAAAAACAGCAGTAGAAAGGTGGAAGAAGGCTGAACTTCTAAAGGTTAAAGCTGATCCTGGCTGTTACATTAAGAGCAATCAAATTGAAAAAAATGGTTAATGATTAAAAAAGTATTACCCATATAAATTTCTTTTAAATAAGTTATTTTTACATTCAAGTTCTTATTGTTAATGGGATTAAGATTTAGAAAATCATTTATTGCAGGGCCACTGTGGAAAAATCGGACATATTGACCACCCTAGATCGTTTTCGTAAGACCATGTATT
>CAZXFB010000093.1:0-8728 GCA_964639725.1 uncultured Rikenellaceae bacterium
ACAAACAATTCAACGATATTATTGGGCAAATTAATGCCTTCGGCTATATTTATATTCCATTTCCACCGTTTCAAGTCAATGTCGAACCAAATCAGTTTTAAATCATGAAGGAAAATAAGAAACGACCGTACAAAAAATGGGTTTCCAAGTGTCCGGCTGAAAATGATGGCAGCAAGTCCCTCAACATCTTCAGTGATTGGTTTGAGCGTGTCGGCCACAAATTTCTGCACATCATTTGCAGTAATATTTTTAACATGAAGTACTCCGACTGAAATATTACGGCTTTTTAAGTCATTCACTACCAACATAAGCGGATGACCTGAACCGACTTCATTATCGCGGTACGAAACGATGACCTGCAAATACCGCAAAGTAACACCTACCTGCAATTGTCTGAGCAATTCGCAGGAAGCGGCATCAGCCCATTGCCAGTCATCAAGAAACAGTACCAGAGGATGTTCGGGCTTACAAAATACTTTTAGAAAATTTCGAAAAACATCGGTAAACCGGTGCCTGGCTTCCTGTGAGCTTATATCTCCTAATGGTGGTTGCTTACCAAGAAATGACTCAAATTCAGGAACAAAATCAACAAGTACCTGACCAAGGTTGCCAACGGATTGAAGGATCTCTGCTTTAAAATGTGAATATTCCTGTTCATTTTCCGGCTGCAAGTTCAGGCATAATTCCGTTAGTGCCTGCCGAAAAGCAAAATAAGGGATATTCTGTTGGTATTGCTCAAACTTACCTCTTAGGAAAAACCCGTTTCTCTCTCTGATCGGCATTTGAAGTTCTTGCACAAGTGCAGTTTTTCCAACACCGGAAGTACCTGGGACCAAAAGAATCTGACCAAATCCGCTACTTATGTGCTCAAATGATTCAAGCAACAGAATAGTTTCCCTATCGCGACCATAAAGCTTATTTGGGATCGTAAGTTGATTCATAAGTTTATGCTTTTGTCAATTGTTGTTTTCTTTTTCTGAAAATATTTTTCCACCAACCTAAGCAACTCGCCTTTGTTAATTGGTTTAGAGATATAATCATTGCATCCTGCTTCAATTGCCATTTCTCTGTCGCCTGAAAATCCATAGGCGGTCTGGGCAATGATAATAACATCTTTGTTAAATTGTCGGATTTGCTTTGTGGCTTCCAATCCGTTCATCTGTGGCATGCGTATGTCCATTAAAACCAAATCAAAGTCAGGATTATTACGACAAGCCTCAACGGCTTCAACTCCCGTTATGGCATGTATAACCCCTTTACTGATTTTTTGGATGGTTCGTGTGAGAAGGGAATGTGATATTTCATCGTCTTCAACAATCAATATTTTCAGTTTTTCTATCTGAACTTCTATATTTTCAGTAAAAACTGCATTTTCGATTGGTAGTATATCTTCTGATACCGGTTTGTAAGGTATTGTAAAATAAAATGCTGAACCACTGCCTTCCTGACTCTCAACCCATATCCTGCCGCCAAGCATTTCTACATAAGATTTTGAAATAGATAATCCCAAACCACTGCCTTCATACTTTCGGTTAAACGATTCACTGCCCTGCCTGAATCTTTCAAAAATCATTTCCTGCTGATCCCGGGGAATGCCCTCCCCTGTATCTTTGACAAAGAATTCAAGAGACTCAGTGTTCTGCGTCTTTACAATACTACATCCAAATTCAATTGACCCATTATCGGTAAACTTAATTGCATTTTTAATAAGATTTGTAAGTATTCCATGTACTTTTTCATTGTCTGTATAAATGATGGCCTCATTTGCAGACAACCTGGTTTTAAACAGAAACTGCACCCCTTTATTTTCAACTTCCGGTTTAAAGAACTTATATGTGAATTCAAGTTTCTCGTTAAGATTCGTTTCTGTGATATCAACTCTCATCATTCCTGATTCAATTTTAGAAATATCAACTATGCTTTTGATAGTATTGAGCATGCGTGCCCCGCTAATCTGAATGGTTTGAATAAAATCCAGTTGCTCCTCAACAGTTAGCAGAGGTTCTTTCAGGAGTTCAGTAAAGCCTAAAATACCGTTCATTGGAGTACGTATCTCATGACTCATGTTAGTAAGAAATGCAGATTTCAGACGGTCGCTTTCTTCGGCTTTTTCCTTTGCTTTTATAAGATCCTTCTCTCTCGCTTTTTGTTCGGTAATGTCCTGAAATATTTCAAGCATTGCTTTCTTCCCTTCATACAGCATTCCTGTATGGCTAATCTCAAATATCCTGTTACCTAAAACACCTAGAGATTCATATGTATCTGTTTCACCAATGGAGATACCTTTAATCAAAGGACAATTACTGCATTGCTTTTTATCATCCTTATACAAGTCCCAGCATTTTTTACCTATACCTTCCTTTTCGAAAAGAATTGTGAGAATGTCACTCTGGTATAAAATTGTTCCTGATTCATCAACAATATCCATTGCGAATGGAATTGTTTTGAGGAGTGACTCATTAAACATATGACTTTGAAGCAGTGCATTTTCTGCTTTTTTCCAGTCAGAAATATCTTCAACAGTCCCTTCATAATAGAGAATTTTTCCCTCACAATCACGGATCACTTTAGCGTTTTCCCTAACGAATATCTCTTTACCATCGCTACGGATCCAGATTGCTTCCAGGTCTCTGACCTCACTATTTTTCTCGATTTTATCAATAAATTCACGCCGGTTATAATTACTGCCCTTAGCAGTCTCATTAAGGTTTATTTTTGCCAACTCTTCCTGTGACTGGAAACCAAGCATCTTTACCAGTGCCCTGTTTGCCAGCAAAATTTCACCATGGGAATTTGTCCTGTAAAGGCCAACAACTGCATCATTGTATAAATTATGATACCGTTCTTCACTTTCCTTAAGTCTGTTTGCTATCTCATTACTTAATTTAATCTCATCCAAAAGATCAGAGGTTCGTTCCTCCACAATTGATTCCAGGTGTTCGTTCAATGTTCTTAGTTCTTCCTGGGTTTGAATAAGCTTCTCGTTTTGCTGAATAGCTCCTTCGTAAATACTTAACATTAATTTAATAACATTCTGCTGTTCAGCCTGGATTTGTCGTTTTTCGCCTTTGTATAAGATCTCCACACCGAAGGGGACTTTTTTATGTTCTGTAGGGTTTTCTTCTGTTAGAAGTTTTTTAATATGAGAAAGAAGAAATTCTTCATGGTAAGGTTTGGTAATAAAACTGTCGGCTCCACAGGAAAGTCCTTCTATGATTTCATCCGCATCAAATAATTGAGTCAGTAATATTACAGGTATATGACCCGTGGTCTTATTTGATTTTATTTTTTTGCAAAGTTCATATCCATTGATCTCAGGCATCATGATGTCAGAGATTACTATTGATGGTTTATGATTTACAAGCCAATCCATTGCCTTTTTTCCATCACCTGCAATTGTCACTTTATAATTGTGACTTTCCAGCAAATGCTTTATCTGTTCTGCCTGGGTAGTACTATCCTCAGCAATAAGTATTTCCGGGCTTTTATGAGTGGAATTTTTACTTTCGTTTATCATATCCGTTTTATTCTATATTCTGTAAAAAAAAATTAAGACCGGAGACCGAAGTCCGAAGACCGAAGACCGGAGACCGGAGATTACTATTTCTTCCGTCTTCCGTCTTCCGTCTTCCGTCTTACAGTCTCAACCCAACAACTGTTATATCATCAACCTGTTCTCCATTCCCTTTCCAGCTTTTATAAGTATCCAGAAGAATTTCTTTCTGAACTGTCAAAGGATTCTTATGATTCTTTAACAGGACTTGTTTGAATTGGGCCCGCCTGAATTTCTTATCTTCCTGTCCGCCAAACTGATCCACAAATCCATCTGTAAAAAGATAAACGAGATCATTCTGTTTGGTTTCAATTTCCTGGTGTGAAAAATCCGCGATATTATCCTGATAAGATAATGTCATTCTGTCTCCCATGAATTCAATGATTTTATTGTCGCGAATGAGATACATGGGATTAAATGCTCCCGAGTACACCAGTATTCTGGTTGAAAGGTCATAACAGATTATTGATCCGTCCATACCATCTTTAACTTCGCAAATAATTCCCTTTTGCCCTAATGCCTCAATTATCTTTTCCCTCAACCTGTTTAAAATCAGATCAGGTTCATAAACTTTTTCCCTGGTCACGGTTTCATTCAACAGAGTAATACCAAGCATACTCATAAATGCACCCGGAATTCCATGGCCTGTACAATCAAAAACACCGGCCAGTAACTTATTATCAATCCGATGAAACCAATAGAAGTCGCCACTGACAATATCTTTTGGCATGAGAAGACAAAATTGTTCAGGGAAAAAATCAGATCCGTTCAGAGACGCTTTCAATACGGCGGTCTGAATTGTCTCTGCATACTTAATACTGTATGTTATGAGTTTATTCTTATTCTCAATTTCCACCAGATTTTTAGCTATTTCTTCTCTGCCCCTGTTAATTTCGATCTGTGTTCTCGCCCTGGCAATCAACTCTTTCTGGTTAAACGGTTTTATTATATAGTCAACAGCGCCGAGATCAAATCCATTTACAATACTTTCAGTGTCGACTTTGGCAGTAAGGAATATTACCGGAACTTTTTGTTTAACCGGATCGCTTTTAATTATCCTGCACACTTCGAAACCGTCCATCCCGGGCATCATAATATCCAGGAGAATCAAGTCAAATTCCTTTCTGCTTATCCATTCGAGGGCTGATTCCCCGTTCATGGCGAATTCAACCAGATAACCTTCCAATTGCAAATAATTCCCGAGTACCTGAAGGTTTTTCGGGTTATCATCGACGATCAATATTGTTGGGGTCGCTATCATGTTAAATCAATCTACAATTGTTCAAGCCTGGCAAGAGCATCTGCAATCCGTTTTGCAATTTCTTTGTATTGACTTTTTGTTTTCGGATCATTGCTTTTCCCTATTAATTTTTCAATCTCTGTTACTGATGTATTAAGCTCAAGATAGATGTCCTTCAGTACATAGCTCTGATTTTTGTCGAACTCTATCAATTTAGCACTCAGATCGGTTGATTCTGTAGCATTTGGTTTGCCAAGGCTCAACCTAAGCCAGTTATCAATTTTTTTCCCCAGCCAGTCATTAACTTTTCCCAGCTTTTCAGTTTTCGATTTAAGATCAAGCTGAGTTTTTACTCTGGCAAGAAGCTCCCTGCTGTCAAAGGGTTTGATAACAAAATCCTGGGCACCCACTTCGAATCCTTTAAGTATACTTTCTCTTTCTGATTCTGCTGAAAGAAATATAACAGGTAAATCATGCATTTCTTTATCCGAGCGGATAATTTTACAAACTTCAAATCCATTCAAACCGGGCATGTTAATATCAAGCAGGATCAGGTCGAATCGCCTGTTTTTCAGCCACTCCAGTGTTGCTTCTCCATTTACAGCGAATTCTATCTCATATTTTTCCTCAAGCAGAAGGTTCCCCAAAACCTGCAGGTTTTGAGGATTATCATCAACTAAAAGGATGACCGGACCGTTTGGACGTGCTGTATCCATATTTTTAACCTATATATTTTTTACACCTTTTAATAAATCAACCTTAACAGGATATTTTCTTATCAGATTTAGTATTGCCTCAATATTAAAGCTACCGGCAGCACTTATCAGATCTATGCCATATTCTATAATCGTTACCGCATTATGCTCTGTACCAAGCGCTACCAATTGATTTCCAAAGGCCTTGACTTCGCCGATGGGTTGCCTTTTCTCGAATGTTTTCAGGGTTTCATTGAAACTTGTATCGAGGGTATGAATTAACCCGGGGAGATCAGTAATTTCTTTGGTGATGTTTATTTCCGATACTGATTGTTCAGTTTGTGGAGCTTTTATTGATTTATAAGGCAGATTATTCATAAGCTCATGGAATAATGCTGTTACCTGAACCGGTTTTATCAACAGTCCGGCAAATTTACTCTCACGAATACGATCTTTCTGAGCCTTCATTACTGAGGCAGAATAGGCGATCACAGGAATATGTTTCACTGCATCATCGCTTTTTAATTTATCTAACAGGTCAAATCCATCAAGTTTTGGCATTCGGATATCTGTAATAATAAGATCGGGCAGTATCTTTTTGGCCATGTTATATGCCTTCTCTCCATCTTCGGCTTCAATTATTTTAATTTTAGTTTTAGACAGAGCATCAATAAGGTATTTCCGGTTATGTTCAACATCGTCGGCAACTATGATTGTTGCTTTTTCAAATTCAATATCTGAAGTATCAAGTTGAATTTCCGCTTTTGCCTGTTCAATATCTCTCAGGTAGGAGACTTCGGGTATCTTTATCGTGAACAAACTTCCTTTGTTCAATTGAGATTGAAGTTCAATGGTCCCATTCATCAGGTGTACAAGGCGATTGGTTATTGCCAGACCAAGTCCGGTTCCTCCATATTTTTTAACATCCTGCCCCTGTACCTGAACAAATGGATTAAATATCTCATCCTGCATCTCTTTTGAAATACCTATACCGGTATCTGTTACCTCAATTATCAGATCTATAAATTCCTCGGATTTTTCTTTGGAATAATTAATGATTTGTGGATTCTCAGTATACACTTTTAGTTTTATGCTTCCTCTTTCCGTGAATTTCACGGAATTTCCGATGAGATTAAGAATGATTTGGCGGAGCCTTGCATCATCAATATAGATACCTTCCGGGGTACCGGAAGAAATCTCCAGAATGAATTTCAATCCCTTTTCAGATAATCTTAATGAGAAGATCCGTTCGAATTCTGAGAAGAAAGAATGTGAATTCACGAACTCAAACTGCAACTCCAGTTTTCCTGCTTCAATCTTCGACAGATCGAGAATGTCGTTTATCAGGGTAAGGAGGCTTCTCCCGCTTGTTTTTATTGATTCCAGATAGTCTCGCTGTGTCTTCTCCTCAAGCATAAACCCAAGCAGTTCAGCATAGCCTAATACTGCATTCATAGGCGTACGTATCTCGTGGCTCATATTGGCAAGAAACTCACTCTTGGCTTTGTTGGCGGCATCGAGCTGAGCGGTACGTTCCTGTATACGCTGTTCCAGCTCCACATTGAAGGCCAGAATTTTTTCTTCATTCTTTCTAAGCTCCAAAGTTCTCTCATCAACCAGTTCTTCAAGCCTTTCATTTAATGATCTCAATTCATCACGGGTCCTGATAAGCTCATTATTCTGATGAATAGCTCCCTGATAAATACTAAGAAGCAGCTTAATCACTTTTTGTGTCCCGGCATGGATTAATATTTTTCTTCCGCCAAAAATAACTTCTGTGCTTTGTATGTCTCTTTCAGATGATGAAACTGAATTTTCAGAAATTGTTTTCCTGATGTTTGAAATAAGAATATCGGTATCGTATGGTTTGGTTATAAAACTATCAGCACCGCTTGAGAGACCTTCAATGACCTCTTCCGGATCGGAAAGAGAGGTTAATAGAATAACTGGAATATTTTCGGTGCGCTTATCTGATTTTATTCTCTCACAGAGTTCAAATCCGTTCATTACCGGCATGACAATATCTGAGATCACCAATTCAGGTATATTCGTTGAAAGCCAATCCCAGGCCAGCTGGCCATTTTGAGCAACCTCTACCTTGTAGTTATAACTTTCGAGCAGATATCTGATGTGGGCTGCCTGAGTGGGACTGTCCTCAGCAATTAAGATATGTGTAGCAGAGCCTGGTATTATTACTTTTTTGCCCATAATTTATATTTTATTACCTGCTTTTGCCAGAATTTCAGCTATCTTCTCAGGAGATAATGCCTGATCGGCTGCACCTATGCAGAGCGCCTCAGCGGGCATACCGAAAACGACACAACTTTCTTTACTTTGCACTACTGTAAAGGCTCCTTTGTCTTTCATTGATTTCAACTCATCTGCTCCGTCTTTTCCCATTCCGGTTAGCAGTACTCCCATGGCATTTGGCCCAAAGGATTGTGACACTGAACGAAAGAGATGACTGACAGAAGGTTTCAATCCATTTTCAGGTGGCTGATCACTTAAAATGATCTTGCTCCCCCGGCTTACTCCCATGTGAAAGTTATCGGGAGCTATATAGCCAATGCCTGCCGCAATTTGTTCACCATTTTCGGCGATCATCAGCTTAATGCCGGAAGTTGTCGATAACCATTCAACAAATCCTTTTACAAATCCTTTGGCAATGTGTTGTACAATAAGAACCGGCACCGGCAAATCGCCAGGTAATCGGGACAGGATTATCTGAAGAGCCGTAGGGCCACCTGTGGAAGCGCCAATTGCTATAACCTTAATTAGCTTAAGGTCATTTTCAAATGTTTGTACTAAATGAAGAGTTTTTTTTGGTTCTATTCTGCTTCGCTTGAATAGCCTTACCACTTTTACCTCCGACATGAGTTTTACAGTCTGAACCAGCTCTTTACGGGAAGCTGCGAATTGAGGATGTTCGAAACCGGGCGGACGTATAACAACAGCAAGGGCGCCGGCTTCAAGAAGTCTGAAAGTGTTAGCTATTTCTTTTGACTTTGAACTTCCGCTTACTATAACAATTGGAGTTGGGACAGTCTCAATAATTGCCCTTGTAGCTTCATAACCGTCCATTCCCGGCATATGAATATCCATGGTTATTATATCCGGTTTTTTTTCCTTAACCAGTTCAATAGCCTCAATGCCTGAATTGGCAAAACCCACTACCTGAATATCTGGATCAGAAGATAGAAGGTGAGCAAGGAATTCCTGTACTACTTTTGAGTCGTCAAC
>CAZXFB010000094.1:0-5623 GCA_964639725.1 uncultured Rikenellaceae bacterium
TATTAATTCCGCATCACTGGAAAGTATTTTAATTCCGGTTAGATCATTATATCTCATACAAAATCCTTTAAGAAGCTCCTTGTGTTTCAGAATAACTTTTTTATATGCCGGATCAATTGCCAGATTAACATTCTCTCCCGGATCCCTCTCCAGATCAACCAGCGATTCCCTCAGGGCACCTTTTGAATAGATACAGTATTTGTATCTGCCTGTAAGAATCATCCGCCCTTCTATCCGAGGTGTATCTGCTACTTCCCATGCCCTCATATCGTTTTCCACAACGATATAATCCCTCCACTTTGGAACACTATTTCCCATAACCATTGGCCATAGACTCAGTCCGGGCAGTTTAGATGGGATATCAATACCGGCACTTTCAAGAATGGTTGGAAGAATATCGATACCTGTATTCACCAGCTTATCTGTTGTTCTGGCGGCAGTTTTGCCTTTCATAGTTATTATCAGGGGAATACGTACAGATTCTTCGTAGAATACTGTTTTCTGATTAAATCTGTGGGCGCCTGCACACTCCCCATGATCGGAAGTGAATACAATAAGTGTGTTTTCCTCCATACCCGATCTGTGTAAAGCCTCGGTAATCCTTCCTATCTCCTTATCAACCAGCTCTATCATATGATAATATCCCCAACGCTGCCGCCGCCAGTCATCAGGTGTGAATTCTGCCACAGGGAATACTCCGCCTTCCACCTGCATAATCTTTCTCAGGTAGGTGATAGCATCAGGTTCATTTCTTTGAGGCATAAGATTTTCTGGAGCCGGAGGAAGCTGATCCAAGGATGGAGGATCTCCAATTTCTCCACAATTAAGTACCTGTTTCATACCAGACGCACGTCGTGCCCACTCACAGATATTATGCGGATTGAGAAAACTGATGAACATGAGGAATGGTTTTTCATGTCTGCCTGAAATAAGCCTGACAGCCGCATCAGCAGCCCTGGTATCAGGGGAACTGATCAGGGCTTTGCCGGTTGAAGGTTTTTCCAGGTTGTCGAAGCCATGCTCGGTTACATCATTCAGGTTATACTCCAGGTGCCACTTCCCGTAATAGGCTGTTTCATAACCTGAATTTCTGAAATATGTGCCCATGCTGACAAATTCTTTTGTATTGAAACCACCTGCCGGTGGTTCATTCCAGGTTACACCAGTCTCATGTGAATACCTTCCTGTTAATAAAGAGTTTCGTGCAGGCATTGAAAGAGGGTTAGGAGAGTAGGCACGTGTAAACATAATGCCGTTGGCAGCCAGGTTATCGATGGCAGGAGTATTGATAAATTTATTGCCCATCCGACAGCTCATAGCTTCAGCAAACTGCTGATCGGTCATAATGACAATTATATTGGGACGCTTATCCGCAGAAGCCTGAGTGATAAGAGTAACACTGCTGAATAACGTGCCTGTAATGATGAGATTAAAACCTGTTTTCATTCTTTCTTAATCTAAGGTTGTGTTGTAATGAATTTGCAAAATAATAGTTTTTAAATACAAAATATTTATTTTTTTTAGAATTTAACTCCTTAGCTTATTCATTTGAGGGGAGGAGAATTATTATTTTACTATAATATACCAACAGGTTATATATTAGATTAAAGTAATTTTACAAAATCATACTATGCTATAAATAAGCATATTACATATCTTGCTCCTCATTCAGGATCTTATGGGAATGCAAAGGATAATTGTTTTTAACAGAACTATAGTATATTTTTGGTAAAAGTCAAATAGACTATTTCGAAATATCTTAATTGCAGTACATTTAAAACCTGTAAAAATGAAACAAACCGGGCGCTATTACACTTATTTTGTACTTCTGTATATGCTTATATCCGGCTACGGAAATCAAACATTCGGACAAGAGAAATTTAATATCTCAGCAGGACTTGGATTTCCGGATCTTTTAAATATTGGGACTCGATATCAGTTGAAACAGAATACTTTGCAGCTGGGAGTAAACGCAGGTATTGGAGTGAATATATGCTCCCTGTCTTCAGATCTTTTTTATCACTTTGCAGGATACTCCGGATTCTCATCCAGGCCCCCCTGGTACATTAAGGGTGGATTAACCTTTATTAATGAACTGATGGAAGAGAATTCAGACAGGTATCTTTTATTCAATCTGCGTTTAGGGCGGGATATAAATCTATCGGAAAAAGCCGGTCTTAATTTGGAAGCAGGAGTTGTTTATTCACCATGGGCTGAAGTAGGGTGGATGGGTTCAGGCGTTTTGCCAGGGTTCGGAATAAGCTTTTTTTATCGGTTATGAACAGAATGCTTATAGTTTCAAAGACCTGAACTCCTGATCACATATCATGGCTGAGATTCTATTTTTAAATGGCATTTATGAAACTGGAACTCTACTAATGTACTGAGAGTTGGACATGATTTGTCACAAACAGAAAAGGTTAAGAATTCCTGCAATTATTTAGGCCATTTGATATTAATTCCGGGAGGGATAAATCAGTAAGATGGATGAGTGATTTTTTGATACATTCTCAAATATTATTTTTAACTTTATACTGATTTGTTTCGCTGAAAGTCAGTTAAAAGCATTGTATTAATAGAAAAGTGAGCTGGTAAGAATATGCTTATTTAACTGACAGTGCTTTCATGAGCTATTATTCTTTTAACTCATTCTGATTTTTATAAAATATGAAAACACAAACTCTCCTCTATATAATCTGTGCCTTCTTCGTCATTCTGACAATAGCCTCTTACCTGTTAGCGAATTTCATAAAGAATACCAAACTGATTAAGATATTGAATCATATTCAGAAACCCTCATGGTTTATTGCACTATTATTATTTTTAACTCCACTGAATCCGTTCCATAGAAATTACATGTTATCTTCAGAACAGGATTTTTGGGAAAAGTACGGGATTCCTCAGAATGATTCTACTATGATTTACAGCTACTCTTCAAGACATGATGATTATTATTATTCATATTCAAACGATAGTATCTTGCATTTCAGTAAGAGGATTAGATTTGATATAACTGATATTTATAGTGTTACGGATGTGTTTATAAATAGAAGAGAATGGTTGACTTTAACTACAACTTTCATTAAACCTAATATACTCCGGGACTCCTCCCGCATCTATTCCTTAGTGAATTGGAGAGGACCTGGGAAGAAATCTGAAACCCCAATTGACAAAAAAGGTTTCGATCAGATTATTGAAGAATGGGGATTAAGCGAAAAAATATATAAAAGATTTGTAGTTAACAAATTGTGAAACAAACAAATACCTGAGATTAAAAAAGAGAAGGAAATTCAAAAACAGACATTATAGGACTAAAAGCATTTCTTATGCTGATAATGGTGTTTCCTTTACCCTTTCAGATTCGACTTCAGGTTTCCGGCAGATTATTTTCAGGATACTGTTAAACCCCTTTTGGCAATATGTAAGGTTTACGGTATTCAGATCTTACAAGATACCCGTCAGCAGCCTCATCCTTTACAAATTTTTCGGCTTTACTGTCGAATTCCAGCTTCCTTCCTGTTTTATATGCAATATTACCCAGATGCATTATTGATGTTGATAAATGGCCGCCTTCAACATCAGCATTAAGATCCTGCCATTTACGGCTTCTCATGCAGTTCAGAAAGTTAACAAAATGATATTCTATCCTTCCTTTTTCCATTTCATCACGTTCAGGATCAGGATCAAGGTCTTTCATTTCCAGATTCAAGCCTGGTTCTTTCTTAGGACCCATAAATGTTTTAAAGCTGTTACTGCCCAGAAGTGCATACCCTTTGGTGCCGAGGAAAAGCAACCCGGCTTCATCTTCAGGAGTAAACAAACTTCTCACTTCCATTTCTATAATTCCGCCATCTTCATATTCAAATGTTGCAACCTGCAGATTAGGAACCTGCTGGTCTGAATCCCATCCATAGAAACCACCGCTGCAGCTAATTTTTTTAGGATGAACAACCTTGTTCATTGCCACTCTTATCCTGTCAATTCCATGAACACCGTTATTCCCGAATTCACCTGTTGCTGTATCCCAGTACCAGTGCCAGTTATAATGAAAATGATTTTTATTGAAAGGTATCATTGGTGCCGGTCCCCTGTGCAGATCCCAGTGAACGCCTGCCGGTACAGGAGAATCAGGTTCCCTTCCGATATTCGGGCGATGACCATAAACTGTAGCGCGGCCTAAGTAAATATCCCCGATTACACCTTCCTGGAGTAACCTGATACCTTTTTGAGTCATCCTGTTACTGCGGTAATTTGTTCCGGTCTGGACAATCCTGTTGTATTTCCGTGCTGCTTCCACCATTTTTCTGCCTTCCGAAAGGGACCATGACAGAGGTTTTTCCACATATACATCCTTACCCGCCTGACACGCCCATATCGACATCAGAGCATGCCAGTGATCAGGTGTGGCGATGGATATGGCATCAATATTTTTATCGTCACATAAACCACGATAATCGATTACTGTTTTTGGTTTTGCCCCTCCAAGCTTTTCAATCCAGTCAATCTCTGCCGGAAAAAGATTTTCATCTACATCACAAATGGCAACCACTCTTGAATTTTTGATCTTTGTAAAGTTGGCGGTATGTCCTGTCCCTCCATAGTAATATCCCCCGCGGGATCTGATTCCTGCAACAGCAATATTAATCACTTCACTCGGCTTATTCTGGACATAATCCTTGATATAAGCCGGTGCCCCAACAGCAAAACCTGCTGAGACCACCATTGATTTTTTAATAAATCCACGACGTTTTTCAGATTTCATTTGTGTACCCCCCCGATATTAAGTTTAATAATTTAATATGTTATTTGAAATCAGTATATCCGAAAATTATATGTGTACCCCGTTTCAGATCTCAAGTGGTTCCTGAGTTTTGTTATCAAAATATCAAATATTAATGTAAATATATTAAATGGTTTCAATTAATCTTATCTTGTTTAACTAATATTATTGTCACAATCTGAAGACCGGACAACCTTATTATGACATGAAACTTATCGCCACTTATCGTTTCTGGCTATCGGGATTTGCAAAAACGCATACCAGCCCTGACCCTTCTCCTCGCTCAGGACAGGCTCCGATGACAACTCCACATATAACAGGGTTAGCGGACAGTTAATTGAACCTGCGCAACCAATTGATAACAAAATGAATCTGATAATGAAGGAGAAACATTAAAGTATAAATTGGGTATGATAAAAAAATTGTTATTCGGATTAACAATATTATTGGCTTTATCCTGTAATAAGGATGATAGCGATAGTTCTGTTAAGCAGGAAAACGGAAACATTTGGCTTAGTGGTGGTTTAGCATATTGCGCTGAACAAATACATCTTGACAATGGAGATACATTAATAGTTAACATAAAAGATATTATATCATTTAAGTCAGGAGACAGAGTAACCATTAAGTACGAAGAAATTGGTATAAATGAGTCTTGCCCTCCAGGTATTGATTGTGAAATTATAGAAATAAAGAAAGTTGAATAGGCTTTAAGATGAAAGGTTAATTGGGCAAAAAGTATTTGGAAAAAAGGATGACATTTCCATTTTGGAGCAATATAACAGTTACTCCCTCAGCCACCGGACCGATGCAGTCATTGTGCAGCATACCCTTAATATGATA
>CAZXFB010000094.1:5723-8257 GCA_964639725.1 uncultured Rikenellaceae bacterium
GGAAAAAGCAGACCTCCGTTTTCACTCTCTATAATTGTCTGGTGACAAAAGGTGGACAGGAATCTACATCAATTTCGTAAAATTATTTCAACTGCTAACACAGGCGGTTCTATGAATAGCAATGTCGGGATCTTCCGTAAAAACGCAATTACGAAGCAGATATAGAATTAAGTGTATCATTTATTCACCCCAAAACACCACATTTCACTATCTCATAGAAATCATTTCGTCCCAAAAAAATGGCTTTAAGCCGGTGTGATTAAGAAAATTGGTTTAGATCGACACATTCAATATTATTTTTGTTTAACTTTAATATGAATTGTGAAGAGTGAGAGTCAGACTTAAGCATTTAATCAATTTTATATCAGCGCGTAAATGATAATTTGCCTATGTGACTGACGGGGCCGTGCTGTATGAGGGAATTATTGTATCTTTGATTTCGTCACTCATCTCGCTGCTAATAATGAAAAATGTAATTGCCGAAAGGATTATTCATAACGGTATGAACCGTGTCGTCCTCAGATTTCCGTATGACAATACTCTAATAGCTGCTACAAAGGAGCTGACTGATGCCCGATGGAGCAACCGGTTGAAATGCTGGCATGTATCTGACTGTTCCGATATAATCACTTTGCTACTTAAAGTCTACCATGGAAAGGCATATGTCGATTATACAGCATTGCGACCAACTTTTGCCGATAAGATAAGAGCAAAGCGTGAAGCTGGTCAAAAAGCACCTTTAGGATTACAAAATAAGCCTGAGATTAAACTTTCGCAGTTAAGTCCCAAAGGATTAGAGTATATTGATAAGTTCCGAAGTTGGATGGAGTCAAACAGGTATCCTGAATCAACGGTGAACACTTACTCTTCCATGATGGAAAGGTTCCTTAAGTTTTCGTCACCGAAAGAGGCTGATGATTGTACATCTGATGACCTTATAAAGATAATTAACGAATACATTCTGCCGGGCGGGTACAGTCAGTCGTTTCAGAACCAGATGATAAGTGCTGTCAAAAAGTTTTATAGCCATATCTGCCTGATTGCAATTGATCCGGGCAAAGTTACCAGACCGGTACCAAGGTACAGGTTGCCAAATGTTATGAGCAAGGAGGAGGTTAAAAAACTGCTGAATTCCCTTACAAATGAAAAGCACAGGCTGATGCTGAGCATAATTTATGCGTGCGGGCTTCGGCGAAGCGAGCTTCTTCAGCTGAAATTAAAAGATGTTGAAAGGGGAAGGAAGCTCCTGCACATAAGAGAAGCAAAAGGATTCAAAGACAGACTTGTGCCGGTTTCTGATAAAACCATAGAACTGATCGATTGTTATCTCAGTCGTTACAAACCGCAGAAATATCTTTTTGAGGGTCAGTGGCCCGAAGAGATGTACAGTGCTACAAGTCTTGAAAGGGTATTTAAACATGCATGTGAGATGACTGGTATAAAAAAGAAGATAACCCTTCACAGTCTAAGGCACAGTTATGCGACCCATCTTCTTGAATCAGGAACCGATCTGAGGTTTATTCAGGAGCTTCTAGGGCACAAGAGCAGCAAGACAACACAGATATATACTCATGTCACAACTAAAAGCATACAGAATATCAGGAGTCCCTTTGATGATTTATAAAAAATGAATAAATTACGATAGCAAATAAAAACTACGACAGCTGTACAATAACTCCCAGTATTGAATATATTGTTGCACAAAAGGGGCCATATAAAGGAGTTAGGGGCAACAATTCACTGCATAATTGCAGGTTAAAAACTTAGTAAATACAACAAATGCTTATACTAAAAATCCAATACGATTCATATGAAGCTGGAGAGTTTACTGCAGAACAATGTGTCGACATCGATGCACTTTTAGATATCTTTGAGGAGAATACTCAAATAATCCAGACAAAACGATCCTATACAATAAAAAGGCCATACATAAAATTCTTCTTAAAGAATGGTGAAAATTATTTAAAAATATCCCATTTTGCCAAGGATGCTTTTTCTGTCGAATATTGTAATGAGCCAGATGATAAACTTTACGTCGGGAATTATTATAAAAAAACAATTAAACAGATTCTTGTTAATTTTTCAGAAAATAATTTCGAGGCCTTAAATAAGAAAATCCCTCGCACTAATAAGAACGAAAAGCAATTAATAAAAGCTTTTTTTAAGCTTGATTTCACTTATTCATATAGATATAGAGGATATTTTTATTTAATATTTAATTCAATTCTTTTCTTCCCTCTTGCTATAGTTTGCATTCTATTATTGTTCAAAACTCCTTTAGGCTTTTTATCATTATTTCCACTGACCTTCTTACTTTTCCCATTATTGATCCTCTACTTTTTGATAAGATTAAATATGAATTACATTAGAAATTCTAAAGGGAAAAATATCACCATTAGCTCTGGTTCAAAAACGATTAAGTATGTTTCTGATAATCATGAAATTGTATTCGATAAAACAGATATTAAAGAATTATTAATATATGAAGCTAGTGGATATAGAAATCCGTATTCAAACTATTCATTTGCCCGGAT
>CAZXFB010000095.1:0-8197 GCA_964639725.1 uncultured Rikenellaceae bacterium
CTGTGTTACTACAAATTATCAAAACGTTATTAATCATAACCGATAGTCATAAAATATTTTATTACCTTTAGTCTCTTCTATTGTTAAGTTTAGTAAAAATTTACAATTTGTAATAATATGAAAATCAAATTTTTAGGAGCGGCACGGGAAGTTACTGGCAGTAAGCATCTCATTACAACCGATTCAGGGAAGCGGCTTCTCCTCGATTGCGGGATGTTTCAGGGAAAAGGTCTTGAGACTGACAGTATGAACAGGGAGTTGGGTTTTGAGCCGGCCCAGATTGATCATCTTATCCTTACACATGCCCATATCGACCATGCAGGACTTATTCCGTATATGTACAAACTTGGATTCCGGGGCTCGGTAATCTGCTCAAATGCAACCCGCGATCTCTGTTCGATTATGCTGGCCGATTCTGCTTTTATTCAGGAGCATGATACATACACATTTAATAAAAGAAGAATAAAGAAAGGGCTTCCACAGGTTACTCCATTATATACCCAGGAAGATGCCAAAGCATGTATGAACCTTTTTATAGGTGTTCCATATGAAATGAAATTCAGGATAGATGATAACATAAAAGTTAAGTTTACAAGTACAGGGCACATGCTTGGGAGCGGAGTAGCCAACCTGCAGATTGTTGAAAAAGGACAGATAAAAAGAATTGCTTATACAGGAGATATTGGTCGTCCGGTAAACAGAATTCTGACTCCACCTGTTCCATTTCCACAGGCTGATATCCTAATCACCGAATCGACGTATGGTGACAGGTTGCACAATGATAACATGACTGCTGATAAAGAGCTTCTGGATGTTATTATCCAGACATGCGTTCAAAAAGGAGGGAAACTAATAATACCTTCCTTCAGTGTTGGACGCACCCAGGAAGTGGTTTATACTCTAAACAACTATTTTAACCAGGGATTACTTCCTAAAGTTGATGTTTTTGTTGATAGCCCTTTAGCAGTTAACGCCACAACAATATTCCGGTTGCACTTTGATTGTTTTAATAAAGCATTTATAAAAGTTCTGGAAACAGATACTGATCCGTTTGGATTTAGCAACCTTTTTTATATTACAAAACAGGAAGATTCCAAAAGACTTAATGATCATAAGAAACCATGTGTAATAATTTCAGCATCGGGCATGATGGAAGCAGGCAGGGTAAAGCATCACCTTGCAAACAATATTTCAGATCCGAAGAATACCGTTCTGGCCGTTGGCTATTGTTCTCCATCAACATTAGGTGCCCGGATACTCAGAGGGGATAAAGAAGTTTCAATACATGGAACAGTTTATGAGGTTAAGGCAGATATAAGAAAGATCGAATCTTTCAGCGGACATGCTGATTATAAGGAGATGATTAAATTTCTCGGTTGCCAGGAAACAAGTGGACTCGAAAAGACATTTATTGTTCATGGGGAATATGAGACCCAGAAAAAATTTGTCAGTGAACTCCTTAAGGAAGGCTACAAAAATATTGAGATCCCTGCAAAAGGGCAGGAGTATGAGATATTATAAAAGCCCGGGGCAGTGAGCCAGGGTCTAAAAGACACTTACCGGACTGTATCAAAGAGTATTACTATTATCTTATATAGCTTTTCAGTTCTGCCCTTACCCTCTTCCATTGAGGGAAAACTTCTGACAATAACTTGTAATAGGAAGAACTGTGATTGTGATGGATCAGGTGACACAACTCATGAATAATTACATATTCAGCATATATCATGTCGAGCCTTACCAGGTCATAGCTTATTGCTATTTTACCTTTTGATGAGCAGCTTCCCCATCTTTTTTTCATGGTTCTCACAGTGAATTCTGATGGATGAAAACTGTAATTGCAGTGCTTTGTCAGAAGCTCAAGATACATATCATGAAATACCCTCTTTGCCATTTTTTTATACCAGTTTTCCAGAATAATTTTTATTGTCATTGGATCATTCTGCCCATTAATACCTATCTCTATAAAATCATCTGATAGTCTGACATATGATTTTTCCGAACTGATTATTTTCAGTTGTTTTTCTTTCCCCATAAACATAATAGATTCTCCGTCGGTGAATCTGATATCCTGATCCATTTTTTTGAGAGCAGAACACTTATCAACAGCTTTTTTTATCCATTCTGATTTGTCCTGCAAAACTTTTTCAATTGTCCTGCAGGATGTTCTGAACGGAACTCTCATCTCAGCTCCTTTGTAAGGGCTAACCATTATGCCGATACTCCTTCTGGCTGAATAGGTTACTTTTACATCAATCTCTCCTGTTTTATAAATTATTTTCTCTGAAGCCATTTCCAGTTATTGTTTCCGACACAGGAGATATTCTGAGGAAGAAATAAAAATCTCCGTTTCCGACGATTAAAGTTCCGAAAGATACTAAATCGGGCATTTGTGATGGCAGGAACAACAAGAATTAAATAATAAATATCAATTAGTCTGACTTATGTAAATAAAATAATTAAACAATTGGAATAACTGTTATTGTTTAATTGTCTAATAATATGAAATTGATAAAAAGAGATATTATTTTAGGTTAATCCAACTTATCCTGGGTTAGTTATGGTTAATTATTATTCTGAAGCTGTTTAATTACTCAGGTTATTCAGGGAAATCAGGTTAGATTTAAAATAGGGTTGGATTATAATATAGGGTAGCATGTAATAATGCTACCCTATTCTTTTTATACGATGGATAATCATTTGTCAGATAGCTCTATTCAGCTTTGATTGTAATTATTGTTATTTCAGGGGGCATCCAAATCCTGAAAGGTATAGCCAGTACTCCCAACCCCCTGTTAACATAGAGATACTGGTTACTCTCTTTATATAAGCCACCCCAATCAGGATAAAAATATTTTGACGGGCTCCATCTGAACTTTTTAGTCATGATTCCTAATTGCATTCCGTGAGTGTGTCCGGAGAGTGTCAGGTCAATATCTGTCTTCCCGGCAACATCTTTTCTCCACTGATTCGGATCGTGTGCCAGAAGTATTTTCAGGCTGACACTATCTAATCCTGCCATCGCTTTTGGCAGGTCGCCATGAATCATTTTTGGATGCCTTCCACGTGTAATAACTCCAATCAGCCCTATTTTTTCACCATTTATTTGAATTATAATGTTCTCATCATTAAGGACCTTGTATCCTGAAGCTGATATGAGCAAATTCATTTCTGCGATATTTTTTTCTATATCACCTTCTGAGAAAAACGGATTATATGTTCCAATATCATGGTTTCCCAGGACAGCGAAATTACCATACCTGCATTTTGCTAAAGCAAGTATAGAATCGCTCCTTCCAAATTCCTGCGATCCGAAACTAATGAAGTCACCAGTGTTTATTATCAGGTCAGGTTTAAGACTGGTAACCATATCCATAACTTCCTTCAACAGGTACTGATGATGATAAAATCCCGGAAGGTGAATATCTGATAGATGAACAATCCTCAGACCATCGAGATTTTTATTAAGTCCTTTGATACTAATAGATACTTCTTCTCTTTTGAAGTTAAATCTTCCGCAAAGGATCCCACAAATAATGATTGCAAATATTATTAATGCAACTGCCAGTCCGGTATTGGTAATGGCTCTCAAATGACTATTTCTTTTTATCCTCAGAAGCTTTCCGGAAAAATGAAAAAGAGCAAGAATAAACCTTGGTGCAATAACCGCACAATTCATACCGGCAAGATTCATTCGTAACCATATATTCTGCGGTGTATCAAAAGCCTCTTTATATGTGCTTATCCTTATAAACAGGCTCCATATCCAGGCACTCAGGAGCAGATGCAAAAAGATTGATAAATAATATCTGAAACGGGAACTATTATGAAAATGCTGGTATAAAATGATCAGCGTAAGTACTTCAGATATAAAGAGGAATAGAAATTGTCCCATTTAACTTATAATATCTGTAAAAGTAGTCAAAAAAAATTATCCGGTTTTTAACTGGCATGAAACTGAGAATTTACTGCGGGCAAATACTCGATTGTTGTAATCTCAACTCTAAGAGTAAACCAGGGTATTATAATCTTGCTTGTTTTGAGAAGGAAACAACTAACTTAGAAGCCTGAAAGAAGGACTGGTAAGTCTTTGTCAGGCCATAATTCAGGATAAATATTATTATGATCAAAGTTAAGTTTTACTCTCCGTTACATGATCCTGAAGCTGTGCTGCTATATTCAATTATTGCTGCTCGTTATAAAGAAAAATGGATTTTTGTAAGGCATCAGAAGAGAACAACATGGGAGATACCGGGGGGCCATATCGAACTTGATGAGACTCCAATGGATGCTGCCAGGCGTGAATTGACAGAAGAGACCGGAGCTATTGAATTCAGAATTGAATGTATTGCGACATATTCCGTGGCTGAAAGCAATAGGAACGGATATGGAAGATTATACTTTGCAGAGGTGATACATCTTGGTCCTTTACCTGGGAATTCGGAGATTGGTGAAATATCGTTACGGCAACAACTCCCTGATAATCTTACTCATCCTGAGATACAACCTGTTCTCTTCAGAGAAGTGCTTGATTTCCTGAAAAGAGGTAATTGTAATTAAATATATTCGAAACTTATATTTTTAAGCCATTTTTCCTCAAGAAGACGGGCAATACGTTTTACAACAGTTCTGCGAATCTCAAGGTCGACGGGCAGATTGGGATCCTGATGGGCAATATTGATCCTGGTTCCAATTATGAAGTGTATTGCATCACTTTCCATCAGTAGCCTGACTATCTTATCAGCAGGACCTTTTCCCAGGCGCACGCTGTTATTATATGTTTTAAGGATCTCATTAACTTTCTGCAGTGTAAGTATTCCTTCAGTTACAAGGTCAATTCCCTCCAGAAAACTTTCAGGGGGTAGTTCAGGATCTTCAAAGATAAGCTCATCAATTATTGTTCTGTTTAATTCCCTGGCAACTATATCAGCAGTAGTACCACCGCACAGGATTACTTTTCCAGTGTAACCACTTACTTTTGCTGCAAGCTCTTTGTCTTTTTCCTTTTCATAAGGCGGACCAGTGCAGATGAGTAACTTTCGTGGATCACGAAAATATATTGTTGCACAACTGATGTCATCCCTTGCTTTATAGTTATCGTTCTTATGAGCCATTGTTACAATTTTCCCTGCAAGCATAATAGCAGAGATGGATGCCTCACTGTTTACAAGGCTTGCAGCATATGAAACGATATTATCTCTCTCCCAGCCAAAGGGGAATGCTTCGCTTCCCATCCCACTCTGGGACACCCCATCGGAACAGAAGATTATCCTGTCTTCCTTTGCAGGAACAAAGGTGCAACTCTTAAGCACTTTACCTGAGTTTTTTCCTTTTTTCAGTTCAACTCTGCTCCACGAAGGATCAAATATATAGTTTCCTCTTAAAATGATTGTGGCAGGATTATCATACTCAAGTATGTTTATGCGTCCATTACCTTCGATATCAACAATTGTAAAAGTAGAGTAACTGATTTTTCTTTCGCTGCAGACAGGTAATGTATTCATGATTATTTCAGCAATACGGTCAACCTCTTTATGTTCCCTGGTAAAATTGAGTGCCATAGTTGCTGTGAGTGTAGCCAGGATATTTGCTTTTACTCCGTGTCCCATACCATCAGATAATACTGCTATTACCCTGTCTTCTTCCTTAATATAGCGGTAAAGAAATACATCACCACAGATCCTCTCTCCGTCATAATTTCTTTGCTGGCTGTTAACCTCTATATAGAAATCTCTTTTCACTAAGGATTACCTTTGATTATTTTTGAGGATACTCTTTTTTGTTTTGTACGATTCTATAATTGAATTAAGCATCTGCTCTGTCTCTGAAGCACCTTCTCCCAGAAGAAAACCAATCTTCTGGACCATCTCAAGATTTTTATCAATGACTTCACTCACCCTGTTTGTTACTTCTTCTCCCTGAACTTCAGGAGAGTACAGGTCGCGGATTATTGCACCACACATCTTATTCTTTTTAATCGGGAAGATGGAGATGTTAAGCATCTTGTCTTCCAGATGTACGTCTTTGCTCACTACCGGCTGATCTTCCTTGATTACGAAAGTGAACATATTATAAATATTGAAAGGGATCAGTGTCTTAATATCAGCACCTGCAAGTCCTGGAATAACATCAGAGATGCTCTTTGCATCCTCACCAATGATGTTAATAAAACTCTGGTTTGAGTGAAGAACTTTAAGGTTGTTATCGACGATCACCACCCCTGTAGGAAGTTTTTCAAGCATGTTATTCATCATGTCAGAGGCACTCTGTGCAATCTCTTTTTCCCTTCTGGCAAGCTCTTCCGAATCTTTGAGGGCTTTTTTTGTATCAGCCAGCTTTCTGTTAGTTTGTCTTAAGGTCTCAATATACTCCTGTTTATTTCTGAGATTGAAAGTATGACACATTTCGGGTATTGCCAGCCCCTTTGCAACAGTCGAAGCAAAGTCGCGGCACGATAAGTATCCGCAGGCACCACAGTTAACCTCTTCATCGGGATCATTCTTTCCGACTATCTTAAGAACTTCATTTATGGCTTCCTGGGGAGGTTCAGGAATGCGCTGGTCATTTGGGGAAAACGTCCTGGTGAAGTTGAGCAAGGACCATTTTTCCATATTACTCTTCCATATTGCAGTGTCAAGTTTTCCAACTCTTTTCTCAGCATAATGCCTTACAAGTGACCTTCTTCTGAAACGTTCTTTATGATGCTCCATTCCCGGACCCAGAAGGCAACCATGACAGAAGAATAGATTAAAGTGATGTTGAATGGTATCGATATACTTGTCAAAATCATTAATTGCTTCAAGAATATCTTCTTTACCTGATGCAGTAATTACACTGCTTGAAACCATGTCGCGCTTTATGCCCCCAGCCTGAATAATGCCTGCCGGAAGCGGATATAGGGCTCCCCAGTTTCCATGCGGCGGATCAAAGTCCGACATCCTGACAAGTCGCTCCTGAATTTTAAACTCTTCAAAAAGCTCTCTTAATTCAATAAAAGTCAGTACCCCGTTAACAAGAGAACCTGATTGATAAATTTCTGATTCATCTTTGGCATCAATACATGGTCCTATCTGGACAGTTACCACATCATTCCCATATAGTTCCTTCACAACCATTGCAGTAGCAACCATGGGAGAGACTATCGGTGCCAGGTTGGGAACCAGCTCAGGATGAAATTTTTCTATCAGCTTGACAATAGACGGGCAGTTGGCTGTTATATAATATTTTCCTTCAGCCCGTTTAAACAACTTTGCATATGCTGCTCCGATCAGATCGACTCCGAAAGAGACTTCATGTACATAATCAAACCCTAGCTTGCGGATCATTGCAACGAATTTTCTGTAATCTGTTATGTCATCAAATTCAGAAGCAATGCTGGGTTCAATAAGAGCCGCACTCTTCCTTCCCGATGATAGTAACATCTTCACCTCTTCCTTTGAATCACGGAATTCAATGGCATGTGGTGAGCATGAGACATAACATAATCCGCAACCGATGCATCTTCCAGGGATAATAAACGGATGAGGCTTCTGTTGCCTTACCTCAATAGCATTTACCGGACAAACACGTACACAGGAATATGAATTCCTGCATTTTTCATCGTTTATAAAGAGAACCGGTTTTCTGTTATTCATTCCACTCGTATTCGGTTATTTTAATTTGTCCACCTCTTTTTCGAGTATGCTCTCAATAACTGAAAGTTTAACTCCTTCGATCAACTCTTCATTGATTTTCAGATTCGGGCCATTACTGCAATGGCCCATACAGCGGGCACCTTTAAAAATAAACTTGTCTTCAAGATGATTTTTTCGCATGTAATCCTTGATGAACATTACAACATCTTTGTTACCTCTTGAAAAGCAAGAACTTCCAAGGCAAATGTGCATCTCTATTCTTTGTGCCATTTTTACTGTTCATAAATAAACAACAACTTCAAAAGTACTAATAATTTTCTGAGTTAACTTATACTCTTTTTGTCTAAAATGCACCCTGTTAACCATTGTGTTATAGATTTTTTGCTGAATTAAATACCATTAAAAATAATGAAGTATTTATTTTGCGGATACTAATACTAAGATTATTAGTGATTTAGACTGATTTCCCTGGATTGTATTAATTGCCTAGTTTATTGTTATTAAAATAACAATGTTTATTTATTAACAATAAAAAAGATTATATTTGTATATTGCTTAATTAA
>CAZXFB010000096.1:0-8031 GCA_964639725.1 uncultured Rikenellaceae bacterium
AGTTGGTGGTATCTTTTTATAATATGCAGAAAGACAGACTTTTATAAAAGAGGCTACACCGGCTGCTGAATCAGTATGACCTATGTTGCTCTTAACAGATCCTATGCCACAGAATTGCTTCTTATCAGTATTTGCTCTGAAGGCTTTTGTTAATGCAGCAATTTCAATCGGATCACCAAGCTGGGTAGCGGTTCCATGTGTTTCAACATAGCTTATTTCCTCCGGTGACACCTCCGCAAAGGTTTGAGCCATAAGAATAACCTCAGCCTGTCCATCTACACTGGGAGCAGTATAACTCATTTTATTGCTGCCATCATTATTCAGAGCCCAACCGCTCACGCAGGCATAAATTGTATCTTTATCCCTTACTGCATCTTCGAGTCTTTTCAAAATAACAATCCCCAAACCATTGCTAAAAACTGTGCCTCTTGCTTTTTCATCAAAAGGACGACAAAATCCATCAGGAGAGGGAATTCCCCCTTCCTGATAAGTGTATCCCTTCTCCTGAGGTATAGAAATTGACACTCCTCCTGCCAAACAAATATCCAATTCCATGCTATAAAGGCTCTGACAAGCCTGGGCTATTGCAACCAGAGATGTGGAACATGCTGTTTGCACATTAAAAGCGGGGCCCCTCAGATTAAAATTATAAGCTGTCTTTGTTGGAATAAAAGATGTATCATTACCTAACCACACTTGTGTCGATTCTGCAGATCTCAACTGCCTTGGACTTTTGAACTCTTTCAAAACATTATTTGAAAGGTAAGAACTCAGATTTCCTCCGGCAATAACGCCGATTGCCCCTGGGTAAGTAGAAGGATCGCATCCGGCATTTTCTAATGCCTTCCATGCTGTTTCCAGCCACATTCTGTGCTGGGGATCAGTTAAAGCAGCTTCTCTGGGTGTCATTCCAAAAAAACCTGCATCAAATTTATCTATTTCATCCAAAACTCCCCTGGCACCAACATAATCAGGATTATTCCTGAGATAACTGGAGTCAGATTCAAATTCTGAAATTTCTTCAGCAGTAAAATGCTTTATTTTATCCTTCCCTAAAATAAGATTATTCCAATATTCTTGCAGATTATTAGCACCAGGAAATTTGCAAGCTATTCCTATAACTGCTATCTTGTTTTTTAATGAATCCATCTCAGTGTAAATTGTTTATTTTAATCGCTTCTGATTATTCTCTCTTTTAATACCGTTTTTTGAAATTGACATTTTTTTTACTTTTTATTTGTTCAACAATTTCATTTTTTTTCATAGAATCCTTATCACCTGTTTTTCCGGATATATAATCACTTTGACCCTTAAGAGTGGGAAATTCAAAGATGAAGGGGAGAGAAAGAGGTATCTCAAATTCCTTTGAAATTATATTTACAAGATTAATTGCCAGTAAAGAATTTCCACCATTATTGAAGAAACTAACTGAAGGATTGATATTTTTAATTTTCAGAATATCCTCCCAAATATGGATTAATTTCTGCTGCGTTGAAGTAAGTGAATCATAATCTGTCTCATGTTGTTTTTCCGATTCTTCTATCTTAAAGATAAGCTCTTTCTTATTGATCTTTCCGTTGGGCAACCTTGGAAAATCTTCTGATGACTGGAAAAATGATGGTATCATATACCCTGGTAGATCCTTTGATAATAATCCTGTTATCTCCTCCTGTTTTAATTCAAATCCTGAATCAACATTTAAGAAGGCTATTAACCTCTCATCATTTTCTCCAAACTTTTGAACCTTCACAACTGCTTCTTTTATGCCAGATAACCGCGAAAGCAGACTCTCAATCTCTCCAGGCTCTATCCTGAAACCTCTGAGCTTGATCTGATTATCACTCCTCCCAAATAGCTCTATATTGCCATCTGCAAGAAATCTACCAAGATCACCGGTTTTATATATGACCTTTCCATCCTCAATTGTTATGAACTTCTCAGCTGTTAAATCAGGTCTGTTATGATAACCTTTGGTTACTCCCAGTCCCCCAATACATACTTCACCTATTACTCCAACAGGAAGCTCTTTATTGTTCCTGTCCATAATATATATCGTTGTATTATCGATTGGTGTTCCTATCAGTATCGGAGGTTCTGAATCTGTTAGCTGATTACATGTCGACCATACTGTTGTCTCTGTTGGTCCGTACATATCCCATAGTGATGCTACCTTTGGAAGAAGATCTTTCACTAGTCCCGGCAGGATTGCCTCTCCCCCACACAATGCCCGCAGATTCTTACTCCCTTTCCATCCACTGCTTAAAAGAATGTTCCATGTAGCAGGTGTGGCCTGAAGTACGGTAATTTCATTCAATTCTATCAACTTCGAAAGTTTCTGACCATCAAAAATATCGTTAGTGTCTGCAACTATCAACTCTGCTCCATAAGATAAAGGAAGGAAAACCTCCAATACCGAGATATCGAACGAGAGTGTTGTTACTGCAAGTAATCTGTCATTGATTGATATACCTGGTCTCTTAGACATACTTTGCAGAAAATTTACAACAGCCTGATGATGCACTTTTACCCCTTTGGGTTTACCTGTGGATCCCGATGTGTAAATTATATATGCAAGTGATTGGTTGTCAATAACTAAATCAGGCTGACCTGCACTATTACTACCTATAGATATTCTGTCTCTATCTGTCAGAACTACTTTCATTTCCGGAAAATGATCTAATCTAGCTGAAAGTGAGCTCTGTGAAATGATAACTTTGGCCCCGGAGTCTTCATACATATATGAAAGCCTTTCATCAGGAAACATCGGATCCATCGGAAGGTAACAGCACCCTGCCTTTAATACGCCCAGAACCGATACTACCATATCTACTGACCGCTCAAGGAATACTCCCACAACATCACCTCCGGATACTCCCAGTGAAACCAAATGTCTGGCCAGCTGATTAGACTTTACTTCTAACTCATTGTATGTTAAACTCATTTTCCCGGAAACAACAGCGGTCTTTGCTGGCATTATCCGTGCCTGCTCCTCAAATAAATTTTGAACCAGACAATCAGGTATAACTACTTCAGTATTATTGAATTCAGATAGACTCTTCTTATCAGTTTCTGAAACTATAGAAATCGAAGAAATCTCTTTGTCCGGATTTTCTACTACTAATTGTACCAGATTTATAAAATTGTCTGCCAGACGTATGATGGTATCTCGCTTGAGAATATCTATATTATATTCTATTTCACCCTCAATCTGACCATCATTCTCCCATAAATATAATGTAATATCAAAGTTTGTAAGCTTACTACTTACTTTTACACTTTCACTCTTCAGACCCGCCAATTTTAAGTCTCCTCCAAGATTATTCTGCCAGTCAAGAGCTATCTGGAATAATGGATTAGTATTGAAGGAACGTTCCGGACTAACTATATCCACTACTTTCTCAAATGGGAGATCCTGGTGAGCAATTGCATTTAGCGCTTCATCGTTAGTCTGAAAAACTATTTCCCTGAATGTTAATTCTTTTCCATACTTCAATCGCACAACTACAGTATTGACAAACATTCCGAAAATATCTTCGAGTCTTGAATGTGGTCTATATGCTATCGGTAAACCAATATTCAGATCATCCTCTCCGGAATATTTATGCATCAGTATCCCAAAGACGCTTAACATTGTACCAAACATGGAAGCTCCTTGAGTGTTACTGATATGTCTAAGCTTCTCCGATAAATCAAGTGATAATTTCATTGATACACTATCACCCCGGCCGGATGCCTTATTCGTGCGTTGAAAATCATAAGGAAAGTTCAGGACTGATGAGCATCCCTTTAATTTCTCTTCCCAGTATATTTTTGATTCTTCCTCTTGTTTTGAGCCTATATAACCTTGCTCCCAAAGTGCATAATCATACTGCTGAAACTCGATCTTCCCGAGATCAATCTCGACACCCTTCAGAAAACTGTCATAAATCTTATTAAGGTCTCTGATTAAGACACCCCATGACCATCCATCAAAAACGATATGATGGATACTCAGGCGAAGATAATATTCTTCCCTATCAGTCTGAATAAGATACAACCGGTACATCGGTCCTTTTTCCAGATCAATGACTTTGCTGGAGTCCTCCCTGAATACCTCATTAACCTTTTTAGTTTTTTCGTCTTCAGGCAGGCTGGTGAAATCACTAAATGAGATCTCAACAGGTGAAGGTACAATATCAAAATACGGTTCTCCATCAATATCCTTTAATATGGAAAAGATAATATGATGCCTATTAAATAAATAATCAAAACTCTTTTTAAATAACTCTCGGTTCAACGAACCAGTAAGCTTATATGTAATCGGAATGATATATGAAGGAGTGTCGGGATGAAGCTTAGAGATAAGCCAAAGCCTTTTCTGATTAAAAGTCAGAGGAAGGTTCGTTGATTGTGTCAGATGCACCAGATCAACAGGTTTGTCAGTAGGTTTAGATTGACTATCTATATAATTGGCTGACTGTGTAATCGTTGGATATGCAATAAAGGACTTAAATGTCAGCATAAATCCAATCTCCTCCTTAATTTTGTTAAGAATTCTGATTGCCAGTAATGAGTTTCCACCTATATCAAAAAAGCTTTTTGAAGGATTAATATTTTTAATTTTCAGAATATCCTCCCAAATATGGATTAATTTCTGCTGCGTTGAAGTAAGTGAATCATAATCTGTCTCATGTTGTTTTTCCGATTCTTCTATCTTAAAGATAAGCTCTTTCTTATTGATCTTTCCGTTGGGCAACCTTGGAAAATCTTCTGATGACTGGAAAAATGATGGTATCATATACCCTGGTAGATCCTTTGATAATAATCCTGTTATCTCCTCCTGTTTTAATTCAAATCCTGAATCAACATTTAAGAAGGCTATTAACCTCTCATCATTTTCTCCAAACTTTTGAACCTTCACAACTGCTTCTTTTATGCCAGATAACCGCGAAAGCAGACTCTCAATCTCTCCAGGCTCTATCCTGAAACCTCTGAGCTTGATCTGATTATCACTCCTCCCAAATAGCTCTATATTGCCATCTGCAAGAAATCTACCAAGATCACCGGTTTTATATATGACCTTTCCATCCTCAATTGTTATGAACTTCTCAGCTGTTAAATCAGGTCTGTTATGATAACCTTTGGTTACTCCCAGTCCCCCAATACATACTTCACCTATTACTCCAACAGGAAGCTCTTTATTGTTCCTGTCCATAATATATATCGTTGTATTATCGATTGGTGTTCCTATCAGTATCGGAGGTTCTGAATCTGTTAGCTGATTACATGTCGACCATACTGTTGTCTCTGTTGGTCCGTACATATCCCATAGTGATGCTACCTTTGGAAGAAGATCTTTCACTAGTCCCGGCAGGATTGCCTCTCCCCCACACAATGCCCGCAGATTCTTACTCCCTTTCCATCCACTGCTTAAAAGAATGTTCCATGTAGCAGGTGTGGCCTGAAGTACGGTAATTTCATTCAATTCTATCAACTTCGAAAGTTTCTGACCATCAAAAATATCGTTAGTGTCTGCAACTATCAACTCTGCTCCATAAGATAAAGGAAGGAAAACCTCCAATACCGAGATATCGAACGAGAGTGTTGTTACTGCAAGTAATCTGTCATTGATTGATATACCTGGTCTCTTAGACATACTTTGCAGAAAATTTACAACAGCCTGATGATGCACTTTTACCCCTTTGGGTTTACCTGTGGATCCCGATGTGTAAATTATATATGCAAGTGATTGGTTGTCAATAACTAAATCAGGCTGACCTGCACTATTACTACCTATAGATATTCTGTCTCTATCTGTCAGAACTACTTTCATTTCCGGAAAATGATCTAATCTAGCTGAAAGTGAGCTCTGTGAAATGATAACTTTGGCCCCGGAGTCTTCATACATATATGAAAGCCTTTCATCAGGAAACATCGGATCCATCGGAAGGTAACAGCACCCTGCCTTTAATACGCCCAGAACCGATACTACCATATCTACTGACCGCTCAAGGAATACTCCCACAACATCACCTCCGGATACTCCCAGTGAAACCAAATGTCTGGCCAGCTGATTAGACTTTACTTCTAACTCATTGTATGTTAAACTCATTTTCCCGGAAACAACAGCGGTCTTTGCTGGCATTATCCGTGCCTGCTCCTCAAATAAATTTTGAACCAGACAATCAGGTATAACTACTTCAGTATTATTGAATTCAGATAGACTCTTCTTATCAGTTTCTGAAACTATAGAAATCGAAGAAATCTCTTTGTCCGGATTTTCTACTACTAATTGTACCAGATTTATAAAATTGTCTGCCAGACGTATGATGGTATCTCGCTTGAGAATATCTATATTATATTCTATTTCACCCTCAATCTGACCATCATTCTCCCATAAATTAAATGTAATATCAAACGGGGAAATACCTTCTTTGACATCAACCATTGCAGCATTGAAGCCGACAAACTCCATAGGTTTAGTTGAATACGAAACCCATTGCACAGCAACCTGGAAAATAGGATTAACATTTGGAAAACGTTCCGGATTAACAGCTTCAACAATTTTTTCAAATGGTAGCTCCTGATGAGCAATTGACTCCAATATAAGGTCTTTAGTATTGTTAATAAAACTACTAAAAGTCTGATTATCATTTATCTTCAATCTTACCGGTATGGTATTAACAAACATCCCGAAGATTCTTTCCAGACTTGAAATGGGTCTGTTTGCTACATGAATACCGATACATATATCATTCTCTCCGGAATACCGCTGGAAAAGAACCCCCAGTAATGAAAGTAATGTAGCAAATGGTGTTGCGCGTTCTTTTCTGGCAATCTCTTTTAGTTTTGCTGTATATTCATGTGGCACTTTCAGGTGAAGTTTTTCTCCAAAACCACTAGCATTATCTTTCCTTGGGAAATCATATGGAAAATTCAGTACCGGCGAACAATCCCTGAGATTATCTCTCCAAAAATCTATTGCTGACTGATCTGCGGGTTCCCTTTCTGCAATTTGAATTCCTCTTGCATAATCAAGATAGTAAGGTTTGACGTCTTCCAGTTTTAATTCCTGATTCATGATGAGGGTATCATAAATTCTTCTCAAGTCATTTATAAAAACACTAAATGACCATCCGTCAAATACTATGTGATGAATCACTCCATGCAAGAAATAAGTCGAATCATTCTGTTTTGATAAATGAATTCTATAAAGAGGACCAGTTTCCAAATCAAACTGCTTACGTGAATCCTGTCCAATAAATGAGAGTACTTTTTCTTTACACACATCTGGTGCGTCGCTGGAATAGTCTAAAAGTTCAACCTCAACCTGTTTGGGTATAATCTCGCAATAAGGATTACCATCTTTTTCCTTAAACCTGGAGAAAATAATAAAATGTCTGTTGAATAAAACATTTATGGATTCTCTTAAAACATCAATGTTTATATTCCCTGTAAGCTTGAATGTAAAGGGAATATTATATGCAGGATTAACAGCATCAAGCTTGAATAATATCCAAATTTTTTTCTGCATATAGGATAGCGGAAAATTTGAGATATCAATCTCATCAGTCAAATAGCCATGTTGCTCCTGCTTCTTGTTTTCAAAGCCAAATCTGGAGTTTAACTTATTAATAGTTGGATTATCCAGGAACTCCTTTAGTGAAATTTTCAGGCCAAGCTCTTCTTTTATTCTTGTCAGTATCTGAAGTGCCAGAAGTGAATGTCCTCCTAATTCAAAGAAATCATCATCCAATCCGATATCATCACTGCCCATTAATAGCTTCCAGATGCCGGCAATTTTATCAGATGGAGTGACAGTACCTGTTATTGTTACTTCTTCAATCTCCTTTTGTTGTACTGGAGTATCTCCAATCTGATGAGTATCTTTGTCACTTCCATTTACTGAGGAACCGCCTGCATTGAATAAGTTAGAGAAATCCGGTTCAATCCAATGACGCTTTTTCTCAAATGGATATGTTGGTAATCCTATCTTCCTGAACTCATTGCCTTGCCTGAGAATTTCAAAGTTAATGTTTGACCCGGCATTGA
>CAZXFB010000097.1:0-7917 GCA_964639725.1 uncultured Rikenellaceae bacterium
ATGGGCGATACCGGCTCCCTGCTTACAGGTTACATCCTGGCTGTTATGACCATACGCTTCAATGAGATCAATGCCGGCAGCGCCCCTCTGTACAACCTCCACTCCTCCCCTGCAGTCGCTATTGCAATACTTATAGTGCCCCTTTTTGATACTCTCCGTGTATTCACGATCCGCGTTATCCACGGTCATCACCCTTTTACTGCCGATAACAGGCATATACATCATCTTATGCTCAGGGCAGGATTCTCACACAAACGGTCAACACTTTATATAGCGCTGGCTCATATACTCATTATCATCCTTGCCTTCCGGCTCAACCATACAGGCATATTATCGCTCACATTAATACTGCTGGCACTATGCTTGTTACTCACCGGGATTATCTATTCCCTGATCTATAAAAACAACAGCTTGAAAAAGGTCCCTGCCCGGGAGGAAGATGCCGGAATGATCAATCTGTTCATAATGGCCGGCAAATATTCCATCATGAAGAAAACACCTTCACCGACTTTAACGCAGAACAGGGCAATGCAAATACATGCAAAGAGTCCTCACCCCACATATTATCACCAGTCCATAAAAACCCTCTCAGTACCTTCAGTTAAGTCTTCTGTCCCACAAAAGATCCCTTTAAAATAGGGAAAGAATATTTTCTGAGTCAATATTGATAATATCACACAATTGTCCATAAAATGTCGGAAGTCAGTTTATCTCTGCTTTTTCAGAATGTTCCTACATTGTGCATTGTTCTCCATAATGCAATATATGATTATCATCTTCATTAACATAAATCCATGAAAATTGTTTCTGTAGCTGACCGACACTCTAACTTCATGAAAATAGCTCCCTTTGTAATGGCAATCAAAAATTTTAACCGTCAATCGGTTGCCGGGTACCGTATGCCTGTTAAAAACACTCTGGTCAATACAGAACTGTACGATGATCTGCAGAAACTGGAATCATTTCTTAAGGAGATAAACCTTCCTCATCCGGGTGCTAAAATTGAATTTGACTCTGGCAGTCATACCGGGCAAACAGGATACTCAATGTTGGTTTTTGAGAAAATGCTAATTACGGAAAAACCCGACTGGATTGTAGTTGTGGGTGATTCCAATGCTGCCAGTGCATGTTCTGCAACTGCAAAAAAAATGAACATAATGGTTTGCCATATCAGAGCAGGTTTGAGCCCGGGGGATATTACCTTGCCTAAACAAAGTAACAGGATAATTACGGAAAGCGACTCCGAACTTTTGTTTACCACAGACCGGGTTTCCCTGGATCAATTGTTGAGTGAGGGTATAGATAAAACGAAAATCCGTTTTGTTGGCAATTTTATAATTGATCTGCTGGAATTACACAGAATTAGAGAATCAGAGCTTATACCGGATGATATAGTGAATCAAAATTTAGTGGATGGCACGTTTATCAGCAGGCTATCTCTTAAGGATGAGCATTACTCTGTAATGGCCCTTCATCTGATTTTCAATATTGATAACAGCGAATTGCTTGGGTCTTTCCTTGATTCCTTGCTACATGAAGTATCATCAGAGCATCCACTAATTTGGCTTGTGCATCAAAGAACAATTAAGCAGCTCGTACTTATGGGATACATGAAAAAAATCAGTAAAAACAATGGTGTGTTCCTGCTTGAACAGTCCGGTTATAATGAAATGCTCCGACTGAACATGGGAGCCCGTGTTATGCTAACAGACTCTGAAGCAATGCGGGAAGAGTGCTGCGTGCTGGGAAGACCCTGCATAACGCTGCGCCTTAATACAAAATGCAGGGCTCCCCTGTGTGAGAACGGGGGCACTTGTGTGATTGTTGGTAAAGATATTGACAGGATTAAGGAGGAATATTTAAATAGCATCTTAATGGACAAGAAGCCATTCAGGCCTGAGATGTGGGACGTCAAGAGCGCTGAACGGTGCTTGGAAGCAATTATGAATTTAGAATAAAGGTCAACCAATTCCGGAAATTATGATAAAATTCTTATCCTCTCTCATCTCTCCCATGACGGTCTTATTTCTGCTGATTACAGGTTGTCTCGTGCAGGAATTTGTCATAATGAATACAATCCTGAGAGGAAGAAGAAGAAAGCCCCGTTGGCTTCTTCTGATCACAATCTCCTGGTTTTTTATAATATCAACCAAACCAGTTCCGCTTTTCCTGGCAAACTTACTTGAAAACAGATATCAGGTGTTTGACACAGCGGGCTATGATATACCTGACACAGCCATCTACATTGCAGTTCCGGGCGCCGGTTATTACAATGAACCTTCCCTGCCAGCTATAGGAAAACTAAGCCCGGCTTCTATTGGCAGACTCACAGAGGCTGTTAGGGTACATAATTTGATACCAAATAGTTTCATTGTAACCTTCGGACAGGCCGGTGAAGACCTGTCGGATGGTAAAGGAGTCTTCGCACGCGCAGCTATTGAGGCTGGAGTTGATTCGGGCAGGATACTGCAGATCGGACAGGTTGTAAATACCCGTAGTGAAGCAGCGGCATTAAATGTAAGATTCGGGACTTATTCCGGGGTAATTGTTGTAACCGACGCCGTTCACATGACCAGGGCAATGAAGTATTTCAATGAATACGGACTGAATCCCATTGCTGCGCCGGCAAACTTCACTTCACGGCTGTCATCAAAGCACGGCTTGTCAGGCTGGATCCCTTCAACAGATAATATAAATACCCTTTCATCGGTAGTACATGAACTTGGCGGCCTTGCATATTACAAACTGATACTAAATGACAATATATACTGAAAAAGGCGTGAAACTTAAAATAGGAAGATAATTCCGAACTCGAACATAACAATAAGTGCCGCCATTTTTCTTTAAAAGGACTCAGGCAACCTGGCATAACTGAACAGTCAAAGAAATTAACAATAATGAGTATTCAATATGAAAAATCAAGATTTTAATATTCTGGTTACTGATGATAACAAGGAAACTCTCAGGATGATAGCTTTAATCTTGCTTTCTGAAGGTTATATGCTGGCCCTGGCTCAGAATGGAGAAAACGCATTAAAAATAATTGAAGAAAATGAAATTGACCTCATCTTACTGGATATCCAGATGCCAGGGTCTTTGAATGGTTTTGATGTATGCCGGAGACTTAAAAGCAATCGGAAGACGAAGAATATACCTGTTATATTCCTCTCGGCACAGACCGACACAAAAAACACTGTTAAAGGATTCAAAGCCGGAGGTGTTGATTTCATTACCAAACCTGTTCATAAAGAAGAATTACTGGCCCGGGTGAACACTCAAGTGAAACTCAAATCTTTTACTGATGAGCTGAATAACAGGGTTAACTATCGTTAACGCACACCCAGGAAGATTTAATGCAATAGCTTCTTGAACTGGCTGAAACAATTAATAAATAAGGTTAACCTATTCTCAAATTTAAAAAATATTACTGCCAGCAATTAGGCCATCACCCGGAGAAATTTTCAAACGAAACCAGGTTAAATTCAAAGACCAGCCCTTCAATAATTGGATCTGTTATGAATGTATTAACCCTGAGTACAAAAAGTGCCATTTTGTCAACTATCGGATGTTTAAATTCGACCATGTTTTGTCCATACATAAAGTTTCCGATGTAACAATATTATTGTTTTCTTTAAATATTGTGAACTTTTAAAAAAACTACAATAAATACCATTGTATATGTAAGCACACCCGAAAAAGGGACGAATGCTATCGAATAACTGCTTTTGATGCAAAAAATACTTTATAATACAAACATACTTAACCTTAAATTAACCTTTAAAGAATGGCAAGAGGAAACATCACCATCAAAGCAAAATTGATCATAATGAAGTGGCACTATGTCGCGGTTAAGTGGCTCTAAACCTGTCTTCAGGGGCACTCATATATGCAATTCGTTTTCTTGATGGTGATGCACTTGCCACTCAATAACCATGAAAAAAGGAATTTTAATACTGATAATAAGTGCAGCTGTATTTCATTCATGCAGAGACACACCAGGCAAGGCCGGTGAGTTTATCATTCCCGACGATGATAAGCTTAACACGGAGACAATAGCCGATATTTCAAGAAATATATCATCACCTGTAGAGATTGCAAATCTTCTTCAGATGCTGGAAGTTCCTTTCACAAAAGAATACCTTGCTTCGTCCATTGATGCCAATAAGCAGAGTACTGGTTTTGATAAAGCTCTTAAACTCGGTATTCTTGGTGCTGATCTCGGGTACCTTAACATGTACGAAATGACCGGATCTTCCCTTGATGTACTTTCTTCAATCAGAAAACTGGCGGAAGATATTAAGGTCGGCCAGTTTTTTGATTTTGAATTAATTAAAAGGTTATCACAGCAAAAATCAAAGCTCGACTCACTCCTGTTTGTATCTATTGACGCTTATACACAAATAGATAGATATCTTAGAAGTAATAACAGAGGGCAATTATCTTCACTTATTATTATAGGTGTATGGATTGAAGGGCAGTATCTTGCCACACAGTTAGTAAAACAATACCCAGATAATGTACTGCGCGACAGAATTGGTGAACAAAAGATAATTATGGTCGACCTTCAGCTTCTTATCGCTCCATACTGCATCAGAGATGAACAATTCACACGCCTCTGTAAAGACCTCCTGGCGATTTATGATATTTACAATGATATCAACATAACTTATACCAGGGGAGAGCCTCTAAGCCTCGAAAATGAGGGTGGGCTTACAGTTACACAAACCGAAACAAGTGTTGTAAAAATGTCGGACGAACAACTGAATAATATTACTGAAGTTGTTAAAACTTTAAGAAACAGACTGATATTAAAATAATTAGCCAATAAAAAGCAGGCCGAACCAGGTTTAATCAAATAGGTCAGTGCATTTAAACTATTAATGAATAATTAAAACTATAATTTTTTCACGCGCTGCCTGGAAAATTAATCTGACTGAGAGCCCTTCAATAACCTGAAATTATAAATATGAAGGTTAACAATCTGTTCAATAAAACTGAAAAACTGCCGGAAGTATTGTTCCGGACCGACGACAGCTGTCTGGAAATAAAGGGCAGACTATTGACTGATAATTACATTACATTCACAACTGAATTACATTCATGGATAGAGGTATATCTCATCACAAATAGCAGGTTGAAAGTAGTTTTTTTTATTGAATACCTTAGAGCAGGGGCAATTCACCAATTTATTGAAATATTGCTCACTATTAAGCAAAATATTCATAATGGGAAAGATATTGAAATAGTCTGGAAGTATGAGGAAGAGGATGAATCTATGCTTGAACTTGGAGAATTTCTTATTGATTTAACCGGTGTACAAATTGTTCTTGAAATAGCTAAAACAGAATAAGGTATTCTTACACTTTAAATCTATTGCAATGTGCAAGCTCATGGCAATGCCTCTCAACTAATCAGGGATTTCCATGAGAAGATAACTTTAAGGATTATCTTAATCTTTTGATGGTATGTTTTGGCAGCTACAGCTATAGCTACTCCAGATGTCTATTTTCTATTTCGTTGAGCAGCCTTAATAGATTGTCTAATATATAGCAGGCTCCTCCAACATAGAATTTTAAAAACATCATAGATAGCATCACCTGTGGACTGAATATCCGATTTAGACTCTTACTGTTTTATTTGATTTTTAAAGCCTTAGATAGTTCTAGCCAGGGTATGGCCCTAGAAATACATCCTGGTTCTGTTAGTTGAAATGTTTGCCAACTGAGTGAAAACTCTTTTCGTGGAGAAATAAACTTAATTTTCTGGCTAGTTTCGTAAATACTTCGTCCTTTACTATAATGTTTTAATAAAATCAACCCGATATATAGCTGTAATGAACTTATTCTGGTTTTTTCTTAATATTAATAAGATTAAACTATATGTTAATCTGCAGATTGCCTCATTTATGCACATCCCTATTTACCCTAAAAAATTCATATAATTATCACACTAATTTTTGACGATTGAAAATAGAAGTATAATTCAGTATGTTAGAACTAATGTTATAAAAATCTCACTAAGAGGCTTGTGAAAATCCAAGATTGACATCATAGTTTTAATGATAAATCAGTATTTAAAGATCCAGCAGTATCAATTGTATAACCTTCATATAGATTATTCTTTTCAATCCTGAAGTTTCTCAGGATCCTTGGACCCCTGAGAACTTTCAGAAAATATACTCCGTTAGGTATATTATTGAAAGAAATTTCAGATTCTCCACCCGACAGGAAACTCTGCAGAAGCAGGCTTCCATCCATTTTGTAAAGCGACCATGTAACCCCACTGATTTCAGGTGTCGGTATCCAAAGTTTTAAAATTTCAGATCCCTGTCGGGTTAAGACTTTAACCGAAATGTTTTTCACCCTCGTTTTTCCTATAGTCGTTATTACAAATTGAGTATTCTTAACTTCCTTTCCAATTACGACTCCTAATGAAGTCATGGTTTCTGTAAAACACTCATCTGTTTCTGAATACAAGTCTAAGGTAAAAATCTTTAATACCTCTTTCCCTTTGGACTTTATCTCCATTGCATGCAGTGAGATATTTAAATATGTCAAAACCATAAAACTAAATATTATTTTCATTGTATTCAGGTTTAGAGTTAACTAGTGTGCATTTAACGGTATTCCAAAATAAATACATGGTTCCCATCTTAGTATATCTGTCGTCACCGCTATAGCAATGATCTTGAATTTAACCGCAAATCCTAATTCAAATGACCAGTGATTATAAATCGTTGGATTAAGCTGTGAATCAAGTGCCATGTCAGAACCTAAAAAGTGATAATTTATACCAAATGAAAAATCACATTTATATAAACTGGAATCCTTTAACGGTATAAGCAGACCGGTTGTGAATTTTGTATGATGTTTTATATCATTAATTTTGTATAAGCCCTGGCTACCATACGATACTGAGCTATATAATCCCAAGTCCTTTGCATGATAATCACCACGCACACCTAATCCATAATCAGTTGGCTGAACTGCCAGAAAAATAGCATTTTGGGGCCGCTCGGCCGTCTGTGCAGTTGATATATTACACGACACCCAAAACAGAATAATAAATATTACAAAAGTAATTATCCACAACTGCAATCTGAACTCTTCCATACGTGGTGAATCCATATATATTATTGGTTTTAGATTTTAAAAAACATTATCCGCTGACACATATCATTATATATAATATTTACCTTAATTTGTTTGTAATAATTTGAAGTCCTTATTGTTTGTATTACCATAGGATATTTCTCCATTGATATAATTTATCATGCCATTAGTAAGTGAGAAATTTAGTTTTCCCCTGTAGCCCTTGCCATCATTAAAGTCAATCTCAATTTTGTCCATTTTTGTATTCTGGTTTTCTGTACAATAAGCACCAATGAGTTCCGGAGTTTTAGTCAATTTATCAGATGGCTCAAAACGAGTTGCAGTGAATGTCCCATTGCCATTTGGTACAAGTAACACAACAGAACAATAGCAATAATTAACTGATCCGTTCAAGTCTGATTCTCCATAGTTATTAATAATCAACATAATGACACAACCATTTTTTAATTGTAACACTTTACCATAACCACTTTTACCGGAAACATCGGGATATGAGATGTAGAAAAACTTATTATAACCATGTGTACTATTGCCTGTCAGGAATTCATAATCAGTCTGAACAATATCTGATGCTTCAACCCATTCATTATTTATTTTGTTTCTGCGATAGAGAAGCAAATCTCTTTCTTTGCGCCAATCACTTCCTGCACTCACAAAATTGACCCAGTCTATTCCGTCATTAGCACGATATGAAAGAACATAAAGTGTATCATTCACCCAAAAACCGTAGTGATATGTACGCAATTTTTCATTAATATCATTAACAGTCAAATTCTGAATATCATTCATTCCTTGCTTATCTTCA
>CAZXFB010000098.1:0-7766 GCA_964639725.1 uncultured Rikenellaceae bacterium
TAGCTCCAACAGGCGATACTACAATTACTGGAATGAGTATTTACAATTATAACCAAACTGATTCATACCTTTACGGCTGTGAGACCGGATTACATTTTCATCCTGAGCGTTATGAATGGCTTCATATCGAGACAGTGTTTTCATTTGTTATCGGTAAGCAGAAGGATGGTGAATATCTGCCATTTATTCCGGCTCATAAGATCCAGTTTGAATTAAGAGCTGAAAAAGAAAAACTAAACTTCCTTCAAAATGTATTTGTTTATGCCAAATCTGCAATAGCCTTTAATCAGAACCGTTCTGCAGCTGACGAAACGGAAACCAGAGGTTACTCTCTTTTTGATATTGGAACAGGAGGAGAGATAAAAGTAACAAATCAGAATATCCAGGTGAGTATCAATGTAAACAACATTTTAGACACTAAATACATAGACCATCTATCCACTTTAAAAGAGGTCGGGTTATACAATCCAGGCAGGAACTTTACATTGAATTTGAAAATTCCTTTTTCATGTAAAAGATATGCAAAAATTAACGATAAATCTCAACAGAAAACCTGAGCAAAAGAGGTACCTTTGCAAAACATAAACAATCAATATGAAAAAATTATTCTCAATTGTTCTTTTAGTATTACTGACATTATCATGTAATCAGAACCAGAGTGATAAAACAGTCACAGTTCCTTCTCAGTCTCCAGCAGGTGAAGCGGTAACAAATGTCAGAGACGGAGTATTTATTCATATAACCGAATGTTACAGTGATCCTCATCGCGCCCTTATGCCTCTGAAAATGGCTGTAATGATGTCAGACGACAAAGATGTGCTTGTGTATATGGATATACATGCTGTTCTCCTTCTGGTTAAAGGATCTGAAGATCTTAAATTTGCAGATTTTGAATCTGCCCACACTTATATTAAAAAACTGATTGACAAGGGAGTAGGTGTTTACGCCTGCCCTACCTGCCTTAAAATTGCCGGATTCAAACCCGAAGATCTGATGGAAGGGGTAAAGGTTGCACAGAAAGATAAATTCTTCAGTTTTACAAAAGGAAGGATAATTACTCTGGACTATTAAAATTCACCACAGCTTAAATCCGCTAAATCGTTATTTGCAGGAATACTATAGAAAGATTAAATCATAGTATCCTGCAAAAACTTTATATCGTTCTGGGTGTTATATATCATTACAGAAAATAAAACAACCAATAAAAAACAATGAACGAATTCGACATAAAAGCTGCTGAATGGGATAAGAATCCAATGCATTGGGATCGCTCTGAAGCCATAGCAAATGAGATAAAAGAACTTATCCCTCTAAGAAAAGATATGAGAGCACTGGAGTATGGTGCAGGGACCGGTATTACAAGCTTCTTATTAAAAGAGTCTCTCAGGCAGATTATTCTAATGGATAATTCTACTGAAATGGTCAGGATTATGAATGAAAAGATCAAAACGACCGGTGTGAAAAACATGAAAGCACTTAACTTTGATCTCGAACATCGTGATTATAAAGAGGGAACTTTTGACCTGATCTTTACACAAATGGTACTTCATCATGTTAACGATGTAGAAACAATAATCCAAAGATTCAGTAAATTACTGAATCCGGATGGATATTTAGCAATTGCTGACCTCCTTGAGGAAGATGGCTCATTTCATGGAGAAGGGTTTTCCGGCCATAAGGGATTCAATATAGATTGGCTATCACATATTCTCAGAAACAACAGGTTAAGAAATATCTCGCACAAGACATGTTTTGTAATTGACCGGAAAATCTCTGAATCTGAAACCAAAAAATTTGATGTTTTTCTTTTAACTGCCAATCTGTAATATCTAACTCCAGGGGTTGATCTTAAAAAGGTCGATAAAGAATTGTAAAAAGCTTTCAATTTATTTGTATTATGAACGTAGGTTCATTAAATTTACAGAAAATTACAATCATGAAAGCTTCAATTTTCATCAAGGTTTTCTTTGTGCTTCCGCTAATATTGTTTATTGATTACCTTTTAATGGCAATTTTGGGTTGTACAACATGCCTTTTTGGCAGTGGAGATGATTTTTACTGTGGGACCTTTTGTCTGGTAGGGAAAATAGTTTTAGCTTTGTCAGCTCTGTTTTTTGTTTACCTCGTCTATCCAGACATAAAAAAGATTTTCAAACAGAAAAAAAATGGCACGGCCACAAAAAAGCAGGAAAGTATGTAACCCGCCAAAAATGAAGGGATTCAAACCCTTTGGGATAAGGATGTGTGAAAATGTGCCTGTAATCTTAAAATTTGAAGAATACGAAAGTATCAGGTTGGTTAATTATGACATGCTACCGCAGGATATCGCAGCAAATAGAATGAATGTATCCCGTCCAACCTTTACAAGGATTTACAACAGAGCATTGAAACAAATTGCCAAATCATTTGTTGAAGGTAAAGCACTTGAGATTGAAGGCGGAAATTATGAACTCGATAAAGAGTGGTATCGCTGCAAAAAATGCTTTAAGCTAATTGAAGGTTTAGAAAACCATTTAAAATGTGAAAATTGCACACTTTTTGGTGAGAATGAACTGATTAGCCTGACCCTTCCAATAAAAAGTAATAAATAATCAGGAAGATAATTTAATATACAACAATAATGGAAATCACATTTGATGGCGGGAAAGTAGTAACAGCTCATACCCATGGACATAAAATAATGACAGATCAACCTTTGGATAATGGTGGAGGAGATACAGCACCAGCACCTTTTGATCTGTTCCTAGCCTCTATTGGGACATGTGCCGGTATCTATGTAAAATCGTTCTGCGATAATCGAAAGATACCAACAGACAACATAAAAATTATCCAGAAAACTGAATTCAGTAAAGAAACGGGATTGCCGGTAAATCTTACCCTTGATATTCAATTGCCTGCCGATTTCCCGGAAAAATATAAAGATTCTGTAATCAATGTTGCCGAGTTATGCAAAGTGAAAAAATCAATAGCAAATCCACCAGTATTTAAAATAATATCATCTAAAATATGAAAATAGCAGTTCCGGTAACATCCAATAACCAGATAGACAGCCACTTTGGACATTGCGAGTCCTATAGTGTATTTACAGTAACAGAAAAGAACGAAATTACAGACAAAAAGAGTGTCAGATCACCTCAGGGATGTGGTTGCAAATCAGACATTGCATCTGTTCTTGCATCTGATGGCGTAACAGTAATGTTAGCCGGAGGTATAGGCGGTGGTGCCATTAATGTGCTAAATAACAGCGGTATAAAGGTTATACGTGGTTGTATGGGTGATGCTACAGAGGTAGTAAACATGTATCTCAAAGGATTGGTCGAAGATAGTGGCAGTAGCTGCCACCAGCATGAGGCACACCATGAGCATGGACATCAATGTAACCATAACTGATACAAAAAATCACTTCATATCAGGATAACCTGAATGACAGTTATTATACTTTTAACACAGATCTATAATATTCAGGTATTGATATAATTATCCTTTGTATCCTTAAGCCAGGTACATATTTATCAACTGCTCGTAAAGTTCCTGTTTTCCGCTTCTTGTATCAGGCTCACCTCCTTTCCTGGCAATTTTGACCAGATCATTAAGGGAGAGTTTGCCGTTTTCGAAATCTTTGCCGGCACCCTTATCAAATGATTCGTATCTTTTCTTTCTCATTTTCAGGTAGTCGCTCTCTTTCAGAACTTTGTCAGCTATAACCAGAGCTCTGGCAAATGTATCCATACCACTTATATGAGCAATAAAAATATCTTCAATATCAGTTGAGTTACGCCGAATCTTAGCATCAAAATTAACACCACCGGTTGAAAAACCACCTGCCTGAAGTATCACCAGCATTGCTTCGGTGATCTCAAATACATTTGTTGGAAATTCGTCTGTATCCCAACCGTTCTGGTAATCACCCTTATTGGCATCAATACTGCCCAGTAATCCAGCATCGGCTGCAACCTGAAGTTCATGCTGAAAGCTATGGCCTGCAAGAGTGGCGTGATTTACTTCAATATTAAGCTTGAAATCTTTGTCCAGACCATGCTCGCGAAGAAATCCTATAATTGTCGCAGAATCAAAATCATATTGATGTTTTGATGGTTCCATCGGCTTAGGTTCAATAAAGAATGTACCTTTGAATCCGATCTTCCTTCCATAGTCACGGGCCATAGACAACATCATTGCCATATGACCGAGCTCTCTCTTCATGTTTGTATTGTGCAGACTCATATAACCTTCCCGGCCTCCCCAGAAAAGATAATTTCCGCCACCAAGTGCTACAGTTGCTGAAATGGCATTCCTGATCTGCGCTGCAGCATTTGCTACAACAGCAAAATCAGGATTTGTGGCAGCTCCGTTCATATACCTGGGATTTGAAAAGAGATTGGCTGTTCCCCATAGCAGTTTCACGCCAGACTCATCCTGCATTTCTTTCATGACCGGAACAATCTTTTCCAGACGTTTTTCAATTTCAAAAACAGTGCCGTCCCCTACAATATCTGTATCATGGAAACAATAAAATTCTGCTCCGATCTTGGTAATGAACTCAAAAGCAGCATCAAGCCGCTGATTTATTTGTTTATCCTTATCTCTCAAATCTTTCCAGGGATAGAGTCGTGTTGCATTACCAAAGGGATCTGATCCGTCGCCACAAAATGAGTGCCAGTAAGCAATTGCAAACCGCAGATGTTCCCTCATTGTCTTACCTCCGACTTTCTCATCGGGGTTATACCACCTGAATGCCAGGGGATTTTTCGACTTTTTACCCTCATATTCTATCTTCCCGATTCCGGGGTATGCCTCTTTTTTACCTTTATAAATCATATTTTCAGAATTTAAGTTATCTTTTTAGGAATGAACATTAACCATTAAATACATAAAGTTAATATATATGAAGGAATAGTAATTACAAACTATAAAGCGGTTTCAAGCAAGCTATTCCATCTGGAATAAGCCTCCTCATACTGAGCTATTCCTGAAACTGAAGGCTCTGTAATTTCCAATGCGATAAGCCCTGCAAATGCTTCTTTATCTGACTTATAATACCCACATCCTATACCGGATCCCCGTGCTGCACCAACCGAACCATCAGTATTATAAAGATGAATAGCAGTACCTGTAATATTTGATAATGTATCCCTGAATACTTTACTCAGGAACATATTTGCCTCTCCTGCCCTGATTACCTGTGGATCAATTCCGGTCTCCTTCATAATATCAAGTCCGTACCTGAATGAAAAAGCAATTCCCTCCTGTGCAGCTCTGAACAGATGAGCTGCTGAATGTGTATTGAAATTCAGACCTGCAATATGGGCACCGGTCTCCTTATTCCCAAGCATCCTTTCTGCTCCGTTCCCGAAAGGAAGAACAGCGAGTCCGTCAGATCCGGGAGCAACGCTGGAAGCTAATTCATTCATCTCATTATATGACAATGCGTTCCCTGTATTCCGCCTCAGCCACGAATTAAGTATTCCTGTTCCATTAATACAAAGCAGCACACCCAGACGAGTATTAATATCAGAATGGTTGACATGCAAAAATGTATTCACCCTCGATAAGGGATCATATTTTTTCTGATCTGTAACCCCATATATGACTCCAGAAGTTCCTGCCGTAGCAGCAACCTCCCCTGGATTGAGTACGTTTAACGAAAGCGCATTATTAGGCTGATCGCCGGCTCTGTATGAAACAGGGATACCTTCAGGCAAACCAAGTTCATTGGCAACTCTCTTTAATAACCTGCCCTGTATTGAGAAAGAGGGAGCTGCATCTGGTAAAATATCGCGATTAAACCCAAAATATTCCATTAACTCACCGGACACGCGGTTTTCAGAAATGTCCCAGAATATTCCTTCAGAAAGGCCAGTATAGGATGTACTTAGCTCACCAGTGAGTAATAATGCAATATAATCGCCGGGTAACATAACCTTGTAAATTTTCCCATATAGTTCAGGTTCATTTTCTTTAACCCAGGCAAGTTTTGAAGCAGTAAAATTACCAGGTGAATTCAGAAGGTGTGAAAGGCAAAAATCTTTGCCTAATGATTTAAATGCATTTTCGCCATATCCTACTGCCCTGCTGTCGCACCAGATAATTGAAGGTCTTAATACCTTAAAATTTTTATCGATAGTAACCAGGCCATGCATCTGGTATGAAATTCCGATTGCTCCTATATCTTTCTTCCTTTTCCCAAGCTGAGATGTACAGTCACTGATTGCAGCTTTCAGGTTTGTCTGCCATATCTCTGTATCCTGCTCTGCCCATCCCGGCCTCATGGCAATGATCTTCATTTCATCCTTCGGATAAAATGCTGTTGCAAGACATTTGCCTGATTCACCCTCGATGACAGAAGCCTTAACAGAAGAACTCCCAAGATCTATTCCTAATAATAACATATTATAATTATTTAATGTACTTATTATCTGTGTATTCTGCGTGCAAATCCTTTAAAGGTCATTTTGTTACATTGGCAGACACAGAGGTTAAATTTAGTAAAAATTACCAGTTGAACATTGTTCCGTCAGATTTTCTGTTAACAGGAAGACGTGCCATAACATAAGGATATTTTAACGCTTTCTCCTCATCAATATCCACCCCTATTCCAGGAGTATCATCAATAGTAAGAAATCCATCTTCAAAATGATAGTTTGTCTTAAACACTTCATTTACAATCTCCTGATGCGGCATATATTCGTGAATACCAAAGTTATTAACTGCCATATTGAAATGAATAGATGCTGCCAGATTAACCGGGGAAAGATCAGTAGCGCCATGGAACCCAGTATTTATATGATAAACAGAAGCCATTGCTGCAACCTTAAGCAGATGAGAAATTCCGCCTCCATGAACCAGAGGCATCCTGACATAATCTATGAGCTGTTCAGCAAAAAGTGTAGTGTAGTCATATATTGAATTAAACACCTCCCCTATTGCAACAGGCGTTGTTGAGTGTTTCCTAATCAGCCTCAGTCCCTCCTGAAGCTCTCCAGCAACAGGGTCTTCGAGCCAGAAAAGATGAAAAGGTTCAAGCTCTTTAGCCAGTCTTGCTGCCTCAACTGGAGTACATCTGTGATGAACATCATGCAAAAAATGAATATTATCTCCGAACACATCTCTTACCTTTTCAAATAGTAAAGGAACAAAATTCAGGTACTTTGGTGTGTCCCAGTACTCTTCGTGTGGCAATCCTTGATGGGCAGGTTCATACGACTTATTATCCTTAGCAACTCCATAAGTATGCTCAATTCCGGGTACACCTGACTGGATTCTGACAGCTTTAAACCCATTCTCAATTTTCTTCCCTGCTTTTTCAATTGTTTCGTCAAGATTCTTTCCGTTTGCATGACAATAAACAAGAATTTTTTCGCGGCTTTTTCCTCCAATCAGATTATATAATGGTGTGTTCAGCATTTTTCCCTTAATATCCCAAAGTGCCATATCAATAGCTGAAACGGCAGTCATTGAAACAGCGCCACGTCTCCAGTATACACCCCTGTAAAAATAATGCCATATATCCTCAGTATTGCGTGGATCGCGACCTATCAGTGATGGGATACAATAGTTCTCAAGATAGGATGCAACAGATTTCTCCATTCCATTTAGTGTCGCATCCCCGAGTCCATATATCCCTTCATCAGTAAATATCTTCAGAGTCACAAAGTTCCTCCCCGGAGAACACACTATTACTTTAGCTCCTGTTATCTTCATAATTATTCTTATTATGAGTGTCGGGAATGATAACTAAATGATTATATTATAGGAAAATATTTGCC
>CAZXFB010000099.1:0-7553 GCA_964639725.1 uncultured Rikenellaceae bacterium
ACCGATAGTCATATAATATATTATTGTCGATATACCAAACAATAAATTGATTTGATTGTTTATAATATAGTTAGCCCTGTGGCAGAGATATCATAAATGTTGTTAATGAAGTAAAGTCATGGAAGAAGGAAATAATGTATTCTCGATAAAGGACCTTGAAATTTTTTCAGGAATCAAGGCGCATACCATAAGGATTTGGGAGAAGAGATATAAGATTCTTGCCCCTGAGAGAACTGACTCAAATATAAGGACATACAGTGAATCCGAGTTAAAAAAGATATTGAATGTTGCTTATCTTAACAGAAATGGCATTAAAATATCTAAAATAGCTATCCTGGATGAGGATGAACTTACTCAACAGGTAATAACGGTTAGCAGTAAATATGATAATAAGGATTCTGATTTCCAACCTGGCAAAATATTAATGTCTGCGATCAGGTTTACTGAAGAATTGTTTAAAGAAACTCTCTCAAAGTTTATCATTTCAAAAGGACTCGAGGAAGCATATCCAAATTACTTCTACCCATTACTGGAGAAAGCCAGGATATTATGGCAGACAGCTAATCTTTCAAGAGCTCAGGAGCAGTTTATACGATACACTATCCGTCAGTTGATTATTGTTGAGGATCATTTGCTTAAACATGTTTCTGTAAAAAACAGCAAAACTGTTGCTATGATAAATACTTCAGATGGTCTTACCGAAAATAACTTCCTGTTCTATAAGTATATTCTTAAAAAAAGAGGTTATGATGTGATCTTTGCAGGTGGTGTTCTTCCTGCATCTGAAGCAATTGAGATCTATAAGATAAAACCTTTTGATTTTCTGGTGGTCAACTCACACTCTTTTGATTTTGCAAAAAATCAATTGAATTATTTTAACAGCATTGTAAAATCACTGATGATCAAAAATGTAATTTTTACCGATTCAGACGAACAGCTTGATAAGAAACTAAATTCAAGGTTATTAATGGCTAAGGATCCGCATGAGTTTATCAGATTGATTGAAAAATTAAGTTAGGTTCAAACCAGGGTATGTTACACAGATAATTTCTAATTCACGACAAGGCTACCCTATTAATAAACTGTTTAATTCATCATCTGGCATTTGAATTCTAATCCCCATAATGGCATGCTGAAATAGAATATTTCTTCTATTAGTTACAATGCATAACATGTAGTGGTAATCATTGAAGTAAAATTGATTACTTACTTTATCCTGACAGATATAGAATCAGCAATATGCATTGCAGTTGTAAGTGTGCTTATATCAGAAAATAATTCTCCTGTCTTCCCTGAATAATGACTATGACCTATTGCTCTCATTTTAAAGATACCTGCATGATTTTTCATATCTACAACAGCTTCATACACCAGTGCAGGCTGACACGACCATTTATAGTTTTCATCCTCAGGGAATTTGTCATTGGTCCAGTACTCATTCCAGTCCCAGTTCTGATTTATTTCAAACAATACCCTGAAAACTGGAGGCAACTGTTTGTCGGCTTTCCCAATAACAGTAAAGCTTTGAACCGGAGTAGCACCAGAATAGGCATCCGGTACCGGATTTTCAGGATCAGGCATATAGAGCCCGTCTGATGCTTTGATTCCCCTTTTGTGTGACCAGTAGGGAAGTGTCTGAGGAGCTCTTTTGGGTGCAGATGCCCATTTATTATTCTCTTGCTTTCCAAATTTAAATATCCCTGTTGCCACTGAATTAGCCACATAAAGAGTTTGGATATAATTACCTGAGATATCTTCAATCCAGATTGCCATTAAGGGATAATAAAAGGCATCACCTTTTTTGAAATCAAGTATAATTTCAGGTCCGGCTCCTTTCTGATTGGTAAGTAGAATTGTTTTTACCTCATTGACATCCAGGTTCTGTTTTTTATAAGTACCTGCTGAGCAACCGCTTATTACTAAAGCCACCGATAAAACGAAATACCTCAACATAAGATAATGAAATTAAAATTCAACAATAATTCCTATCGTCGGAAGAATAGTACCTCCCTCACTTACAAGATATTTAAGATTATATCTTGATGGATCAGATGGATCAGTAACCGGAAATCCATCACTATCCGACTGCCTTAAAATAATTGGAGGCTGGTCAGATTTATGGTTATAAACATTTTGAATGTCAGTGTAAAGCATTAATGACCATCCTTTAAAATAGTATTGTTTATCAACTCTGATATCAAGCTGATGAAATGCATTCAGCCTTTCAGAATTAAACCTTGAATAATCGGGATAACCTCGTCCCTGAAGATCCCATGCAACTTTAAGAGAACTTTTTTCAATGTCATAAGGTGTATATGGAGCCCCACCAACAATTCTCCATTTAAATCCCATGTCCCAGTTACGGTTGAATTTTTTGGTGGCAGTAAGGTTAAAGAGGTGTTTGTTATCCCACGAGGAGGGGATCCAGGTATTTTGCAACCCTCTGAATTCACTTCTTACAAATGTATAGGAAAAGACAAGATTAATCTTTCTGAACTCCTTAAGCCGGCCAAGCAATTCTAAACCAAATGCTCTGCCAATGGAGGTGGATGTAAGTTCCTCATCGCCGAAGATTCCGTAATCAGCGCTCTTACTTGATAAAGGAACAGAATCATTGACTGAAAACGGATAAGACGAATATTTTTTATAAAATCCTTCAATTGTAAACTGCATGTTTTCGACAGGTTCAAGCTCAATTCCCATAACAATATGGTTTGCCGCAATATATTTAAGATTATTCAGCCTGTTTACAAATACTCCTCCATTGTTTGAATATCCCATAGCTGTATATGGTGGAAGCTGGAAATATCTTCCGGTATTAAAGTTGATACTCAGTTTTTCGCTTAATGAATAAGATGCTGAAATCCTTGGGGAAATCTGGTTCAGTGGATTTTTCATTGAATTTGAAAAGGTATTAGCATCTGTGCGTATTCCAAGAGAGAGACTAAGTCTTTCCTCAAGATATGATTTACTTACCTGTCCAAATAATCCGTATTTTAAGATCTTTAAATTAGTATTATAGTCTATCTCGTTCTCGCCCTGACTATTGTAAATCTTTCTGTAGGTTGCATTTCTATAATGTGCATAATCAAATCCAGCACCAAAACTTGCCCTGAAGCCACTCTTCCCGATAATAGTTCTTTCAAACCTTGATTTTATCTCCCCTTCTCCGGACAGATAATCAAAAATCTTGTTTGCATCATTAACCTCATTATTAAGAAACTTATTTTGAGAGTTATTAAGATAGTTCCGGCTTATCACCCAGGTATCATATCCTCCCTCCCTGAAATGTTTATAAACCAAACCGGCAACATAGCTGTACTGCTCCTGAACGGGTATATAGTCGAGTATATACCGCTGATATTCTGTCTCATTTGCCTTCAGGTTCAGACTAAAATCATCTTTTGCACCTAATCCTATTATTGTCAGTTCATTTTTATCATCAATTTTGAGACGGTATTTCAGCTGAAAATCAGTGTAGGTTGGAAGGAATGGCAATCCAAGGGCACTGAAAAGGAACTGAAGATATGATCTTCTTACGGACATTAACAATGTACCCTTTTTACCAGCAGGGCCATCTATTGTCAGACCAAGATCTGAAGCGCCTACTGTCGCCCTGTACTTCATTTTTTCCTTATTACCATCAACAAAAGTAAAATTGAGGATAGAGCTGAGAGAATTACCTTTAGATGCCGGAAAAGCACCTGACATAAAATCTACTGATTGTACAAAATCAACATTAATAATTCCTACCGGGCCTCCTGAAGAACCCTGCGTTGAGAAATGATTAAGGTATGGTATTTCAACATTATCAATATAGAACCTGTTCTCATTGGGGCCACCTCCTCTTACAATTACATCATTTCTGAAAGCCGGTGTTGAAGCTACACCCGGAAAAGATTGTATTACCTTTGATATATCGCGGTTTCCACCAGGATTCTTTTCAATCTCGTCAATACCTATAATCCTGACAGAAACCGGACTCTCAATTCTTTTTCTGAATGGAGATGCTTTAATGACAACTTCCCCAATACCTATCTCCATCTCTTCCAAAGGTATCTCAATATTTACTGTATTACTATTTGTAACCATAACAGCTCCTGAGATAAATGGCTTAAACCCAAGTGAAGAAGCTCTCAATTCAACAAATCCCGGTTTTAAACCAGTGAATAGAAAATTTCCATCAAAATCCGTAATAGAACCTGTTGTTGTTCCCCAAACTACAACGCTTGCAAAGGGAACTCCCTCATTTGTTTTTGAATTAAAAATTCTTCCCTTTATAACTCCTGAATTTTGTTGTGAAAGAAGGAACTCAGAAAACAGAAAAGTAAAAAACAGAATAGAATATAATCGTTTCATGTTCGGTTTATTTTTACCTGATAACACTAAACCAAAAAGGTTTGTTCGAATAAGTATTTACTTTCCTCCAAGAATTGTAAGAAAATAATCCTTTTCCCTGCATAAATCAATCGAAGGGGTTTTTAGAGCAATGATTTCTAGCTTCTTCAGCATTTTTTTTGCAAACATGGAAATTCCTGCCGGGGAATCTGTTAATAAGTTGTGTTCAACAGCCCTCGATATTTTATATAACTCCTTCCAGGTATCAAATGTTTTATTTTCAATGTAAGTGGCAGCAAATAAATCCCAGATATAATTTACAGCTTCAGCTGAAGGATGAAGCATATCAGCACCATAGAACCTGTAATCGCGAAGATCATCCATTACTAATTCATAGGCTGGGAAATATCCTGGCGAAGAAGAATTTTTCAACAGTTCTTCCACTGCAAGAAAAAGTGTCGATTTACTTACCTGGTTACCATGGGCTCCATCTTTCCAATGCCTCACAGGGCTAATTGTAAATACTACTTTAAGGGAGGGATTGAAAGCATTAAGTTTTTCAAGTAATTCAGACCATAATGTAACAATCTGGTCAACAGATAAAAGTTCCGGAATAAATAAACCGGAAGGCAGTTTATGGCAATTTGATACTATCTGTCCGCTTGTTCTTAGTTTATAGACCCTTGCTGTACCGAATGTTACAAAGAGGTACTTTGCCACCGACAAAAACTCATGTGCCTTACCCGAATTGTCATTAATATTTCTGAGTACTTTTTCAGGATCCCAGGAGGAAAACTCAGTGTTATGAAAAAAACTCAGATATAATCCATCATTATTATACAAGTCACCGGCAGTAAATACCTTTTTACTGATGATCATGTCTAAATTGCCGGAAACTGAAACAGGATTATATACAGCTCCTGCCGGATTGATCATTACCGGCAAATGACCTAAAGCCATCTGCTCTCCAATTGATGAAGCAAAACACGATCCAATAAACATTACAGGATCACCATAAGTGATCATGGAGTTTGAAGGAGTAATCTTAAATGTCGTTCTGAATTCCATTTCCTGGAAAAGTGTCGTTAATTATCCAATCTTGCTATTTAACCATTTTAATATAAAATCAAACACCTCATTTTTAAATGGCTCATTATGCAATTCATGATAGCCTCCATCCCATATTTTAAGTTCAACCTTTTCGGTTTTTCCGGCAAATTCTATGCTCCCCGAAGGAGAACATACCATATCATCTGCCCCATGTATAAGCAAAACCGGGACTTTCAAACTGGAAACATTTGCAAATGAATAGCTTGCACAACTCATTAAAATATGAAAAAGAGATACTGAAATTTTATCATGAACCAGAGGATCATTTTGATATTTCTCAATAACCTCCTTATCATGCGATAAATAGATAACCGGCAGACCTGAAGTCTGTGTCAGACCAGGTAAGATACTTCTCATAATAGCAGCAAGCTTTATTTTTATTTTATCTGGTTCAAAGGCAAGTCTGAGTGCGGGAGATGTAACGATAGCTCCTTTAATCCTCGGATTCCTCATCAGGAGATATTCAAGTACAATTCCCCCGCCAAGGCTATGTCCATATAAAAAAACCGGTATCCCCGGGAAGGTTTTTTTGCATTCATTTATCAGAATGTCGATCATCTCGATGAGAATCGGATAGTTTTTAATATGACCCCTTTTCCCATCTGACCTTCCATGTCCCGGAAGATCAATACCTGTAAAACCAATGTTCTCTTTGTTGAATAACTTAGCCCAGTGCATATAACGCTGAATATGTTCCCCATGACCATGAACCAGAATTATTACGGCCCGCAATTTTTCACCGGGACTCTTAATAAAGCCTCTTAGTATCTGTCCGTTGCTAAGTTTAATGTTATAGTCCATTTCTTTTTTTCCATAAAATTAGGAAAGTTGCTTCAATAAAAGATATCATAAGCTGTAAATGTTTGTCAGTTTATAAGATCTTGTCTTTTCAAAATGCAATTTTTACAAAACTTGGACATTATCACTATTATATATGCTATATATTTGATAATGTGTTTATTGTAAATTGGTGTTATTTAGAAAGATTTTAGAATATAAGGATTTAAAGATATTAAGACTTGCATGTCTTTTATTATTTGTATACATTTGTATCAACAATATTAAAAAATAAGAGTATGACAGCATATGAATTTAATACCAGTCTGATAGGAATGAAGAGCAATCTTCAAAGATTTGCAATGAGTCTTACATCTGACCATGATACTGCTCTTGATCTTGTGCAGGATACATATCTTAAGGCGATAACCTACAAGGATAAATTTGTTGATTATACAAATCTTAAAGCCTGGGTATTTACGATAATGAAAAATACTTTCATTAACAATTACAGAAGAAATGTAAAAGAAAATACAATTATTGACGGGACACAGGATTTATACTATATAAATCAGCCACACGACAAAGGATTTATTTCTCCTGAATCGAGCTATTCGGAAGGAGAAATTGAAAAGGCAATTGATTCTCTAGATGATGAATTTAAAATTCCGTTCAGGATGCATATTGAAGGTTACAAATATAAAGAGATTGCTGATGAACTAGGTCTGAAGATAGGTACAGTGAAGAGCAGGATTTTCTTTACCCGTCAGAAACTGATGCTTATTCTAAAGGATTATGTCCGATAATTTTTCATGTTTTGTTAGGTAGTTAAATTGGTTAAAAGAGGCTGGTACTAATCAGCCTCTTTTTATTTTCCTGAAAACAATTCCTGAAATAACAAATATCAAAAACAGAACAGAAATAATCCAGGACCATCTGTTAGGGACCCTGGATTCAGCCCAGATTTCATATTTTTCAGTCATAAAAAAATCAGACTTTACCGGCCATAGCATAACTCCTACTGAGTCAATAAATCCATTTGTACCAATTACTTTGCCTGGCATTACAATTTTCTCAGTATACTCTTTGAAATCAACAAAAAGATTCTCTGTTACAGTTTCAAGAGCTGTATCCGCATCCTGCCTGAATTTCTGGTAGCTTTCTTTGCCAAGATAATCCATTAAGATAATCCCGCTTGTCCACAAGCTGTCAAATTTATTTTCACTCTTAATAATCAGTTCTACAAATTCATCTTCCCGTGCCTTTAATGATTCTTTGGCCATATCTCCACCTGCTTTTCCTTTTGTCAGATTAGAGAATTCACCTAT
>CAZXFB010000100.1:0-7514 GCA_964639725.1 uncultured Rikenellaceae bacterium
ATTCAAAGATTCAAAGATTCAAACATTCAAACATTCAAACATTCAAACATTCAAACATTCAAGGATTCAAAGATTCGAAGATTCGAAGATTCGAAGATTAGAAGATTAGAAGATTAGAAGATTCAAACATTCAAAGATTCAAAGATTTAAAGATTTAAACATTCAAACATTCAATGGTTGGGGTATATTGAATTCTTGAATTATTGAATTCTTGAATTATTGAATTCAACTTTAACCAGTAAAAGTTTAGTTATTGAAATTAAATAAAGTGAAAAAAAAGTACCGCGTGGAATATCCAGGATGGTTGTATACTGCTAAGATTTGACAGGTATAGTACTCTTCCCGGCTCCTTCTGCTCCATATTCTGAACCACTGAAAGTATCTTTCCTTATATTCAGAGACAGTACAACAGGTTTTATCCAAACTTTCTTTTTATATTCCCGTGTTTTCATATCTGATTATTCAGCGAAGTTTTAACAATTCAAATTATTTCTAATTTGTAATTCCTTAACAAAAGTAATAATTTTAAATTCAAATCAAGTTCTGATTGAAATATTTTTCTAAAAAATGTACAATTCCAAATAATTACCACTCTTTTCAACAACTTCAAAATCACTTTCTTTTAACCAGGCATGGGCAATCATCTTCTTATCGCGATCTAAAGTTACACCTAAAGAAAGTTGCGAATGAATCCCACGCCTGTTTAGCATCCACCTGGCAGCAAGTGATTGTACAAGACATTTGTTTCGCCATGGAGAAACTCTGCTGGTTATTGTTATTACCTGCTTTATCTCCTGAGATACGAGAGGTGAAGTCTGAGCCCTTAGATGTGAGGTCAAAGGAAATAAACGGGGTATCACTCTAAATGGTACCAGTTTCAGGATCAGACCAGTAACAAACTGAAACAGCAGCGCTTCAGAAAGTAATAACTTCTTCCTCCATGGCTGGATCAGGAATTTTAAAATCTTCTCCTTCATATTAGTGGATCAACAGCTTCACCAGATTCTTCTGCTTTAATCTATTTGTTTAAAAGATACTTATACTTTTTTTAAGATATAATCAGTATAAATGAGACTATGAGGTTAATATCTTCAGCATCTCCTGACGAAACTGATCAATTGATATTTCAGCAGGACGGTATATCCTGGATATCTTCACTAACTCGCTCATATCTATCAGTTGTTTGAAATAGACCGGTTCATTTTCAGTCATTCCCTGAAGGTATTCATACCGGTAAATCTCATTTCGTAATGCTTCAAACTTTGATGGCCCTGATAATGACATGAATTTCACTTCTTTCTCCTTATAAAGTTCCAGGATAACAACATGATCGAGCGGAATAAGCATATTTTTTCCCTGATCCATATGATAGTAAAATTTATCATAATCGGGGTATATACGGTGAAGTCCATCTTCACTCTGTTTTAATTGTTTAAGGCTGTCGCCCCAGAGTTTTATCCTGTCTGACATTGCCCATATATATGGTTCTTCTGCTTCAAAAATTACCGGAGTGATATCGTCAGATAAAAACTGAGCCCCGTTCAGACAAAAAGATGCCGTAAGAGATGATTTTCCGGCACCTGATTCACCGCATACCATTATCCCTTTGCCATTTAATCTAAAACTGCTCCCATGAACAGGCAAAATCTTGCGCTGGTGAAGTATTGCACCATATACAGATCCGTTCAGGTAGAGGCCAATTGTGCTCTCCTCAACCTCAGGGTAAGGGTAAATTGATATGTAGTTTCCACCTGATGCATAAAACCATGCTACTTTTTCAATATCCATTGAAAACTCATCCTGATTTAAAGTGTAAATGCCATCAGAAAATAAAGGGAATTGAATCACTTTTTTCCTGTCGGTCAGTTCAATCTTTACATCATCAATAGGAATCGTGAATTCCATAGGAATAGTAGATATTCTTGTTCAATGAAGCAGCCGCCACCTAATGTGCTTTCCTGCTGTTCAGACTTAAAAACCTGTTATAAATCACTGATGGTAATTGTAGAATGAATCTGATCCTTCCTGAATGAATACTCATATAAAGGAAACCTGCTATTACTCTTATTTTATACCTGATACCCCTGAAAGCTATTAAAGTGAAAAAGAAGTTCTGAATGACCCACTTTAATTTTCCGACACCTGTCTCTTTATCATCATTGATCTGTTTCCGTGAATAATCTACAATACAATGCGGAACAGAATAAACATGCGGGATCATGACGTCGTCTGCAAAATACTCCTTATGAATTTCTCTGCATAGTGCCACCAGGCGATCTGATTTCAGTTCATTTGTCAATCTCTTAAACCGCTCCCAATCAATTATTTGCTTCCTTAGAAAAGTATCAATATCATGTAACCATTTCAACCTCATCCAGAAATGGAGTCCTCCATGAGTAATAAGGTATAAAAGTTCGAGTTCATTGTTTAAAACAGTGAATGAACGCCCTGCGAAACTAAGAGTTATCAGATTCTGATTTACCAGATTATTGAGGACAGAAAAAGTGACTGGCGAAATTCTTAATATCCGCCAGTGTACCTCCACTACAATCCCTTTTTCAGGATTGCTTAAAGAGATGTTGTTTATATGTTTCGTTAATCTCTGCTGTAACGCTTTCTTGCCGGGCCAGTCAATGCAGTCAGTCCTGTAACCAATCTGTTCAAGTACAACTTTTGTCCTGTTGATATTCTCTGCATCAACCAGAATATCGATATCATTATAATTACGCATAGTTGCATCGCCATAAAGCCTGAATGACAACACCGGACCTTTAAGAGGGATGAATCTGATATTATTTGCAGACAACAAATCATAAATGGATAGAAACTCTTTGACTATCTCGATCTCCTTAATTTTTTCTTCAATACCCTCAGGGAGAACAATGGTCTCAAACAGGGTGTTTACCTGGCGTACAGAGAGCCTGTGGTGATCTCTTAAAATTGCGGGAGAAATATTTTTTATGGCAGACACTAATCTGTTTCCGTTATATTCTTACACACCCATCCAGGTTTACACATTTTTTAAAGATAGCTTCTGAACCCCGCAATTTATCCTGATTGATTTTTGAACTTGGGTGTTGCAAGCTATCTTTATAGAATGATTTTTCGAAAATTAAAATATTAAACGCAATGGCAAACACTTATACTCAATGTTATTTCCATCTGGTATTTGCCGTGAAAAACCGCGATGCCTTCATAAAGAAAGAATGGAAAAACGAATTGGAAATGTATATTACAGGAATTGTCCAGAATCACAGGCATAAAATGTTGTCAATAGGTGCTATGCCCGACCATATTCATATATTGATAGGATATAATGTAAATCAACTATTACCAGTTCTTGTAGAAGAAATTAAAACATCGTCCAACTCATTCATTAAAGGAAAAAAATTGTCTGAATTTAAGTGGGCTGCACCTGATGTTGTATTATTCAATTGAATCTCTACAAATATTACGCGGCTCTGTCGCTAAGTATTTATTACAAAGATACAGGCAGCCATTCTAATTGCAACAACTTGCATGTATTGCATTCCAAAAGGTGCGGAGCACCATAATATTTGTAGAAAAATGTTTGTCGCAGAGAATACAGGTGCAGCGCACCGTAATATTTGTAGAAAAATGGTTGTGCAGAGAATTCAGGTGCGGAGCACCGGAATATTTGTAGAAAAATGTTTGTCGCAGAGAATACAGGTGCAGCGCACCGGAATATTTAAATTTAATTATAACAAATCCTCAATCTTAATACTGATAATGATCAGGGCAAAAAAAGAGACGGTTTATAAATGTAATAAGCGGACCAATCTGCCTTTCTCCCTCACCGTTGGTGTTGGAGTTTTCTCAATCTCCTGGTTCCCTTTATTAATTCTCTCTTTTTTTGTTTTAAGCAGATATACAGGAATATAGGACAACCCGGTAGCCAGAGCAAGAACAATTGTCAGCAGGCCTCCATCACCAATATTCCTTAGAGTAACAACAATAACTATAAATAAAATATTTGTTATCAGCATAATAAAAGTAGCCTTAGCATGCGAGTCCAGCAGGTCGAGAAGACGATGGTGTACATGGATCCGGTCACCCACGAATGGAGAGTGTCCATTGGCCACCCTTATTATGAATACCCTGAGGGTATCAAAAAGAGGGATTATAAGAATGCCCATAGCTACAGTAGGAGTCGAGTTAACGATACCCTGTCCTGAGGCACTCATCTCAAACTGAAGGAACCGGGTAACAATTATCGACATTGCAAGACCAATGATGAGAGCCCCTGTATCACCCAGAAAAATCTTGTTCTTTATGCTGAAGACGTTGAACCTGAAAAATGCAATTAGCGATCCTGCAAGGGAGAAGCAAAAGATCACATAGGGAATATGACCGGCAATCCAGAACCATAGCCCGAATGTTACAGATGTTATGATCCCTACCCCTGAAGAGAGTCCATCAATACCGTCAATAAGATTGAAACCGTTGGTTATAACAATAAAAACGAAAAGTGTAAATAATACACTTGCAATATAGCTTATGTAATAAATTCCTCCGAAACCATGGAAGTTCTCAATTCTTATATCACCAAGAATAATCACAATAAGGGAAGCAAGAACCTGGGCCACAAGTTTTTTCTTCGGGTCAATAATAAAAATATCATCTTTTAATCCTATAAAGAAGAGAATAATAAACCCTGCAATAATATACTTTAGTTCAGTAACGAATCCCAGGCCGGCTATCACAACCGTAGCAAGTATAAATCCTGCAAACACGGCTACACCTCCGAAAAGCGGAGTGCTGGTTTTATGAGAAGATCTGTGGTTGGATTTTCCGTTCAATCCGGTTAACTGTGATACATTCACGATTGTTGGGATTGCTCTCCAGGTTATTAGAAATGCCATAAGAAAACCTGCCAGGATAAGCGACCATGAAGGGATGAAGAAGGAGACAAGACTATTTGAGAATTCCATACCAAATACAATTCAAAGATTCAAAAATTCAAAGATTCAAAGATTGGGTTAGTAAAAATATGAAACTGTAAACACAGAAAAGCTATAATTGTTCAGTGAACTTATCTTATTGCTCTGTTTTTTGCAAAAAAACTGGTGCAACTTACTAATATTCTTTCTTAAAAGTGTAATAAACGGATATTTAAGCCCATTTTTTTTCATAATAGTGTAATCTTCCAGGGATTTAAGAAGTATATTTTTGATACTGCTATTGCTTACTCCTCCCATTCGCATTTTTGTTATGACAACCGGCAAATACTCAAACTTAATATCTCTGATCTGCATTAACCGCAGGATGAGATCATAGTCAGAAGAAATATGGTATTGAAGATCATACAGACCATATTTTGTAAATATATCCCTACGAATAAACATTGCAGGATGGGCAGGCATCCAGCCTTTTACAATAAGGGATCTGTCAAACGGATTGCTTTTCCAGTGCCGTACAATAATGTTTGTATCTTTTCGATTTACATAATCAAGGTCGCCATATACAATGTCAGCAGATGTCTGAAGGAATTTATTGCTTACATCTTCAATAATTGTATCAGATGCCATTATATCATCCGAATGCAGGATCCCAATAATATCTCCGCCTGCATTTTTTATTCCCTTATTAAGTGCATCGTAAATACCATTATCATTCTCTGAGATAAGTTTTGTCACCCTGTTTGGACAGGATCTGATTTTTTCAATGGAACTATCGGATGATCCTCCGTCAATAATGATATATTCAATATCAGGGTAAGTCTGGTTTAATATTGAGGTAAGGCAGTCACTTATTGTATCTGCACTATTGTATATAACTGTTATAATGGAGAATTTCATATGCTACCAACCCTTATCCAGCAATTCTTTTCTTTTTAATTGAATCATCCATTCATAAGTTTTTCTGAGTTTACAAAAAGTATAACCTCTCTTACCATCAAGGAACCCTCCCCTGAGAATATAAAATGCAAAAAAAACTATTAATGGACGAAAAGGAAGACCAAGTGTAAATCTTTTCTGTGCTTTTCTGCGGATCACAGGATCACTTGAAAAGAGTTGCTTTATTATGGGCTTGTCTTTCATTTCACCAGCCATAATAGTTGATTCCATACTTGAATACCGGTTGTGTTTTTCAAACCAGAAGCTTAATCCTTTGTTAAACGGGTAATGAATAAGGTGTTGCTGTAAATATCCAACCTTCCCTGAGGTATGGTACTCCTCATTAATTTCCCTCTCAACCCACACTTTACCGTTTTTAAACAGACGGCCGAACCATGTCGGGTAGCCACTGCTGTACCTGATCCATTTACCCTGGAACATATCTTTCCGGCGGACAAGGTACATAGTTGCCTGATTGTCGGGTACAGAGATGGTTTTGAGTATTTCAGATTTTAGTTCAGGACTCACAATTTCATCTGCGTCAACCATTAAGATCCAGTCAGCTCCCGGAGAAACTGCTTTCAGAGCTTCATTTCTCTGGCTGGCATAATTATCAAATTTTCGCTGTACCACCCTCGCTCCCATCCTGGCAGCAATATTTACTGTCTGATCAGTACTGTATGAGTCAAATACAAGCACTTCAGAAACAAAGTCGAGGGCTGCCAGGCATTGAGGCAGGATATTCTCCTCATTACAGGTAAGGATAAATGCACTAATCATTTATAACACGGGTTTTAATAAACCTGGCCGGGTTGCCACCAACAACACTCCATGGTTCAACATCTTTAAATACACAGGCTCTTGCACCAACAACTGCACCCTCACCTATTTTCACCCCGGGTCCGATAAATGCATCTGCAGCCACCCATACCTGGTCACCTATGATAATTGAACTGTAAATGAGAGGATTATTACTTTTTGAAATATCATGCGAAGCAGTGCATAAGAAAGTCTTCTGCGATACTGTCGCATGTGCTCCGATCTTTATTTTGGCTACATTGTAGCACTCCACTTCAGATGATAAACATGAGTATTCATCCATTTCCAGATTCCAGGGCATATAGATTCTGGCTCCTGAATATACCACTGCATGTTTATTTAGTTTTGCTCCAAAAATTCTTAACAGGAATAGTTTCCATCCATTACATAAACTTCGAGGAATTGGTCTTGCAAATATCGCCCAGACAACAGTCCAGGCAAAACGGGCAAGCTGGTTTTTAAAACCAAGTTTATTCCTGTATCCGGATAAATCAACTTTATAATGTCCCATCCCTGCTAAATTTTCGAATTAATAATCATCGATTTCCATAAATATGGGAATCGGCCACAACCCGTAAACGAAACAATTTCAAAATCATACTCTTTTAAAAGTTGTGAAAGTGTCTTATATGACCAGAATTTTATATGACCTCCATCCCATAATGGTGTAAAATGGTTATCCCAGGCATTAAAGACCGAAAGGGCAAGATTTTTCAGGTAACCATGATATGGAGTTGAAATAATTAAGTTTCCGCCTGACGATTTTCGAAGAACAGATTTACAGAATCTGATATAGCTGCGGGGGTCGTATAAGTGTTCTATGACTTCAGTTGAAAT
>CAZXFB010000101.1:0-7219 GCA_964639725.1 uncultured Rikenellaceae bacterium
TTCCTGCGGAGAGAGGGGGATTACCTGCGGTGATCCCGTTGGGGGGAACCTTGCAAAGCTTAAATGACCCTTCGGGTATATTTATTTTAACTTCATTCCCTTCAGAAAGCAAGCTTTCTTCGAGACTTCATTAAAATAAATAATCCCGCCATTGGCGGGATTCATTTAAGCTTTGCGGAGAGAGGGGGATTCGAACCCCCGGTACCCTTTTGAGGTACACACGCTTTCCAGGCGTGCCAGTTAAACCACTCCTGCATCTCTCCAAAAAATATGGAATGGTTACTAAAATTCGCGGCGCAAATTACGAAAATATTCTTACAAATCGACTCTTTAGGATATTTCTCCGGCAATCGGAATGCTTAATTTTTCTTTCACCTCTTTACCAGAAGCATACCTGCCAAGCAGATGCATAAACTTGGTAACGGATGCTTCTGAAGTTATATCTTTCCCGCTAATCACACCGGCTGAAAGCAACTCGCGGCTTGTTTCATATAATCCCATCTCAACACTTCCTCCATGACATTGAGTGACGTTATATATTATTCCACCCTTATCGATGAAATATTTCAATTCATCAATAAACCACCTGAATGTAGGGGCATTTCCCGAACCAAATGTCTCAATAATAAGCCCTCTCAGACCTTTGGTCCTGATTATGGCCCTGACAAGATTTATACTAATTCCCGGGAAGAGCTTCATTATCGCAACATTGTTATCAAAAGCTCTATGAACATTGAGACTCTTTCCTGAATGATTATAGTTTATCTGGTTCCTGTTGAATTTTATATGTAATCCAACTTCAGCCAGTGCCGGATAATTAGGTGAGTTAAATGCATTCAGATGTTCTGCACTGAATTTTGTGGTCCGTGTTCCCCTTGTAAGTTTATTGTCAAAATAGATGCAGACTTCGGGAACAACCGGCACTCCATTTTCCCGGGTTGCGGCAATCTCTATAGAGGTGATAAGGTTTTCCCTTCCATCTGTACGCAGAAGTCCAATTGGCAGTTGCGATCCTGTAAAAATTACAGGTTTTGTAAGATTTTCAAGCATATAGCTAATCGCAGATGCTGAATATGCCATTGTATCGGTCCCGTGCAAAACAACAAAGCCATCAAATTTGTTATAGTTATCTTCAATGGCAGAAGCTATATTTACCCATACTTCCGGGTCGATGTTTGACGAATCTTTAACAGGTTTAAAGGATACCGACTTGAGTAAATATCCGAACTTACTGAGTTCAGGTACATGATCGGAGATATGTCTGAAGTCAATAGGAACCAGCGATCCTTTTTTTGGATCATGAACCATTCCTATTGTACCCCCGGTATAAATAATAAGAATTGAGACCTCCTTGTTTTTTTTCATTCTTTATCTTCAGATATTGAAAAGTATGGTTGAGTTTGTAAAGGTAACAGAAGCAATCTCTTCTTCGCTGACTCCGAAAATTTCAGCAAGCTTTTTGTTTATCAATCTGATATATGAACACTCATTTCTTTTACCCCTGTGCGGGACGGGAGCCAGGTATGGAGAATCGGTCTCAAGGATAAGGTGTTCATATCCCACCTCTTTAACAACTTTGTCAAGGCCTGAATTTTTAAATGTAACAATACCCCCGATGCCGAGTTTCAATCCCAGCCCTATTGCCTTTTCCGCCTCCTTTAAGCCTCCTGTGAAAGCATGCAATACACCTTTCAGACCTTTCCCGTCAAATTCCTCCAGGACAGAAAAGAGCTCTGCAGATGATTCCCTTGAATGAATTACAACCGGTAACCCGCATTTTAAAGCATAATTTAATTGCCGTCTGAAAGCATAAAGCTGCTCCTCAAGATAGGTTTTATCCCAGTACAGATCAATTCCGATCTCCCCGACTGCAATGAACTTATGTTCTGATCCAACTCTTTCAAGAAGATCCAGTTGAGCAAGTGAATCACTCTTAACAGAAGTAGGATGCAAGCCAATCATAGGATAGCAGATATCAGGATACCTGTTAACAGCAGAAAGCATCTGATCTACTGAACTGACATCAATATTAGGCATCAGAAGTTTTATTACGCCACTATTGAGAGCCCTCTCTACAACCTCGTCCCTGTCGGTATCGAATTCAGAAAGATAGAGATGAGTATGTGTATCAATCAACTGCATCAAACAACTCCCTGTGCAATCATGGCATTTGCCACTTTCACAAAACCTCCGATGTTTGCTCCGTCGACATAATTAATATAACCATCCTCCTTGGTACCGTATTTAACACAGGTTTTATGAATATTCTTCATTATGGTGTGAAGTTTTGCATCAACTTCCTCACGTGACCATGGGAGCCGCATTGAGTTCTGTGTCATTTCAAGTCCTGAAGTTGCAACACCTCCTGCATTTGCAGCCTTGCCTGGTCCATACAGTATTTTGGCTCTGAGAAATACTTCTACTGCTTCAGGTGTTGATGGCATATTGGCCCCCTCTGATACACAAATACATCCGTTCTTAACAAGTAATTTTGCTTCTTCTTCATTTATCTCATTCTGAGTTGCATTGGGCATGGCAATATCGCACTTTATCATCCATGGTCTTTTACCTTCAAAGTACTCGACATTATACTTTTCAGCATACTCTTTGATCCTTCCCCTTTTTATATTTTTCAGCTCCATTATGAATTTGAGCTTTTCTGCATCAATTCCGTTAGGATCGTAAATAAATCCGTTTGAGTCAGATGATGTAACTACCTTGCCTCCAAACTGAGTAACTTTTTCTGTTGCATACTGAGCAACATTTCCTGACCCGGAAATAGATACGGTTTTTCCCTGAATGCTGTCCCCGCGTGTCGAAAGCATTTCCTGGGCAAAGTATGTTGCCCCGTATCCTGTAGCCTCAGGACGTATCAGTGAGCCTCCCCATTCGATACCTTTGCCGGTAAGGACTCCGGTGAACTCATTTTTAAGTCTTTTGTACTGGCCAAATAAAAAGCCTATTTCGCGGCCTCCAACACCAATATCACCTGCCGGAACATCAGTATCGGCACTGATATGGCGGAAAAGCTCCGACATGAAGCTCTGACAAAACCGCATAACCTCATTATCAGATTTGCCCTTCGGATCAAAATCAGATCCGCCTTTTCCACCACCCATTGGGAGAGTTGTAAGGCTGTTTTTAAACACCTGCTCAAAGGCGAGGAATTTTAAAATGCCAAGGTTAACTGTGGGATGGAAACGAAGGCCACCTTTATAAGGGCCAATTGCACTGTTCATTTCAATCCTGTAACCACGGTTTATCTGTACTTCCCCCTTATCATCCAGCCAGGGAATCCTGAAAATGATAGTCCTTTCGGGCTCAGCAATTCTTTCAAGAATCTTTGCATGCTTATACTTTGGATTTTCTTCGATAAATGGGATCAGTGATTCAGCAACCTCCTGAACAGCCTGGTGAAATTCATTCTCACCCGGATTTTTAGCCTTTATCATTACCATGAATTGTTGTACTCTGGGATCCATATATTTAAAATTTAGTTTAAGATTAATTTAAGGTTAAAATTATAAAATCTATTTTAATATTACACTGTCCGGTATAAATTCCCCGGATAACATTTTAAAAAACCCTTAAATTCCATCTGGAGCAGAATAGAAGATAATTTATATACAGGCATTTCAAGTGACCTGCAAATCAAATCGATCGGTAATTCCCCTTCTTTTAAAATCAATTCATAAATTAGCTTTTCATTATCATTCAATTCTGCAAAGAGTCTCTTTTGTACCGGAGAGGGTGATTTTTCAGGTTTCCAGTTTAAAAAATATTCGATATCATCAGCACATCCTGCAAGGGCAGCTTTGTTGTTTCTGATCAGATCATTGCATCCTGCCGACCATTGATCTTCAGGTCTGCCCGGTACTGCAAAGACATCACGGTTATATGAACTTGCAATATCTGCAGTGATCAAAGCTCCACCTTTGATACCGGATTCAATTACCAGTGTAGCGTCTGAAAGACCTGCAATTATCCTGTTCCTTTTCAGAAAATTATTACGTTCAGGCAGGGCATCTGAAAGAAAATCAGAGATCAATCCACCTGTTTTTACCATTAAGTTTGCTGTTGGCCTGTGTATTGCAGGGTAAATTGTTTTTATCCCGTGACCCAGAACTCCGATTGTTCTCAGATTATTTGCAAGTGCAGCCTTGTGTGCTGCAATATCGATTCCATAAGCCAATCCGCTTGTAATTATGAGATCAGGATGACCTTCCGCGAGACTACCTATGATCTTTTCACATACCTCTTTCCCTCTTACAGTGGCATTCCGGGTACCGACCACACTCAGAATCTTTGGTGCATTTAAATCGCAATTTCCCATGAAGAAGAATACTACAGGGGAGTCATCACACTGCCTTAGCCGGAAGGGATAATCATTGTCGAGGTAAAAGAATGTTTTAATATTATTCTTTTCTACATATTCAGCTTCTTTTTCAGCCGCAGCAAGATACGACCTGTCGCAAATATAATGGGCAAGACCAGGGCCTATACCGGGTATTCTGGTAAGGTTTCTGTACGACTCATGGAAAATTGCTTCCACGGAACCGAAGTGAGAAACAAGTTTACGGGCATTGATATCGCCAACACGAGGAATAAGGCCTAAGGCAATTTTATGCTTTAGAGAGACATCTGACATAGCACAAGAATTTGAGACATACAAATATAAAAAAAAGCAGGGTCGTAATTAACTACAACCCTGCTTTTAAATAATAGTAATTGACTTTTTATACCACGCCCATATCGAGCATTGAATTTGCAACCTTAAGAAATCCTGCAATATTTGCACCTTTTACATAATCAACATATCCGTCTTCGCGCTTACCATACCTAACGCACTGGTTATGGATACTGCACATAATCTCATGCAGCTTGTCATCTACCTCCTGTCTGCTCCAGCGAAGTTTCATTGAGTTTTGTGTCATTTCCAGACCTGATGTGGCAACTCCCCCGGCGTTTGATGCTTTCCCCGGTGAGAACAATAATCCATTTTTCTGAATTATCTCAATGGCTTCAGGAGTGCAGGGCATATTTGCTCCTTCACATACACAGATACATCCATTCTTAACAAGATTGGAAGCATCTTCACCATTCAGCTCATTTTGTGTTGCGCAGGGAAGGGCAATATCTGCTTTGACCTCCCATGGATGTTTCCCCTCGTGGAATTCAACTCCTTCAAAGGCGTATGAGTATGGTTTAACAATATCTTCATTTGAAGCACGGAGTTCAAGCATGAACTCGATTTTTTTACCTGAAATTCCTTCAGCATCATAAACATAACCATCAGGACCTGAGATAGTGATAACTTTACCACCAAGCTCAGTCGCTTTTAATGCGGCTCCCCATGCCACATTTCCGAAGCCACTGATAGCAATCCTTTTATCCTGAAACGATTCACCGCGGGTGGCAAGCATCTCTTTGGCAAAGTAGACACAGCCAAAGCCAGTTGCTTCAGGTCGGACAAGTGATCCTCCCCAGTTACTGCCTTTGCCTGTAAGAACCCCTGTATGGTCACCTGCAAGGCGTTTATACATACCATAAAGGAACCCTACTTCACGGCCACCAACACCAATATCTCCGGCAGGTACATCTGTTTCAGGTCCTATATATTTCCATAATTCCAGCATAAAAGCCTGGCAAAACCTCATAACTTCAGCATTTGATTTTCCCTTCGGATCAAAATCAGAACCTCCTTTGCCACCACCCATGGGTAATGTGGTAAGGGCATTTTTAAAAATCTGTTCAAATCCAAGGAACTTAAGTATTGAAAGGTTTACACTGGGGTGAAAACGGAGTCCTCCTTTATATGGGCCAATAGCATTATTATATTGGATCCTGTAACCAAGATTTACTTTTACATTCCCCTCATCGTCCACCCATGGAATCTTAAATGTTAAAACACGGTCAGGTTCAATGAGACGTTCAATAATATTGGCAGATTCAAACTGAGGATTCTCATTATAGACCTCTTCAATTGACTCAAGTACCTCTTTTACTGCCTGTAAATACTCAACTTCTCCGGGGTGTTTCCTGGAAAGATTGTTCAAAATCTTATCTACATTCATGCTTTATAGAATTTAAGTTTATTATAAATGTGAAAATTCATTGATTCAAATTTCGGTTTATTGTTAATCACTAAAGATGATAAAACTCATGTTATCAATTGATAACACTTATGCTTCTGGAACATATAAATTAAGAGATCTAAAGATCTTCTCTCTCTGTTCCCGGTTTAGTGCACTAATAAAAACAGGGGGATATTTTGCAACTCCCTGGTTGATTTTCTGAAAAAGCGTAATGCTCTTTATCAATCCAAAAACCTTTGATTCAGTTTTATAACCTGAAAAAGTTCTCTTATTGATCTCTACTGAGTTCTTTTTTCCACCTACAATACCTGTCGTAAAATATCTGAAAATAATATACTCTCCGTCATCGGAGAAATATATGTACTGGTAATTAAGAATCATGGGGAGAAAAATCACAAGAGAATAGAGCGCAACAAGTATGAGAGTCCAGGCAGTATCACTCAGCCCAATGAGAGGATATTTTATCATTTCAGCGACATAAGTTAGTACTATATATGCCAGAAACAATACAGTAGCACCAAATAATTTGATTCTTAAGCTTATAATATTTCTGCTGTTGTCAAATGTCATATCGGGAATTTTTGGCAAACTTAATCTGTTTTTTTCGAAAAATATTGTTGTTTTTGGAAAATCTATTTCTTGCAAATTAGTTATTCTATCTCTATTTCCGACGGGTTTTGAAAAATTTAACAACTATCTCCCTGCAATCATTTTCCATTATTCCGGAGGTTACCTGAGTTTTGGGGTGAAGCAGATTGCCGGGAATTGTCCGGAATCCTTTATTCTCATCAGAGGCACCGAAAATCAGTCTCGGAATCTGGCTCCATCCAAGTGCAGCTGCACACATAGCGCATGGTTCGAGAGTAACAAATATTGTGCACTCTGTAAGGTATTTTCCTCCCAGGTAATTTGTTGCGGCAGTAATAGCCTGCATCTCGGCATGTGCAGTAGGATCTTTTAAAGTCTCAGTTAAATTGTGAGCCCTGGCAATAATAATATCATTACATACCACAACTGCTCCGACAGGTACCTCCTGTTTCTCCAATGCTTTCTTAGCCTCAGCCAGAGCTGCCAGCATGTAGTTTTCTTCTTTGGTATGGACCATTATTTCCTTGATTACGATC
>CAZXFB010000102.1:0-6716 GCA_964639725.1 uncultured Rikenellaceae bacterium
TTTTTCTAAATTAAAATTTAATTTTCAGACAACAACTAATCCGGCATACGATAATAACGTTTGAGAGCCAATAATTCCGGATTGTTTTTTCATGCCAGTCACTTCTGCCTCAACTCCCGTTTATCTTGTTTTTAAATATTTGTTGTAACTGGCGTTCTGAAAAACTGTACTGCTCCGTCATCTTCACTCAGAATAATTACTGCAGATGACTTTCGGACTATATCCCGGCGGAAGGGAAACAATTATGCCTCACCCTTCACAACAGGTAAAGGTGTATCTCAATTATATGATGTATTTTGTTGAGTATTTTGATAAAGAACCTACCTTATGAACCAGATTATCAAGTCTGAAGAGTGCCCTTTTAAAGAGATTTAGTACATAGGGTGTTTTAAGAATATCAATTAACCTCTTTTGTTAATAATTTGTCTATTAAGTAACCATTGCAGTCTGATAATAAACAGGAATAATAACTACTTTTAAAAAATAACCAGACTCCGGTTATCCACTTGGCATAGTATTGATTTTAAACTGAATAAGAAATGGCACAACAATATTTAGATCACTCAAAAGCAATTTTGACTTCTAACCGTTCAAATTTTAAAGGGGGAAGCAAAGAATCCGGCATTATCTCTTTATTCGGGTATCAGAACGAATATGATCTCAGGGAAGGGTACCCGTTGCTGACTACCAAAAAAATGGCTACAAGATCTATGTTCCACGAAACAATATGGTTCCTTAGAGGTGATACAAATATTAAATATCTTGAAGACAATAACGCCCCTATATGGAGACCTGATGCTTTTCAGGCCAATCTTCCCGGGATGAAAAAGGAAGGGATATTTCCTGAAGGTATTGCAAAGTATTCTCCTGATTGGGACAAAGCAATGGAAGAATATGGTCAGAGAATAAAAGAAGATTCTGAGTTTGCAGAAAGATGGGGCGATGCCGGACCAATTTACGGGAAGCAATGGAGAAGATGGGAATACTATGATCACGATAAAAAGAGGTTTGTTGAAATAGATCAGTTAAAAAATCTTATTGAGGGTCTGCGAAAGAAACCAACCGGAAAGAAACATATCGTTGACTCATGGAATCCGGGCGATACTCCACAGATGTCATTACCTCCATGTCATGTTTTATACCAGGCAACTGCCAACGAAGATGGGGAGATGGAACTGCAGCTTTACCAGAGAAGCTGTGATCAGTTTCTGGGTGTTCCGTTTAATATAGCAAGTTATGCTGCCCTTACACAGGTAATTGCACAGGAAGCAGGAATGGTTCCGAAGACATTTATACATACTTTCGGCGATTCACATTTTTATGCCGGAATAGGTAAGAGAACAGAGTGGCATAAAGAAAATTTCAGGGAGGTGCAAAAAAGAATAAGAAATGTTTCAGCAAGAGAAGAGTATATGGAAGTTGTTGAATGGATCAATAAAAATGCTCCCAGCGATGGCAATGAAGAAAAATATGATCACGTTACTGCTATCCTGGAACAGCTGTCAAGAGAACCCAAACCTTTACCTAAATTAAAAATTACGAAAAAACCCTTCGATAAACTGACAATTGATGATTTTGTTGTGGAGGATTATGATCCTCATCCGGCGATAAGAAGGAGTATGGCAGTTTAGACTTGTAGTGCAGGCTTGCAGTCACGACCGCACAACTGCACGACTAAATTGTCATTACCCACCTATGTTAGAATTATGAATAATAAAGACGAATTAGTATTTGCAGTTCCGACTGACGGGCTCTGGAAAATAATACACTATAAGGAAAAGGGCTTGTTAAAGGCTAACATTGAAGTATTAGAAAAGATTTTACAGGGAGGAGTGTTTCGGAAAAGAAGTGAATTGGAGCAAGATCCTTCTTTTAAACAGATTATCCCGTATGCAGTTATCTCCTGTGTAGATTCACTATATTTATTCAAAAGGTCATCGGGGCAGAGAGAAAAAAGATTACACAATAAATTCACTTTGGGAGCAGGAGGTCATATGAATCCGGGTGACTCTATGGAAACGGATGAAAAATACCTGATTGATGAATTAAAAAGAGAATTATTTGAAGAAGTCAGATTAATTAATGGCTGTTTAATAGAGATTATTGAATTTATCGGCTTTATAAATGATGATACAATTCAGGTAGGCAGATTTCATACCGGCCTTCTATACAATATCCATGTTTCAAATAAGGAGGTATATATTAACGAAACTGATAAAATGACAGCAGAGTGGGTGGATAAATCCAATCTGGTCAGGTTTTATGATGGGATGGAGACGTGGAGTAAGATAGTTTTTGACTTCTATATAAAATTATGAGTATCAGGAATCACATATAAGAACTCATTGATTTTTTGAACTGGTTGTGCCACTTCGCGGCACTTCTATGATTTAAATCAGGATCATAACTGAAGTCCTTTGGTACCGATAGCTATTGGGACTTTATTACTGACTGCCGTTAGGCAGGGTTAATGGATTTTATTTTTGAAGGTAATCCGGAATTGCAAATTTCCTGAATTCCTCAAACATCACCCTTCCGAAAAGGAGTCTTGACAGCGCTTCCGCTTCGAATTTTGCCCCGTTAATTGCCCTGTGTGGCTTTGGTTCGGATGGTAATCCCACATAATTCATTATTAAATCACTATTCAGATCTGAGAATCCGTCTTTTAAAGGAGGCTTGATATTTCTCTTCAGAAAATGAGCATAGACAATTGAATGCTGATCAACTTTTCTTTTTCCAGGAGTAAAATTTAACCCGCATCTCCTGGAACTCTCGTTAAGGAACTCCATGTCAAAGTCCACATTCTGACCTGCAATAGTCTTGTCTTCGATATTATTCATCCAGCTCGAGAACCTGGATATCAATTCCTTTTGATTAAGTATTGCTTTATCCTGAATTTCAACACGTGTTAATCCATTTATATACAGCGCATTAAAATCTATTTCAGCCCCATCCCAGATCTGACATCTTTCATTAAAATAATTTCCCGGACAATCAAAGTCGATAGCCCCAACCTCAACTATCGAATGTCGCCTGGGATCAAGGCCTGTAGTTTCAACATCTAATACTATCATATAATCTGATATTTATACAAATATAAGTGCTTCGACAACCTGAAGCTAATATTTCTATTCAGTCATATGACACTTCGTGCAGTTATTCTTATTCATTGGCTCTCCTCAGACTCATGACAATAATTGATTAAACATATTACACATATGGTTTGTTACTGATTTATAATTAATCCGATCGTAAGATAAAAATGAAATCAATTACTCTATTTGTACTGCTGGCTCTTTCTGCACAAATCCTTGCTCAGAAAAATGTGACCCCTGTATCGGTATCATCTGTAACCGGAATCTCGCTGCCCGCGGGCAGCAAAAAAGACATCAGGATGCTTAGCATTGCCGCAACCGAGATGCTTTTCGGACTTGAAACAAATAAGGTAAATGCGACCCTTTCGGGAACTGAGGTGCTGGTGCTGCCTGTTGCCGCTACCGTTGGATTCAATAAAGATTCACTTTCAATGAATCTAAAGGCGCAGGGCTGGAATATTGTTCCGGTAACAGGTGATGAAAAGTTTTCGTGGTTATATAAAGATAAGCGCAAAGTAATTGCATATTTCTCAACCGATGCGAAATCAACACTTCTCTATTTTTCAAATGCAGAAATACCTGTGAAACAAATACCGGAAACAACCGGAGTAAAACCGACTCCTGTAGCTGACCCTGTTACAACCACTATAACCCCTTCAGCCAAAACAACTTCTGCAACCCCTTCAACTACATCAAGCTCTTCAACATCTTCTCCAACACCTCCTTCCAGCTACACTTTTACCTCCACAGACTTCGACGATGGCTGGAAAGGAACAGAGAAGGAAAATTGGGTACAGGTTGTTAAGGGCAACATTACAGTTTTGCTGCACTACCCCAATCCTGCTGCCGGAACCCCGAGTTATGATTACAATGCAGTAACATCAAACGCCTGGAACATACTTGTTGCCAGCAGGTATTCAAACCTTCAGAATTTTTCAGTATTCACGGGAGCTGTTGAGTACGAACCATCATATTTTGGTACAGGCGATGTAACTGATATTGCCTCAGGAAAGAGAGTGTTTGTTGCTCTCTTCAGGAAGGGCGAAAGCGGCTGGATTGAGATCATCTCACCCGACAGGAACGCTTTTGTTCAGGCGTTTGGGATAGATATAAGTAAAGCTGATTATTATACAGGCAGCAACATGTGGGATCCTCTTAGAAAATTGTCGTGGTACAACCGTTTTGCTGTTTCCCCGGAAGATATCAGGGGCAAATGGACCAATAATTTCTCGGGCATGCAGCAGTATGTGAATGTCTATACGGGGGCCAATGCCGGAATGGACACCTATTCATCATCGCAGACTTTTGAATTTCAGGCAGGTGGCAATTACAAATGGGAGATTTCGGTGGCCAGCGGTTTTGTGGGAAGCATAAAGTTTCAGAATGCAAAGTCGTCAGGTGTGGCAACTCTGCCCAACAACTGGCAGATCCGTTTCTCCGATCTCGAAGGAAAGCCAAAAACATATAATGCCTATTTCACCTGCATAAAGGGTGCAAGGATACTTTGGCTTGAGGATACATCGTACACTTCTGGTTATACTGGTTATGGCAGGATGTGAAGTAAGACAGGGGGGTAATGGATTTCATTCCGGGGAGTCAGGAGACAAAGATTCAGAAAACTGAATTAAGTTCAGGAGGCCAATCTATGCAGGTAATATATTTTTAATCTTTCTCTGCAAGGACCAATTTAAAGATAAAGTGATAAAACTTACAAATTATTACAAATATTAGTTATATTTGTATGTTAATTCATTCATTATACATATAAATAGCCTTTAATGACTGATATATCATACACTAACTGGATTGCTGCAAGCGATACCGCCTTATTGGAGAGACTGGGTGCTTTCATTAAGCATCACAGGTTGCAGCAGAATAAAACCCAGGAGCAACTGGCAAGAGAAGCCGGCATTGTGCGATCCACATTAAGCCTGTTTGAGAGAGGTGAAAATATAAGTCTTATTGTATTTATCCAGCTTTTACGTGCATTGAAACTTCTTCCCATGCTTCAGGAGTTTCAGATCAGGCAGCAGATAAGTCCTCTGCTGCTTGCTAAAATGGAGCAATCAAGGAAGACAAGAGTAAGGCAAACCAGGACAGGTAAGAAGAAATTGAATCCTGAAACTGAGTGGTAACGATGGAAACAGCCTATGTAAATATATGGGGTGAGCGTGCAGGGGCAGTTGCCTGGGATGCTGCAACAGGTACCGCAGCATTTGAATTTGAACCCTCTTTTATAAGTAAAAAATGGGATCTGTCGCCATTGATGATGCCTTTATCTGAATCAGGAGAGCGGATCTTCTCCTTCCCTGAATTACGGAGCAGTGAGGCATTTAAAGGACTTCCGGGACTACTGGCTGATGCCCTGCCTGACAGGTATGGAAATGAGATCATAAATAACTGGCTGGCGCGCAGAGGTCGCCCTTCAAACAGCCTGAACCCTGTTGAGATGCTATGCTTCATAGGCAGGCGGGGGATGGGTGCGCTGGAATTTGAACCTAATGAACCCAGAATATCAGACAGATCGGTTAAAATTGAGATAAGCGACCTTGTGAAAATAGCAAACGATATTCTTTCCGGCCGTCAGGATTTCTCAACTAATCTTTCTGACAATGAGGAAAAAGCATTGCTCGACATCCTGAAGATCAGCACATCGGCCGGGGGTGCAAGGGCAAAAGCTATAATTGCTTATAATCCTGAAACAAAGGAGGTTCGCAGCGGTCAGGTGCTTGCTCCGAAGGGTTTTACCCACTGGCTGATCAAGTTCGATGGTGTTACTGACAGCCAGTTCGGAGCAGCCCAGGGGTATGGACGTGTTGAAATGGCTTATTGCCTGATGGCAAAAGATGCAGGTATTGAAATGACTGAGTGCAGGCTTCTTGAGGAGAATGGCAGGGCACATTTCATGACAAGGCGTTTCGACCGCGAGGCTGATTCAGGCAAGGTGCATGTTCAGAGCTATTGTGCCATCCAGCATTACGATTTCAATGACGTTCTGTCGTACAGTTATGAGCAGCTCTTTGAGACAATGAGAATGCTCGGGCTCCCATACCCTGATGCGGAACAGTTATACCGCCGCATGGTATTCAATGTTCTCTCACGTAATTGCGATGACCATACAAAAAACTTTGCGTTTTTGATGGATAAGACCGGTAACTGGAAACTTTCACCGGCATTTGATCTCTGCCACTCGTACCGCCCCGGAAGCACATGGGTAAGCCAGCAATCACTTAGTGTCAATGGCAAGCGACAGAAAATTACCCACGACGATTTTCTTTCCCTAGCAAAGCAGATGAATATAAAAAAAGCTGCCAGTATTGTTGACCATATAAATGAAGTTGTTACAAAATGGGCCGATTATGCAGGTGAGACAAAAGTGGATCCAAAGCTCCGGGATGCAATTGAGTCGACACTTATAAAATTAAAGTGATGGATGGGATTGCTTCACGGTTAAATTATTTTTTAATGAGTATCTGGAATGAATAATAACTGAAATGGGATTAATTCATACTATTAAAATAGGTGAGGGGGATTCCTCGCTGGCGCTCGGAATGACATGCGATGTTTGACTCGTCCTGAAAATAGTTTACAGATTAATAATTAAATTCTGATATCAATTTA
>CAZXFB010000103.1:0-6517 GCA_964639725.1 uncultured Rikenellaceae bacterium
TTGTAAGGAATGGCTTTGTTGAGGCAGATACTGATGAAGCTTTATCCGAAATTGACAATAGCATATATCGTTCAATGTTCCAACAACCGTTATTAACTGAAAACGGCAACGACCTTTTTGGATACGGATTTTATTACCTCTCCCGGTTACTAGGTAGGGAAAATGAAGATGATAATCTCAATACATTAATTAAAAAGCAACAACTTATATATCTTACCGATGAATGCGAGAGATTATTGATCCTAAAAAGATATCTTGATTTTAATATCAAATCATTAAGTGTCGGAACAATTAATTCGATAGCATGGTTTCTGCTTGAAATGCATAAACTGAATTTGTTCCCTTTAAAAGTTGACAAACTGTTACGGCACCTGCCTTCTGAACTTGAATTCACTCTTAAAACATCAGATGATCCGGTAGCAGATTTTGTTTTATGGCACATCGTGCAAAACATTATTCCCCTCATTTCTGATACCGGGGTACAAGAAAAATTCGTGGTTATCGCAAAGCCATCGACTGATAATACGATTGGAACATATACGAATGATGAAATTCTTGTCAACAATTTTGCTGCCATCGCCTGGCAAAAGCTGATCTATTACCCATATATAAAAGAAGATACCCAATTACCACAGATTACAGGGAAAGCCTTTAATATTATTGATGACGAAGAAAACTGGACGCGAAGACTTGATAAACTAAATAAGGATAACATGGGATTGACCGGATTGGCAGGTTTGGGACTGGAGCTGATGAATGAATCGATTTAAAGATATAAGATTATAAGATTGAAAGGAAAGTCTGAAAAAATTATGGAACACAAGCAAGCATAATGATCCGATATCCCTCCATATCAGTTGTGATGCCGGTTTTTAATACCGGGAAGTACGTAGGAGAAGCCATACAAAGCATTCTTATGCAGACCTTTACTGATTTTGAGTTCATCGTTGTTAACGACGGCTCCACTGACAGTAGTCTCGAAGTTATCAGGTCATTTATGGATAAACGTATCAAACTTATTAATAACATAACAAATACCGGCAATTATCCGGCACGTAACAAGGGTCACAATATAGCCAGGGGTAAATATATTTGTGTGATGGATTCAGATGATGTTTCTCCTGTCCAGAGGCTTGAAAAGCAGTTTCTTTATATGGAAGAAAATGCGGATGTTGGTATATCTGGTGGAGGATTCAGAATATATGGGCGGGAGGAGGATATTTTCTTCAGGGAAACTGATTACGAAAACATAAAGGTTATGCTTCTGCGCAGTTTCTGTTTTTATCATACAGCGCTTATTTTCAGGCACGGGCTATTAAAGAAATATAATCTCAGTTATAATGAAAGATACAGGCTGGCAGCTGATTATGATTTAGTAGTTCAGGGTGCCAGGTATTTTCCGTTAACAAATATTCCGGAGGACCTGTTCCATTACAGGATTCACGACGAACAGAATTCATGGAAGTACCGTTCAGTACAGGTAGCTGTACTAGATAAAGTCAGGTTGGAACAATTAAAGTTCATTGGGATTATACCGGATGCTGATGAATCGAAGTTACATATCGATCTGCTTAATAGAATCCCGATAGAATTCAAAGAAAAAATAAAAGTATACAATTGGATAAAAAAGATACTTGCAGCAAATCAACAAAAAAAATATTACGATTTTGAGAAACTGGAATCATTCTGTGAAGCATTACTGACAGACCAGCCATTTATTAAATTGTTTACGAATAATTCATTTCCATGGAAAGAAATCGAACAAAAAAGGAATAAAAACAACCTCATGGATGTAACATTTTTAATTATTATGAGAATTGATTCATATGAACAGATAGAAAACACGAATGTGATTATTCAATATTTAACAAACAACTTTTACACAACAATCAGAATATTGGAAGCTGACAAAACTCAGCAATATTTCCCGGATAAAGTAGCTGAGGGATTATGCTATGAATTTGTTCAGGATAATCGTGAAATACTATTGAAAAACCATATGATAGAGTATCTCCTCCCTGCAGTTTATACATCTTTTTTTTCTGTCTGGGATGTTGATACTGTGGTTCCCCCAGAACAAGTTATAGAAATTGTTGAAAAATTACGATCGGGAAATACAGTAATTGGTCTTCCTTATGATGGAAGAATTTGTTATTGTGATACCCTCATGAGTAATATATTTAAACATACCCTTAATATGGATCAATTACTGAAATATAAATCGGTATTTGAGCTTTTTGAAGGATGGAATTCATGTGGAGCACTATTTTTTGCAGACAAAAAAAGATACATGGAAGCTGGCCCCGAAAACAAAAATATATTTAATCAAAAAATAGCGGATGAAGAAAGGATTAAACGAATGGAAGTTTCAGGCATATCAATATTGCGTACAAAAGGGCCAGCATTTCGACTGTGGCATCCTGAAATTGGTAATAGGATAAATACTGATAAGGAAACTATGAAAAATGACCGGAAAGAATTTTTACATACATGTTCAATAATTAATGATTGATATCATTGAAAAAATTTAGCAACCATAAATTCGATGGTATGAATTCAGATCAACCTGCAATTGTGATTTTAGCTGATGATTCTAATCTTATTGATGATCTTGCAAATTGTGTATTTATAATCTTTGCTATAAATTGTTCAGTATCACTTGTAGTAGTTCAGATGAATAACATATGATCATCATTTTAAATATTACGTCAACATTAACAACCTATGAAAAGAACCACTGAAGACAACACGATATATGTTATTCAGAGGGCAGTAAGGCATTTTCGGATACCTGTTACTAAAGGCTCTGTAAAGGAGGCTCTGAAATCACATTCTTACTATCCGTCTCTTAAAAGCATCTGCGATGTATTTAAAGAATGGAAAATAGAACATTACCCGGTAAGGTACCAACCCGATGAGATCAAAGATATTGCAGCCCCATATATTGCACATTTCAGTAGTGGCGGTGGCCAACTGGCATTTGTGTCTGAAATTAATAAAGGCAGGATTACTTACTACGAATCGTATAATGCAAAAAGAGAGACAAAACTTGAGGATTTCATCAAAAGATGTTCCGGAGCAGTTATATTACTTAACCCTGATGAAATATCAGGGGAGAATGACTATCGGAAGAAATGGCAGAGTGAGTTCATCAGTAATGCCGTTTTACCGTTGACTATCCTTGCTTTTATACTTTATCTCATTCTGGTATTGTTTAACTCAGTTGCATCAGGCGATTTGCTGTTTGATAAAATTAATGGATTATTATTCCTGACAAAAGCAATTGGAATTACACTGTCAGTTCTTCTTATCCTGCATGAATTTGAAGTTCATTTATCTCTTACAGACAAACTCTGTCATCTTAACAAGACTACAAATTGCAATACGGTACTGAACGACAAAGCTTCTAAGATATTCGGATGGCTTGGCTGGGCTGATGCAGGTTTCATATATTTTGCAGGTTGCCTGCTGTTTTTGTTGCAGGATTCAGGGGCTGGTGATTATTCATTAATGGCCATCCTATCGGCTTTATCATTACCCTATCCGGTATTTTCCGTTTACTACCAGGGATTTGTACTTAAGAAATGGTGCCCGATGTGCGTGGGTGTTCAATTGATATTGATTATTGAATTTATTCTGGTTCTGCCGCAGTTTTCGAATTTGAATTTCTCATTCAGTAGTTTATCTGGTCTTATCCTGACATTCCTTGTTACGGGAATTATTTACACCCTGGTTATCATGTATATCAGGGAAAAGATGGCAAATGAAACACATTATTATAAATATCTTGGATTTAAGAAAAACCCCAATGTTCTGAGAGCTCTGCTGTTAAATAAGAAGCCTTTTAACATTCCATTCACAGAGACCAGTCTGGTATTTGGAGAAAAAAATGCATCACTTAAGATAACTGCCTTTCTTAGCCTTCAATGTTCTCATTGTGCAAGGTCTTTTGAAAAGATTAAAAAGATTCTTAAGTCAGGAGAAAAAACTGCAGTCAATGTAATTCTGATTACCTCAGATATTAATATCCTGAATACTTTGTATCATTTAAACCGGCTGAATAAGGAGGATGAAGGATTGTATCTACTCGACCAGTGGTTTAGTGCAGATCCTTACTCCAGGAACAAAATATCAGATACCCTGTGCATTCCGGATGTGGCTGATGTTTCGAATGAAGTCAGTAATAAGAATTTAAGTCTTTATAAGGCATGTAATGTGATTGGCACACCGACATTTTTTGTTAATGGTTACAAACTTCCAAATCAGTATGATATAGATGACATTAAATATTTTTATGAAGTTTTCACTATAAAAGAGAACATTACCGTATAAAGAGATCGCTTTTAAATCAATAACAAACAGATGTTTAAACCAGATATTCAATAACATAATATGTCTTAAATGAAAGAGAAGGGCAGGGGTTTTGCCCTGCGCTCTGTGCCCTTGGCTCTGAGCTTCAGTCCCCTGCCCGGACCTTTCTCTCACAAGAAAGGAGTTGTGCCTATGCAAAGATAATGTTTTTAGAGACTACGGTTTCGATCCTGCGAAATGATAAATCAGGAAATAATAATTATTAATTCCATAAAATTACTATTATGAAAAAATTAAAAAATTTCCATATCAATTCTGAAAAATTGATGAAAAATGAGGAATTGCTGACTCTTCGCGGAGGGTATGGAACTTGTTATGGGTGCTATAATTATAACGGCATTTTATTAGGAGCTATCTACGGGGCAGGTCTTACAATGGATGAAGCTCTAATGGGATGTAGACTCTATTATCCGACCACCGAATATGTGATGCAAGGCTCTTGTAGTTAATTGAAGTATTTAATGCCAAAGATCCTATTGAAGAAATTATTTAGAAAGAGGAAAGATCTTTGGCATTTAAATTAAATGAAAAGTTTAAAATCTGCTAAAATTAATATTTATCAATGAAGAAGTTCCTCATCATTATAATTATAACATTATCTTTAGGATGTAACAATCAGAACCAAGACAAACCAGGTTCTATTGATCTACTTTCTAATGCTAAAGATGAAATAACCAATCTTTCCAAGATAGCTTCAGAAGTGAAATATATTCCCCTAAAAACATCTGAAAATTCTTTGATAAGTTACATACATGATATTAAAACCGATAATGCAAGAATTTATGTCTTCATTTTAGAAAAAATATTATGTTTTGATAAAAAAGGTGAATTTCTCTTTAAACTTGAGAACAAGGGTAGAGGACCTGAGGAATATACCAATATTTATGATTGGGATATTAGTCCTGAAAATAATCTTCTTTTACTACTTTCAAAAAAGCGATTGTTAATGTTTAATATTACTGAAAATAATTTTATTTTCTTAAAATCTCTGAGTTTAAGAGATGAGTTTTCTAAAGCAGATTTTGTTCCTGAGGAAAATATCATTTTATTATCGAGCTTTTCTTCTGTTGGAAATGAACACTTTCGAAATGTATTTATAAATTTTAACGGAGATACAATTAATGTAAGACCAAATTATTATAAGTTTACTCCGCTCAAAAACGCTGGATTCGCTTTTAGTTGGAGTAATATTCATTATAAATATAATAATTCAATTTTTTTTAAAGAGGTTACTTGTGATACAATTTTTACACTTAGTCAAAATAACAAAATCAAGCCATATATGATTCTTAATTCGCATGAAACGTCACCATCTACTGATACCTTCAAGAATTTTTCAACTAATATCTTTTTCGAACGAACTAATGTCCAAAGCATCATGGAAGTTTCACGATACATAATTTACAGGTTATTATATAAAAAGAGTCCGTCATTTGGAATTTATAATAAAGTAACAAAAAAGCAAAACATTATAAGTGCTGAAACTTTTCTAAAGGATGATATGATAGGCGGTTTGAATTTTGAACCAAAATTTTGTTATGATAATAAATTATATTCCTGGATTGAAGCATTCACTTTGAAAAACTATGTAGATAGTGAGAATTTCATGCAATCACAAGTTAAGAATCCTAAAGCGAAAAAGGCACTTAAAGAATTGGGTGATACCCTTAAAGAAACCGATAATCCGGTTTTAATAGTTGTTACTCCCATAGAATAGTGATATTATATTGTAACATATATATGGTCTAAATACATTTAATAAGATAAGTTTGATATTGATAACTTTAAAATTTCAAATTGTGACGACACCTTAATCTTAAATTAACTTTTAAATGTCAAGGAATTTTTGAGTCTAACTCTTTTCGGGAAAGTTTAAAGTATTATAATATGAATGGTCTATTAAAATCCCATAATCTTTATTTGGTTTGGTAAAACTCTCATTTTCTACGCAGCTTGATGCAATGGATTGCGGCCCTTCCTGCCTCCGCATGATTGCTAAATATTATGGGAAAACATATTCATCACGAGCACTTCGTTCAAAATCATTCATAACCAAAGCAGGAGTTTCTATGCTTGGTATCAGCGATGCCACCGAGAGTATTGGATTCCGCACCCGCGGCTACCGCCTTACGTGTGAACAGCTCCG
>CAZXFB010000104.1:0-6497 GCA_964639725.1 uncultured Rikenellaceae bacterium
AATAGTATGAATTAATTCCATTTCAGTTATTATTCATTCCAGATACTCATTTTATTTTTTTAATAGATTTTTCTTAAGTTTTGTATTATTCACAATGTTAAAAAAAAGTTGTTAAAGATTTTTTATTCACCTGATAAATATTCATCCTTTAAAGATACAATTTGCTAACCTTATTAAATAGGCAAATCTTCATAGTTATTCCATTAATAAATCATTAGGCTATTTGAAAGTCATTGCTGGCAAGATAATATGGATTTGAGTTAACCCATCACAAATAATGAGAAAATTCTATTGATATGATAATATGTTAAAATTACCATTAAAGGTCCAATACTATTTACTCGCATAATAAAATAAAATTTGTTTACAAATTGAAGATCCTGGCCTCAAGCAGTGTGGAACCGGAACGAAGTGGAGCTCAGCGCAGCTAATCTTCGGTACCATGTAATTTTTTGCTTTATTCAAGAAAAAAGCTGGATTAAAATCTTTGTGATTTTCTGAATATTATTAAGTAACCCCTGCATAAAATTAGTTGATCTTATTCCCGATTTTAAATCCGATGTAAATGGTTCTGGGAGATCCTGGCCCATATATATATGAAGGATCACGGTTAATTCCTGAATCAAAATCAGATTGATATGAATTAAAGATATTCTTAATCCCTGTAAAAAACTGGATTGTTGATTCATTCAGTTTAAAATTGTAATGAATTTTGCTTCCAAAATCGATGAAAGAATCAGATTCACGTAATTCTCCCAGAGAAGGATCTGACAAAGGACCAAAATATGGAACCAGCATTTTCCCGGTATATGTCCCTGTTGCAGAAAAACATACGTTTTTTGCAAAGTCCCAGTCTATATTGAAGTATCCATAATCAGAAGGTGTTCGGAAGAACTCTTTTCTGTTAAATTGCTGCCTTTTATCATACCTGCTTGCCTGAATAGTGAAACCTGAAGTAAATGAGAAAGATATTAATGGTTTTATTTTCAACTCAATATTTATTCCCTTAACAACAGCACCGTTATCTGCGTTTTTCCTGGTGTAGATTACATTACCATCGTCATCGGGAACTCCAATTTCATTTATAAAAGGGTCATTTAACCTGGTAAGAAAACCTTCAATCAACAATCCGGTCGAAACAGTACCAATAAGCTTGTTGAAATCCAATGAAGTCATAACACTGTGACTTGTTTCCTGTTTGAGATTTGGATCGTTAACATTAATGACCCTGCGCGCACCTGAAGTTTCTATGTGCAGATCCTCATCAAATATCTGAGGTGCCCTGTAACCCTGGGAATAGCTTATCCTTGACTGAATTGAACTAAAGATCTCATACATTAAACTGATACGCGGACTAAAAACATTCCCCGCTTTAACTTCGGTGTTCTTTGTATGGTCAATTATATTATAATGATCAAATCGTCCACCCACTCCTACTTTAAATCTGTCTAACTTCAGATCATACTGCAGGAAGATACCAGATGAACCGGAAGACTGGTCAGACACTAACAGATTATCCGTGTGAGGAATACTAACAATAGTGTCATTGATTATTATGGCATTATTATAATCGGGGTAACTCAGCTTCTCATCTTTCAGTGAACTACCACTGTTTTCAAAACCAAGGATAAGTGATGAATTTCCAAGAAATGCCTTATACTGAAGACCGGCATTATATGTCAGATCTCCCGATCTTCCGTAGTCTTTAAGTGATCGGTTGGCTCCATAATATGAATCACGATTAAGATTTTGAGCCGAAACATAAACCATCAGAAGATCATAATCGCGGAAATATTGTTCTATGGTCAAGGCACCAGATTTAATATCGTGTTTTACATATTCTGAAATATCTCTTTCATGTAAGGGGTAATCTTGTCTGTTGCCTCCGTTCCGTTCTTCTTTTATATTAAAAAAATCTACCGCTATTTTGTTTCTGAATCCAAACCTTTGGAAAAATCTTGTTCCGATTGTCTGGTTATTCATCTTTGATATTTCAGAATAATCATCATTATTGGCATCAAACATACTCCTGTTGCGTGTGAATCCATAAAGAGAGATGCCAGTTTTGCCATCATCAGAAACAATTGAAGTATTGAGATTGACAGAATTATCTGGAGCTGTGCCCCCTGTACCCTTAACTCCAATCCCGGTAAGTCCTGAATTAATCCCTGCTTCATAAGAGTTTGAGATTGGTTCTTTTAGTATTATATTTATTGTTCCTGCAATTGCATTACTGCCATAGAGAGCTGAACCGCTTCCTCTAACAACTTCAACACGCTCAATCATGTTTGATGGTATCAGTTCTATACCATATACACCGGCAAGTCCACTGAAAATAGGCCGGCTGTTTATAAGTATTTGTGAATAGGGTCCTTCCAGACCGTTCATTCTTACCTGTGAAAATCCACAATTCTGACAGTTATTCTCGACCCTTAATCCGGGAGAGAAGGATAAACCTTCACTCAGAGTAAGTGATTGGGATGAAGAAAAAAGCGTTTTGGGAAGTGTGTTTACTATTGTGACTGATTCCGTTCTTTTCATTTCACTCCTGTCAGCTGTAATAACAACCTCTTCAAGACCAAGAAGATCTTCCTCAAGTTCAAATTTAAGTTCGATGGTTTCTCCTGATCTTATAGATATTTCCTTTTGGGATGGTTTATACCCAATTGACTGGGCAGAAATTGTTAAAGTACCTTCTGGCACATTAATGAGTTGAAAATGTCCTGTAGCGTCTGTGTTCACACCATAAGTGGTCCCTTTAATGCTGACAGTTGCATATGGTATGTGAATACCTTTACAGGTTACATGACCAATGATGTTGGCATCAGTTTTTTTCTGTGAATGGAGCGCTGGTATACAAACAGTTAAAATTAACAGCGTATAGATATATTTTTTCATCTAATTAGTTTTTATGACAGTTAGAATTTATACAGTAAGTTTTGCAACAAATGATAATCCCCGATTAATCTTCAAAGATTAATCTAGTCATTACAAAGCTGGTGCCCTGGGGCGTTTTGTGAAGAAGTGAAATTGACCAAAGTAAATATTCTTTTCTGGTATAACAGGAGAGTCATTTAAAACTTCCCTGAATACTCTAAATCCCTGATATACTACCAATATGGTACTAATAAAAACAGAGATGAATTGTATTAAAACGAAACCTTTTACCGGGTGATTATGATTAAAAGGCAGATTGCCTGAATGAGATTTAAAAGGGTGCGAATGTACCACAGTTATACTTTCAACTATATGATTATGCGGAAATAATGTGAGTCCTCCAAAATACCCTGTGAAGAGAATCAGGATAACATAACCAAGTATTTTTCTGTGAACACATTTTAACAAAACCGACATAATTTTCAGTATGTTATGGTATGCAAATGTAATGAATCATCGCAATTAGAATAATTAATTGTTAATAAAATTATTCTGATCTACTCTCATATAATATATATCTTTCTTAAACCCCCTGAGTAGGATACGCAGTGCTGCCAAGAAGCAAATATTCGAACCATAAGGCCAGTGAATCATTCTTGGGTTACCTGATCTCATATTCAGTTTTGCTGCTTACAGGAATTCCATCTGTTGTTATTCCTTCGACAACGACCCGGATGTTTGCAGAATTATCTGCATTGAAATAATTAATGAACTGGTAACTATTATTACCTAATCTGATATATGGCTTCCAGAAAAGAGTGGTCCTAAGGTCTGGCTGGAAAATCTTGTCAGTAATAACAGAATGTTTAGGGGAGTAAAAAATCCTTGGTTCATTATAACCGCTGATTTTAATATTTACGGTATGACCTTCAGGTTTATATTCTGTTAACCTGCCTGAGGTTTTTGTAATAAGTGAAATTACCCCGTTTGAACCCTCCATACCAAAAATTGCTGTGCTTCCACCTGTCTTTAAGATATCAATCCTATCAATGAGAAAAGGGGACATATTAACCAGGTCACTGAAAGATCCTTTAATTCCATCAATAAGAACAAGAGGATTAGTATCCAGCATAATTGAACCAGGGCCCCGGATTGTAACTTTGTAACCAGAACCAAACAGATCTCCTTCAACCTTGACCCCTGCGACCCTTCCCCTTAATAGTTCAATAATACTGGCATAACTTTCTAATTGTGGAGTAATTATAACTTCGTCATCAGGTGTCTCATAAAGCAGGCGGCTGCTTTTTATTCTTGTAGTCTGAAAATCCTCCTGCTTTTTTGCTATTATATTAACCTCACCAAGATTTATGGTATCTGATAATTTATATTTTTTCCTGATTGCATTCTTAATTTCATATTCCTGCTTCAGATCAATTAAGTCATTCTTAAATAATACTACACGGGGTGAGATAGAATCACTAACTCCTGCAGGGTTATATTTAAGTGAATCCAGAAATAACCTTCCCTGAAGATGATCTTTGTTACCAATAGCGCTTGCGATCAATCTTGCATCACCAGTAAAATCAATTCCTGTCAGACTAAATTTCCCTGAGGAATCGGCCGGAACTATTGTTATAATATTATTGCTGTTTTTAAATATCCCAATATTTACCCTGGCGTTTTCCAAAGGTTTTTTTGCAAACAACTTCACTAATCTACCTGATATTTTAAAGCCGGTTTCTGTAGAGAAAGAATCCGATTTATTATATTTCCACTCAAAATCCCGCCATCCCTGTGTAAGAAGAAGCACGTCAAGATCTCTTAACCTGTAAGGATTTGAATGGTCAAAATAATATGAAGGCTCTTCTACTGTTCCATGAACATCTGATTCAAGGAGAAACCACGAAGCGATTGAATGAGGAAATTCAGAAGAATTATCTGCAAAACTGGCTTCAGCAGCTGAAAATGAAAGGAATGCATCCCTATTAGCTAAAGAATCACCTGCCATGGAAATCTTAATTGAGACAGAATCACGCTGCTTATAAACCTGTCTATCTGGTTCGATGTTAATTCTGATATCCTTATTCCTCCGCACATAAATCAAGCGCTGGCAAAGCGGAAGATCTTCAAAAGTTGATAAGGTCAGCTGCACAATCCCTTCAGGAAGATCATCAACCGGAATAGAAAAATTGTTTGAAAAGGTTCTTATTTTAAAACCAAAAGTCTTTAGCAGTGTTCCCCGGGCAGAAAAACTTAGCAAGAGATCATGGTCTTTGATTAGTGGTAAAGTTTGCGAATTTGTTTTAACTGTTATTAACAACTCATTTTGTCTTGCATTTGAGACACTTAGTGTTAAACCAGTAGAAAAACTCTCTGGTACTATTGCTTTTATTTCAGTGCTGTCACTTGTTTTAATTATACAGTAATAGTTTAATCCCGGTGATGGTCTAAGGAAAAAATAACCCATCCCGAGATGGAGAGATTTAAACACAGTAACCAGTTCTCCTGTTGATAAAAAAACCTTTCCATTCACATCACAACCATTCCCCTGGGCATCAACTGCTTTAAAAGCAACAAGAGATGATACATTATCAACCAATGAACCACCTTCAGGGAAAAAACTTATATCCATCTCATTTAATGTGTATTTAATATCACCTGAAAGTTCATCCTGAGGGGCAGATGGATTAATAACAACTATTTCTTTACTGAAAAACAATTTCTCACTGAAATTCCGCATATAGTTAGTGTATGCTCTTAAACGGTATTTTCCTGTCCGGAACTCATCCGGGAGATGAAAATCACCACTTCCCAAACCTTCACTAATTCTAATCACCCGGCTAAAGACTATTTTTGAAGCAGGAGAAATGAGCTCAACATGTAAATTGCTGCTATGATTAGTTAACAGCCTGTAAGAAGCATCAATGAGATATGCTTTAAACCATATATCATCACCTGAATAGTAACTATTACGATCTGTATGAAGGTAAACCTTCTCGATAATCTTCACAGTGTCATCTGAGGCAGGATTAAAAATAATATTATTCCCGGTAACCAGTTGATGGCAGAAAGTTGCCATTATAAAAACAAAGAAGTTAAATATCTTCATACCAGGATCATGCTTATTGATTATCACTAAACCATTTACATATCATTCTGAACATTATCTGTATAATATAGTAAGTTTACTTATTGCATAATTCATAATTATGATTCCAGATTAAAAAATATGAATTAATGGTCTTTCTTTGAGTTACAATTCCAAAAATAATGGAGAATCCGGTTAAAAATAATTAAGTTATCAATTTTACCTCATTTAACCGATCTTTTCAATGATTTTAATTAATCTTTGAATCACTATCCAACTAAGAATAAAATTTGTTATCAGACCCCAATATGACTGAGGAATCTCCAAATGGATAATGGCAGTTTTTAAGATATGCTCCAACAATAATAAGTACTATTATGAAACGTAATATAGTGTTGAATATCATATCATTAGTTATTATGATTATTCTTTGCAGTTAAAATAATATATGAGTATCGGTTATCAATAATAAATTTAAAACAATTGATTATGAGATTCCTCGCTAACGCTCGGAATGACAGTATTTTATGTG
>CAZXFB010000105.1:0-5659 GCA_964639725.1 uncultured Rikenellaceae bacterium
AGAAATATCAATATGAGTTCCTGCGGCTCTGAGAGGCTTACCCGAAATATCACGTTTTGTAACTTTTCCGGTGTCGAGTATCCATTTCCATTCACCGGTTTTGGTTTTAACCCGGTGTTCGGTCTGATAAAACGGAATCTGGTTTTCGAGGTGCTTATTTAAGACTTCCTCAACAAAAGATAAATCGTCAGGATGAACAAGTTTTTCCCATGAAGACACATTAGGTTCTACTTCGGATACCTCATATCCAAGCATATTACACCATCTTTCACTAAAATATACATGACCGGTCTCAATATTCCAGTCCCACAGACCAGCATCACTTCCTAACAAAGCTAGTTCAAGTCTTTCAGTATATAGCTGTAATTTTTTCTCATTTTCCTTAATGTCTGTAATATCGACAATTACACCGATAAGGCCTTCAATTTTGTCATTTTTCAGAAGCCGGTTTGTATAAACGAGTGAAGGAAAGGTGGTTCCGTCTTTCTTTACTACTGTATATGCCCGGGGGGGGAGTTGATCATGATTCAGTGAAATCGCAAAATTCTCAATAAAAAGCTTATGTTCAGCAGGGTGAATTATATTAAGTATATTAAACCCATTTTGTAAATCACTCATTGAATACCCTGTCTTTTCAATTGCATAATTATTGGCAAATGTAATTTCACCCTGAAGGTTGATTTCATAGAGCATTTCAGGCACTATTTCCTGCTGATGGATATATCGCTTCTCGCTCTCCTCAAGAGCTTCAATTTTCATACAAACCACACAGGCTTGAGCTAATCTCAGATTGACCTCTTCCAGATTTTGAATGATATCATCATCGATATATTTATTTTCACTTATCAATACAATAAAACCAAAATCGGCAAGATTCATAATATGATAGAACAACGTCTCCGTACACTTACCTTTTATCGGAAGCTTCTGTCGAAACAAATCAAAAGCTCTTTTTGAAAAATGATCCGGAACAAGTCCTTCGATTCTATTATACGCGCTTTTAGTCACTAAAGCATAAGGAATTGAGAAAATCATTTCCGAGCTGAAGGAGGATTTTCCTGTCGGACTTACTCTGTATATAATTCCTGTTACACAATTCAGCTTTTTCGTGTACGCAGAGAGTGATGACCTCAACATTTCGTAGAGATTCATACTAAGTCCGATCGACTTGAGTATTTCGTAGCAGACAGGCAAATTACTACAAGATCTATTCATTCCCGAAGAATCAGCCGGTAAGTTGTCTTTTTGCATCGTCATCCCAATTATAATAATTTTTCAGGCATATTTATCAACGTAAAGATTAAATATGAATAAACAAAAATAATGATATTTCTTTCCCACTCAAGGGAAAAACAAGGGAATAGTAAAAAGACGCCAGGTTAAGTTTGTTTTAACCTGAAGCCAAAAGGCAGGCATTTGCTAACTTTTTTATCTGGTTTTTTGTATAAACTATTTTTATAATGTTTTGAACCTTTTGTCTTTAGTCTTTTATCTTTCGTCTTTTTTGAAGTTTTTGAATTAATCGGATTAGACCGATTGTAATTATATAAAGATAAATAATGTCCACATATTGTCTATGCATAATAACTGTCAATATCAGTCCGGGGTCTTATTTTTGTCCACAATATGTAGTCAACACAGATAAAAAGAACAGCTTTTTATAACACATAATCAGAAACAAGATATATGAGAGAACTAAAGATGAAAACCGTTGATAGCACTAATGTACACTCAATCGGTTATGATAAAAATGATCAGCTTATAATAATTGAATTACATGATGGCACCTTCTACAAGTTTGAAAAGGTTCCGGAAAGTGTTAATATTGAACTTTTTGAAGATGTTTTCCGTGAAGACATTTTTGTTAAAAAAGTAAAATACGAATACGATTTTGAAGAATTAAAGGTTTTAATAAATGTCTGAAAAACAGAATTATTTTTATTTACTCAAAATTATCTTTTTGCTATTATTACCTGTTATCATATTTTAAATTAGTATATTATTACGAATTTTGAATATTGAATATGACCTTTCACTCATGCAACATTAGAAAATCAGATTGTTCACATTAAAATGTTTCAGGTATCTTATCAGGTACCGATCGATGAGCAATGATAAAAACCGAAATTATTGAATTAACAGGAAAAATATAATGAAGAGAGGTAAGATTAAGGAAACCATAGATTCTTTTATAAAGGGGGAAAAAGAATTTGCGCAATTTGCAGAGAAGTATAGCCAGGAAAGTGAAATCCAATCGCGGGAGTTGGAAATTGAAATTAAAGAAAAAATTAATGAAATAATCTATCTCTCTAACCTTAACAGGGCTATAGTTGACAGTCTTAGGCTTACCCTGATAACTACAAATACAGAGGGGATAATTACCGGATTCAATATAGAAGCAGAAAAGTTGCTTGGTCACCATGGAGAAGATTTAATTGGTAAATCCTCACTTTTATTACTATTTAAAGACGAAGAGCTGGCTCGGGAAGCATCCAGATTGTCCGGGCTTCGGGGAAAACAAATTTTACCAGGAGTTGATTTATTAAAGACGTTTTGTGAATATTCCAATTTGGCACCACAGGAATTGAAATTCTTAAGAAAAGATAAAAGTGAAGTTAATGTTTTGTCCTCATTAAGTCATCTGAGAAGCCCCGATGGTAGTATTTCTGGTTTTCTTTGTATCGCATTTGACAATACTACAAGGAAAGAAAATGAGATGCTCTTAAAGATGCAAAATGCAGCCTTTGAGTCTTTCGCCCTTGCTGTTATTATAACTGATATTAATGGGGACATTCTATGGGCCAATCCTGCTTTTACCAAATTAACGGGCTACTCACTGGATGAAGTGATTGGCAAAAATGTCGGACTGCTGAATTCAGGGCAAATGTATAAAGAGTTTTTCAGGGAGCTATGGAAGACTATTCTTTCGGGGAAAGTATGGACAAATGAAATAATAAACAAAAAGAAAGATGGTTCACTATATTATGAAGAGGAGACCATTTCACCAATATTTGATGAGGAAGGCAAAGTAACCCGGTTTATTGCTATTAAAATTGATATAACTACCCGTAAAGAGTTTGAAAATATTTTACTGAAAAGTGAATTGGTGCTAATTGAGAACCTTAAGAAGGAAAAGGAACTGGGTGAAATGAAATCGCGGTTTGTATCGATAGCATCGCATGAATTCAGAACTCCACTGGCTTCAATACTACTTACCAGCGATGGACTTCTGACATACTGGAATAGGATTCCGGAACATCAAATCAAACATAAACTTTCTAAAATCAAAAATCACGCCCTTCATCTTTCTTCTATTGTCAATGAGGTACTTCAACTTTCGAAAATATCGGATGGCAATGTTGTAATTAATCATGAAAAGGTTGATTTTATTGAACTTTGCAACCAGATTGTGGATTCATTTAATGTTGATCTGAAATTTAAAAGGATAAAAATTGACTCTCCTTTAAAATTTCTTGTTATGGATATTGACAAGAGACTTATAACCCAGGCAATCAATAATCTCATATCCAATGCCTTAAAATATTCACCTGAAAATACTTTAGTAATAGTTAGTATAGAAAAAGAAGCAGGCGAACTGTGTGTCTCTGTCTCCGATAATGGAATAGGGATAAGTGAAGCTGATCAGGAGAATATTTTTACACCCTTTTTCAGAGGATCCAATACCGGAACAATACAAGGAACAGGATTGGGACTGAACATTGCACAAGAATCAATACAGCTTCATGGAGGATCTATTAGTCTTATAAGTAATCCCGGGCAGGGTACCAGGTTTACAATTCATTTCCCTGATAAATTAATTATTAAATAATATGAAGAGTATTCTTATAATTGAAGACAATAAATCACTCATGGAAGAAATGTATGAATCATTAATATATGAAGGATTTCAGGTATATAAGACCGATACAGGGGAGAAAGGCATTGCACATGCTCTACGCTATCAGCCCGATCTTATCCTGTGCGATATAATGATGCCTGAGATGGATGGTTATGAAGTACTTAAAAAACTCAGACAACATGTGAAAACTAAGCTGACACCTTTTATCTTTATTACTTCGCTGGCTGGCAGAGAACACTTCAGAGCCGGAATGGAACAAGGCGCTGATGATTATTTAACCAAACCATTTACATTAAATGAACTTAACAGAGCAATAAAAATAAGACTTGAAAAGTATTATAATTCCCAGATTGGTACTGAAATCGGAAATATCGAAAAGAATATCAATTCAAGACTTAATGCTCTTAAACAGCATATCGTTGTTCAACAAACACAGATTGAAGAAATCTCTGAGACTAATAATCAGCTCGACGAACAGATAAAAACCAAGGACACTGAATTGTTCGAAGAAGTTCTGAAAGCAGTGGAAACAAGTAATACCCTCCATACATTGAGATGTCAACTAGAGAAGGAGATAGCACGGGAAGATATTACACAAAACCAGATCAGTATGCTAAGGGACCTTTTAAATAAAATAGATAGAATTAGTAATAAAAAAGACAGCTGGAGGATCTTTCTGATTAAATTTAATCAGGCCTATCCCGACTTTAGTGCCAATATAACGCAACGATTTCCCTCTCTCACTCAACTTGATCTGACTCTGATCTCATCTATACTGTTCAATCTTAATTCAAACCAGGTTGCCAGCATGTTAAATATTTCAAATGATAGTGTCCGCAAAAGCAGATACAGGCTGAAGAAGAAGTTGAAACTTAGTTCTGAAGAATCTCTTATTAAATATATACATGGATTCCGGCTCATGAGGTAAAGCAGTGAATATCAGCATTTCTGTTTTAATGACATTCTCTTTCAAAATGTGACTATGGAAAAAATACTTGTAATTGATGATGAATCCGATCTCAGAGAAGAGATCAGGGATATATTAACAATCGAAGGGTATAAAGTTATCCTTGCCAAAAATGGCAATGAAGGTCTTGACCTGGCTTTAAGTCATAAGCCTGATCTGATCCTGTGCGATATAATGATGCCGGGAATGGATGGGAACAAATTGCTTGAAAAGCTCCGATCTGATTCCAATGCCAGCCTGACTCAATTTGTTTTTATCACAGCGCTGGCCGACAAGGAAGATATAAGGAAAGGAATGAAACATGGAGCCGACGATTATCTTACAAAACCTTTTACTCGCGATGAATTACTTAAAACAATTCAAATGCGTCTCAAAAAAGTGATTGCTATTGAGAACAAGCTGCAGAAAGAGATGGATCATCTCAGGAAGGCGATAATCTCATATGTTCCACATGAATTACGCACCCCTTTGAACGGAATATTAGGCCTTGCATCATATTTAAATGATAATTCAGCTGATATAGACGCGAAAGAGATACGGGAAATCGGGAAATCAATTTATGAAAGCGGCCAGGCTCTGTATTCCACACTCAGTAAGTATCAGATATATATTCAACTAATTACCAGGCCTTCGTTAATATCTTCATCCGATGAACTGAATGTAGCTTCAAAAATAATATCAGCCATCGGAAATGAAACTGCAAACAGATATAACCGGCAGAGTGACCTGGAAATGAATATCGAAGATATAACCCTCTTTGCATCGGTTGAGGAGTTTGCGATAATCATTAATGAACTGTTCGATAATGCATTTAAATTTTCGGAATCCGGAAC
>CAZXFB010000106.1:0-5079 GCA_964639725.1 uncultured Rikenellaceae bacterium
TGTCCATTAGGTTTCCTGCTTCTTTGATCTTTTGGGTTATTTTTGAGTCTGATTCGGAAGGATTAAGATTGCCGGATGGGTGGTTATGACAAACTATAATACCTGATGCATTAGCTATTATTGCAGCCTGCAAGATTATTCGAACATCGGTCACTGTTCCTGAAATTCCTCCTTTTGAAATTGGAAGGATGCCAAGTACCGAATTTGACCTGTTCATAAGTAAGATCTTGAATTCCTCGACATGTTCTATGGTTTCCTGGTTGAAAGAATCATTAAAAAGCTTATAAGCATCCCTGCTGCAAGCTATTTTGGGACGTTGTGAAGCTGGAACTTTTGACTTATAAGTCAGGGAAACTTCAGCCACATTGAACATAGATAATTGGATAGCGTTTTTCATCTGGATATGTATTAATGGGTTAATATCCAGGACATTATAATTTACAATCCAAATATTAATATAGGGTCCCACTTGGCTAAATAAATCACTCCCCCCCTACCAAAGCACATAGTAGCCAACGCCTTTCCATCTATATTAGGTTATGAAAGCGTTTTTACATGATTTATACTATAGTTCAGTTGTGAGCAAGAAAAAGTATCAACATTTGATTAGTAATCAACTCAATAGATAGTAAATATACTCCCCATAATTCCTATCTCCTTTCACATGCTCTCTTTTATTTAAGAGAAGCATAATCGATAAAACCAATTCTGGGCATAATCAAGCTTGAGTTAAGAGCACATGCGTAACTATTGCCAGGCGGTTGGTAGAGATTTCTGGCAAATGCAGGCTGGTGCTTAAAGTGAAGTCGTTAAGACAAGCCTGGATCCTCTGCCGGGGGTTGAAAAATAGTCTGGGATATATTGCCAGTTGCCGCGGGCTGGGAAAGAAGAAGTTTCAGGCTTATCCTCCCTACTTGACATAATGCCTTTTTATAGGTGCGAAGCATGAAACCCGAACGCAGTGAGGCGCGTATAAAAACCATTATGTCAAGTAGTGGGGTGTGTAGGGTAGTGGATAAAGTCTTAAACTTCTTTGCGCGAGGGCGGGACCGGACCCAATCATGTTAATTATTCAGTAATGCACTGAATTCCGTGTTAATTATATTAACCGTTCTGAGATCGGTTTCTGAAATGCATAGTAATATTAAAATAATAAAAGGGAGCTAAGCCTATTTTCATTTCACTATTGATGTAGATAATATGAACTATCAGTTCAATTTAGGTGAACTGGGAGGTAGGTTAAAATAATTATTAGTGTCACATTTTGAAGGTATGGATTGACATTATTAAATACCTTGGCATGAAGAAAAAAAGAAAGGGATGGTTAGTGCCTAATACATTTGATTATCTTAATCCGGTCATTCATACTAAGTTCTATAACCAGCCCTTTTGTTATTATTCATTATTAAATAGTTACAATGATTCCGTATACATAATGGAGAGGGGTATTGGGAGGTGTAGTGGATTAGTTTGATGTATTGGATGTTAATAGTGAAGTTGAATAGTATGGTGATAGGTATGATAAATGAAATTATTTTCTCTTCAAATTTGGTTTATGGCCAACTACTTCTTGAATAGTTGATAGTATTAATTTTTCAATTTCCTCAGTTAATTGATTGGTTAAGTTACCAGGTAGTAATATTGAATCATGCTTCGTCAGGAATGGAATAGACGGGTACATTGAAAAAATCTTTTGAGAAACACAGTTAAGCATGGTATGCGATTCAATGTGTTGAAGTAAAATAGCCAGTCTATTATACCTTGCAGTTTTTATGATGCAAAACATCCACCAAACATTTGGAAATATTGTGGAAAAGAGTTTTACAGTTTTTGAATAAGCCAGTGCTTTACTTTCTCCAAAAAACACAGTAAATAAATGGTCTTTAAAGTCTCTCCGATCCCTGAAACACAAGCCAATATTTTTGCATTCACCTTCAAAATAGTCATAGAACTTTCCTGTAGAAACATGAGACGTATACATCTTAACATCCTCTTTATCATCTAATTTCAGGGATTTGGTATACATAAATAGAGATTGGCCCATTATTTTCTGAATTTCCGGAGTAGGATTAAATAATCCCAGAGCAAAAAATGGCTGGGAGTTTGCGATATCCATTTCCTTCAGTTGAATTCCATTTATATGCAGGTGCTTTACAAGTTCTGATGGTAGCCTTGTATAATTGGTGTCATATCTGAAATTTGTTTTGTTAACTTTTATGTAAATCTGACCTTGAATGATTTTTTGAATTTCTCCTATTGAAAATGTTCGGTGGTTTTCAGCCTTGTTCTTTATCTCAGGAATCTCGCTATTAAGCATGTGGTTGTAAGTTGCGTCAATAGTTCTGTATGCGCCTTCAGAATAAACCTTTATCATATGGACAAATTTATTCAGATGCGGATACTTCTTACTATTCTGATACTTTAGCGATTTGCTATTTTCCTGTATGCGCCTGACCAGATTCTGATCAGTCATAGTTCTAAAGACAGCTGGTCCTTGATACTCCTTAATCATTCTATACAACCGAGAATTCCTGCCGGCAGAATAGTTCTTCCATTCAACTATCCCATTTTCATTAAGAAATTTCATATACTCTCCTGCACGCGGAACAATATTTGTGAGATACTCCATATTTAATATTGAATATGAAAACTGATGATCCTTCTGTTTATGTGTTAAGATCAACGATACCAAGTAGCTCAGTCTCTCGACAGCAAATCCAGAAATATCCGGAGGGCTCTTTTCAAATTCATCCAATATGGGTTGAAGGCTTACTGGTATAAGTAAGTGATATTTCGGTTGCAACTTGACCATGAAGGATCATTTCAGCAACTTTTTTCTTGCTGCTTTCTGCAGTTGCCTCGTTGCAATATTTTCTAATGACTGAGTACGAGTAGTACGTTGATCCATCCAACCTTCTAATTCTTTACGCGAAAAGACAATCCGATTTCCGTACTTTAATTTCGGAATGCTACCATCCATTGACTTTTTGTAAAGTAGACTTCGTGAAAGGCCTGTGATTTCACAGGCTTGATTAAGTGTAATTCTATCCGGAAGAGGGGCAGGTATGGGGATACTTCTTATTTCTTCAATGGATTCTTGTAAGCATTTCTTTATTTCAGCCCTCAAATCATCCTGATTCAATTGTAAGATTGTTGTCATAATTTTTTCATTTTGTTTAGGAATAAAAGTATTGGCACCAGCTGCAAGTCTGGTGACAGGTTTCTGCAAAATGAAAAAACCAACTATCTTAATAATAGCTGGTTATAAAATAATAATGCAATGAAGTGCAATCCCCTTTTCGTATTATGTCATTTCCTCAATATCCGATCACATTCTTTAACAATTTCCTTATACCCTGTTTTATTTTGGCTTTTAGTCTTTGTAGATTGAAAGTTATTTATTCCAAAATTAGTTTTTACAAAGGATTCAAAATTGATAATAGTATTGGGTATCTTTTGAATGCTGGCAAGAATAGCGATAAGTTTCAATTTTACTGTTCCAGGTTTTGCATCAGGTTCTACTTTAATCGGATCTATTTCTACATGCCCTTTACTGAATCTTGCTAACCAAGAATCTAATGTTTCGTTTTCAAAATTATGACCATACTCTTTGAAAATTAATCTCAGGTATAAACTGTCAATAATAGTCATATCCTCATTGCTATTCTTAACAGAATCTTTCAATTTTATTTGTAACCACTTTAGGTATTCATGCAGATCTTTTGCCAGATTATAATAATGTTTCGGACCAGATGGTTCAGAAAGTGCCTCTTCAGCAAAATCATAGTGCTCTCTAATCCATGAACTAAAATCAATCGGTTCTTTTTCTTCTAAATCGGATACATCCGCACCCTTGACAATAAAATGATCATAAAATTCTCTTATAAAGAAAATATTCATCGAAGAATAAGGAATATCGTACTTTACTAATGGCTCATCATCCATCGATAGGACCGGCAATTTCAATTTGTTATCATCAAGTAATTTAGAATAACCTTCAATTTCTCTTTCCAGAAATCCACTTTTATTCAAGCTAATTTTATAAATAAAATCAAAATCTCTTTTTAGCTCTTCAAGTCTTTTACTGTCATTCATCATCGTATAGAATTAGAAATTTGTTAAGTGAGTAGCATTCTTAAGCCTTGTATCATCTTCAAATGAATCCAGATAGTTCTCTGTGGTCTTGAGGTCAGTATGGCCTAAAGACTCACCAATAAAGGCAGTATTTGCCCCTGACCGCTTCAGTACTGTGGCGAAGGAATGTCGTGCCGTATAGGTTGAGATTGCACCATATTCCAGCTTTTTCCCAATTGCTCTCATCTTTTTATTTATCAGTGATGTTGCATTCTTGACTATTCGCATCTCCGCTTCCGGAGTTAACTTATCTGAAAGAAATGGGAAAATATAATTGTCAGGGTTTTTAGGATTACCCCATTTATCAATTATCTGCTGCATCTCCGGTAATATGATAGCAACTATCTTCTTCTTGTTCTTACTTCGGCTAATTGTTTTAATCCTATAAAATGATATTTTACCGTTTTCAATATCAGAATACTTTAAATGTAAGAGATCAACAATATTAATTCCATTGCAGAGATATGAGAAAAACCATAAGTCCCGGCATCTTTTTTCTGTATCAGTTGTTAGTTGATAATTGATAATCTTCCCTATCTGAGCAAGTGTTAACGCCATTTTCCGGCCCTCCTCCTGCGGTATCTCATATTTTCCTTTACCAAAAGGATAACGGGATTTAGATATTACCCCTTCTCTTACACCTGAATTAAATATGGCTTGTAGAGAACGCATATACATTGAGATTGAAGTAAAACTTTTGCCATCTTTCAGGAGGAAACCTTCATATTTTTTTAACCATGTAACTGTTACATCAGAAAACTTCAGATCGACCGTTGTGAATCGCTGAAGTATCTTAGCAGAATAAAAATACCAATCAGAAGATCCAATCTTCCCCTCCTTCTTCAATTCATCGACTTTGCTATTAAAAGCCGATATTATGCTATTTTTCATCCCTCTGCTTAACCTGGTATTCAGTTCTTCAAAACTAAATCCATCACCCTTCAC
>CAZXFB010000107.1:0-5076 GCA_964639725.1 uncultured Rikenellaceae bacterium
ACTAGATGTGCAAATATCTCATAATCCATGAGTTATAAAATGTTGTCATTAGTAGTAGCGCCAGCGAGAAATCCCCCTCACCTATTTTAATAGTATGAATTAATTCCATTTCAGTTATTATTCATTCCAGATACTCATTAAATATTATATCTTAGTTATTTGAAATGGCTGAGAATCTATTAAAACAATGAAAGATATAAGATATATTCTTTTTGATTTCGATGGAACGATTGTCGATAGCCTTAATCTGGCTTTTAAAATTTACAACAGAATTGCGCACGAATATAATTGCAAGTCAGCCAAACAAGGAGACATGGAGTTATTAAGAACGAAAAAACCTCAGGAACTTCTCAAAGCGTATGGTATAACTGATCTTAAATTGTTATTATTAGTGCTTCGAATAAGAAAAGAATTAAGTAGCCACATCACAGAAATAGAACTAGTAAAGGACATTGAATCTTCCCTAAAGGAGATTAAAAGCGCTGGATTCAGAATGGGAATATTAACTTCCAATTCCAGAGATAATGTTTGTAAAATATTAGAAAACAATAATATATCAAACCTCTTTGAGTTCATTTACAGCGGTAAAAGTTTTTTTGGCAAAGACAGAGTTATCAGGAGAGTACTTAATCGTGAAAACATTTCCAGAGAAAGTGTAATATATGTCGGGGATGAAACCCGTGATGTTGAAGCATCAAAGAAAGCTGGAATTCCTGTCACCGCAGTATGTTGGGGATTAAACAACAGAGATGTTCTTGCTTCATTACTGCCAGATCAGATTGCTGATAAACCTGGGGAATTATTCGAATGTTTTCAACGTATTCTAAAAACTTAAATTACATATCACAGGTAATAAAGTAAAAAATAATATTACTGTTTTTACCTGATTCTACAATGTATGCCGGAGCTGGCTTCATAAACAAACTGAGACTAACAAGCATCTTTTTCTATGAAAATCAATGCCTCTCACTGGGACGATCCACTCTCATACACCGGGATTTATTAATCTGCTAAACTTTCTGAAAGTGACAATATCATCATATTGAAGGATTTTCAGTTTCTGCGATATAATACCACATGAGCAGATAAGCTATTTGAAGATTGGCTGGAATCATTTTATTATTACAATCTTTTGGCATTTTAGTAACAGGATTTCAGGGATTTTGTAATTTTATATAAGTATTGACATAAAACAATAATTATGAAAAGTTCTGCTTATTTCTGTTTAATAGTAACATTTATTTCTTTTTTGACAATCCCTCTGGTTCCCCAGGAAGAGAACGAGAATGCAGGAATGCCTGTAAGGGATATTGATGGGAATGTCTACAGGGTCATAATGACAGAATCCGGTGTATGGATGGCCGATAATCTTAAGGCTTTAAGTTTTAATGATGGCACACCTATTCCCATTATCAGAGACAAGAAAATGTGGGAAAAAACAAAAACTCCTGCATTAGGCTTTTATAGTATGGACGTAAAATATACTGAGACCTATGGCTCTATTTATAACTGGTATGCTGTTAGCACAGGAAAAATTTGTCCTAAAGGGTGGCATGTTCCGACAGAAGAAGAATGGAATGACCTTATGGATTACGCCGGAACCAGCCAAAGATCGGGTGACAATCCTGCAAAACTGAAAGAGAAGGGGACGACTCACTGGAAAGCCCCAAATACAGGTGCAACAAATGAAATATTTTTTAACGCATTACCGGCTGGCGAAGTTTCTTATTTCAATACTGATGCAGAACCTGGAACATTGACTAACTGGTGGACATCAACCGAAGATAAACTAAGTATAGATCCTGCCACCAAAAAGGCTTCCAATGCAAATATTGTAGGCCTGAAATATAACTTTAACAGCAAAACCATGGGGACATATCAGAAAGAGTCTGCCCTGCCGGTACGTTGTAAAGCGGATGACTGAGATTATTTTAATTAGTGTGGAAATTCCGATAATGACTTAAAATAAGTCGCTGCTGAATTTCGGTATCCGGTTAAGATTTTTTGAAAAAGTTTATAAAACAATTGTTTCACCTACTAATTCTTATCAGAAATGAGAACAAACCGACATGTCAGTAATGAGATTATTGTAATTAAGATTGTATCGCTCATCTTATTGTTTCATCTATCTTCCATGATCCTAAAAGCTCAGACTCAAATGAATTTTTCAGGTAAATGGGAATTCGACAAAGTTAAAAGCAGTCCCGATTTGCCTGATTCAAAATATGATGGTACTGTGATACGGCAAATTAGCCAAACCTTATCCACAATAGCTTATCATGACATCTACATTCAAAAAGGAAGTAATGATTGGGCAACAACTGACGAAATATTTAATCTTGACGGAAAAGAACAGGTAAAAAAAGATAACTCCGGTACAAATAAGAAATCTACAAAATGGTCACAAGATGCGAAAGTCCTTACTCTGACATATTTGGTGATCTACAAGGAGGATGGAGTTACAAAGGAGATTGTAATCTCGGAATCATACAAATTATCGGAGGATAGAAAAACTTTGACTATTGAAACCTATTCAAAAAATCTAGTAGCTGGAGAAACCAATACTAAAAGTGTATACCATAAAAAATAAACTAGTCAAGTCATTATAAACAACATTCAATAATTACAAATAGCCAAGAGACAAATTCATTGCCGGACTCTAAAATTTGTTATAGCTCCTGACAGTCAGGTTTGAATGGCACCTAAATTGAAAACTAACAGGTATCCTGAATTAGATTTATCTGAAACTACTTCAGCTGCAACATCATATATAGTACCAGGAGAAGTTCGTGAAACAGATATTCCTCAAAAGGAAATTCCAAAAGAATCACAGCCCTTCCTGGTTGCTGCCATAGCATTAAGTCATCAGACAAAAATTCTGACTCTGATAACTGGTGATCATCAACGGAGATCCATTTACTGAATACCAGTCTTATTTGGACACCCCCGATTTTCACCTGAGCATCATGAATATCGTAAGCAGGATAAGGATCAATTTGTAAGTCCGCAGTGAGTTTTTATATTTTGTCAGGGTTCCAAAATAAAATAAAGGATTTAAATTATTATCTTTAAATCAAACTAAAGCTTTATGAAAAAACTGTTTTATTTATTGATCTGTACCTTAACAATTTTTTCCTGTATAAAGAAACCGAGTGCTGATTTTTCTTTTTCTGATCCAACAACAGTTAGTGATACAATTGAATTCTTGAATTTATCAGAAAATTCTAAAACTTATGAATGGAGGTTTGATGATGGTTTTAGTTCCAACAAAAAAAACCCTTCTCATCATTTTTCCAAACCGCGTACCTATTCTGTTACTTTAACTGTTAACGGAGACAGAGGATCAGCATCTATAATTAAACCGATAAATATTACAGGGACAACATTTTCAATTTCGAATTTTTCAGGTATTATTCTGACAAGTTTTTTTACCTGCTACTGGAATGGCACATCTGTAGAGGATTATGTTATCCATGGGACACTATATATTGGCAGTACAACAGAAGTAATAATTGCAAATAGAACTCAGATTTATGCAGGATTTTTCTATGATGGAACCGATTGGATAATTAAGGATCCGATTAATCTGAAAGAGAACCAACATAATGATTTTATTATAGGAACATTAAATTTTGAAGGTAAGAAATCCACATTAATAAACGGAACTACTGAAACCATAGTGAGCATACTTAAACCCAGATAAAGAGATAAATGATATAGTCAGATTATCTAATCTGTCATCGTTCGCAGGCCGGTTAATGAACTAAAAGGTTTCAAGTGAGTATTTCTGAAATCAGTTGAAACGAACACAATAAGGTTAGGCAAACAATAAAGTTGCTTAAGATACTTTAAAACAGTGTATTAAATAGTAGATTTCGAATTGTAATTTAATTTAGCACTATATATTGAAATATCTATTATGCAACCATACTGTGAACATCTCCAGGATGACATTTCCGATATGTATAGTGATGCTGATCCTGGACTTCAATTAAAGAAGACATCCCTGGTTGAATAATTGTCGACAAGTGTATTGTTTCAATATGGTGTAATACTATTGTAATGAGAGAATTATCGCATACAACATGAAAATATTCCCAAATAATGCACTAGGTGATTTTTTATAATACCAATTCCAATTCAGATAAAATGTTTAACTTTAATGATAGTTGAATGATTGAAAGTCGGACACAAACATTCTATTTACCTGTATTTATACATGTTATATCAAAATGAACCTGTGACTGACGAAGCAGTGCTTTAAGTTGCGGTTGTGAATCAAAATGAAAAAGTAATTTAAGGAGATGTATGATAAATTCAACGACAGTTGTACAATAACTCCCAGAATAGAAAATATTGTTGCACAAAAGGGGACATATAAAGGAGTTAGCGGTCATTGTATTAGATCGCACAACAAAACCAAAACAGACAATTAAATTGAAAATGAATTCAAGAAATTATGCAAGGACAACATCACTACAATGCGACAATTAAGTGGACTGGGAACAATGGGACAGGAACTGAAAATTATAGAAATTACGAAAGAAGCCATCAGATAATCATAGAAAACAAACCGGATATTTCAGGTTCATCCGACCCAGCATTTCGTGGCGACAAGACAAAACATAATCCAGAAGAATTGTTAGTCGCTTCATTATCGTCTTGTCATATGCTTTGGTATTTACATTTGTGTTCCGAAGCAGGTATAATAGTTTCGGACTATACAGACTACGCAACAGGAATTATGGTTGAAACTTCAAATGGTGGTGGACAATTTACCGAAGTAACACTTAATCCAATTGTAATTGTGGCAGAGAATTCTATGATTGACAAAGCAAACGAATTACATATAAAAGCAAATGAACTTTGTTTTATTGCAAATTCTGTGAACTTTCCAGTAAGACATAACCCGAGAGCGAAAATATATAATAGAGAAAATAAATGAAAAAACAACGAACCGCTAACAAACGCTATAGCAAATGCGGGTTTGCGTGTTCGTTGAAACATTTGAAATCTTAACTTACATTTGTGCTGGTTGACAGTTGAGCAACAATTTATTCCCGCACTTGCCATAGC
>CAZXFB010000108.1:0-5055 GCA_964639725.1 uncultured Rikenellaceae bacterium
AGGGGTGTCATTCCCGAAGGGTCATGACGGGGTGGTTGATTTTCCTTTTGAGACACCCTCTCAGTAGAAAAATATTCAGTAGTATTATGGTTTGATTGAATAAAAATTAACCCATGTTTTAAGTGTAATCTCTTTATTGATTGTTCCATTTGACCAAGTGGCTTTGTCGTCACATTGTCCATCGCCATAATTGAATTCGGCAATTTTTTCTTTATTTAAAAATGTTGTGATAACTCCACTCTGAAAATGCTGGCATGTAAGTTTCCTGTATAGTGTAGTAGTTATTTCCTGTTTAATCACTTTCCCGTTTTTATTCACTCTGGATATTCCGGTAACCCAAACTTCATCATCCTCGTTTGAAGTGAGGTTTATACCTCGATTACAGGTACGTAATCTGTCGAGATTACGTTCAACCAGCAATTCATTTTTAGAATTCCAGATTTTTTCGTTGTTTTTCACTTCAAAAATAGTATATCCCTTTTCGTTTACTCCCTTATTCATTTCTTTTCTGTCTCCGGCGATTTTAAGATCATTATAAATATAGTCAACCAGTTTTGAGTGGCGTACAGTATTCTTTTCCCAGTATGGACCTGTTATGTGAACAATTATTTTCCCGGCTCTGAAATTTCCACCAGGATCTGTACACCCGTTTCCATAATCAAGAGTGATAGTTTTTGGGAATTTTGTGTTTGCTGGTGTCTCAACAGTAATTTTTGCATTGCATGGTTCAGTATCATTCGATTTTCCTGTTGTAACAAAATAATTAAGGTTCTCCAGTTTACTGATTTCCTTGTTTATCTGATCATCTGCTTTCATGAGTACAGCTTCAAAAACAGCATCATTTTCAGCCTGTTTAACCAAGTCTTCAACCTGAGTGGGAGAGGAATCTTTTCTTGTACAGGATATAATTATAAATAATCCGGTAAGAAAAAGGCAGAATAATTTAGATTTTTTCATCTTTATTTTTTATTATGTAATTGAAAGTAAATATAGAAAAAAATGAACAATTCGTATAAAAGTAATAAATTTTTTGATTGATAGTAATTTTATGTTCCAATTTATTGCCTGAATGAATGTTCTGGGAATGGTGATGTGGAAAAAATAGCATGATTGAACAAGCTGACACTTATTCTATTTTTCAAAATGTTCCGGCGATTTTCAGGATTTTAAACTAATATGGTTTAAAAAATATAAAAGTATGAAATGCGACAGAGTCACTTATTTTAAGTAAAAAAATCAAATGGTTTATCGGAATTGCATCTGTATATTTGTCCTTTGTGTGTCACATAAAATGCGATCTGAATAAATTAATGATCTCATAATATTTAAACCATAAATAGTCAGGCAATGGAAAAGAAAAAAATAAATCGCAGAACTTTTTTGGAAACCGGACTAGCTGCCGGAGCTATGGTAACTGTTGGGAAATCTGTAGTATCAGTCGAGACTAATAAAATGATCCCTGTAAAGAAAAACAATGAAGATCCCTTTAATCCGGTCACATTCAGTGCAATGCCTACCCGCTCCTTAGGAAAAACGGGTTACAAGGTTGGGATATTAAGCCTGGGTGGACAGGCTACCCTCGAAATAAAGGGAAGGGAGAATGATTCTGAAAAAATCATCAACCGTGCTATCGATCTGGGTATTAATTATATCGACACTGCAGCATCTTATGGACAGGGGGTGAGTCAATTAAATATTGGAAGGGTTATGAAAACCCGCCGCAGTGAAGTATGGCTCTCCACAAAGACACATGACCGGACCTATGACGGATCGATGCGTTTACTCGAGGAGAGTCTGAAAAATCTTCAGACAGACCATATTGATACATGGCAGTTGCACAATGTTCAGCAGCAGGTACAGGTAGAACAGATATTTGCTTCCAATGGTGCTATAAAGGCAATGGAAAAAGCCAAATCCGAAGGAATAGTCCGTAATATCGGAATTACCGGCCATTTCGAGCCATTGGTTTTGCTGGAAGCTATTAAACGTTATCAGTTCGATTCCATTCTACTGGCTTTAAATGCAGCCGATATTCATTACCTCAGTTTTAAAAATTATCTTTTACCCGAAGCACAGAAACAGGGAATTGCTATTATTGGGATGAAAGTTACTACCCGTGGAAGGATGCTTTCTTCCTGGACTCCTCCGCCACTGGAAGAACAAACTGATGTCCGGTTGCGAACACCAAAACCGGGAACCATCTCTATTAAGGAAGCTCTCTCCTATAACATGAGCCTGCCGGTAAGTACATCCATTATTGGTGTTGATTCTGTTGCTCAAATTGAGGAAAATGTACGAATTGCTTCCGGATTTTCACCACTTAGTCAGAGTCAAATGGAGGAAATAGAGTTTAAAACACTGCCTATCGTCAGGCAGGGATTATATTTCCGCCGCTGGGATATTGGAGTTTGATAATCAGGACCATGTTTGAGTTTTATTTTCGCCGAGTAAGTTATAATACAGTTATTCAGTGAGATAGTAAGGAATATCAATTATTTTTTAAGGTTAATATTGATAATTTATGATCATATTATTAAATATGGTATCAGCTGCAATAAATCATCGGGTCTGATAATAAAACTAACACCGGAATTTTTAGGATTGTAATCATCATTTTTATAAAATCTTACATGAGTAAGATCATAAATCTGCTTTCAGGTGATATAATCCCGGGAGAAATGACCTCTTTTCAGATATTAATGAGTTTACCGATTTCAAATTATTTCATCTGAGGGAAGGCATTCACAATTTTTTCTGATTTCCCGACATACTTTTTGAAGTTATCCAGAATAGCCTGCCATCCTGCCTTTTGCAACTCAACAGGATGAGTATTTTCAGCTTCAAAAGTTTCCTCAATTGTTGTTTCTTTTCCATTTGATGAAAACAAAATCTGAACTTTTCTGCCATCAGCGATGTAATATTCAATGAGTTGACAGTGTTTAATTTTACTGTACTCACCTGTAAAGTCAAATCCAATGCTTGCATCCCTGGCTTCCATCCTGAACAGAAATTTTCCGCCAACTCTCAGATCATTTTCTGCAAATGGTGTATGCCAGTTATCTGTTGCATTATTCCAGTGGATAATATGTCTAGGATCTGTCCAGAAGTTCCAAACTCTTTCATCTGCAGCTTTTATTTTTGTTGCTACGGAGATGATCTCTTTTTTTACTGAATTCATGATTGTTATTTTTTCACAACTTCATTCAATGTTAATGGTACTGTGATTAATAAACAATTAACTCCGCTTAGTGTTTAACAGGTCAAAATAAATAATTGAGCATCATTACCTTTTGATGAAACTAAAAGTGATATTTAATCATATCATTATATAGATTATTATGAGTATCGGTTATCAATAATAAATTTAAAACAATTGGTTATGGGATTCCTCGCTGGCGCTACTAATGACAACAATCAGTAATTCATACATTATAAGCTATTTGGACATTTAGGTCTTTCGCTAATCTTTCAAGTGATTTATGTTTTTGCACTAATAGTTGTTCTTCGTATTTTTTAATACCTTCTTCTACAAATGCCATTCCTTTTACCATTATGCGCCAATACAATATGGCTAACTTTCGTGCAACAGACTTGATGGCTATCTGAGAACCCTTTCTGGCTCTCAGCCTTCTCCCGAATGCACCCAGAGCGATATGTTTACTTGTTATTAAGCTCTGAGCTATCTGTCTGAAGATTTGTCCTGCTTGTGGATGGCCTTTCTTTCGTTTTGATCTTTTCATTTTACCTGATGAATGCTGCCCAGGAGCCAGCCCAAGCCAACTGGTATAATGTTTTTCTGATGGCCATCTGGATAAATCGGTACCTGTTTCAGACAATAGCTGCATCCAGCTATAATCTGTTATTCCTGATAATGCCGTAGCATCCTTACCATCAAATATCTTCAGTAATGATCCCCCCAGATCATTAATATCAGGTTTATTGTGCCTGATTGGTTTTCTTGTACCTTGAGGGTTTTGATCTGGTTTTCCTTTACCAATTTTTCCTATTACCTCACTAAGCATTTGATCACACTGTTCTATTTGATGCTGATAAAAAAGATATGAGTCAAATGCCTGTTGTAAAGCAAAAAGTCCATGCTTAGTATACCTCCCATTTAAAGATTTTAAGATATCTTCTTTCTTGTTTTTTATAATTCTTCTATCACACAATTTTAATAGTTTCTCTTTATTGCGCTCTCCTTTTAGGATTGCTTCTATAATAGCTATGCCGCTTACACCATGGATTTGACTTAGAACCTCTGCGAGTCTGATATTCATTTCAGTTAAAGCCTTTTGCATGTGATTAATATGCATTGAAGCTGAACGAATATGATCTTCTCTTAACCGTTGATAGGCCCTAAGTTCTTTTATATCCGCTTCCGCAACAAAACATCGGTTTAGTAAGCCATAGCTGTGAAGTTGCTGTATCCATTGGCAGTCCTTTACATCAGTTTTGCGACCAGGAACCTGCTTGGTTTGGCGACCATCCACTAACCACACATCAATACCTGATTCTTCGAGAATTTCATACAAGATATTCCAGTAAACTCCTGTTGCCTCCATGGCAACTGTTTTAATTTTATGTTCACACAGATAATCCCGTAACTTCTCAAAATCTTCTGTGAATGTAAAAAAGTACCTTACTGCTTGTCCTTCAATGGAAACAAAAACCTTTTTTGCACCAATGTCGATGCCGGCTGCATTTTCTCTAATTTTTTCCATCTCGTTGTGCCTTAAATTATTAAATAATTTTACACCCAGAAGGCCTTTAGGAATAGAAAAGCTACTAATCGGACATTCTTATGAAAAAAGAAGTACCAAACCTGATGGCTTAATCTTCTGGAACCATACTCGGGAACAGGCAATTTGCACTATTACGCAGCACGGTCAAACTGTGTAAAACTCTACAAAAGTAGCTACACTTAAGTTGTCATAATCCCTGATGTGCAAAATTTTTGTATGGAGACTCGGAATGACAGTATTTTATGTGACATAGGGGAAGAGGCTGTCTCAAAAGGAAAATCAACCACCCCGTCATGACCCTTCGGGAATGACA
>CAZXFB010000109.1:0-311 GCA_964639725.1 uncultured Rikenellaceae bacterium
GGATGAATTGGAACCTACGGTACCTCCGTTTTGCTTCCATTCATAGACATAACCGACTGTATTAGTTACACTTAAAACTGTGGAATCCCCCTGGCAGAATTCCAATGGCTTGTTTGCAGAGATCAATGGAGCAGCAGGAGAAGGATATGCGGTTACATTTACATCTTCAGTTTTGTATATACAACTGTTACTGTTGGTTATTGTAAGGGCATAAACGCCAGAACTTTGAGCAGTATAACTACTGGTTGTAGCACCGGAAATACCAGATCCGTTCTTTTTCCACTGATATGTGTAAGCAGGATTGTTTACTA
>CAZXFB010000109.1:411-5054 GCA_964639725.1 uncultured Rikenellaceae bacterium
ACCACTGTTTAGTTTCCACTGGTAGCTATATCCGGCTGTATTCGTGATACTCAGGGTTACAGAATCACCCTGGCAGAACTGGACAGGTCCGGAAGAAGAAATGAGTGGAGCGACAGGAGCGGGATTAGTAGTTACATTTACATCTTCAGTTTTATATATACAACTGTTACTGTTGGTTATTGTTAGGGCATAAACACCTGAACTTTGAGCAGTATAACTACTGGTTGTAGCACCAGAAATACCAGATCCGTTCTTTTTCCACTGATATGTGTAAGCAGGATTGTTTACTACATTTAGAACCACGTTTCCTCCCTGGCAGAATGATGTTGCCCCGGAGATATTTACAGCAGAGACATTTGGTATCGGGTTTACAACAACATTTATATTATTTGAGGAATTGACACTGCATCCTGAAGAATTTGTAACTGTGATTGAATATGTTCCGGCAGCTTTTGCAACAAAAGTGTTTTTATTTGTTCCAACTGCACCACTGTTTAGTTTCCACTGGTAGCTATATCCGGCTGTATTCGTGATACTCAGGATTACAGAATCACCCTGGCAGAACTGGACAGGTCTGGAAGCAGAAATAAGTGGAGCTGCAGGAGCATTCAGTGCAGTAACAGTGACGGGCAATGAAGTTATTTTGCAGTTTCCAATCGTATTGACTACTTCAACAGCATAACTTCCTGATAATCTGACCATGTATCTGCTTGAATCTGCGCCTGTAAGACTGGTTCCATTCAGCAGCCAATTGTAAGAGTAGTAATTATCAAATAATACTGAGAGAGCTGCGCTGTCGCCTTTGCAGAAAGTAAGTGGAGCATTGGAAGTAATAACAGGAGCAGGATTTTTTGCTACAGTAACAGGTTTCTTAATGGAATCTGAACATCCGTTATCAGCTGTAATTGTCAGGCTTGTATTATATGTATTCGGAGCAAGGTAAGGGTGTTCCACTGAACCGGGTGTATTTGCAAATTCACCATCCCCGAAATTCCATTTCCAAACCGCATTTGTGATATTGTTCAGGATGGAATTGTTTATGAATGAAGTTTTGATTCCTTCGCAAACTGTTTGTGCTGAAAAGGAAGCAAAAGGTTTATGTTTTACTGAAATAGCTTTTGTTATACTATGCTGAAAACTCCCGTAAAATGCTATGAGAGTAACATTATAAATACCTCCATCGGGATAAATATGCTGTGGATTTTTCACAATTGAGGAATCCCCGTCACCGAAATACCATTTCCATCTATCGACATTTCCTCCTGCAACAAGGGAAAGATCAGTGAACTGGGTTGCTGATCCTTCACAAATAGTATCGGCTGTGAAATTAGCACTCACGCGGGTGATAGTAAAAGTCTGTTCCGGGGCCCATGCACCACCGTTAAATGATTGATCAATTGCCTGGACACTCCAGTAATACTTTCCTTCAGGAAGGTTTTTAAGTCTCCAGCCAAGGTTGCTTTGTACATTGCCCATTTCCGGAATTCGCCTGTAACCTGAAATTTTATCAGACATTGGGGAGATAATTTCTACACCTCCGGAGGTTTTGCCAATCCGGATATTATAACTAAGTCCCTGGTTATTGCTGTTCAGATCAACAGCCCGATCCCAGGATAAAACTATATCAAAACCGTTGAGAGCTGATTTTAAATTACTTGGGGATTCAGATACTGGATTTTTCTCTAACGAGCCATTTATATATAAATATGTCAAAGCTTGATAAGGTGGTCCATCCAGAAATGTTTGTATTACTAAGATAATATCTACATCTCCATCGTTATCAAAATCTCCGTATGATATCTCTCGATATATAAATGGATAATGCTGCACTGGATTTTCCAATTCAACAGGAGTGAAATTATTGAATCCATCATTAAAAAAAATCAATACTATTTGTTTATCCCGGTTAAAATATAAAAGGTCAGAAAAGCCATTATTATCGAAATCTGCCCAATACATACTACTACCAAAATAATTTGAAATTAGGATATTAAGAGGTGAGAATACTCCACTATTATTTAAATATATTTTGTTTCCTGATGCAATATCGAGATCCCCGTCATTGTCAAAATCACACCAAGCGTTACAGATATTAGCTCCAGGAATAGTGTTATGGAGAATAAAAGTACCCTTGTCATTCCTGTACAAATATTCTCCACACAGAAGATCCATATCCTTATCATTATCAAAATCCACCCAGAAACCTGTCCCGTTTGAAATTAATGTATCAACAATAAGAAATGATAAATTCGAATTATTTTTGAGGATAATGTTGCCAACAAATATATCTTCAAATCCATCGTTATCAAAATCAGCCCAGGCACTCTCCCCATATATCGGGACTTTTAAAGTATCAAAAACATGATTTTTGCCATTATATAAAAGTACACCAGCGGAAGAGCCTCCAACAGAAATATCAATAACATCATCCTTGTTAAAATCAAGAAAATCTGAAGATTGTTTAGGATAATTACTATTAAGTAATAATTTATTAACGAATGAATTATTACCCATGTTTTCTAAGGCATGTAGTGATCCGGGATCAGGAGGAATATAAAATAGATCTAAATCATTATCGCTTTCAAGGTCAACCATTTGAATCTTTGGTCTTAAAGCAGTATAAAAACTACCTGAATTTACAAAATTACTGCTGTTTGTAAACTTTTTAATTTCAAATGAAGGGCCTGTTTGAAAAGGAGAAGCCTTAAAAGAATTGTCAATAGTTTGTACACCCCAATAATAGGTCCCTTCAGGAAGAATCTTCTCAAGAATAAACTCTTTTTGCTGTCCAACATTACCTATATCAATAATTTTTCTGATTCCATTTGTAATATTTGCCATAGGTGAAATAATATCACATCCGTTTGGATAAGTGCCAACAAAAATGTTATATGTTAAACCTAAACTTGCGGTTTCATTATCATTTGCTCCATTCCAGGAAAATATGATTTTATTTTTTTCAATAGTATAACTTAATGATGAGGGCATCCCGGGAGGCGAATTGGGAGATCCAGAGTTTAAAAATACTTTTGATTGTGGTATAGCTGACATGCCGCTATATGACCATAAATCAAGATCTGAGTCACTGTCAAAATCTATCCAGGTACCATTAATAAACCAATTAAACAAGGTTGGAGTAAAGTTATCAGTACCATTGTTCTTGTAAATTGTGCTGCCATGTAATAAATCCAAATCTCCGTCATTATCATAATCTGCCCAGGAATTTTTGGCATTGCCACCTAAATTTGATACAACTGCAAATTGGCTATTAGAATTTTTAATAATGTGACCGCCACAAACAATATCCAAATCTCCATCCTCATCATAATCTCCGATTGCCAAGTCTCCAGGTATCGCAGGAAGTGAATCAATCATGTGAAATCCATCTGATTTTGAATTCTTAAATATCTTATTTCCAACCACAAAATCATTAACCCCATTATTATCATAATCCCACCAAGCAATTGACCCAGTATTTTGTGAAGATGTAAAAGCCTCAGTAAATAGACCATCATTATCATTCCTATAAATTTTTGTTATGTTTCCAAAGTTCAAATTTTGTCCTGAAATAATTAGGTCATAATCCCCGTCATTGTCAAAATCCAGCCAGTCTTGAGAAGCAGAAGAAAAATTTAGGATATTTGTATTAATTGTTGAGAAAGTTTTATCCCCATTATTCCTAAAAAGCATACTTCTGGGAGAACCACCGCCAAATTTGTCACCCGTAACAAAAATATCAAGGTTCCCATCCAGATTATAATCAACAAAACCAATGGAGTACATTAGATATGAGTAATTATTAAAGTTATAATTATTCCCAGATAAAGTAGTAATTGTATTTCTATAATAAGAAATTCCCCAGCCATCTGTAGTACCAAGTGAGGTAACAAAATCTAAAGAATCTGCTTTGAGCAAGTTCCCAAACGAAGCATTAGCAAGTGTAGGGCTATAAGGCCAACCCCAAGTTGGACTGAATATTGTAAAATTGGAGGTACTATAATTAGGAGTCTGGGATCTGCCTGGTTTAGCTGTAAATGAAGATATTGTGAAAGAAAAAATCAGTATCCTAGTAACAAAGATCCAAAGAATATGCTTGCTTTTTAACAGGGATAAGTGAATAAGTATTAATAGTCTCATCAGATAAAAAGGTAGATTTTATGTGATAACTAAGCATTTAATTGAAACAATCCTCTAATTTATGTAACATTACTTTAAGTATGAAATAATTTTGACAAATCATTGTTTAAAATAGATGTATGATAAATAATGCTATGATGAGAATCTGATTATTTGAATTATAAGCTTTTTAAATCAGGCTTTTTATAAATGATGGCATATCAAGGTTCAATGTCGACAATCTTTAAAACCAGAAATTCACAATGTGCCTTTTTAAAGCCTTAGTTCAACATAGAACTCTTTCTAAGTTAAACCAGTTAGATATTTTGATCAGTTATGGCAATAAGGCACCAGTGACTTTTACTCCACAATTACCTTCCTGTTAGCCTTATATTTATTTATGAGAAGATTAATGAAATACAATCCCTTTGGTTGTCCGCTAAGATCTATCTGACTTGCAAAATGTTCAGTTGTCTTTTCGAATTTAATGTTCAGGATTTCTTTTCCAAGCTGGTCGAGAATGCCTA
>CAZXFB010000110.1:0-5018 GCA_964639725.1 uncultured Rikenellaceae bacterium
GAGCATCCCGACTTTTAGTCGGGAGGGTCGGCGGTTCGAACCCGTCAACCCCCACTTTTTAATTTAGTCCCCTCCTGGGGACTTTTTTCGTTTATGTACTACGTATATATTATTTATTCGGCTAAAATTGATAAATTCTATATTGGATTTTCTACCAATCCAAGTATCAGATTATTAAAACATAATAGAAGTAAAAAAGGATTCACTTCAACCGGAAAACCATGGATTTTAGAATACTCGGAACCTTTTACTGATAAAAAAAGTGCGCTGGATCGCGAGAAACAACTTAAACAGTGGAAAAACAGAAACAGAATTATCCAATTAATCAAAACCGGTTCAGAGCATCCCGACTTTTAGTCGGGAGGGTCGGCGGTTCGAACCCGTCAACCCCCACAAATGAAAATCAAAGAGTTAGAGCAATCTTGCTCTTTTTTTATTTTACCTTGGTTGCAACGTTTGAGTCTAAGTATAGTGCGGGTTTGTGGAAGATGGAATAGTCGCGGTACCAGAAAACCTGAAGCGTTGTACAAATTTCCGAATAGCTCTGAACCCCGCATTATATTTAGCCTTTGTTAGGCATAGGATTACATTAAAAAAGCATCAAGTAAATAAGTTGTTCTCAAATTGGGAAAAAATCAATTATTCTTTAACGCATTCGGTGTTTTGTCCGTTTGTTGTAACAACATAACCTCCACTTGCACAATCACTTGTATATACTGATATACTTGAACTATTTGTCATGCTGATTTCAAACTGGGCGGACTGATCTTCTGTATAATCACATTTATGAACGATTGTCTTAGTATGACTTGAATAACTTGTAACGATGCCACATTTTGTCACTCTAGTATAAGGTGTGGTTGTACATTTCCAGCAAAATTTTTTTACACCATTATCATTAGAATTAGAGGACTCTTTTGTGCAAGAAAAGATTACAAGAATTATTATTAGTACTAAGTGTAGCTTTTTCAAATATTGAAAGAATTAATTGTTGTCTTTGGCAAGAATGTTAAATATTTATTTTGTTATGATATAAAAATTGCCCACCAATTGCTTCCTGTCCATAGTCGATATTGGATACTAAATTATTATGATCTATGTGTAATTCATTATTTTCAGGTACATGGTCATGTGGATGATTGTGTTTGAGAATTCCTCCAAATGAGAATATCCCGATAAAGATAAATACTATTGATTTAATTACTTTTAGCATATTGCAAACGTACGAAAAAATTATACAGTCATATGTGTCAAATCTAGAATCTCTCAATCTTATGCCTAACCTTTAGATTAGCCTTTTAAATTTCTGATTATTAAATTTAACAACTCCTGGGGTGAACTATGCGCTAACAAAGCATCAGGCTTATGGGCCGATTTAGACCCCAGGAGTTTCTTTGCGAACAGAGATTCATATAGATATTGAAGCTCTTAGGCTTACTATAAAGGTTTTGAATGTGTTCGCTATTATTTATCTAATACACAAATTTATGAAAACAACAGAAAACTTGTATCAAACTTTTGTTGGAATCGATGTCTCAAAGCTAACACTTGATCTTACCATTCTTAATCCTCAGGTCAAGAAGCTCAATCACAGAGTCTTTGATAACTCTGTTGAAGGATATCAAAAATTGCAGAACTGGCTATCCGTCCATCATGAGATTGTATTTTCGAAGACACTTTTCTGTCTGGAACACACGGGGCTTTATACAAGAAGTATTGATAAGTTCCTTCGTGAAAGAAAAGCTTATGTTTGGATGGAGTCTTCATTACATATTAAAAAAAGTTTGGGTCTGACAAGGGGGAAAAATGATAAAATCGATTCACAGAGAATTGCAGAATATGCTTATAGGTTTTCCGACAAAGCATCCATCCGTGACTATTGCACTCCCAGCTTGCAGATCCTTCGCGACCTTCTAACCACACGTGACAGACTTAATAAATCGTTGAAAAGCATTTTGGTTTCAATAAAAGAACTTAAGAGAGTCGATATTTATCAGGCAATCAATCTGGAAACTTTTCAAATGGCTGCTATCAGAGGTCTTAAAACAAGTATTAAGGAAGTCGAAGAAGCAATGTCTGAAACCGTAGAAAATGATAAGCAATTAAAGATAAACTGTGAAATGGCAACGAGTATCCCTGGTGTAGGTAAAATTCTCGCAATTAAACTTATGGTGTATACTCAGGTATTCACACGTTTTGAATCTGTCCGGCAATTAGCTTGCTACTGTGGCGTTGCACCATTTGAACATCGATCCGGTACATCAATTAATGGAAAAACCGGGGTATCAAAGTTTGCTAACATGGACTTAAAATCAACACTTCATTTGGCTTCTTTATCAGCAATTCAACACAACCCTGATATGAAAGTATATTATCAACGGAAAGTTAAAGAGGGCAAATCAAAAATGTGCGTTATAAATGCAGTAAGAAATAAACTACTTTCAAGAATTCTTGCTGTTACTAATCGTCAGACTGGAAAAATCGGTCATATAGACCACCCTTCACCGTTTTTGTAAGACCATGCTTATCCGGCTGCTAAAGACCACCCTAAGTTAACATCCTTTTTTGCCTCATTTTTATCATAATTATCAGGGTGATTATACAAAGTTATTTTTTTAGTCTGTTTCTACAAGTGATGTAATTGTTTTATTATTTCGTTTACGCATCGATTCCCCTGAGAGATCAATACGATGTGCCTGATGTACGATGCGATCTAATATAGCATCTGCGATAGTATTTTCTCCTATAATCTCATGCCATTGTAATACCGGAAGTTGTGAAGTGATGATTGTTGAGCGTTTGCCATGGCGGTCCTCAATAATTTCCATGAGTGAAGACCTGCTTTGATTATCAAAGGGCTGTATCCCAAAATCATCGAGTATTAATAGATCCTGCTTTTCGATACGTGCTATTTCTTTTATATATGAACCATCAGCTTTTGACATTTTAAGTTTAGCAAAAAGCTTTGTAGTATTTGCATATAAGACTTTGTATCCCAGCATGCACGCCTGATTACCGATAGCCGAAGCCACATAGCTCTTTCCGATGCCTGTACTTCCCGTGATAATAATGGTTTCTGATTTATCAATAAAGTTGCAATCAGCAAAGCGCATGATTTGGTTTTTATCGAGGTTTCTGTCTGTTTCAAAGTCAATGTGTTCGATATTTGCCTTGTAACGAAAGCGGGCTTGGTTTATGTGACGTTCAATTCGGCGGTTGTTACGATGGTCCCATTCCGATTCAATAAGGAAAGCCACCATCTCATCTGCTGTCATGCTCGCCATACGCCCGTCTTCAAGCGTGGTCTTAAAGGCTGTAGCCATACCTTGGAGTTTCATTTGTTTAAGTCGCTGTAATGTTTGTTCGTTCATATGGTTGTGTTTTTAAAGTTCATAATAGGGTTAATCCAGCCACGAGCTTATCGTGACTGGATTCTTGTTAAATTGATTATTTATAATATTCTCCCCCTCGCACATTGCGATGGCCAGGCATTTTCTTATTATCATCTTCCGTATCAAAGGGCTCCTGATCAAGTCCTTTCTCAATGATTGTTCGTATAGCATTATAGCTGAAGTCTCCATAATATAATGCTCTTCGACAGGTATTGTTTAATCGCTCACTTCCTACTCGGGTAACAAAACTGAGTATCCCCTGACATGTTTTATACGCTTGCTCGGGGTGTTGCCTTATATCAAGTATACGAGTAATATAATCTCGGGTATCCACTCCAATAAACGTTGCCCGCTGAATGAACTTTTCAGGCGTCCAGTCGCTATTATACTGGTGGTGGGATGCCAGGTGGTCCTCATTGGTGGTGTATCCGTATAGCTTAAAATTACGCCCATGAGTTGCAATGCAATCATAACGGTAAAATATTTCCACCAGATTTTGGGTGTAAAGGATGGTAACCTTCTTACCAATATAACGATAAGGGACACTGTAATAATGCTTGTCCTCGGCAAGACATACATGGTTGTTTTTCATTACTGTAACCATTCTCTTGCGTTTAGCTTGGTATCGGTATTGTGGCAGTGGCTGCAGATCCGCCTTTTCTATTTCTTCAAACAATTGCTTTCTGCTATACGGACGGCTTGTTAACAGTTTGTTGTTATGATCCTCAAGTGATTCCCTTATAGCAGCATTTAAGTCTGTTAACGAAAAGAAGGTGTGCTGTTTAACCGGGTAAAAGATCGTCCGGTATATTATCTTAACAGCTCCCTCAACCAATGCTTTGTGTTTAGGTTTATAAGGTCCGGCCGGAAGCGCAGTCATCTGATAATGCTCCACAAAATCACGGAACATCTCGTTAAGTGTGGGTTCGTATCTGTCGCTCTTGATAACAGCAGATTTTAAATTGTCTGTTACAATGGCCTGTGGCATACCTCCGAAGTAATAAAGTGCATTTTCACAAGAACTTATAAAGTCTTCTTTGCGCTGAGTCATTGAAGCCTCTACATAGGTCAGTTGGCTGGAACCCAGTATGGCGACAAAGACTTCTACTGTTACCACTTCTCCCGTTCCCTGATCAACATAGGATAGCTTATCCCCAGTATAGTCTACAAACATCTTATCCCCGCTCTTATGCTCCAGGTGCATCGAAGAGTTGACCTTTTTGCTCCATTGATTATAATGCTCATTAAACTGCGTTTTACGGTAGCCATCAGGATGTTTTAAAAAGTATTGCCCCCATTGTGTTTCCCGTGTCTCACCTTTACGCTTGAGGGCTTTTTCCATGCCAGGGAAGAAAGCAAACAGGTCAGACTTACGCTGATCTAAAGTGACCTCTTCCTTTGGTGCTGAGAACAGTGCCTCTAATTGAGTATCACTGAGTTTATCAATTTCTTCAAGTGTTATATCCATGGCAATAAATTGCCTGATATACTTCTTAACTGTGTTTCGTGTTGCTCCAGTGCGGAGACTGATTGACTGTTTACTTACACCCTCGGTGTACATTTTTAAGATAGTTCTTGCTTTACTCATAATAATTAAATTGTTAGACATAAATGATAGGTATTGTA
>CAZXFB010000111.1:0-4756 GCA_964639725.1 uncultured Rikenellaceae bacterium
TGACCGGACAAACTACCTCACAGGCTCCACAACCTACACATTTTCTGATATTGACCACCGGTATCATATTTAGAATATTTGCTTCTGCAACAAACTCAATAGCATCATATTTACAGGAGTCCTTGCATTTCACGCATTCTGTGTTATGTACTAAAAGGCATTTTTGCAACTGAATCTTTGCTGTCCCCATAAATAACTGGCTTTTTGCTTTGACGCTGAAGAGTGTAATTGCACCTGTTGGACATACCTGGCTGCAAAGGTTGCATGTTTCAAGGCAGTAACCATCTTTAAAGACAATCTCAGGAGTCATCCAACCCATGATATTGTTATAATCAGACAATGGTACAATAATACCTGTAGGACAAGCTTTATTACAATTGCCGCATCGGCAACATAAGCTGTTAAATAATAACGGATCAACTGCAGCCGGTGGTCTTATAATGCTTTCTGAAGCTGGTTTCAGTAATCTGGGAATCATTGCACCAGCCAAAATTCCTGCACCCGACATCAGGAAATAACGTCTGCCTGAATTGGTTTCCGGAGATACACCATTTTCGTTTTTGAGTAATCTGTCCAACAGAGTTTTAATATCAGAGAGTAATATTTGCAATCCACCCAAAGGACATAGTTTAGCACACCAGACTCCGGGAAAAACCAGGTGTATTAAAAGGAGAAGAGGTAAGCCTGAAAGGGATAATAATGCAAGAATATTTAACTGACCGGAGAGGATTGTGAAAAATCCATTAAAAATGGCAAGCGGGTCAAGAATAATAAATAGAGGAAGTCCAATAATGGCTGAAGACACAGAAATGATTGCCAGCCATTTGCCAATGTAAGGCAGTTTATTATGTGTTGATGAATTGCGCTGACTCAAACCTGAAACCATATCACAGCCCCATCCGACTGGACAAAGATGATGGCAGAACCATCTTTTCCGTAATAGTACAAAAAGGACAACTATAATAGCAACAATATTAAGCCAGACAAAAGACTTAAGTGAGAATACAGAGTTAAGCATAATAAAAGGACTCAGCCATGCAGAAAAACCCGATAATCCCTTCCATGAAAAAGGAAATGCCAGACTTACTGCCAGCAATGTGGAAATGATACGCAGGTTGGATAGTCTGAAAATGTTTTTCATCCCAGCCAGGCACCTTGTTGTTTAAGAACTCCTTTTAGTTTTTTTATATTGATGTTTCTGACATATTCTCTTTCTTTTACTGCCAACCCGGCTGCCACACCTGCACCATGACCGGTTACCAGACAAGTCCCAATTATCCTGGTGTCTTCAACAAGTTCCTGTTCAAAACAGAAACAGCGACCAGCAACTAAAAGATTATCAGTTTTTTTAGGAAGAAGAGAACGATAGGGAATTTGCCAGAGAGGCCGTTCTGATTTAGGTATCTTTTTACCTTTGTAAAGCATAGTTGTCCATGCGCCACTGATACCAATCACATCATCAAATGACTTAAATGTCATTGTATCTTCAAGAGTAAGCCGGTACTCACCATCTAAAATACGCGACATCCTTACTCCAAGCTGCGATGCGGTATCTAACAAAAACACATCTTCATGACCTGGAGTCTGTCTGATCTGCTGAACACTTTCCCATATTTCTTTACGATAATCCATTTGAAGTTGTGAAAGATTTCTTATGTCAAGAGCATCTTGATTCTCCTTACCCCACATATTCTTCCAGTTAACACTCCGGACAGGGGTTGGGTTACCCAGGTTCATTTTGTTATATCCGGCTTTTTTTGTGTCGATACGGTCAATGTTCCCTAATCTGTGCACCAATCCTATTGCATAGTTCATTACATCGTAGTTATCCCCGGCCAGGTGAAAGATGTCTCCGTCACCAGAACAATCAATAACCACTTTAGCTAATATTGCCATTCTGCCTGACTTACTTTCTACAAATACCCCTTTTATTATGTTTCCATCCATTATCACATTAGTACCCCAGGTATGATAAAGCATTTTTACCCCAGCTTCCCGGATCATCTCTTCGAGAACATATTTTGCCGCTTCAGGATCAACAACCGGATTTATCTCATTTATTGCCATGCCCATATCAGACAGACGTTTCGACATTTCACCTCCTATACCGAAAATAACCTGTTTCGTCCTTTTCTGTTTATCAACAGCATGTGTTGATAGTAGCGGTAAAACCAGACCACCGGTCCAGAGGCCTCCAAGATGATTATACCGTTCAACAAGATAAGTTTCAGCACCTGACCTGCTTGCTGCGATTGCAGCTGCTGTGCCTGCGGGGCCACCTCCTATTACAAGTACATCTGTTTCAGCAAGAACAGGTATTTGCTTTTCAGGCTCTCTTATGAATTTGCCTGTAACCGGACCTGATAAAACAGCTGGTTTTACAATAGGTGCAGCATTTGGTTCAATCTTTCGTTTGCATCCTAGTCCAAGGCTAAGTGCACCGCCTGTTATAATCACTCTGGAAACAAAGTCTCTACGCTTCATGTATTACATATGTTTGTTAAGGGAACAACTGTTATAAAATTACAAAAAAATCCAGAACCTATATTTTCTCATTACCAATTTCTGCAATCCATTTACGAGTAAAATCAACAGTATCCAATCCAACATCAGGCACCGTTGAATTTGAGCAAAATATGATCCCTTCGATATCGCCCTTTATGAGCCAATGATAATACCTGTCAAGCTGATACTTCATCTGGTCCATAGACAAAGGTTTCCTTTCCCCATAATTCCATAAATAACATCCTGCAAAATGTCGCTTATCAGGAGTTCTTTCAATACATTTTTCTATGTTTTTATCCATGTTTGCAAGATTTCTTCCTTCCCATGTCCAAAAAGTGACTATATCAACCAGATCAAGATAATCGCTGACATTGGCAAAGTCCAACTGATAGTCATACCAGACCACCCATAAATTGAGAGGTCGTTTTCTGAAGTTATGCAATCTGTCGCGGATGTTTCGGATACTTTCAAGAGAATGCCGTCCAATACTTCTTCCAGGGGCCTCTTTGCCATGGAAGAAGTCATCTAAAACTGCACCGGAGACGTTTGGATAAATTTCAGCCATACGTAAAACTTCATCAATATCGCTGTGATCGTTAACACTGTATTGATTTGCTCCTCCAGCACCTATTGCTGACCATACAACCTCTTTCAGATCTTTTATTTTTTCAGCTTCGGCATCAAATGGAGGAAAGGGACCTGTACTCATTGACACGCGAAGCATCCTGTCTATCCCAAAATATTCAGCTCCTTCCCTGGGTCCTAAAAGGTTTTTACCGGGTAACCGATAACCGCCTTCAGGGGAGCCTTTATGATGACTTCCTGCATCCTGACCCCACAGCCAGAAATTGTCTGATAGTTTTAAACCATTGTTGCAAACTGTTCCGAAAATATCTATTCCTGTAAAGCCAGTTAACGCAATACTCCCGGCAAAAGAATTCCTGATAAAATTTCTTCGTTTCATCCGTTTCTTATTACTCCGTTGTTATTTACTTCCATGGTTAAATTCAAATGCTCCCATATCTGGTGCAGAACCGTTAAAAGGATATCCGACATCAATCCCTGCGTCTATAGCCGGTGAACCAGACATTAATTTTGATACAGGAGAAAGCATCGGATCAGCAAAAATAGTATGTAATTCTTTCCCTGATTTTTCCTGATATGCTTTAAGGTCTCCCATAAAGTAATCTCCACCCCCTCCGGCTGCTCCACCTCTCCATAATATAACAGGCTTTTCCTTTGATGATTTATAATAGCAGTTATAATCAAGCATAAAAGCTTTCCACATTGCATCCGTATTTGATCCTTTGCTTACCTGCTGTGAATATAATCCAAAATCAACCGATTCAAAAAAAATATTATTTCGGATATATACGTTTGAAAAAGCCATATCACTCCTATAGAGTTTCAAATGGGCAGCGCCTCCATTATCAGGTCTTTGTTCATTACTCCAGCTATTGGCATTAATACAAGTATTATTCTCAAAAAAGACACTGTCGCATGTTGTTGTCGAAGGTCGGCCCCAGAACTCAAAGGAATAGAAACAATTTTTTATGAAATTATGATGAAAGCGTAAATTTCTGATAGAATAAGATCTGCCATCACCCTGTGGTGAGATTCCGGCATCATATATCTGGTTGAAACAACAATTTGTTACAGTTATATCAGAATTTCCACACCATAATTGGACTCCATTTCCCATTCTGGCCGGATTGGGTCTTGGACTTTGCATAAAAGTCTGAATGGGATAATAGCAACCTCCTATAAACGAAAAATCACAATTGCTGATTTCAATATGGCTGCAACCGAGAACAAAAAGTCCGTCATGCATATAGCCATCAGGATGTATCACTTTCATATAATAATCACATGCCCATTTTATTTCTTCTGCAATGATCCCATCGTCCCAATGTGGTTTTTCCGATAATGCGTATTTAATCATTCCAATAACTCCAATGGCTACGCCATCAAGGGATTTACGTAAGTCACATGATTGATGGTAGCCTCCCGAAAAATCTTTGTGCTCTCCTGTTTCCTTTATAATACCGTCATCCATATGACATTCCCCGGCCCATCCTTTTTTACTTCCGCAACGTTGCCAGGTAAAACAGGTCAATAACATACGTTGAGGAACATCGTAAATATTTTCATGTATCTGGAAAGGCCGGCTATACATATTTCCACATTTAATTTTGTACATGCCCGGTTTATTTATCTGGCTAAATTCACCTATCCATTCCCCCGGCATTTC
>CAZXFB010000112.1:0-4587 GCA_964639725.1 uncultured Rikenellaceae bacterium
CCGGTTTTATTTTCGATCCTTAACATATAAATCCCGGTTTTAAAACTATTGATATTTATGAATTCTTAATTAAATAAACTTATCTGAAACTAAATTGAGGATATCGATGTGGAACCAGATAATTTTCTGTAACTGGTTATAGAATCTTATTGTATAACATCGAATTTATTCAGGATAGAAAAAAATATGAAACAGATTTCCGAGGATTCCTAAAATATAATTAAATATATTGTCAGACCACTTTTATCAGGAGAAAACCTACTGAAACACCCGCTATAATTATTAAAATTTCAACTAAAATGCCCGCGAACGCTGGAAGGTTTTGACTCCAATAACTTTCTAAATTCCATTGAGATACAATCTTTTTTCTTATAAGACTGCCAACCCAGATACTCAGTGCAACAGGGATAACAAGTACGAAAAAGTACATACCGTCAATAGGATTACCCGTTCTCATACCATAGTATCAAAAAAGTAAAGTTACACCACCAATTAGCATATGTCAAATATATTTTAAATCACAAATTTGAATAGCTTTCTTATCATTTGTCTTAGATAGATGAAACATTGTCAGGCAGAGACCTCTGTTTTGATTGTAAGCTTTTAAACTTTCACATTACTACCCAATAAAAGCAACATTCAAAAAATCAGCCGACAGGCAGAAATAAGTTTGACATCTCATTTTCTCCGGATCGAATCACCTTTTAGACATCCGATTGAAATCAGGAACTTTACAGTCTGATCCATAGTTGTAAAGTAATCCGGATTACTCACTCTATTTTAATTAAAGAAACCATGATCACACCCTACAGAGGGAATTACCTCACATCTGGTACCAACCTTTGATATCTCAGAACAAAATTTGGTAACCTGATGAAATGGTACACTATAATCATCAGTACCATGAAATATTATTGCCGCCGGTTCACCTTTAGCAAAATTATATAATGGAAAGATTCCGGTAGCCCTGTCTTATAAGGCTTTGAAAGATTTTTTGATAAACTATTAAATAATTCAAGTACTGGATAAAATAGTATCAAGAGGTTTGGTGCAGAACTTATACTCAAATCTTCATTTTTCTCATCAAACTCCTTTATCTGGACAGAACATGCTGCAAGGTGACCTCCGGCACTCCCGCCTCCTGCTGCGATACGATCGATGAGCTGACCTCTCTTTAATTATTACTAAGGTCCAGACATATGGACAACAGAGGATTGCTAATTATAATACTTCAATTATATTGCTCCGGGAAGGAACCCTGATCAGAATTTATATTTAAGTTCGCAGTCAGAATTGACTTTTTTAAATGATGGAAGGACTTTTTGATTATACTCTTTGGGGATTATTCTTCGCCAGTTTTCTGGCTGCAACAGTTGTACCTTTCAGTTCAGAAGCATTGCTTACTTTCCTGATCATAAATGGAACGGATGCCTACACAGCTGTCCTGGTGGCCACAGCCGGAAACTGGCTTGGTGGAATGAGCAGCTATGCAATTGGGTATTTGGGTAAATGGGAGTGGATTGAAAAGTACCTGCGTATAAAACGTGAAACCATTGAAAAGTGGCATAACCGCCTTTATAACAGAGGAGCAATTTTTGCATTTCTATGCTGGGTTCCGGCAGTTGGAGATATTTTTGCTGTAGGACTTGGCATTTTAAGAGCAAATATCCTGATAACAGCAGTTGCTATGTTAGCCGGTAAATTTATACGTTATGTGATCTGGGGATGGCTGACAGGTATAGTATTCTGATATTTATCAAAAATAGAATCCAGAGAAGCAGAGTCAGTGGTGCTTGATGTCTCGTCATGAGAATAACTTCGGAGGAAGCTGGGAGTAAGCACCCGGCATCTGTCTTAAGGCGATCATTCTATCCCATCATATTCTTTATATTTTGGCGCTTTCCATACATATTTCCTGCAACATTTCCCTTTGCAATAGTCTGTGTTTATATCATTGGCCCATATGTGCAGAGTATCACCTTCGAAAGAAACAGCTCTTGGTGATGAAGAACTTAAAACATTGTGATACTCAAAATAGAATTCATTTTGCCAGGTATAACGCAACCAGCAACCATAAGCAGTCATGAATTTAGGAGAATCCTTGATTATTTGTTCGTCTTGAATAATTATAGTCTTAAGCCATCCCGGAATCTCATTTTCAGGGACTAAAGAATCTTTCTCGCACGAAATGATCATCAGGGAAAGGAATAGCAACTTAGTTATATTCTTCATGCTGTTGAAGCTCAGACATTATATTATTTTTCTTTGCCAGACTACTTTAACCATTATCCCATTTTTCTGAAAATCTGCAATTCTATCCTGTGTCCATTCAACTTTTACTCCCTGGTAATCGTAGAATTCACACATTATGCATGAGGAAAGCGGAATTGAGATTAAATAATAATACTCCTTATTCCATTCGTAAGCATATAATATTGTCCCTGCAAAATATTCCGGGGTTTCCATTTGAGAAATCTTTGCATTTAACCAATCCGGATTAGCCGGAAATTTTTCGTCCTTTGCGCATGAAAATAACATGAGCGTGAAAAGGAGAGTAAATGCTATTTTTTTCATGAAACAAAATTCATTGTTAATATATTCACAACAAAAATCACACTACCCAGGTGTCTTTTAAAATTCAAAGATAAATTATCCCTGAATAAGAGCTGAAACAGACTCATCATACTTGTTTTGTTACGACATCTGCACATCGCTTTTGTGCTGTATTCAGTTTCAACTATCCGCCTATTTACATTATTTACTGTGTATTAGCTGTGCCTATACAATTATCCTATATTTCACTGAATTTAACAAGCATCTGCCGTTTTTCATCCCATAATCTAAGAAAAAGTGATTCGAAAGCTGAAAAAAAAGTGACGGGTTTAATATCCCAGAACATACTGTTTTCATCATGGCATTTTTTCAGATTGTAATTAGGGATGAGTGGGCTGAGATGATGGATATGGTGATATCCGATATTACCAGTAAACCAGTTTAGTATTCCCGGAAGCTTAAATAATGAACTCCCTTTGAGTGCAACTGTTTTATAATCCCAGGCATCAGAGTTGACCCAAACAACATGTCTGAACTGATGCTGGACATAAAACAACCACACTCCGTGTCCGGTGGCAATGAAAAGTATCGGGATCTGAATAAGCAGAAAGGTTTTCCATCCGACCAACAGTATGATCCCAGTAATAGCTGCTACAAGTGATATTGTTGAAAAATGAACATACATCTTCTCTTTCAATGACATATATTTTTTTGTAAACCTCTGGCCAAGAGTAAATATCAATATGGGTGCAATTATGAAAAGGATCACCGGATTTCTGTAGATATGGTAATAGAACCTCCTGAACGGAGAGAGATCATGGTACTCTTTTACTGTCAGGGTCAATACATCTCCAATACCTCTTTTCTCGAGATTTCCGACAGTCTGGTGGTGTATTTTATGTTCATAATGCCATTTATGATAAGGAGTGAATACAATCAACCCTGTAATTATCCCAACAACTTTGTTTAAGCGCTTTGATTTGAAAAAAGAACCATGACCACAATCATGAAAAATAATAAATATCCTTACCATAAAACCTGCAGCAAAGACAGATAAAAACAGTGTCAGCAGGTAAGAAACCCCGATCGTATATATCATCGCAATCCACAGGATAATGTATGGTCCAACGGAATTGATGACCTGCCACCAGCTTCGCAGTAAGTCAGGAGAATTATATCTTGAAATGATCTTCATCCAATCTGTATTTGAGTCTGCCTCTCTGGAATCCATATCTGCCGATTTTTCGATTAATGGCTTAAAAGAATATTTCTAAAATTAATTCTTTGATAATCAGAATTCAAAATTACAGCTTTTAACAGCTAAATGCAATATTAACTGCTCCCTGGAAGAGAGCTTTTACTTAATGATTAGTCCTGATTGTTTATTACCGTCCAGAGGATTTAAGCCCTTTGCAGATTATTCATTTTGTCAGTTCCGAGCTGAAACCCAGAGAGAAGCGAAAGTGCCAGCGAGGAATTTCCAGATCTATTGTTTTAAGTTTACTATTGATAACCGGTACTCGAATTAAATTATTGAATCAGTAAAAAAGGTCAGGTTGTCAGTAGTAAGTACATTTATATTAATCTGACAAAACCTGTTTAATCAACAGAATTCACTTCAACACATAAAATTCTGTAAATAAATTATTTGTAATTATATTTTAATAATTTACATTAATTGTGTACATTTAATAATCTCATAAAACACCTATGAAAGAATCATTATCCATTCTATTTGCAATCATGATTATCAGTTCAGCCAATTCCCAAAAAGCGCCTTCAGTGGTTTCATCAGTTGACATTACCAGATATTCGGGCACATGGTATGAAATAGCCCGGTTACCCAACCCGTTTGAACGAAAGCTTAAATGTATTACTGCAACTTACAGCCTTCGCAACGATGGCAGAATAACTGTTCTTAACAGGGGTCACAAAATTACTGATCCTCAAAAAGTAAGCAGTATAACTGGTGTTGCCTGGTTACCAGATAAAAATATCACTGCAAAACTCAAAGTCCAGTTTTTCTGGCCCTTC
>CAZXFB010000113.1:0-4497 GCA_964639725.1 uncultured Rikenellaceae bacterium
CATAACCATATCTGTCATTCCCATATCACCAATAACGTAACTATTTTTCAAGTCTATATTAAAATCATTTTTTGCTTGTTCAACTAATTGTAGAGCAGCGAATTAAAATCTCCAAAAGCTAACAAAAACGTCAGAATAAATTCCTTCCGATCAACAATGAACTGATTTAATTATACTAAATTTAACAGCAAAATAAAATCATGTCTTTTTAACTCAGCATAAAAATGATAAAATATAAATCAAGATTAGAAGCTGCGAGGATTGATTTTATGATAGATTACAAAAGTATCGACAAAAAGATAATGTCTGGTTACGAGTATCAAATGAAAGGAAATATCATTAGTACCTGCGATGCTTGGCTAGATGCCTGGGGAGACATTAAAACAGCGATAGTTGAAGCTCGGGTTAAGAATGTTGAGGAACTGCAAACCAAATATAAATGGACAGATTTTCTGTTAAATTACATCCAGGATCTTTCTTTTGAGCTTCATAATGCAGGAATCTCGAATATAGAATACTTCAAAAAAAGAATTGCGTATTGTGAAGAAATACTTGAATTATGCGGAGAAGAAAAAGGTTTGCTTGTTGAAAATACTCACAGAGCCATAGCAGATTCGCATTATGCACTCGGCGATAAAGATAAATGTGATCAATTATACAGTGCCTGGCTAGAAGAAAATCCAGACTGGGGTTGGGGATACATAGGTTGGGCTGATTGCTATTGGAATGATTCCTCAAACCTTGAAAAATCAGAAGAGATTTTAAAAAGAGCATTATCACAGAAAAGTATATGTGATCGTCAGGATGTTCTTGAAAGAGCCATAAGTTTATACGAAGAATTAGGGAAACCTCAGGAAGCAGAAGAATTAAAGAAAGAAGCAAAGGCTTTCGCAAGAATAGATTCCACGAAACATATTAATATACCAATTCATACTGAGAAGGTTGGCAGGAACGACCCTTGTCCTTGTGGAAGTGGTAAAAAACATAAAAAATGCTGCGGGAAATAACTTCAAATGATACGATTTTTTGGTTTGCTGCGTAAAATTAGCTTCTTGAAAATAACAGCATATGATTTGTACAAAGAATATACACAGGAGTTCAATCCCTCTGAATTCCCATGCCCTTTTTGTCGGACTAAACATCCAGGCTGGAAAAGACACGCCACCTATGAACGTTACATAATATCTTTTGAAAACGGAGCAAGTATAACCTATCAGGTAATAATCATTCGCTACAGGTGCTCCTCCTGCAATCACACCCATGCTTTGCTTCCCGAATTCCTTGTCCCATACCGTTCATACAGCATACTTTTTATCCTTTCAGTGTTAAAGGACTATTTCTCAAAAAGTTTAACCCTCGAAAAAATCAGTGAAAAATATGGCGTTTCAGTATCCACAGTATATACATGAAGGGCACTGTTTTTTAAGCATAAGAAAATATGGCTTGGTCTACTGGAGGATTCGTGCATAGCTGCTGAGAAATTTATCAGCGCATGTTTTGATAAACACTTATACAATCTGAAAGAATTTTTCTTTGAATCAGACCTGTCTTTTTTACAGACATCCAGACAGAGGATAAAAGCACATTCTCCTCCGTAACCGGATTTCTTCTATACTATTTATTGCCATTCACATAAAACTGGAATTCATTTATGTTTTTGAACCTGATATGATGCCTTCAGGGGGTGAGAATGTCATGAATGACATATCAAGTGATAAAAAATACAATGAATCAATAGAAAAAGCCCACCTGCGCTTTGCTGTTATTGCGCCGGTCATCCAGGGTGTATTTACTGAGCCTACAAAGACTGCCTACTACAAGAAGGTAGCCGAGAAACCCTTAAAAATGCCTAATGGTAAGAGCATATACCTCAATTACAACACATTTGAAAAATGGGAGGCATGCTACAAAAATAAAGGAATGGACGGACTTTTACCAAAATCCCGCAGTGACATCGGAATGCCACGCTCATTGACAGATGAAGCAATCCATGAAATATACCGTTTGATACAGCAATTTCCTCGTATCAATGCAACCCTCATTTACACAAAACTGATTGAGGATGGCTTCATCAAAGCCTCCAATGTTTCAGTTTGTGCAGTTCAACGTTTTATTAAAAGTAATAACCTGAAAGCTGCTTCAATCCAGAACATTAAAGACCGTAAGGCCTTTGAGGAGGAGTTCCCCTGCAGTATGTATCAGGCAGATACCTGTCATGCGCTTTATCTTACTGAATGCAATGTTAAGCGCAAAACATATCTATTTCATATAGTCGATGATTACTCTAGATTTATTGTAGGCGCCAGGTTTTTCTACGCAGATAATGCCTACAACTTTCAACTTGTTTTAAAAGAAGCAGTAGCAAGATATGGGATTTGCAATAAGCTCTATTGCGACAACGGATCCCCCTATTTAAACGGGCAACTCAAACTGATACTGGCTTCTCTTGGAATCATAGAGATTCATGCACCTGTTCGTGATGGAGCAGCGAAAGCAAAAGTTGAGAGGTCATTTCGCACCATAAAGGATACATGGTTAAATGGCCTTGATGTATCAGGAGTCAGCTCTATTGAAGAACTAAACCGCCTTCTGGCAGACTATGTAAGAATTCGAAACAACTCCGTAAACCGCAATACTGGGGAGACACCAATGGAGCGCTATTCAAGACATATTGACCGTATCCGTTTCCCCAAGAGTCGTGAATGGCTTGATGAATGCTTTATGAATAGGGTATTGAGAAATGTAAACAACGATTCTACTGTTTCCATTGATTCAGCCTTGTATGATGTTCCTATGCAATTTATACGCTCAAAAGTTGAAATCAGATATCTTCCTGATGATATGAAAAATGCATATATACTTCATCAAGGAAAACAATATCCTGTTCGTGCTACCAATAAACTGGAAAATTCACGGACAAAAAGAAAGCAGCTTCCTTCTATAGACTACTCTTCAAAAGGAGGTTTTAATGATGTATAAACATTTTTACGGTCTTGCTTTGAACCCATTTGATAAATCTGTTTCAGTAAAGTCTGCCTTCCAGTCAAAGGATCATGCAGAAATGCAGAGTCGTCTGTTATTTCTTAAAAACGCTAGAGGTATAGGGCTGTTTACAGCTGCACCCGGCATGGGCAAAACATATGCTTTGCGTTGCTTTGCGGCAACATTGAACCCGAATCTATGTCAGATGGTATATACTTGCTTATCTACAATCAGTGTCACTGAGTTTTATCGTCAGATATGTGAAGAGCTTGGGTTGGATGCCACTGGGCGTAAGACGGAAATGTTCAGAAATATTCAGGAACGAGTACGAAACTTATTAAAGGAAAAACGAAAAACTGTACTGATAGCCATTGATGAGTGTCAGTATCTAAACACTGATATTCTAAGGGATTTAAAGCTGTTAATGAATCAGGAATTCGACTCAATGGATTGCTTTGCTCTTATCATGATAGGCCTTCCTCATATGAATGGAATACTAGAAAAGTCAGTACACGAAGCTTTGAAGCAGCGAATAGTAGTCCACTACAATTTTAATGGCTTATCGCCAGACGAGACATCACAATATGTTTACTCAAGGATTGAAGCTGCAGGTGGTGCCCACTCTATTATTGATGAAGCTGCTGTTCATACTGTAGCTGGATTTTCTAAAGGCATTCCAAGAGTTATTAACTCAGTCATGACAAATGCTCTGATTCTTGGTGCACAGCTAAAGAAACAGAGTATTGACACAGAAACAATTCTTGCTGCAAGTAATAGTCTTGCTTTAGGTTAAGGGGGGCTAGAGTGTGAATGATATTTTTATAGATAATTCTCATAGAACCAGATATCAAAATATGCTTAAACTGGCAGGCGTGCATGAATATGACATAGAAAGGAAGTCGCTATTTTACATATTATCAGGCAACAAAGATCTGTATCAAACGAAGAATGTTATTTATGATTTTCATAAAAATGTAATTATGTTTGAGTGGCTTGAATGTGGCAAGGTTGATTTATGCTCTTCATCCAAAGCATTGATACGTCTTGGTTTCAATCTTTACAACGGATATTATGACAATATTACAAACCCGCTTTCTTTACTTTGTGAAATGGATTCAGAGAATCTGTTTATTGCATACCAGGCTATCCTATTAAGGTTTCAGGACACACAACATTATTTGACGCTTGTTCGTTGTGGAGACCAAGACAATGATGGTTAAATAGTTTTATGACAGATAACAGCGAAAAAGTTACAGGGATTGCTAATGCAATCTCTGTTTGCTTGTTGGAGGTAAAAAAGAATACTGTAACTAATTTCCATCTTGAACTGACAAGAATATGCCGTTGAACTGCTAGTAACTTGATGTACAGATTTTAAAGTGCATTTTTTAATGAAAATTACCAGAAATTTCTGTGATGTTTGGATTGACTACAATTTGCTGTTCAACACACAGATGAAAAAGCAGAGTGGAATAGAAAAAAAGGCATATAGAATAGAGTTTATTTAAAGGAGGT
>CAZXFB010000114.1:0-4467 GCA_964639725.1 uncultured Rikenellaceae bacterium
CTTTGATCTTATCTAAGCCTAACTGAATCAATTCCCGAGTTTTAACCAGTTCTTTGGTTTTGGTATTAGGCAATTTATTCCATTGAAGTTCGGTCAAACCAATTCCTGATGGATAATAAAATCGAGTCCGCATAAACGTCACGCGATACTTTATAGGAAACATAAGATTCTCTTTTGGTCTCCTTGTATCATAGAATACTGATAATGTTATTCCGGCAAGTGAGTAGTTTTCCATATTACATATCCATTATTTGCACACACAATTTGCACACAAATTTAGCATATAATATGAATTGAGATGAAAAGCAATGTTAATTATTTATCAACATAATTACTGATTATCAGTGCATTTATGATACTTATGAAAAAAAGCGAAAAATTATGAAATGTTCTATATTTTGCATGGGGTGCAAGGGGTCGTCTGTTCGAGTCAGATCACCCCGACAGGGTTTGAATAATAAAGGCTTCCTTAAAAGAGGAAGCCTTTTTTTTTTGGTACTAGTCTAAACTTGTTTTATATTGTCCTTTTACAGCTTTTAGTTAACTTTGTAATAAACATGTTTAAGCCCTTCATTTGCAGATATGAATAAAATATATTTAAAAATATTTTTACCCACTGTTATTTCAATCCTATTGTTCATTCTTACAATATTCCTGATCATCATACCAAGGTTTAAAGAGAATATTATGAATGGTAAAAGGGAGATGATTAAGGAGTTAACTAATTCGGCTTTAAGCATTCTTTCAAAATATGAGAATGACGAAAAAGATGGCATACTTACAAGGGAAGAGGCTCAGAAAGTAGCAATATCCAGAATTAAGTACCTGAGATATGGGGAAGAAAACAAGGATTACTTCTGGATAACCGACCTGACACCGGTAATGATTATTCATCCTTTCAGAAATGATCTTAACGGAAAAGATTTAAATGATTTCACAGACCCGCACGGAAAGAGACTTTTTGTCGAATTTGTAACAACAGTTAAAAGAGATGATCAGGGATATGTTGACTACATGTGGCAATGGAAAGATGACTCATTGAATATTGTACCAAAACTTTCATATGTAAAGATTTTCAAACCATGGAACTGGGTAATAGGAACCGGAATATATATTGAAGATGTAAAAAAGGAAATAAGTTCACTTACAGAGCGGATGATTTGGTTGTCAGTTATTATTTCAGTTATAATAGCTGTTTTACTTTTCTATATTATTAAAGAGAGTCTGGCTATTGAACAAAAGAGAATAATTGCAGTAAAGGAGTTGCACGAATCAAAAGAAAAATTCAGAACCCTTGTTGAAGCGGCAACTGAGGGACTAATAATGCTTATTGACGGGAAAATTAGTTTCTCAAATAATATAATCAGTAAAATGACAGGCTATGAGAGTTCAGAACTTATAAACCACTCTTTAAGTGAATTAATTAGCAATAAAAACCAAAGTGAAATAATGAAGGTTTTTTCAGAAAATAGCATCAGAGAGGGTAAATTTGAACTAAAGCTTGTAAGAAAAAACGGAGGGTCCACTGAAGTACTGATAACATCAACCACTACAGTGTTTTATGATAAACCTGTGAATATCATTATAGTTAAGGATATATCAACTGACAAAAATGCACACCTTTCAGATATTGATTATCAAAAGCTGATAAACACCATTGATGCTGGATTCTTTAAGGCAAGAGTAGGGTCAAAAGGCAAGTTTCTTTATGCCGACGAAAAGACAATCAGAATTTTAGGATATATTAATTTTGATGAACTTTCAAAGATTGGTATTCAAGGAATAATTGCAGATCCTGATGAGAGAAAATATTTCAGACAGCGACTTGCTGAAGAAGGTGCTTTTAAAAACAGAGTTATTAAAATCGTAAAGAAGAACGGAGATTATTCTCTGGTTGCATTATCTATCATAGTAATAAATTCTGAAAAAGCTGAAGATCTGATCTGCGATGGCATAATAGAAGATGTTACTTTAAGCGAAAATGAAAAAATTGGTACTGGTCAACTTATAGCAGAACTTAAAACAAGTGAATACCTACTTGAGCAACCAGTTAAAAATTATATTACTCCGGTAAAAACGATTGATTCGGACACAACTTTAAGTAATGCAATTCGTGTTTTATCAGTTAGCAAAACTGATTGTCTGCTTCTTACCAAAAAAGGGGGAGATTTGATTGGGATTATTACCAATACAGATATCCAGAAGAGGATACTTGCAATGAAGCTGAATCTGGATAACCCTTCTTATATTATTATGAGTTCTCCTGTTATATTTATAACAGAGACTACTACGGTGATTGAAGCATTAAGAATATGTGAAGTCAATAATATTAACCATCTTATAGTTAAAAACGGGGCTGAAAAAATTATAGGGGTTCTTAGAACCAGAGATATTAACCAGGCAGTTATAAGCTCTCTGTCATTTTATATTCTAAATGTAAGAAAAGCTGAATCAGATATTGAAATAAAACATTTATACAATAGTCTGAAGAAATTAATAATTCCACTAATAAAAAGCGAACTCTCTGTCAAATATATTACAGCTCTTACATCTGCCTTTTCAGATGCTGTTGTTCAAAGAATTATTGAACTAACACTTAATGATTCAGAAGCGCCTCCGGTTGGATTCTCATTTATATGCCTTGGAAGCGAAGGGAGAAAAGAAGAGACTCTGTATACAGATCAGGATAATGCCATTATTTATGAGGATGTGTCTGAAGAACAGGAAAAACTTGTTCATGAGTACTTTGTGAAGCTTGGAGAACAGGTATGCACTTCACTCAACTTAATAGGATATTCCTTTTGCAAAGGAAACATTATGGCAAAAAACCCAAAATGGTGTAAGTCATTGTCTTCATGGGAGAAACAATTCTCTACATGGATAACCACACCTGAACCACAGAATCTTCTGGATGCGACAATCTTTTTTGATTTCAGGAATATTTTCGGGGATGAATTACTCTCAGAAAGCCTTAGATTATCTGTAGCATCATCAATTCGTAATAATCCATCATTCCTTTATCATCTTGCATATAACACATATTATACAAAACCCGCACATATTTCATCCGGAAACCTCCTTTCAGAAAGGAGCGCAGACATGATTGATCTGAAGGATGCATTGGTTCCATTTACAATGTTTGTAAGGACATATTCCCTTCAGAATAATATTTTGACTCCAAATACTATTGAACGACTTTTAGTACTTAAAGAAAAAGGTATTATATCTGAAAACAGTGCAGATGAGATTTTATTCAATTATAACTACATCATGAAACTGCGTTTCAGAAACCAGGCAGATCTGTTGGATAAAAACTTACCAATATCAAATTCAATGAATATCAGGAAGATGATAGATACAGAGCTATTTATACTTAAAAAAGTATTATCGTTTATTCCTGACATCCAGAATAAGATAAAAACTGATTTCAGAATAACAAACTGACAGATACTAAAGCTCAAATTGAAAAATAAGCATTTCTTCGAAAGCCATCCTGTTCATTTTGTTCTATATATCCAAGCTGATTTGTAAGCAGAATGGTATTACCAATATGCAGTGGTTTCTGATTAAAATGGCTATGTCCATATATCCAGAAACTTGCATTACACATTTTAATAAAATCAGTCAGGTCAACACTGAAGGCTTCATTTATTATGCTTCTGTTATGAGCTGGCTTATTACATAAATAAGAAGGAAGATGGTGTGTTACTATAACAACTCTGCTTTTTTCAGGATCTGCTGATTTCCTGAGAAAATTAAGACTTTCTTCATGCAGTTTATTAATATCTGAAACTTTCAGTTTTTTGCCGTTATTAGTAATACAATCGAAATCTGAAACATTCTGCTCAATGTACTTCTCATTTTTCTCACTTATTTTTGACCAGAGTGTACTGAAAATAAAATGGATTCCCTCAAAATGCAATTCAACATTATTTATAACATTAATATTACCATGAAGTTTAAAATTAAAAGAGTTTCCGTAATCAGAAATACTTCTGTAGTAATACTCATGATTGCCAGGGACCCAAAAGATCTGTCTGAAACTTTTTGATATGAAATTAAAGAACTGATTATTCAAAAACTCATCATGTAAAGGAATAATATCTCCGGCCAATATCAGTACATCACCACAGATACCCAGTGGGTTATTAATAAGATATTTGCTGTTCTTATCAAATTCAAGATGTATGTCAGAACAATATTGAATCCTCACCTGATTATTTTTTAATATCTAATTAACCTACTTCACATATTTTCATTAGCAGGGGCATATCCAGTATTTCGATTTCTTTGCCCTTAATTGAAATAATTCTCTCTTTTGAAAACTCTGAAAGAAGTCTTACGGTGTTTTCCTCGGAAATTGCAGCCATTTCACCAATTTCTTTCCTTGAAACCCCTAAATGGAATTTACTACTATTATTAATATCTGACAAATAAATTAAATTTTCTGCTATTCTTCCTCTGATC
>CAZXFB010000115.1:0-4244 GCA_964639725.1 uncultured Rikenellaceae bacterium
CACTTTTCAGCATTTTCAAAACAGCTTTGGCAAAAGGTGCAGTGAGGTCTTCTGCATTTGGAGAAATACCATACAGGAAATCACCATTTTCGTTGAAGCAACCGTCCGAAGCTATTATGTGCAGGTGTGAATTAAAATTAAGCAATTCTCCAAATGTTTGAATTGCTATGGCAGCACCAGGTTTTACTTTTTCATCATTAGCATTGGCGGCAACACTCGTTTTAAGATAGTCTGACAATACCTCCCACGCACAAAGACTGAGTTTAGCAAGAAGCTTGCGATTATGCATGAAATATGGGCGGAGTCTTTTGGGGATTGTAAAGACCCATTGTCTATGAGGTACATCTAATAAAACCTCGTCACGAAGATATTCACCAAACTCAATAACACGACGCTGATGACAGCTTGGGCAGAAGCCTCTGCATTTGCAGGAAAAGGGGAGCAGATATTCGGTGTTGCAGTCAGCACATTTTACCCGGGCAAAGCCAAGATGAGGGTCACCACAGTCAAGGTATTTATATATAACATCGAGAACGTGAGGACGCCAGTAACCATACATACGTTGATAGACACAGTCCCAGACACGCTCAAGCTCTTCATAATTATCTGCCACTAACTTATGGTAATCAGTGTTTCGAGGTGAGCGGGGCAGATATGAAGCTTGCGGCATATTTTGTTCGTAAGGATCAAAGCTAAGTGCAGCGTTTGACATAATGCCTCCTAAAAGAACAATTGTTCTTTTAGGATAACATGGAAAATATAGCAAAACAATAAAAACATGTAACAAAATAGCAAAATAAGTTAAAAATTATGTAATTTAGCTGGCGCATTTAATGATTATAGGGGAATATCTGCTCTTGATTATGGGAACCTTTGGCTCTGACAGATTTTAAGCAGAAGAAGTTGCTGCTGCAGTTAAAGGTGCTTTGAAATTATAAATAAGCCTTGCCAAATGCAATTAGTTATTGAAATGCAAGAAAACATGAAAATAAGAATTAATAATACAGATCTGACTCAAAAATGTGGTAAATGGATTGATGTATGTTTTGATAAGTTTGACACAAGGAGAAACGATGAACAATAAAAGCAGAAGGATAACAATACGCGATGTTGCAAAAGAGCTGGGCGTATCAACTACAACAATAACAAGGGCTTTAAACAGCAAAGGCAGAATCAGCGAAGAGACCAAAAAACTAGTTACTGAAGCTGCAATGAGAATGGGCTACAAACCCAACAGGGCTGCAGGAAGTCTTGCGCGAAAAACTGTTAATATAGCCACCATATTTCAAAATTCGTTTGACCAGGGCAAGAGCATATACTGGGAGTGAAAAATAAAACGCCACTTGACGTACGTTCTTACGTACATTATAATGTAGATGAAAGGAGATGATGTCATGACAGCGATTAGCGTAACAAAAGCAAGAGAGAATATTTATCAGATACTTTCTGATGTTAATACCAACTGCCAGCCTATTACTATTACAAATAACAGAGGTAAGAACGGTGTGCTAATATCTGAGGATGATTGGAATGCTATTCAAGAAACATTATATCTAAATTCTATTCCAGGAGTAGCAGAATCTATTGTTGCAGGTGGAAACACTCCCATTGAAGATTGCTTATCTGAAGATGAGGTGGAGTGGTAAATGTATCGAATTGTTTATGATAAGCAGGCTATAAAAGATATTAAAAATCTTAAGTCTGTAGGATTGGATAGAAAAGCAAAAGAGCTCATTGAAGTAATAAGAGAGAATCCTTTTAAGAATCCACCGCCATTTGAGGGATTGGTCGGAAATCTTAAAGGTTTCTTCTCCAGAAGAATAAATATACAACATAGGCTGGTATATGAGGTATATGCAGAGCTAGTTGTGATTGATGATGTGGAGTATGAAGGAATAGTGAAAATAATTCGCATGTGGACTCATTATGATGGAATGAGATGACTCAAGCTTTAAGCTTATTAATACAGGTATAAAGGAATTTGACTATTTCCTATGAAGGAAATGGAAGATAAGTCCCCATCTTCTTCAATATAAGTATACTTTATATTCAAATCCTCAAGATGCTTTTTAAAATTCTTGAAATCCCTTAATGTCCGATTTACTTATATTATATCAAGTACACCAGATAAACTTGCAGCTGCAATGTACTTTTCTGGACATCTCAATGCAGATTTAAATGCACTATACCCACCCATTGAGAGACCTGCTATAAAATTATCTTCTCTTTTATCTGATAAATGAAAGAAGACATATCTGTACAAAAACTTTTGGCAATATTGGGCATTACTATTGCTATACCTTTCTCAGCTTAGCGTTCAACGGAAGTCCTTCTAGACCAAATAGTATTGTCATCTGAATAGCCGTGCAATAAATATAATGTTTTATGTTTATCGTAAAGGCTTTTGTTAATGTCTGTCTTGTCTCATATTTCTCAGAAAAAAGAATAAAAGAATTGAAAGGTGGTGATGCAAATGTTATAATGTTCAAGTAACAGTCTGGATTTTTTGTGAAATTGTGATCTGTGAAGCTAATAAAAAATACACGAAGAATTCACGTGGGAATATATAGAGATATGTTACTATGAAAGGTTCAATAGCAAACCATGATGCTAACAAAACAAAAATATGAACTGGATATGTGCAACGGACCGCTTTTTCATTCCATTCTCCTGTTCTCAATTCCCCTGGTGCTTACAGGCATTCTGCAGCTACTCTATAATGCAGTCAACATTGTCGTTGTGGGGCGGTTTGTGGGCAGCAGCGCATTAGCAGCTGTAGGTTCTACCACGACACTGATCCACTTGATTATCAACCTTTTCATAGGATTGTCCCTAGGTGCTAGTGTAGTTATGGCAAAGCATTATGGTGCTGGTCGTCAGAATGACGCTAATGAAACAGTGCATACCGCCATCTCAATAAGCAGCGTTAGCGGCATTGTCCTGACTGCATTCGGTGTTTTTATGGCAAGGCCTTTGCTGCAGGCTATGGGTACACCCGATGACGTTTTGGACCATGCAGTACTTTACATGAAAATTTATTTTCTCGGTATGCCTGCATCCATGATATTTAATTTTAGTAGCGCTATTTTGCGTGCCATCGGTGACACACGCCGCCCTCTTTATTTTTTAACTATTTCTGGCATAGTGAATGTTGTACTCAATCTGATATTTGTAATTTTGTTCCACATGGATATCGCAGGCGTAGCAACAGCAACCGTGATTTCACAGATCATATCGGCAATATTGGTACTAATTTGTCTGAAAAATTCAGATGGATGCATCCAGATGCAATGGAGAAAGATTCGCTTCCATAAGGATAAGCTTATTGAAATTGTCAAAATCGGACTTCCTGCCGGAGTGCAAGGCATCATATTTTCCATTTCAAATGTGCTGATTCAATCATCTATCAACAGTTTCGGATCTGCCGTCATTGCCGGCAATACTGCTGCTATGAATATTGAAGGATTTGTGTACATTGCCATGAATACCTTCTATCAAGCGGCACTAAACTTTACCGGGCAGAATATGGGTGCGAAGAAATATGCCCGTGTCTGGCGTATCCTGGGCATTTGTTTAATCTCAGTAACCACTGTAGGTGTTATATTTGGAGGATTGTGCTTTCTTTTCGCCGAAAAATTGCTTGGTATTTATACTGTAAATTCAAATGTAATAGCAACTGGCACGATACGACTTCTACATATCTGTGTACTCTATTTTCTCTGCGGCATCATGGAAGTTTTCACTGGCAGTTTAAGGGGGATGGGGTATTCCGTGCTGCCAATGCTGGCTTCTGTCATAGGAGTATGTGGTATCCGTATCACCTGGATCTATACTGTATTTGCCATGAACCATACGCTGGAAACATTATACATTTCCTATCCTGTCTCATGGGGCATTACAGCCTGCGTCCACTTGATTTGCTTTTTGCTGATACGGCGGAAGTTTCAGACTCTAGTCGATCATTCCATGACCCAAAAGGTGCAGGCCGGTACTCTCTAGGCTATTATCTAATTCACTTTCATTTGTTTCCTATACTCGGTAGGAGACATGTTTGTAAATAATTTAAAAAATTTGCTCATATAGTACTCATCGCAAAAATGTAATTCCTGGGCAATACCTTTAATGGTTAGATTTGTTGTAAGCAGCCTGTTCTGAACTTTTTGAACCAACTGCTTTTCTATGTATTTTTTTAAACTGATGTTATTATCATTCTTGAATTTTTTATAAAAAGTAGCATTTGAATA
>CAZXFB010000116.1:0-4088 GCA_964639725.1 uncultured Rikenellaceae bacterium
TTTCAACGTACTCAGATTGATATATGCGGTTTTCCGGTAGCTGTAAATTTCAGCAGACTCAATTACTTTCTCAGGAACACCTGTTGTAGAAAAATGAATCAGGAATCGTTTTTCATTTTCACCTGCCGTATAGTTAAATGTATAAGAGTTGGTTAGAAGGTTGGTTTGAGTGCCTGTAACTAAATCTTCTAACAATACTTTAAACATATTACCAGTTTTTGGTGCTGAAATTGTAAATGTGCCTGATTGAATTGCTGAGAACCCAACTGGTACAACGGACGATTCTGGCATCCCGTTTATCGAAAAGCGTTTGTCAGTTGGTGTCAATGAGAAAATCTGTGGTAACTCGGGATTGCTTCCTGAAATTATTTTATATGCATCATATTTGCCATCATGTTCAACACCAGCCAACTCATTGAAGTGTATGATAGTCTGATCAGAATATTTTTGACCACCTGCCTGCAAAACGAGCATATTCGGATTACCGGATTTATAAAAATTAGTTGCTCCGTTATGCGAACGCTGACTGTTTCCTATCGACAACGATCCTGCATTGGATGCACTTACAAAGAAACCCTGCATTGGGGGAATATATTGCGACCCTGTGCCGCCTATTCCCTGAACATAGGCTAAATCATTCCCATATGTCGCATCTATGTAGTGAACCTCATTGTTCATGCCGTCCGGAATAGTTACTGTTTCCCAGTCTATGGATGATGGATAAGGGTTGCCGAGCAAATTCCAACCGTATTCATCAGGAGTCCCGTTTAAGGAAAATGAATGCGATTTAGTCCCGGTGTTGAGAGTTCCGGTAAATGTTACATTGCTATTATCACCTAATGTCGAATACAAACCATATCCTTCCATTACATTTAATCCGGTTGCCGGATTGCTGATATCAGTGTACCACACCAAAGGGTTTCCGGAAGGTGAAGTGTTGAATTTTTGCAGATACATGTCCAAAAATACACTGGCAGTTGCATTTGAAACAGGTGATGAAACCAGGTGCCAATCCAACGTATTTCCGCTGAATGAACGTTTTACAGTTGCGGCTCCTGTAACAGAACCATTTGTAATCAATGAACCTCCGGATTCAACAATTAAACCGCTTGCACCAACACTATTAATTAGTGCTCCGTATACCGTAAGTGCCTGGCCTGAATTAATTGTAATTTTTCCGCTAGAAATTGTCATTCCATTACAAACACTATTGCTGACAGTTACAGTGTGTAAAATTGTGACATCCACATCTGATGCCGGCGGGCCACCTATGCTCCACGTTGCCCCTTCATCCCAGTTCCCATTACTTACAGTGTGCATGCTGCCAGGAGCTAAAACTGAAATATTCATGGCATCTGCAACCACTCCACAGCCAGTATTTGAAGGTGTCAGTGTAAGTGTAATAATAGTACCTGTAACCATTTCTCCAACATCAGGTGTATATGATGTGTTTAGTGATGTTGCATCAGAGAATGAGCCAGAGCCCCCACTCCATGTTCCATCTGTTCCATCGATAATCTGACCTGTAAGTTCAACTGGAGATACATTGTCGGTATAAATTACTAAATCTATACCTGCATTTGCAGTAGGTTTAGCCTGTACTGTTCCTGATACTGAAGCGTAACCAATACCGCCGTACGTAGTAATATTAACATTGGTCGCCGTAGTACCTGCGGTAGCTGTACTCTTTATTCTTACGTAAATAGTTGTAATTGCTACAGAGCCTCCGCTTTGTGTCAATGTAACTGATTCTGCATATCCGGAACCAGATGTTTTTGATACTTCATATCCGGTAGGGGCTGTTACCAGAATATCCTCCTGTAAGTTCGAACCTTCAACTGTAAAACTTTGAGCAACGGAAGCTGTTCCTTGACATGTGGTAAATTCTGTCATTTCAGATACAACAGTTACGTTTGCCGCATCAGTTGCCTGGGATTTTGGGTTATTGGTTAATCCTGCATCTTTATTATATGCTTCCACCCCGGTGGTGCCATTATACTCACATACATGCACATTATAAATTGTACCTGGTTGCAGATTAGTAACATCAACCGTTGTTCCGTTTCCATTATAAATGCAGTACCATGAGCTGTTTTCGATATAGCTTCCTGTCCCAAAAACTGAATTCGCAGTATATGAAGTGCCATTCTGAGGATTAGCTGTGCCGTAGCCATATGCTGCGTTTTTCATGAAAACAGCCCTTTTTGAACCATTCGCATTTGTCCATGAAATAGTCATATTGTCAAAGCCAATATTTGTGAAAGTGATATCCTTGGCTTGTGTGGTAGGTGGCTGAATTACGGTAACAGTTACAGGAACCCGGGGTGTAACTGATACTGCAGCAGACGAAATATAAATAACTCCGCCTAACATTGATCCGGTTTCGAACACACCGAATTCAATTCCATCAGTATTTTTTGAACCACCTGATATAGAAACACTTCCATTGGATCCAGAAGCAGCTGAATTTGATTTCAGGAAAAACCCTGAGTTATCGGCGCAATAAAGATAGAAACCATAAGTGGTGTTTTCAGGAATTTCAAGGTCAGAAATATCTAGAAGTTTTTCGGTAATATCACTGCTAAATCCGGTTGTAAAATATGTGCCCAAAAGTGTCCATGCCCCTGAATTAGATTCATTTCCTGAAAATGTTCCTGTTTTATAACAATACTCTGTTAGTTTTTAAGCAGCAATTCTACCCCATTCCAACAGTTCTTTGACGATTTTTTGATTTTTAGCAGAGTTCGGGTTAATAGCAAACCTGCAAATAAATCTTTCAAGCATCAAAGCGTTGTTAAAGAATGTTTTATAATTTGCCATAGAGAAGGGTGTTCGTTCAGTTGATTCATTGGAGAGCCAGTCAAACTTAGCCAAATTGACCGCAGTTAATGCAGCGTTAAAGTGAAAATCGAGTTTATTTTTACTTCGTGCCTGACAATCATTCAGCCCGGTATATTGTTTGGCGTCGCGATACAAAAACTCAATCTGAAAGCGGGAGCGGTAATAACGTACAATTTGCATTCCTTCTTGAGTTAGATCAGTTGAGAAATAGAGCTTACGTGCTATTTCCTTGCCATCTTTGAAAAAGACAGCTATGGCAAGTTTAATATCCCGGTTGAAAGCTTTAGAGTGTACCACGGCAGAATATATTGTTAAGTCTTGGTTGCAAATCTGTTTATCGAAGTAGTTTGTGTCGGGTTCTTCAACGTTTATCCTTCCTTCAACCCTTCTTGGTCTTCCTCTTTTGCCGGTTGGTTCTCCGTAATACTTGTACATCAATACACTGTCATCTCTGAGCCGACTAATGAAATGTAAGTTTGCCTCCAAGACTGTATCAACAATGACCTTTTTCGAGAAGTATGCATCAGCCACCATATAATCTGACATCTCCTTAAAATCCATTGCATTCTCCGAGATAATTGAAGCATAGTGCGAAAGCAAGTTAAACTGCTGTGCATCTGGATTATCAACCCCTGGAGTTTGCCAGGCTTTAAGGTGGAATGCAGTATTGTTTTCAACATCAATGACGGCAAAACCACAGATGTCCAAACCCCATTTTGCTGCTTTAGCTGACCCTGACCAAAACCGACCTCTTCCATAGGTATGCTTCCCTGACTTTGGAATGTAACTTGGATCAAAAGCAAGAATACGATCTTTGTCAGTTATCTGATTGCACAGTAATTTGTTGAAGGGTAAAAAATCGAATTCCTGCTCAAAATGAATTCTGTGGGTTTGTTCACAATAGGGACTAAAACGGCCTAATTGAGTAAAATTAATTTTACCTTTGATGCTTAAAATATGCCAAAGAACGCTGAGTATGAAATCTTTTCGGGCTTTGTTTAGGCTCGAAAACGCTTTGTTTTGTAATACTCTGATAATAAGCTGTTTAGTGTTTTGGTTAACCTTGGGAGTCATGATTAGACAATTAGTGGAATAATCATCTAAGATACTGATTTCCAATGGTTTAACCAAATTTATTTTTACTTATTTTGCTGAAAATCAAACATTTATCTAACTTTTTAACGGAGTAATGCATCTTTAGAAAAATCAATTTATAAACAAACATGCAAAAAACTACTGATCCAGAA
>CAZXFB010000117.1:0-4074 GCA_964639725.1 uncultured Rikenellaceae bacterium
GCAGACTTCTCTTTCCTCATTATTTATTTATGGCACGGAGAATGATTAACTTGTTGAAATCAAATAATTTCATTTATCTGGCGATGGGCTTGTATGCGGCCAGTGATATGTTGCGTTTATATGGATATATTAATAAAAAACTTAACTCTTCAGAAAGGTCATTTTTACTCAAACCTAACTTCAGGCAACCTCTTTCAGGTTTTAAGATTTTAAGAGATAATAGTTTAAAAGTTATGCATAAAGAGGATTTTGAGTCGACTAATGATCTTGTTCTTAGGCATATATTATTGTGGGGTTATTTTGTTGATAAATCTTTTCAAGTATCTCCATCCTGGACTATGAACCCTTCGCCATTTAAGATCCTATGGGTAGGACGTTTATTATACTGGAAAAAGGTGGATACGCTTATACTGGCAGTTAAGGACTTAATTGAATCTGGAAAGGATATTCAATTAACTATTATTGGAAAGGGTCCTCAGAAGAAAAGGTTAAAAAGACTATCTGTTTTAAATACAAAAATGGTAAGAAATAAAATCAGAATCGGAAGTAATCAACAAAACAGAATTAATTTTCTTTCACCAGTAGCAGTGAAAGATGTAAGATATTTTATGCAAAAGGCCGATATTTATGTATTGCCAAGTAATGCTTATGAGGGATGGGGGGCTGTTGTTAATGAAGCAATGGAAGAGGGTTGCGCAGTCATTGCGTCACAAGAATCTGGTGCCGGAATAACAATGATCGAGCATGGGAAAAACGGTTTGCTTTTCGAAAGTGGAAATATTGATGAACTAAAAAACTGCATAACTACTTGTTATAATGATAGATCGTTACTTAAAGAATTAAAAAAAGAAGCACGTTTAACTATGGAATATTTCTGGGGAGCTAAACCTGGCGCAGAGAAAATTATGCTTTTAATCAATGAATTATCTGAGAAAAAAACTTCAACTTAAGATTCTTGCGATTCAAGAATAATATTTTAAAAGATATGAAAATAAAAGGGTCCTAAAATGTGTGGTATTGCAGGTTGTTTTAATACAAATGGTTCGATTTCTGGTCTGAGTCACAATATTGACTTAATGATAAAATCTATGAAACATCGTGGACCGGATGCTAATGAAGTTAAGATAATTAATAACAATCCGATACTTGTTTTTGGACATACACGTCTTTCAATAATAGACCTCTCACATGACAGTGATCAGCCTATGTCTGATCCGTTAACCGGAAATTCAATTATATTTAATGGTGAGATTTATAATTTCAAGATTCTTAAAACTGAACTTGAAGCACTGGGGCATAATTTCAGGACTAATTCAGATACAGAGGTTATACTAAAATCATATTCAGAGTGGGGTGAGCGATGCTGTAATAAACTAAGAGGGATCTTCGCATTTGCTCTATGGGATAATAAAAACAAAAAACTGTTTGTAGCAAGGGATCCGATCGGGGTGAAACCTTTTTACTACTTTAAATCTGAAGGTTTGTTTCTTTTTGCTTCTGAAGTAAGGGCTTTGCTGGAATCTGGTTTAGTACCACGAAAACTTGATCATGCAGGTCTTGAGTCATATCTTGCCTATGGCTCAGTACAGGAGCCTCTTACAATGATAAAAGGAGTAAAATCACTTACCCCTGGTTATTATGCTTACTTTGATTTTATTAAAGGATTAGAAACTACAAGGTACTGGATTCCATCAGCCGAAAAAAAACATATCTCTGAATATGAGATAACTGAAACTGTTAATGAAAAACTAAGAGAGACAGCAAAATTGCAATTAGTTTCTGATGTGCCGATTGGCATTTTTTTGAGTGGAGGAATCGATAGTTCAGCCATTGTATCTCTTGTACGAAGGGTTTATGAAGGAACAATAAAAACTTTTTCGATCGTATTTGAAGATCCGAAATATGACGAACGCTTGTATTCTAAAATGGTAGCAGAAAGAAACTGTACTGAGCATACAGAACTAGAGCTTTCTTCCTCCCTCATCATAAATAATCTTAACAATGCTATAAATGATTTTGACCAACCGAGTCTTGACGGTCTCAACACCTGGTTTGTGTCAAAACTTGTCAAAGAGGCTGGCCTGACAGTTGCGCTCTCAGGAGTAGGAGGTGATGAGTTATTTGTAGGATATTCTGGTTTCAAAAAGGCACTTTTAATGCAAAGAATGCAGCCTCTTCTTTCAGTCCTGCCAGCCACTTTCGGGAGTATAATTCAGAAATCATTACATAAAGAACAGATAAGAAGGATTGGTGATATGATGGGATTCAAGTATCCTGGATACTTTATGAGCCGGAAGTTGTTTTCGGCTTACCAGAGGACCCTGCTATTGGACAAATCATTCGAAAGGAAAGAAAACTGGTTGGAGTTATGTTATAATGAGGTGATTTCAGATGCAAATAATTTTGGTGATGAGCTCACATGTATATCTTATTATGAGTTAAGGACATACATGCTTTCTACTTTATTGCGCGACGCAGACCAGATGAGTATGGCGCATTCGCTTGAGGTTCGTGTACCTCTCATAGATCCTGAAGTTGTAAAGTTGCTTCTCTCTCTCCCTGGAAATGTCAAGAAGTCAAAGGAAACTCCTAAACCATTGCTCGTACATGCTGCTGGCACTGGATTACCGCATGAATGTGTTTATAGAAAAAAGCAGGGATTCAGCTTCCCTTTTGATCAATATTTCAGAGAGTCGCTGGGAGTTGAAATGCTGGAGTTTTTTAATGAAACCCGTTCAGCAGTTTTTGAAAAAAATGAGCTTTATAATTTATGGACAAATTACCAAAGCGGGAAAATATCATGGAGCAGAGTCTGGTCGATCTTTGTTCTCGCTTGGTGGATGAAAAAGAACAATATAGACACCTGATGAAAGTATTACAGGTAATTGGCTCAATAAATCCTGCAATTGGAGGGCCTGCGTTATCATCTCAGGGCTTATGCCGTGCTTTAAATAATTTAGGTTGTGAATCAGTACTTTTGAGTTTTACTCCAGCGGAGGAGCAGTTCAGCATATTACCTGCTGGCCAACTGATTGGCGTTAAGAGAGAAAAATTTTTTTCTCAGAAAAAAGAACTCGAGAATATTATAACAGAAGTTCATCCAGATATTATTCATTGTAATGGATTATGGTCAAAGTATGCGCATATGACTGCCAGTACTTCTGCAAAGTTTAAAGTACCATTAGTAGTTTCTCCAAGAGGAACGCTTTCGGAATGGGCCTTAAATCACAAGAAGTATAAAAAAAGAATTGCATGGATTTTATACCAGAGGAAAGATCTACTCTCAGCTTCTGCTTTTCATGCAACATCAGAAGAAGAGTCGGCTAATATTAAAAAGCTAAATTTTAGCCAACCGGTATATATTGTTCCAAATGGAATTGAATTACATGATTTTTTACCTTCTCGGAAAAGAACAGATGGGAAAAGACGGGTTTTGTTTTTATCACGTATTCATTTTCAGAAGGGATTAAAGGAATTGTTAGCTGCCTGGGCCAGGATAAATCCTGATAATTGGATACTGCAAATATCTGGAACAGACTCAGATAACTTCCAGACTTACCTTGTTGGTTTAGCTCAAACTCTTGGAATATCAGATTCAATACAGTTTACTGGTCCTTTGAAAGAACCTGAAAAATGGATTGCTCTCCGACAATCTGATATCCTCGTTCTTCCTTCGTACAGTGAAAATTTTGGTATGGTTGTAGCCGAGGCACTTGCAGCTGAAGTACCGGTAATAACAACGAAAGCTACTCCGTGGCAGGAGTTGGAAGGAGATAGCTCCAATAGAGCCGGTTGGTGGATAAGTTTAGGAATTGATCCCCTGGTTGCTGCTTTGAAGGAAGCAATTAATCTTACCGATGATGAAAGGCTTAAAATGGGTAAAAGAGGCCGACAGATTATTAAAGTAAAGTATACATGGTCTGCTGTGGCAGAACAAATGTTAATAGCTTACAAAGAAGTGTTGAAGACAAGTAAGTGTATTACTTATTGATTGTCTTACTTTTAACTTGGCTTTGATAATATTTTGGAAAATGATTATGGTAACTTAATACTAAATCATGTCAGAATATAAAG
>CAZXFB010000118.1:0-3870 GCA_964639725.1 uncultured Rikenellaceae bacterium
TTGAAGTAAAGACCTCAGATAAGGATACAAAAGCACGGACAGGACTTTTAAAGACGGCGCATGGAGATATTCCAACCCCTGTCTTTATGCCTGTTGGTACTGGGGGTACCGTCAAAGGCATATTGCAGCGCGATCTGGAGGAAGATATTAATGCAAAAATCATTTTAGGAAATACATATCACCTCTACCTGAGGCCTGGCACTGAAATTATTAAAACTGCAGGGGGGCTCCATAGCTTTATGTCGTGGGACCGGCCGATTCTTACCGACAGCGGTGGATATCAGGTGTTCTCTCTTACTGCTAACCGTAAACTGACTGACGAAGGAGCACTATTCAAATCACATATTGATGGATCAAAACATATTTTCACTCCTGAAAACACCATTGATATTCAGCGTATTATAGGTTCAGATATTATGATGGCTTTCGATGAGTGTGCACCCTGGCCATGCGATTATAAGTACGTGAAAAACTCTGTTATACTTACACATCACTGGCTTGACCGGGCTGTTGAACGGTTTAAGAACAGTGATCCCCTCTGGGGAAATGAACAGTTTCTTTTCCCGATTGTGCAGGGTGGTACTTTTGATGATCTCAGAAGGATTTCTGCTGAAAAAATTGCATCTGCCGGTATGGCCGGAAATGCTATCGGAGGCCTTTCTGTTGGTGAACCTGCTGATGAAATGTACCGGATTATTGAGACTGTCAATGAAATCCTCCCCTTGGACAAACCAAGGTATCTGATGGGTGTAGGTACTCCAGTCAATCTCCTGGAAGCTATTGAAAGAGGTATCGATATGTTTGACTGTGTAATGCCTACGCGCAACGGACGAAATGGAATGTTGTTTACGTCTGAGGGTATCATAAATATCAGGAACAGGAAATGGATAGATGACTTAAGTCCGATCGATCCTGAAGGCCCGTCTACTGTAAGTCTAAGATATTCAAAAGCTTATCTCAGGCATCTGGTGATCTCAGGTGAAGTGCTCGGGGCACAGATTGCAAGTATTCATAACCTTGCATTCTATCTGAGACTTGTTGAGGAAGCAGGAACTAAAATTGAAGAAGGTAAATTCAAAACATGGAAAGACTCAATGATAAAAAAACTTTCGGAGCGATTATAAGGTCTCTGAATATTAAAATTATTGATGTTTATATTATAAGGAAATTCCTCGGGACTTTCTTCTTTTGTCTTTTACTTATACTGACCATTGCAGTGGTATTCGATTTTGCTGAAAAGATCGATAATTTTATGGAGAAATCAGCCCCTTTTAAAGCTATTGTTTTTGATTACTACCTTAATTTCATTCCATATTTCGCAACTCTGTTTGCTCCGTTATTCGTTTTTATTTCCGTAATTTTCTTTACATCTAAAATGGCGGTCAATACCGAGATTATTGCCATTCTGAACAGCGGAATGAGTTTCAGGCGGATGATGTGGCCATATTTTCTTGCCTCACTGGTTATTGCTTTGTTCACTTTTATGCTGACAAACTTTGTGATACCTCATTCCAACCTGGAAAGGATGACTTTTGAAGATAAATACTATCGTTCAATAAGCAGAAAGGTACCTGTCGAATTTATTCACAGACAGGTTGATAAAAATGTTCTGGTTTTTATTGAATCATTTAATCCGATAAACCAGACAGGAAGAAATTTGACTATTGAAAAATTCAGTGAAGATGGGAAACTTGAATCAAAACTTTCAGCCATGACTGTTACGTGGGACACTACTACCAATAAGTGGTCGTGCTGGAATTATTTTATCAGGGAACTCAAGGATACGGAGGAGATAATCACAAGGGGAACATCAATTGATACTACTCTTACAATAAAACCAGAAGATTTTTCAAAGGATCCCGGGATAGTAGGAACAATGACATACCTGGAACTTAATGATTATATTAGTCTTCTCCGGCTTCAGGGATCGGAAGAGCTTAAGCTTTTTTTGATAGAGAAACATCGTCGTTTTGCAAATCCTTTTGCAATTTTCATTCTTACACTGATTGGTGTATCTCTGTCATCAAAGAAGGTCAGAGGAGGGATCGGGATGAATATAGGTATTGGCTTAATACTTAGTTTCTCATATATTCTTTTTCTCCAGTTTGCCTCACAGTTCTCTCTTAAAGGCACTCTTGGGCCAATGTTGGCAATGTGGATACCAAATATTTTATATTCTGTTATTGCCCTTGTGCTTTATAAATTGGCCCCTAAATAGTTTCTTTTAGTCATACTATTTCCTTAAAATTGTACAATCAATCTGAATTTATTAAAACTCTCTTTTTTACATAGAATTAAAATTGTACTAAATGGCACTTGATAAAAAGATCCGGGAATTACAGGAAAAACGTGAGAAGGCACTCCTGGGAGGAGGGGAACAGGCTATCGAAAAACAGAAAGCAATGGGAAAAGGCACTGCCCGTGAACGAATCACGGCTCTGCTTGATGAAAACTCTTTCAACGAATATGATCTTTTCGTGGAACATGATGCCCGTGATTTTGACATGGATAAAAAATCGTTGCCAAGCGATGGCGTAATTATCGGTTCCGGTACCATTTACGGTGCCCCGGTTGCGATATTTGCCCAGGATTTCACGGTTGCCGGAGGATCCCTTGGATTGATGCATTCCCGTAAAATAACCAAGATAATGGATCATGCCCTGAAAATGAGAATGCCTCTTATTGGCATTAATGATTCAGGTGGAGCCAGAATCCAGGAAGGTGTAAACTCACTCGCCGGTTATGGTGAGATATTTTTCCGCAATACTATCTCAAGCGGTGTGATTCCACAGATTTCAGTTATACTCGGACCATGTGCGGGAGGGGCTGTTTATTCTCCGGCACTTACCGACTTCGTTTTTGTTGTTGATAATATCTCAAAGATGTTTATTACCGGACCTGAGGTTATAAAAACTGTATTGGGGGAGGAAATATCAATGGAACAACTCGGAGGAGCAAGGGTCCATAGCGAAATAACAGGTAATGCACATTTTTTTGCCAGGAGCGAAGAGGAGTGTTTTGAACAGATTAAGAAACTGATAACATTTATTCCGTGGAACAATGGAAGGAAGGCTCTTATGTTTGAACCGGGCGAACCCAGACCTGAATATAATATCGAAAAGATAGTCCCTGGAGATCCTACCCTGCCTTATGATGTTAAGGATGTGATAAGAGCAGTTGTTGATAACTCAGATTTCTTTGAAATAATGGAGCTCTATGCAAAAAATATTGTAATCGGCTTTGGACGCATGGGTGGCCGAACAATAGGATTTGTTGCAAATCAACCTCTTGAAATGGCTGGTGTTCTTGATGTTGATTCGTCAGATAAAGCTGCCAGGTTCATCCGTTATTGCGATGCTTTTAATATACCTATAATAACACTAGTGGATCTGCCAGGTTATCTGCCCGGAGTAGATCAGGAACATGCCGGAGTAATACGTCATGGTGCTAAAGTGCTTTATGCATATAGCGAAGCCACAGTCCCGAAACTTACTGTTATTCTCAGAAAAGCTTATGGTGGAGGATATATTGCAATGAGTTCCCGTCACCTGCGCGCTGATTTTGTTTTCGCCTGGCCATCGGCAGAAATTGCTGTAATGGGTCCTGAAGGTGCTGCAAACATAATATTCAGAAAAGAAATATTGTCTTCTGATGACCCTGATGGTATGAGAAAACTAAAAGTTGAAGAATATAAAACAAAATTTGCAAATCCATATGTGGCTGCTTCACGCGGATATGTTGACGCAGTAATTGAACCATCGGAAACAAGAAAGTTCTTGTTACATTCAATTTCAGTTTCGGAAAATAAGATAGTTGTTATGCCTGAAAAAAAGCATGGCCTGCCTCCTTTTTAAATATATGTACACTTAT
>CAZXFB010000119.1:0-3819 GCA_964639725.1 uncultured Rikenellaceae bacterium
GGCGGTTTGGAGTTTGTATTCAGGGATGGGTCATTATTGGTCGAACTGTAAATATAACATCAATTTTATATATGCACAGTTTTAATATTTCTAACAAAATATGGACTATTGATGTACATAATCACATGAATGTATATTATAATAAGATTATAATACGAAAAGGTATTTATAGTACTATAAAATTATTGTATATATTAATACGGTGCTTTTTATTGTGGGGGGTATTATATATAAGCGATATTATTATGATCAAAGTTACGATGAAGTCGATACAGTAACTCATGAGTATATGCCGATTGCGTTACAGCCTGTGTAAAACTCTTCCGTGATGAGGGTTTTGAAATATGATGACCGGTCATAAAAATGAAATATAATAACGTTTGGTTATAACAACTGAAATGCAATTAATATAATAAACTTTGACTGTGTTTTGTAAATTGCAAGAAACGATAGCAGACAATGTGAAAGGGTGGTGATTCATTTGAGCGATAACAGACGGAATATCCCTATTATAAAAGTAATTATCCTTGTGTTTATGGCAGTCATGGTTATATCCATCGGCAGCATTGGGTATATGGTTTTTACAAGTTGGTTTTCATCGGCAAAGCAGACAACTGAAAGTACTGCCGCAGAAATAAACGAGTACATAAATAACCAGATATATTCCTACCTGCATGTGCCGGAGCAAATCATTGAATCCAACCAAAAAATCATTACGAATGGAATCCTTGATTTATCTGAGGAAAACTTACGCGACAAGTTTTTTGTTGGTGTTTTATATTCCTATGAAGATGAAATTTACAGCTTCAGTTATGGTACTGCTAACGGTGAATATTACGGTGCTCGCAGGAATGAAAATGGCGTGAATCAAATCATGAAAAATAACGCTTCCACAGGTGGAAACTCTTGGTATTATTCAATGAACGATGATTTAACAGCCGGTGAACTTGCCGTGCAGGCGGGTCAATTCGATCCGCGTACCCGGGCTTGGTACAAAGCGGCAGTCGCGGCAGAAGGGGCAAGCTTCTCCCCCATCTATAAACATTTTGTTATGAATGACTTAACCATATCTTATGCCTGTCCTATTTATAATAAAGATGGAACGCTTCAAGGTGTTCTTGGTACCCATATGCTTCTTAACGATATCGGGGCTTATTTGGAGGATACAGTAAGTCAATATAATGGATACGCTGTCATCTTTGAGAAAAACTCAAATGCCCTGATTGCCAATTCAATGGGGACCGATAATTTTGCTGTTCTCCAAGATGGTACTTTGGAAAGGTATGATATCGGCAAGATACAAAATCCGGATATTCAGGAGGCCTATACACAATACAAGACGAATCTTAACCCCAATTTCATATACGAAGGAAAAGGCCAGAACCTCTATATAAACGTAACAGAAATACAGTTGGCAGGTCTTGACTGGGTTGTCGTCTCCGCAATTCCGGAAGGCTATCTAATTACTCCGGCCGTGCAAAGTATCCGATTAGCGGTGATTCTTGCAGGGCTCTTCTTGCTATTGTCATTTGCTATATATATCTTGATTACCAGAAGATTGCTCAAGCCTATGCACACTCTGCTGCAAACTACGGATGCTTTATCTTCCGGGGATTTAACGAAGAGAATTGATATTGTAAGAAATGATGAAATCGGACAGATTTCCGAATCCTTTAACAAAGTCGCCGATGAAATGCAATTCATGGTCAACAATCTTGAAGCCACTGTGAAAGAACGTACCGAGGAACTGCAAAAAGCAATTTCTACATCAGATGAAAATAAAAATCAGCTGCAGCTTATTTTGGATTCCGCTGCCGAAGCAATTTATGGTGTTGATATGTATGGAAACTGCACCTTCTGCAACATAAGTTGTATTAAAATGCTGGGCTACAATAACCAGTCAGAACTACTTGGAAAAAATATGCACTGGCAGATACATCATACACGGCGGGATGGCAATCCTTTGCCTTCTGAAGAGTGTAAGATTAATAAGGCTTTTAAGCAAGGTCAAGGTACCCATGTTGATGATGAGGTATTCTGGCGTGCTGACGGATCCAATTTTCCCGTGGAATATTATTCCTATCCACAAGAAAAAAACGGTGATATTATCGGTGCAGTCATTACTTTTATGGATGTGAGTGAACGCAAACAAAAAGAAGCTGAAATACAATATTTAAACTGTTACGATACCCTGACTGGTCTGCATAACCGGAGATACTTTGAGGATAATCGTGCTAAAATAGACACCCCGGATAATCTTCCGCTATCTGTCATCTTCGCGGATATCAATGGGTTGAAGATGACCAATGATATATTCGGACATTCCGCAGGCGACGAGCTGATCAAGAAATCGTCGGAAATCCTGCAGCAGGTCTGCAGGCAAAATGATGTAGTCGCTCGCGTCGGCGGTGATGAGTTCATCATACTGCTACCCAACACAACCGGAGAAAATGCCGAAAGGATTCTTTCCCGAATTAAGTCAGAGTTTACTACTGGATGTGTACAAGCCATTAAGTGCAGTATTTCACTTGGCTTGGATACGAAACAAAGCCCAGACCAATCGCTGGACGAGATCATGGCAAACGCAGAAAATGCTATGTATAAGGAAAAAACGATGAATCGCAAGTCCATCAATAAAGATATTATTGATACGATTATCGAGACGCTGCACACAAGGAATCACAAAGAGAAACAGCACTCGATTACTGTAAGTGAGTTATGCTCTGATGTAGGAACTGCTTTACATCTTCCCGAGACCGAAATCAGCAAACTGAATCGCGCAGGTTACTTGCATGACATTGGCAAAATTGTACTAGATGAAGACATCCTGACTAAGGATACCTTATCGGATGAGGAGTTTGAGAAAATGCAGCAGCATCCAGTGGTGGGGTATAGAATCTTAAGCCTCTCTGATGATACGCTTGATTTAGCAGAATATGTGTATGGCCACCATGAAAGATGGGATGGCAACGGATATCCACGAGGATTGAAAGGCGAGCAAATCCCCCTGCTGTCGCGAATTATTACAGTTGTGGAAACCTATGACCGTGTGCTGAACAAGGGGAAGCTTACCTTGAAGGATCGAAAACTGGCTGCTCTTGATGTTATTAGAAATGGTGCAGGAACGCAGTTTGACCCGCAAATTGCTGAATTGTTTGTTCAGATGATTAATAACGAGGAGGTTTAAAGTTTGGAATACATGAATTTTTCAGCGGAGGAGTCGGTCAATACAATAATGAAACGATCACCGAGCTTGTTCACGCGGCCGATACGAGCCTCTATAGAGCGAAAAGAAACAGGAAAAATCAGATAGTGTCTGATATGTAATGGTTAGGTGACAACCTTGTCATGATCTGCCCCCGAAATTAGGTCCAAAATAAATGTTAGTAAATTGCCAAAATTCTATACTTACCTACAATGTTAACCAATTGATTCAATCATGTCAACCTATTCAAGCTGTTTGTATCATCTGTGGTGCAGGCGGCTTTCCGCCAAGAGCGCTGTGCGGTCTTATCATGTTGTAATAATTAACCCAGCGCCTGGTCAGAACAATCGCTTCGTACATATTCCCAAATAGTTCCCCGTTTAAAAATTCATCCCTCATCCTGCTGTTGAAACTCTCGCAATACCCGTTCTCCCAAGGGCTTCCCGGTTCAATATAGGTGGTGATCACTCCGATGTCAGCCAACCATTTCCTTAATTTTTTTGCTGTGAATTCACTGCCATTGTCACTTCTCAGATATTCTGGACAACCTTTTATCAGCATCAGTTCTGAAAGCAATTCAATGATATCGTTGTTTCGCCAGCTCCTTCGTGGTA
>CAZXFB010000120.1:0-1391 GCA_964639725.1 uncultured Rikenellaceae bacterium
ATGGCGATAATAGTTTCACCTTACAAACAAGTATTGTATTGGAAGGAATAAATGATGGTTCAGGTGGCTGGGGTGATTATGACAATGATGGGAATCTGGATATTCTATTGACAGGTGATTCAGGGTCCGGGTACTTTTCCAAAATCTATCGAAATAATGGGAATAATAGCTTTGCAGAGCAATCCGGCATAGTTTTAACTGGCGTCAGGCAAAGTTCCGTGGATTGGGGAGATTATAACAATGACGGCTACCTGGATATCTTATTGACAGGTCTATCTGAGTCAGGTCCAATTTCAAAAATCTATCTCAATAACGGCAATAATGGTTTTACTGAACAAACCGATATAGCGCTAACAGGAGTAACTCAAAGTTCTGCAACCTGGAGCGATTATGACAATGACGGCGATCTGGATATCTTATTGTCAGGTCAAAATAGTTCATTACAAAATATTTCAAAAATTTACCTTAACAACGGGAATAATAATTTTACAGAACAATCCGGTGCACTGTTAAAAGGAGCTTTTGGAGGTTCAATAGACTGGGGTGATTATGACAATGATGGCGATTTGGATATTCTATTAACTGGACAGACAGGTTCATCCGGTATTTCAAAAGTCTACAGGAATGAAATTCTTAATCAAAATATAAAGCCAACCTCTCCCACCGGGCTAAATGCTTCTTGGGAGAATAGCTGCCTGCTATTTAAGTGGAACAAATCTTCTGACAACACTACTCCAACAAAAGCTATTAGCTATAATTTACGTATCGGAACTTCTCCCGGAGGAAATGAAGTGAGATCAGGACAAGCTAGTCCAAACGGAAATCTTCTTTTAACCAATAGATATTATCTGATAAACGATACCTGTATCAAATTAAATCTTGCCTTAAATAAGTATTACTGGTCGGTTCAGGCTGTTGATAAAAGCGGATTGGCCAGCGACTTTTCTTCTGAAGTTGCGACGCCTTTAGATAGTATTCAGGCCAAAGATTTGCAGGCTTTTATTAAACCCGGCAATTCACTTTATGTTCATTGGAAAAACGGAAACGGATCCCGAAGAGTTTTATTTGCCAGATTATCCTCTCCAAGAGAGATATTAAAACCTTTAAATGGTATATCTTATCATGCTGATCCATATTTTGGGCAGGGAGATAAAATAGGAACAACTGGCTGGTATTGTATGTATAATGGAATAGCTGACAGTGCAATAATTTACGGCATAGCTGAAGGATATAGCTATGATATACAGGTTGTTGAATATACTGAAACTTTGGGACAACCTGAATATTTCAGAACTAAAGGAAATGGAAATCCAGGTGTTTTCAGCACCTCCTTATTCTCAGAACAATCTGGTATTGAACTGACAGGAACTAGATACGGTTCATCAGCCTGG
>CAZXFB010000120.1:1401-3634 GCA_964639725.1 uncultured Rikenellaceae bacterium
GGATATCTGGTTAACAGGTGATACAGATTCAGGCCCGATCTCCAAAATCTACAGCAACAATGGAGATAATACCTTTACAGAACAATCCGGGATTGTATTAACAGGAATTGACGTTGGGGCAGCCGACTGGGGGGATTATGACAACGATGGATACCTGGATATTTTATTGACAGGACATACTGCTGCCGGACCAATTTCCAAAATCTACAAAAACAATGGTAATAATTCTTTTATTGAACAAACCGACAATTCTTTAACCGGAGTTTGTAACGGGTCTGTTGCCTGGGGCGATTATGATAATGATGGCTATCTGGATATTTTATTGACTGGTTATACTGGTTCAGCACTTATATCTAAAATCTACCATAACAATGGCAATAATAGCTTTACAGAACATATTAACATTGTGTTACCAGGTATTATATCTAGTTCCGTATCCTGGGGTGATTACAACAACGATGGGTATTTGGATATTATTTTAACAGGTACAACTAATTCTAATGGATCACAAACTGGTGCTATTTCTAAAATATATAATAACAATGGAGATAACAGTTTTACTGAGCAAAAGGATATTGATTTAGCCGGATGTTCATCTTGTTCCGTAGCCAATGGCGACTACGACAACGATGGCGATTTGGATATTTTAATGTCAGGGTTCAATAGTTACCACATACCTTTTTCCAAAATCTACCATAACAATTTCGATAATAGCTTTACCGAAAAAACCGATATTATTTTATCGGTTGTAGCTGGTAAAACTTCCTGGGGAGATTATGATAATGACGGCGATTTGGACATTTTATTGAATGGGGATAACAAATTTCAACAACCAACTTCAAAAATCTTTCGTAATTCCGGCAATAATACTTTTGCTGAGCAACCCGGTGTATCAATAACAGGGGAACCGGGGAGTTCTGTTTCCTTAGGTGATTACGATAACGACGGAGATTTGGATTTGCTTATTGGTTCAAAAATCTATCGTAACAACACAATTATGAAAGCAGGTATATATCCTGCCAATGCCAGACCTGTAAGCCCGGGTAATCTTTCGGCTGTTGCCAGACCAAACGCGAATATACTATGCTGGTCACCAGTTATAACCGATGAAACTCTTTATAAAACTATGACCTATAATATCAGAGTAGGAACCGGTCCCGGAAAGTCTGATATTCTTTCTGCTCAATCTGACTCTGCAAATGGCTATCGACGCATTGTAGCTATGGGCAACGCCCAACTGGATACTACTTTCCTGATTAAAAACCTTCCCTCAGGCAAGTATTATTGGAGCGTACAGGCTGTAGATCAGGGATATAAGGGAGGCGAATGGTCTGCTGTTGATTCTTTTTTGGTCAGGAATGTCCAAACCTTTTTTTCAGCTGATACTGTTTGCCTTGGACTTCCAACTCATTTTAGTGATCAATCCGTTGCAGCAGATGGAATTGCCTCATGGAAATGGGATTTTAAAGATGGTACAACTTCTTCCTTACAAAATCCTGTTCATATTTATTCAGCCAGCGGTTCTTATAACGTAAAATTAGTTATTACAAGCATAGGCGGGGTCAGAGATTCGCTTGAAAAAAATATCGTTGTAAAACAACGTGCAACTACTGGTTTCACAGCATCAAGTGTATGCCAGGGAACTGCCACAACTATTAATAATACTACAAATAACAACGGTCTCATAATATCCTCATGGAACTGGAATTTCGGTGACGGTCAGATATCCACACTTCAGCAACCTGAACCACATGGGTATCTTGGATCCGGCAATTACACTGTTAGATTGAAAGCTTTTGCAAATAACGGATGCATTGACTCAACTGTTAATACTATTACTGTTGCCAGCTATCCCCTGGTTGCAATAACTTCCAATGCCCCTCTCTCATTCTGTAGCGGAGATAGTATTACCCTCTCCGTTTCATATAATCCTGATTACAATTACACATGGAAAATTGATGGATCAAATCTTACAGATGGTGATTCCAGCAGGTATACAGCCAAAATATCGGGGAACTATACCGTTGAGGTAGTCAATACTACCGGTAACTGTAAAACAATCACCTCTCCAGTTACAGTTAATGTCAGGAACGCACCTGCAGCTCCATATATTTCTGCCAGCAGACCAATAGAATTCTGCCAGGGTGATTCAACAGTTTTAAGTGTGATTAACACTACCGGTTATGTCTATGAATGGAAGCAAAACGGAGGTACCGTAGGTTCCAATTCATCC
>CAZXFB010000121.1:0-3619 GCA_964639725.1 uncultured Rikenellaceae bacterium
TGCTAAGCCGAGCCTCCACCACACCAACCTCTTCACTAAGCTCATTGACTACATCATCGTCATCCTCTGTTGTTTGGTTGGCACTAGAAGAATCGTTATTGTCATCCATATCTTCCGTTGCCCCAATTTCAATACCCATTTCATCTTCAATCCGACGAACCATCGAATCTAGTTGGCCTTCAATTTCCATTGCTAATATTTTCTTGATTAGCAACCCGAGTGCTTTTGTATCTTCGTCCATCCGCGAATTTATTGTAGTCTTTGGGAAAGCATCTATAAAGGTAACTGCCACTTTATTTACGGCAGTATATACATCCGCTAATCCAGATATATCAGAGATTTCATCATCTTCTGCAAACTCATTCAACTGTTCAGCTGCATCAATAAGTGGAAGAAACAAAGTTAATTTTTCGAAATAGGGAGCCATTTTTTCTAAGAAATATTCTTTATCAGCTGGATATTGATCAATTAGTTTTCTTATATCTGCTTCCAGTTGTTTAGTTTTATACTTAGCAGACTTCGGACTGTCAAAGCACCTGTTGATTGCGTCTACGAACTTAAGATGGAATGAGGAGAAAAACATAGTCAAAAAATTATTTTTGATTGTTTCACTTAGTGCTCTCGCCAAGCGAGGCTCACCAGCATTTATACGTTTAAGCGAGTCTCTTAATAATGGCAGTCTTGCTTGTTGAATTTCCTTCTTACGTAATAGATCAATCGCCTCTGTTCTGACAGCTTCTAAATTAAAGCCTTTGTTTTTAAGTTCTTCCCAGCTTGGCCCTTCCACGCCCAACTTTTCGCTGATTTGAGCTTCAGTTAACTCGGTCACTCCAGGCATACCAATATCCACTAGGAGCTTTAAAACTTGAGCAGATATTTTTAATTTTAAAGATCGAGTTTTATCCTTTAACGCTAGAGCTACTTCTGTTTCAAACTTAATTTGATGTTTATAGCAGAACTTACTCCATTGGTTGGGATCCATATTAATAAAGGATTGAACATCTTTTTTCGTTAATGCACGTAATTCCCCTATTGTCTTCGAAGCCAGAAATGATCGAATGCGCTCCAGTATGGTCTCTTTCATTCGAGTCATTTCAATTCGAGCTAGGATAGGGACATATCGTTCTTTGTATGCAAGTTTTTCTGGGTTTGTTCCTTGGTAATGATTCGTTCTCCAAGACCAGTTTGCAAGGGTATTCCATTCAGTATCTTCCAAACCTAACTCTTTCATGGTTTGTACCAATAGTGGCCAGCTCATTTCTTCACCAGGTTTATTTATTTCAAGCCAGTTAACTGCCTGTTCGACATGACCAAATGTTTTACTGACGTCATAATGCTCGTAAAGACCTAATGGCTGCAATCGTTCCCAAGGAACTATTTCCATCAGACTGTAAAACTGCCAGTTTGTTAAACCGCTTTCTTTCATGACTGCGCTAGAGTCAATCAGTTTATCTGGATTAGCCGCTAATCGAAAGATGGTATCGCAGACAATACTTAAGCGCTCTACATAACAGGGCGACAAAGGATATTCCTGAATAATCTGCGCTTTGACCGTGTCAAAAAGTTCTCTATTTGGCAAAGAATTCATTGTCGCGATTGATTGTGCAATTATTTTATATAACATTAGCTTTTAACTCCTTTATATGTGTCCACTAAGATATCGGTTAGTATGAATATTTATTGCAGTGAATTTTATTATTTGGATTTTTTAAAGTGGCCTGCCAAGGCGAAGCTTTGCGATGGCATTGAGCTATATTGTCAGGCTTCGTCTATTGACTACGCCCTGACAGTCTTTGCTAAACTCCTCAGAACTTCGTCGCTAAGCGAAGACTGGCGGAGAGAGAGGGATTCGAACCCTCGATACCTTGCGGTATACACACTTTCCAGGCGTGCGCCATAAACCGGACTAGGCGATCTCTCCACATTAGGGAAATACATTATACCGTTCACTCGTTAGCTTCGACAAGCTCACCATTATTTTTTAGTAACTGGAGATGAATTCTCCGCTTGGAATCTCCATTGCAGTGAGTGGTCCATCAAGAAAAGCACCAGTATCGATGCAAACATATCCTGGAGTAACAAATGGGTAGCCGTGGTTAAATGGTTTTTTTGAAAAGCGACTATCAAAGAGAAACATATTTTCTCTCACTACTGGAGTATGCACAAAAATATATTTATAAGCTCCTTGATGTCCTGATTTTAATAAATAATCTCTTTCAGGACTTATTCCTATTTTTTTATTAGTATCTACTAAGTCAGAAGGGTCTATCCCTGCATGAGAAAAATAGTAGTGGTTTTCCCAACTACCAAGCGTCCAAGCATAGTCGCGGAGGTTTTTGAAGAATTTCATGTGTGTTTGTAATGGTATTGCTCTTTGTGCGACTAAAATATGATCAGGGATGGTTATTCCGTATCCGCCACTATAATTAACAAGTAAGTCCGTAAAACGTATAAGTTTTGCTGGGGAGTCTATTAATGTTTCGTTATTATTTGCTAGGCTTTCAGAGACTAGAATTCCCCATAATTTCTCAGTAATTTCTTTTGGTATTTTGAATTTATGAATCATTTCTTTTTTTGTGATGTTGTTGAAGTTATGGGGCACTTTATAACTAAACATAGTTTGCAATCCGCCATTTGCCATCCAGTAATCATCCGCATGCAGATACATATATTCATGATTCCCTCCAAGAAATACGCATTCTGTTTTTGTTTGTAAATCATCTAGGAAGTCAATGACCCCTTTGCTTTCATCGCCTTTGTCAATGTAATCTCCTAAGAATAAAAGGATGTCTTTGCCAGACGGATTTATGATGCTTACTAAATCTACAAGTTTTTTTAGCATACCGTGGATATCTCCTATGGCAAAAACATTTCCTCTTATAGGTTTTATTTGTCTATCAAAGGTAGTTTTGATTTTCAAGTCTCCGCTGTTTCCAAACATACAGTGATTAAGCCCAGGAATAATTAAAGATTCTTGTTCCTTCACTATTATGTTAACTTGGAAGTCTTTATAAGACGTATTTAACGCTATGATTTTTCTGAACATAAATATATATCGTTTAAGAATATTAATGTTCTCAGCGAATTAACTTACAACAGAAAGAATAGATGCAAAAAGCAAGCAAGGGATTACGTTATTATGACAGTTAGGTAAGGAGGATATCTTTATGAGTGATGCTTTGAGTATAGGTAGTATTTCTTTAGGGTTAAATGATACAAGGAACATAGATTCTCAAGTATCAATGCCAAAGGTTGACCGCGATGATCTTCAATCATTGCCTACATCCTTTTATTCTTCTGAAAAAGGCTCATTTGAATATTCTTCTCCTATGATAAATGAGTTTGCTGGATTGGGAGATCTTTCAATTTCTTCAGATATTTCAATAGGCATCAGTTCCTCAGGAATTAATGTTTCAATGACAGAAAAGTCTGGGGGAGCATCTCCAGCAGGGTTTGAGGGTCAGGGTGCAAGTTTTCGTCCTGAGACAGTAGACTCAACAGAAAAAATTCGTGAAATGGCTCAACTTTTTTCCGAACTATAATCCTTATATAATATTATTTCAAAACTATTTACCCTAAGTAACATTTTTATGTTGTGGTATTATAATATTTATATCTG
>CAZXFB010000122.1:0-3597 GCA_964639725.1 uncultured Rikenellaceae bacterium
CTTTGGCCATATCTCCACCTGCTTTTCCTTTTGTCAGATTAGAGAATTCACCTATCCACTCTGATACCAGGTTTTTCATGGTCCATAAATCAACTTTTTTCCTGATTGTATCGCTTAGAGCCTTATATTTAATACTATCAGTACCAGTTTCCTTCTCGTTTCTCAAATTGTCAGGAGAATAGAAATATAAAAGTTCCTCATCATTGAGAAAATCTTTCACCGGATAGCCAAATGACATTTTCTTATCAAATGTCTCCGAAAAATAAAATTCTGTGCTAAACCACCTGAATCTTTTCTTAAAACCTGCTCTTCTCGAAATCATTCTGTTAGCACCTGAATCCTCCTTATATGTAAGATTGATTTCATCAACATTCTTGAATAACTTTACAGCTCTTCTTACCCATGTAGTATCTCCATTATCGCTTATTTCGCAAGAATCCCTAACAATCCAGGTAGTGTCAAATGGCACCTGTAAATCAGAAGTTTTAAATCTGTCTTCTGCTTTTTGTTCAATGCTTTTCATTTCAATCTTCCTGGTAACTGATCCATCGGGGTGAACAAAATTTGTCACAATTGTTTCAGGTTCATTGCATGAATTTATCAGTAAAATAATAATAGAAATTGCAGCTTTGATCTTACCGTTTTTCATAGTATCAGAGATTAAGTTTTTCATTATTTCTTTTTTCGAGTTTTTCTTCAATCAACTTTTTTAACTCGGCATCCTCCTCAATAATATTAATAAGGTCCTTATATTTAATTTGCAATTCATTAAATGAATTTAGGAATTCCTCCATCTGTTTTTTAGAAACCGGGAAAGTACCGGGTGAAAATTTACGGACTGAAAGCTTATATGTTGTGATCATTCCTTCAATTTTATCAGAAGGATCAAAAGAATATTCTCCGCCCGAAACAATAAGCTGCTTACTCAGGTTACTTACCTGTTTGATAATCAGTGCCTGCTGGTATACAAAAACAAAAACCAATATGAATGATGTAGTTACCAGGCTTCTTCGCACCCATCCGATATAAACCCACCTGAAAAGATATTCTATTATATCCGAAACAGATACTCTCTTTTGCTGAGTTGCTTTGATCCTGTTTATTATTACTTCTGTAAATTGCTCACTCTCTTTCAATACAGGCTCTGATCTTTTCAGCAAATTGATAATCTTTCTGAATTTTTCATTTTCCGGTTCCATTTTCATATATATTTTTCTATCATTCCTGCAATTTTTTTCCTTGCATAGTGGAGATTTGCTTTAATATTCATTCTGTTCAATCCTGTTACAGCAGATATTTCTTCGTGTGACATCCCTTCAATATCACTAAGGATAAAGAGAATTCTCTGGCAGGGACTTAGCTTATTGGTAAGCAGGTTGATTATAAGGGCTATCTCGCTGTTTTCCAGATCATAAGATGGGCTAACTGAAATATGGTTTGAAATAAAGGCCCATGTTTGATCATCTGCAGTAACCTCAGGATGACTTTTTCTTTTTCTGAGCTGGTCATAGCACTTATTCATGACAATCCTGTAAAGCCAGGTCCTGAAACATGCAGCCGATTTAATTTTTTCAATTTTCTTCCAAACAGTTATCATTGTCTCCTGCACTATATCTTTTGCTTCATCTTCATCTCCAAGTATTCTGAACGCAACAGAGAAAACAAATGGTGATGTCTTTTCAACAAGTTCCCTGAAATCATCAAAATTTCCTTTTAAATATTGTTCTATATATTCTTTACCTATCAAAATCTGGTGATGGATTATATTAATAAGACGCAATTATTGCAGAAAGGTAAAAAACATAAATTAATTTTATATCAAAACTCTTAATATGCGACTATGCAGAAGATAATTACATTAACAACAAGCCAGAAAAACGGGTTGTATGATATAACATCTCAGGTTAAAGAGATAATAAGTGAAAGCAAAATAGTTACAGGCATTGCCTCCGTATATGCAAGAGGATCGACAGCAGGAATTATGATACAGGAAAACTGGGACCAGTCGGTTCAGAATGATGTAATTACATTACTTAACCGTTTAATTCCTTCAGGAGTTTGGGAACATGATCATCAGGACAATAATGGTGATTCGCACCTTAAAGCCGGAATAATAGGAGCCTCTGAAACAATACCAGTAATAGACGGAAAACCAGGTCTTTCAACCTGGCAGAATATTTTCTTTTGTGAATTTGACGGGCCAAGAGTGAAAAGGGAAGTTGTGGTAACAATCCTAAGTGATAAGTGAAAACTGATCAGTTCTTCTTTTTAAAAAATAAACGGAGTTTTTCATTGATCCCATCATACTTTGCCCTTTTAACAGGAGAGTTGCAAAATAAGCTATTGAACCGTACTGGTGTAAGAGAAATCCAATCCTCCCTGGTCATGTTCTCAAGTTCTGATGATATTTTGAATTCATGAATATTATGAGGCTTTGCATTTTTATTCCATGGACAAACATCCTGGCAAATATCACAACCAAACACTCTACCTTCCATTTTACCTTTGAGCTCTTCCGGAACGGGACCCCTGTTTTCGATAGTGAGATAGGAAATACATCTTCTTGCATCAATAGTCCGGTTTTCATTTATGGCATTTGTTGGGCATGACTCAATGCACAATCTGCATTCACCGCAATTGTCATCAAAAAAAGGTTTGTCATATTCAAGTTTGATATCTACCAGCAATACCCCGATAAAAAAGAAGGATCCTGCCTTATTGTTTATCATAACCGAGTGGCGTCCTGACCAACCCAACCCAGCTTCTCTGGCCCAGGCTTTCTCCAGAAGAGGAGCTGAATCTACAAAAGCTTTCCCGTTAACTATTGTATTCTGAGAGCTGATAAAATCGAGAAGCCTGCCAAGCTTATTCATTATAACATCATGATAATCTGACCCGTAAGCATACCTGGAAATCACAGGAACTCCATTTCCTCCCTGTTTTCTTTCAGTATAATAATTGATCCCGGTAACTATGACAGATTTTGCACCAGGAAATAAGAGATCAGGATCAATTCGTTTCTCAATATTACGACCCAGGTAAGCCATCTCTCCATTCATTCCAGCCTCACACCAATCGCGAAGTATATTCTTATACTCTTCAAGTTTTCTGACAGGAGCAATTCCACACAGATCAAAACCAAGTTCTGATGACTCTTCTTTGATCAGGTTTGTAAGTTCCATTACTTTTAAAGAGTCCATAAAAAGAATCTACAAAAATCCAAGTTCCAGTTTTGCCTCATCACTCAGCATACTTTTATCCCATGAAGGAGTGAAAGTCAATTTAAGATCACACTCTTTAACCCCTCTGGTCCCTCCCACTTTATACTTTACCTCTTCAACCAGCTCTTCAGCCATCGGACAGTTAGGGGCAGTAAGTGTCATAGTGATATGAGCAATGTGATCATCGTCAACACTTATATTGTAAATGAGTCCCAGATCGTAAATGTTCACTGGAATTTCAGGATCAAAAATGCTTTTCAGAACTCCGGTAATGAGTGTTTCTATTTCAAGTCTTTCATCGCTGTCCATTTCAATTTAATATTATATGACTATCGGTTATGATTAATAATGTTTTGATAATTTGTAGTAACACAGG
>CAZXFB010000123.1:0-349 GCA_964639725.1 uncultured Rikenellaceae bacterium
AATACATGGTCTTACGAAAACGATCTAGGGTGGTCAATATGTCCGATTTTTCCAATCTCTTGGACTGTTTTAACAGTTCCCTGAAATTTTCCTTTTCTGTTTGCTTTCTTATAACCTGCTCCTGAATAATTCTATTCTGCTCATCTACTATAGCCTGACGAGCATCACGTTCCTCCATTTCCTTCTGCCATAACTCTTCCTGATATTCGAGATGTGCTACAATTGAAGATAATTGTTTTTCAAGAGGTAGTTTACCATCTATGTACTCTCTCTTTCTCCACCATCTGCCTGTAGATAACACAAGTAGACCTGTTGCTTTATAATCATATGCATATCCACGTTCACTGCT
>CAZXFB010000123.1:359-3548 GCA_964639725.1 uncultured Rikenellaceae bacterium
ATGTCCGATTTTTCCAAAAGTATAGAAGAAGTGAGTTGGCTAATATTGCAGGTAATTTAATTAAATATGGACTTATAGAATATGACTATAACGATTTCTAACGCCTAAGTTATTTTTTACGCTTCAATGAGTCCAGTATCTTAGTAAGAAATGATTGCTTTTTAGTTGGAATCTCTTCTTTTCTATTACTTAATGCTATTGAAATCTCAACAAGATTGTCAACAGTTCTTTTTCCAATTAATAGTCCATTCTTAAATTCAATAAACAAATCAATTTCAGATGTTGATGGATAACCTCCATGAACATAATTGAGCATTTCTCCTTGGGGTATCCTAATTTCCCCGGTAAACCATTCTGCAAAAACTCGCTCTTGGTCAGGAAATATAAAATCCATTCCTACTTGCCAATAATTTCTTTCAGCCATATTTGCAGTATAACACTCCAATGCAATTAAGTATAATCTGTCATCTTTAATCTCCCATGTCCCATAATAACCTCTCCAGCATCCAGATGAAGGGGGGAATAATTTTGGTTTCTCTTTAAGATTTGAAATATAAGAGGCTAATGGTTCAGATGCCATATGGATTGCTTTGCCGTTAAATATTAATTTCTCCATCGCTTGTGCTGTCATTGGATTTTGTTCTATTAAATTTAAACCGACAAAATTCCTTATTTATATTGCTCTTATATTTTTAATTTAATTAATCCAGTGCTTCAGAATAAATCCCAATGCTCTTGTGATCCATAATCTCCGTTAAGTGGAGGCAACTCACCAAACTTCGAAGCATATTTCTCCAAAAGGAAACTTTCATCCGCCAAAGGATTAGCCTCGGCGGGAAATACTTTTACATATAAATCCTTGATATCAATACGTTTTCTGATCCTGAAGAATTTCATCGATAATGCTTTATGGCCTTTCTCAATGGGAAAGGATTGTATTTGGGCTGAATTTGATAAAACCGAATTTCGAAGAGAGGATACTCTATTGTAAAGAGGTGTATCAGTCTTTCCTATGTATAAAACCCCATCAGTATCAATACCAAGTAAACGACCAATTTCCCTTGGCCCATCATCCTTGAACCAATGCAAAGAGTAGGTGCCTTTTTCCTCACCATATAGTTTCCTTATCTTATCCTTCAATTCAGGATCTTGTATTTTAAAATAGTCAGTTTTCATGACAGATCTCCATTAAATGCTTTCTGCAACAAACTCTGAAAAAGTTCTTCACTTTTTTGAAGACTCTGTCGAGTTCTTTCCTTTTGAATATTTATGCTTTCAATAATATTTTGGAATTCAACTTGTCTTTTTACAGGTGGAATAGGTATATCTAAGTTTCGTAAAATAGCGAGATTAATATTTTTTTGTGCTGACTCAGGAGCTGATTCTTCTAAGATCTTCTGCAAGAATGACATCCAATATTGAACATAAACATTATTTGTTTTATTATTTGGAATAAATCCTACAATGCTATCAGGAAAACAAGCATCAAATGTAAGTATCCCTGTTTTAGCAATATTAGCCGCTATAGTTATACATAATGTACCCTTTTCCCATAACTTACTTTGCTTTAAGCCAATTTCAGAATAAGTTGATTTAAATTCTTTGATATATCCTTCGCTGTTTGCAACATCCCCTGTTTGAACTAATGGATATGGACCATCCAATAGAAAAGGTGCATTTCGTGGTCTATGCTTTGAAATGCCTCGATCTAATTTACCAACCTCTGAAAATTTATATAAATCCCATTTTTTAGGATTCAATACCGGATTCCCAAACATCTCCAGGAAAACATTACGGGCCAGCTGGTCATATTTTTCAAGTATCTTCCTGTCGTTATGCCTCAACTCATCGGCTTTGTCGAGTATGGCTGCTATTTTTTTCTGGGTTTTGAGCAGGGGAAGAGGGATTTGAATTTCATCAAATCTTTTTTTTGTTATATGCTTCATGGTTGATCCATGAACCTCTTTTTCTAATTGATGTATGTAATGTGAGATTAGATAATAGAAGAAACGTTTATCAAATTCATATTTATTAAATATTACTTTAAAAATGTGCTGGTTCAGCCATGCTTCTTCTTTATTCCATTCAAATATTCCTAAAGTACCAGACCAAGAAATTAAGAGATCGCCTTTAATTACCTTATATTTCTTAGGCAATTCTCCATCATAAAAATTTGAAGAAGAAGATGAATTGGTTAAATTCTGAATTCTTATTATCTCTTTTCCAGAGGTATTCCATTGATCAGGCTTAAATGCAAAACCATTTACAAATGTTGCAGCTTCACCTAACTTCACTTGCCTCATATTCATCGTAGTAGATCCTCCAGTTCTTCGATTGATTTCAACCTCTGTCTTAAAAGCTCTTTTAGGCCCATCTCTGATCCTTTTCCATTTATTAAATCATCTGGAGAGTCATATTTAATTTCTGTATAAACAACTTCCTTATATCTGTTAATACTTAAATCATAACCGTTACCCTTTATATCATCCACTGGTACAAAGAAAAACGTTGCCTTCCGATCATTTCCACTTACTTTTTCCCTTATATTCCAGTTGATTATGATATCAGGAATATCTGATTTATCATTCTTGTCACGCTTGTCATCAAGTGAGTACCCATCAGATACCATATCATAGAACCAAACTTTTTCTGTCTTTCCTCCTTTAACAAAAACCAATACTGCTGTACTTACACCAGCATAGGGTTTAAAGACTCCTGAAGGCATGGAGATAACTCCTTGTAGCTCACATTCGTTTATAATCATTTCACGAGCCTGTCTGTGTGCATTGCTACTGCCGAATAGAACGCCATCGGGCACAATAACTGCAGCTCTGCCTCCCATCTTCAAAGAATTAACGATCCTGTTCACAAAAAGAAGTTCAGTCTTTGTTGTTCCTAATTTAAAACCTTCATTGATATCTCCTTTATCTATGCTTCCCTTGAAAGGAGGATTGGCAAGAATAACATCATACCTGTTGTCTTCATTAAACTTTTTGCTGAGGGTATCTTTGAGATCGATATTTGGATGGGTAATACCATGAAGCATCAGGTTCATTAGCCCGATCCTTACCATTGTATTATCGAAGTCATATCCAAAAAAAGTATTTTCCTTTAGCTGTTTCCAGAGATTATCATTTGTGAGTTTGTCTCCGAACGTCCCTTTCACAAAACCGTTCTCATCGGTAAACC
>CAZXFB010000124.1:0-3499 GCA_964639725.1 uncultured Rikenellaceae bacterium
CAAAAGAGTTTTGAAATAGGGCCTGAACTTGAATTACCTGTCAATAAAATATCCAGATCACCATCGTTGTCATAATCGCCCCAAGCTGTTGAACTACCCTCAACTACTGGGAAAACGATACTTGTCTGTTCGGTAAAGCTGTTGTCGTCATTGTTATGATATATATTTGAAATATAAGTAGAACCTGCATAACCACTCAAAAAAATATCCAAATTACCATCACTGTCGTAATCGCACCATTCAACGTAACCACCTAAAACTCCAGGTAAAGCAATCCCGGTTTGCTCGCTGAAAATAATATTTATGATAGCCGGATTTTGATATGAAATCGATTTCAGATATTTTTCATTCCCTGCATCCCCATTAAATTCACACACATGGAGTAAATAATCTGAACTGGGAATTAATCCGGTTAATACAAATGAATTGTCAGTTCCGTTATAAACGCATTTCCACCCCCCGGGGGTGATATCATTTACATTATAAGTTGTATTGTCAACAGGATCTGCTGTACCTGAAACAGCAGATTTAATAAAGACTGCGCGTTTTGTTCCACCGCCATTTGACCAGGTAACAGAAGCCTGTGCAGGCTGAACATTACTAAATGATATACAATTTGCCTGTGTAACAGGTTTATAAAAAGGCATTAAAAAGTTATTTTCGGGGCTGAAATTGCTACCCTGTAAACCGGCATCCACAGCCTGTACGCTCCAATAATAGGTTTTCCCGGGGGGTAGGTCTTTGATGATATATCCCGCCGGGCTCCATTGAATATTTCCAGGTTTAGCGATTAATCGCCTGCCATTTTTTATATCGGCCTGTTTAAAAGCGTGAGGAGGAGATTCATAATTGATTTGACCCTCTTCATATATATACAGATTATAACTAAGTCCTTGTTGAGGTGTTTCTTTATCCAAAGGCTTATCCCAGGTAAAAGTAACAGCACCATTATTGTGTAAAGATTGTAAATTAGCAGGTGTTGCTGGTTTCACATTGGAGTTCATAGTTTCATTTCGATAGATTTTAGAAATGTAACCAGAAACTGATTCCCCCGTTAATAAAATATCCAGGTCGCCATCGTTGTCATAATCACCCCATACAACTGAACAGAAATACACTCCAGGTAAAACAACGTCAGTTTGCACGGTAAAACTATTATCACCATTATTTTTGTAGATATTAGATATAGGATTAAGATTCGGATAGCCTTCCAAAGCTCCTGTCAATAAAATATCCAGATCGCCATCATTATCGTAATCGCCCCAACTTCCTGAACCATAAATTATTCCTTGCAAGGTTATATCGCTTTGTTCGGTAAAGCCATTTTCACCATTGTTGCGGTATATTTTGGAAATTGGATTTAGATTTGGGGAGTGACCAGTAGCTCCTGTTAACAAAATATCAAGATTCCCATCATTATTGTAATCGCCCCATTTAGAAGAACCATAACATACTCCAGTTAAAACAATTTCTGTTAGCTCGGTAAAACTATTATTTCCATTGTTGCGGCATATTTTTGAAATCGGACCTGAATCTGTATCACCTGTTAAAAGGATATCCAGATCCCCGTCATTGTCATAATCTCCCCAGTCTATTGAACCATAAGTAATTCCTTGAATGGGTATGCCTGTTTGTTCTGAAAATGTATTGTTCCCGTTATTATGGAAAATTTTTGAACTTTCACTACCTGTCCATAAAATGTCCAGATCTCCATCATTATCATAATCTCCCCAAGCAATATTATTAGTAGAATATTCCTGAAGTAAAATTCCGGTTTGGTCAGAAAATGTCTTATTCCCATTGTTACGATATATTTTGGTCATTCCCATCCCTGTCAACAAAATATCCAGATCACCATCGTTGTCGTAATCGCCCCATGTTATGGATCCATTCAAAATTCCCTGAATGTTGTAAATACCAGTTTGTTCTGAAAATGTACCATTACCATTATTTTGGAAGATTTTTGACATTCCTGAACCTGTCAGTATAATATCTAAATCGCCATCGTTGTCGTAATCACCCCAGGCTGCAGCAACACCATATAGACCTGGCAATGTAATTGCAGTGTTTTCAACAAATGTTTGAGAGGAGAGTAGAATACTTTTTAATGAGAATACCAGAATTAAAGCCAGGTTTTTGAGACGATATTTTTTCATCATAATGATGTTAGAAAAAACATCTACAAAATTTACAACAATTTTACTGAATAAGCAATTCTTTTTAAGGATATTTGATTAAATTATAGATTGTTGGGGGAAGAAGATGATCAGAACTAAAGTGTGTAAAATATGTTGAGTATTTAACTAATGTACCCCACACCTCGCATCTAATTATTCCATAACTCTATTCCATCACTACTTTCCTGGTTGCAAAAAACTTTTCTATCGCCAGATTTATAATATACATACCTTTCGCCTGCCCGCTCAGGTCTATCTGGCTGGCGAAATGCTCTGTAGTCTTTTCGAATTTAATATTGAGTGTCTTCTTCCCTTCCTGAGTAATGATATCGATTAAGAGATCTCCGTATATCTGATTATCCATTTCAATAGTAAACATTCCCGGGGTAGGGTTGGGATAGATCTTCAATCCGGCAAAAGGATTAATATCCTCTATTCCTGTTGTACCTGTAGGGATAGAAACAACATCGCTCATTGTGAAGCACCCTTTTGTATTGGCAATGCTTACCTTGTATTTACCCATTTTCCGGTTTGCAGCATAAAAGTACTTATCGGCACCTTCAATCAGTTTATCGTTACAATACCATCTGTATTTTGAAGCAGAGTCGTTACTGCACGCAAGGTACCATACAGTAGGTCCCTGGGCATATAACATAGGCTTCTCAGGTGCATCGGGGAATGATATACTGAACATATCAGACTGGGCTTTGCATCCGTTAAGGTCAGCTTCAAGCATATAGTCACCCTGTTCAAGAAATCCGTCGAGTAATGATGATGTTGCATTGATTAATGGTAACCCGTTCCTTGACCACTGGTAATTATATCCGGTCATAGCCTGGCTGGCTTTCAATCTCAGAGGTTCCTCACCCATGCATTTCCCCTGCTCATAGTTATCAGAAGAGATAACAGGTTTGTAGGGATTAGGTTTTACAACAACATCTACAGGTAAGGTTTTAGCCACACAGCCATTTGAGTTTGTAATATCGAGCTGATATTTGCCTGAGCTATTTGTCAGGTAACTATTGGAGGTGGCACCTGATATTAGTCCGGTCTCGTTTCTCCAGTTATAAGTATATGCTGAATTTGAAGGAATACTTAATGTAATGTATCCACCTGAGCAAAAAGTTGTTGGTCCGCTAAGACTAACTGAGCTCATAGTAGGAAGTGAGTTAACCACAACAGCTACATCGTTGGATGAAAGAGAAGAACAACCGCTGCTGTTAGAGACAAGAAGATTATAGTATCCTCCGATTTTTGCTACAAATTGGGATGAATTGGAACCTACGGTACCTCCGTTTTGCTTCCATTCATAGACATAACCG
>CAZXFB010000125.1:0-3426 GCA_964639725.1 uncultured Rikenellaceae bacterium
AACTCCCTGCTTCATAAATTCTTCTCCCCATTTCGAATCAGGTAAAGAAGGGTCGGTAATCCATGGATAAAGTTCTTCCCCACCGTTTTCAAGAGCTTGTGTATGAATGATGTTATATTCGTCGCGGTTAGCCATTTTAACATCTCCGACCATTCCATTATGCAAACCAAGATAAGTTTTTAGTGATACTTTAGGCTCACCTTTTTTACCACGTTTTGTCGTAATCAGAAGTACTCCATTTGATGCTCTTGATCCGTAAATGGTTGCTGCCGATGCATCTTTCAGAACATTTATGCTTTCAATATCCGACGGGTTAATATAAGTTATATCGCCGGGTATTCCGTCAATTACAACGAGTGGATCTGAACTGGTTGTAGAACTTAATCCCCTTATTAATATCTGTGGGGTTGCACCGGGAGCGCCTGAAGGAACGGAAACATTCACACCGGCAACCTGACCCGATAACATTTTGGAAATGTCGCCTCCGGGAATTTTGTCTATCTGTGCCATATTTGCTGTCGCAACAGCTCCAGTCAAGCTTGCTTTTTTCTGGGTGCCGTAACCGACAACCACAACTCCTTCAATGCCAATACTTACTGGTTTCAGTATTACATCAATTGTGGAATTTGAACCAACTGCAATCTCCTGGTTTTCAAATCCTATCATGCTAAAAACCAGAACTGACTGTTCGTTTTTTACTTTGATTGAATACTGCCCAGTGATGTCGCAGAGAGTTCCGTTGGTAGTGCCTTTCTCAGCAACACTGGCGCCTGGTAAGGTTAAATTGTCTGACAAACTTTTTACTGTCCCTGTAATTGTCTTTTGTGCGAAGGCAGCCGGAACAATAAATGAACTCCATACTAGCGCCCATGCAATAAGGAACAGGCGCCTCCTGTACTTGTGTGTTTTTTCGTAAAGGAATACTTTCATAGTTAGGTTGATTTAAAGGTTTGGTTTGAATATAACAACAGAAATATAGCTGTTGATGCTGCTAATTTACTGGCTTACTCGCCGGTCCCTTTCAAATAATCAACTACAAATACACTACAAAATTGAAGAAAAGATGGTAATTTTAAATAAAAAAGTACTACAAAATGATTTGTAACTATCACATAATCAATCTATAATATAAATACTACCACTACAGAAACCTCTAAATCTTCTGGACAAACGATGTAAGGCTGTCGTTATCATCAAGATTCATTTTCTTTTTAAGCCTGTACCTGCTTATCTCGATGGCTTTTACTGATACGGCTCTGAGGTCAGCAATTTCTTTTGATGTGAATTTAAGGCGTAGTAGTATCACCAGGTGCTTTTCGTTTTCGTTCAGATTTGGAAAGCGTTCCATCAATTTTTTTTTTTTTTCAAAGTTTACTTTTTCGACATTCTGCTGTAAATCAACTACCTCCCGGTTGTACCTGAGATTTTGATTGACATGGAAAATCATCTCTTTTATTTCGGGTGAAGTACCATTCTTGCTTAAAAGTTTCTTTAACTGTTCACGCAGAGTTAACAAAAACTCGTTCTTCATTCCGATATAAAGTGCAAAATCAATCAGAAATCGATTCTTGTTATCCAGTTCAAGTATTAACCTTTTCTTTTCTTCTTTTTCTCTTTGAACAAGCATACCCTGAGCGGCAATCAGTTGTTCGTCTTTTTCAAGAAGTAATTTATTCCTGATATTTATCCTCTTTTGCCTGCTAATTATCAGCCAAGCGATAAGCAGCATTGAGAGTATAATTAGTAGTAATATTGCTTTAAGCAGGTTGTCATTTCTTTTCTTCTGTTTATACAACTCTATTTGCTGCTTTTGAAGAACAATAGAATGTTCTTTTTTTTCCAGCTCAAAAGCTGAGGTAAGTTCGCTGATAATGGTGTAGTTGTTCCTGTTAAAGACTGAATCATCCAGAAAATGAAATTTTTCGAGATATGTAAATGCCAGCTCATACTTTCCTGTCCGGCTGTACATCCTGGCCATATATCTGTAATTATCAGCCAAAAGCACTACGGCTTTTATCGGAAGAGCGTTTTCTCTTGCTTTAGCCAGATACTTTTCGGCTTGTATATAATTACCCATGCTAATGCTTGATTCTCCTATGTTATTGCATATTTCTGCAGTCCACCAAAAATCGTGGTGCGACTCACTGCTCTTCAGGGCTTGAAATAAATTCGTTAATGCTGTTGTGTACTCTTTCTTCTCATGATACACAATACCCAGGTTATTGTAAGCTCTCGATATTCCTTCGTCGAAGTTCAGTTTCCTGGCTATTTCAAGTGTTTGATTAAGATAAATAATGGCTGTATCATGATTAGATGAAAGCCATGAAACAAGGGCCAGACCATTTAGTGTCTCAGCCAGGTCTTTGAAATCTTTGCTTTTTTTTCTTATTTCTAAAGCATAGGTAAAAAACTGCCCGGCAAGTTTAATATTTCTCATATCCAGGTATAGTTCCCCCATATGATGAAAAACTGAAGCTGATAATTCATTTGAATTAATTGAATCGGCTATTGCTTCTGCTTTGAGAAACGATTCCATTGCCAGGTTATATCTATACTGATGATTGTAGGCAATCCCCATATTCATCAATGAATTTGCCTTCTCATAATAATCATGTGAAATAACGGCAGCATCATAGGCAAGTTTGGCATATTGAAGCCTTGTATCATTCGAATCGATGCTTGTTTTCGAAAACATAGCATTATAATAACTGGCAGTATTAAGTACTTGCTGAGACTCAGTTTTAGTTTGACTGCCGGTTTGTGATCCAGGAGTATCACCCCACGAAATAACTGAAGAAAGACATAAAAGTAATATGCAGACCAGGCGGGTTCCTCTTTTCATTTTATTCCTCAGGTATAACTTGTTGATTGTTTTCTATGGCACTAATTTATACTTTTAAGTTAATCAAAAAAAATTTTCAAAAATTAATTGCATAACCACAGTCGACTCAATATCTCCCGATATACTTTACAGTATATTTGATGCAGATAACACAATCTGTTAGCGCCATTTTTTAACGTGATTTTCCCGGTCATGGAATTTGCAGCAAAAGCAAATACTTCATGGCATGCCAGTAAAAATTTCCTGGCTGAAGCGCATGTTCTTTTCTGACACATTCCAGCATAATGCTCTTTTCTTCTGCCCATTTATCTGGGAGTTTCCCTCGTTCCTTGGGTCAGGCTTTCCGCTTCAATCTTTTTGCCATGCACACAAAAAGCAGTGCAACAAAAACGATTTTCTTTTCAATGCTTAATGCAGTCCTTCAATTTCTTGCTTGATATTGAGTTTCTTTCTCTCTACGGTTTTCTTACTTACATATTAATTCACTCAGATTCATCCGCCAACGCACCAGCAGTGCCGGATGGCTAACAGGTCGCAATTTTTTGTCACGGTATTTGCAGAAAAGCAAATACAGCGAGCCGCGC
>CAZXFB010000126.1:0-3421 GCA_964639725.1 uncultured Rikenellaceae bacterium
CCCAGGATGTTTCCTACTTTATCATAACCAGTAATTGTTTCCGAGTAATAATCGGTATTATTACTTAATGATGGACCATCAGCATATTTACTTTGTAAAATTCGATTTAAATTGTCATAACTGAACTGGTAACCACGAATTAAATCTCCCTTGGTTCCCCACTTCATACCTACAATGTTGCCATTATATAACCCCTGAATGGGTGCAAGGCTTCCCATTCCGGAAGTCGAGTTATAAAACAATTGTAAGCCAAATAAGTCATTGTCACCAGAAAGATCTGGACTATTTATTGCAGTGAGCCATCCTCGAATATTATATTGGAAATCTTCCTTTTGTCGAAAACTTCTACTGCCAGTGGTCTGATCAGAATGAAGATACTTAATAATTTGTGAGATGGTCTAATGAGACTGGACAATTTATTTATCAAATATAAGTGTATATGTTGAAATGAGGGGGGTTGGGGGAGACTCATAACTTGCTTTTTTGTTAATAACTATGCAGCTCTCTGATATACAATGATTGGAGGGTTGTTTCCGATTGAAGAATGGTCCCTTCTTTCATTGTAATAGTGAATAAACTGTGAACAGACATTATATAGTTCACTACCTGTTTCCGGATGCTCAAGGTAAATCTTTTCGTATTTAATGGTCCTGAAGAATCGCTCAATATAAACATTGTCTATTGCTCTCCCTTTGCCATCCATTGAGATTTTGACAGTTTCAAGGCTCTTAACGAAAGTAATATATTCATCCGAGGTGAACTGGCTTCCCTGATCGGAATTTATGATCCCTGGCTTTCCATATTTGTTTACCGCTATTTTCAATGTATTAACAATCCATTCAGCCTCCATCGTGTTAGACAAGCTCCAGCCCAGAATGCATCTGCTGTATATGTCCATAATGGCCAGCAGATACATATACCCTCTTAGCATAGGAACATATGAGATATCCAACGCCCACACTTGATTAGGGCTATGAATCTTCAGGTTACGAAGCAAGTAGGGATATTTATACCTGGCTGGATCTATAACAGTGGTACGAGGCCTGCAATAAACTGTTTTTAAACGCATGACCTGCATCAAAGTACGTACATGACACCGCCCCACTTTATAGCTCATTTTCCGAAGCTCATTGGTCATTCTACGGGTCCCTCGTGTTGGATCCTCAATATACAACTTATCCAGTTCCTCCATAAGCTGAAGGTCTTTATTACTGGCTTTTGATGGTGTATAGTAGAGCGAACTCCTGGCAATACCTAAAAGTTCACATTGATAACATATACTCATTGGCCCCTCGTCACGCTCTACCATCTGCCTCCGAGTCTCTAGTGGTATCATAGAACCTTTTTTTTTAACCAGTTAATGTCTACTGATAATTGTCCGATCTGATGGATCAATTCTTCGTTTTCCTTCTTGAGCTTCGTTACCTCGGCTGATTCATCATTTGCGGCATTGAAAACCTTCCCGGCGTTGGCCAGAAACTCTTTCTTCCAATGTGTGATTAAGTTCGGATGTACCTGATAAAGCTGTGAAAGCTCAGATACTGTCTTGATTTCTTTTATTGCTTCAATTGCAACTTTGGCCTTAAAATCGGCTGTGAATGTTCGTCTTGATTTTTTCATGTGACAGAAATTTTAAAGTTATTAAATTCCTGTCCAGTTTTTTTAGACCATTATAGTTGTTGATGCTACAACTCAAAGTTGTCATCAGACATTAACGTCAACTGATATCAGGTGTTTTAAGAAAAGATGTAGTGAAACAATCAAATCGGCTTTACGACCTGATACAAGTGAAATTCATTGGTATTGTCCGGATTGCGATAACGAAGGTCTGATAAGCAAATGGCAGGGTACGAAATGGGACAACAGGGCAGGTAATAAATAATGGTTATTTATGCCACCTTTGTAAGCATGATGAAATATTATACTTGTATCACTATCTTTTTAATATTATTCCTAAGATTTTCTTTCACCTCATTCCAACATTTTCCAACAAATTCCAATAGCCCGCCAGAATAGAATATAGAGACGGGTCTATTTCGGTTTTTTTGATTTACCAAAAATATATACTTAATGATTTTGATTGTACAGGTACTCTGCCATCTGTCGGCCAAGGCCCCTGCTCCCGCCGGTAATCAATACTTTCAAAGTTCTGTTGTGCATTTATGAAGGAGATTTTTCCAATTTATGATCTTTATTTAAATATACAAAAGGATGATTGCGCATAAATTCTTTTGCAGCGATTGATTGCTCATTAAATCCGAGCCAGAGACACTCTTTCACTGAAGCTTTATCTGCTATAAACTCTGCGCCTAAACCTATCTTGTATTTAGTTAATCCGTCGGAAAGAAATGACCTTGTAGTTCCCACATTCAGATATCGGCATCACATCTTTCGGCCCTCCAAAATACCATAATAATATATAGCACCTATCACTCCATGACGAAGATATTCCTCGTTGCCATCAAGGATACCCAGACGCAATCCATGAAGACAGTCTCCAGTTTTATTAATAAGTGACCCGGCTACAATTTTTCCATCCTCTTTGATAGCCATCAATGCGGGTAATTGAGCTGATTTCCAGATTTTTTTTTATTTTTTTACAATTGCTTCCTCTCCATGCCGCTTAGTGACATAAGGGAGGTACAACTTATCATTAAAGTAATTAAAATCTTCTTCATCAGTTAAGATTTCATAAGTAAGATTGTATTTCCTGATTCTTTTTAATACATCCGAAAAATGGGAATTACTCCTCTTAAAAATTTCATCCAATGGCCTGTCAATATTTATGCTCATTGCAACCCAAACAGGCAGCATATATCCATTCTCATTCTGAAAATATTTGAAAGAAATGGTGCTAACTTCAGAAATTACGAGATCAATATTGTAAGATTCAATAACAGAGGGTATCTGCCAGAACCAACGCTTCCCTAAAAACGTCTGATGACAGTTCCTTTCAGAAAGTAATCGGACAAAATAATCTCTTTTTATGGAAGAATAACCTGCAAATACGATCTTCATTGCTTCAGATTCATATTGATATAAGGGAAGATATAATCGAGCCAGATTCTTAAGAAAAGAGTTAGCCATATAATATAGGTTTTCTGTTATAAAAAATATGAATCTTTTGGTAAAGATAAAATATTCCAAACGCCTAACGCACAAATACAATAACCTCATGGTCAAATGCGGAAACAATTTTCATATAATATTAAATATCAATATAATAAATCAATATATTTTTACTTATTTCCACAGCGCCGATAACAAATATGGCTGATCTATTACCTCAGGTGACAAAACTACTTGTGATAAGTGGTGGGATAACTGAATAGCCTATTAAACGGTGATAGTGCAGGTAGAATCAGTCTTGCTAACCGGGGATTATATGAATATCTATGGTTACAACAACGTCATGGTAATT
>CAZXFB010000127.1:0-3316 GCA_964639725.1 uncultured Rikenellaceae bacterium
ATTTGGAAAGAATCCTTTTTTATAATATACTGTATATCAAATAGTTATTAACATAGCGATATTAAATTGTTAATAACCACTTATTTATATAATTTTCTTATGTCGAACTCACGTTAATTAATAATTAGGTATTAGATCCTTTTCTTATGTCCACTTTCATGAATATTATCAAAAAAACAGGAATGGCAAGAACAATTATACCAAATGCAAGCAAAAGAATATTACCAGTATTGATGCCAGGCTCGAGAAGTGCCTCGGAAGGTTCTGAACCATTGTAGTAAACCTCTATTTTAGAACCCACTGGGTATTTTTTAAGAACTTCTTCAACAACACTCCTGTTCTTTGTGTTAAAGTTTATATTACTGATAATGTTTGAGTTGTAAGCGACACTGTCAACAGAGTATGTATAGGTTATAGAAGGGTAATATTTAATGGCACCGGCTACCTCTGAACCCGTTACCAAGCCTGTTGTTACCGGCCAACTTTTAGCATCTGTAGCTTTCTTAAATTTTGTAACCCCCAAAAAAGTCAAGGCTAATCCTAATATGACCATTATCACCAGACCTGGTATGTCTTGTCTTCCAATTACGGCTTTCATAGTTTTAATTTTTTACAATATATGAATTCTCAAACACTTATTGAATGGGATTTAAATGAAAATTAATAATAGAAAAAACAGATGGAAGAATCTAACTTTTAGTGCTAAATAAACCCGTAAGACGACTCATCTGAATGCTAATGGCACTGTGGTTTAAGGAGTTTACGTTACCGGTGAATCCAACCTGTATATTGTCTGTTTCTCAAGCCGGGAAACAGTCCCGTCTTTGACCCTGACCAACCGGAGGGAGCCTCAGAATTTGCCGTGACAAGGATGAGTGAGTTTCAGTAAGTATAGTCCGGAATATTCCTGGCTCTGTCCTGTTTGTAAAGCAGGGTTCATGCATACAGTAGAATTGCTTGCTAAGGCCACGCACCAACAAATGTGTTATGTGTCCCAGTAGTAATATCGTCCTGATTATTGACATTTTAAGCTGACCGATTTGCCTGGATGGGGATGGGCATACCCAAAAAGCAGGTAAAACCAGCTGATCAAGATATGATCAAAAAATGAAAATGTATAACCAGTACCACCAGATAACATGAGATCCGGACTTAAACCACGATGCTCATGGAGCACAAATAACGGTGGTAAATGCATGGAAAAGGTAAAATTAAAGGATATAGTGCAAGGTGAGACTCTTTACCTGGCATTATCCCGTTAAACGGGACAGGCTATGCCGCATGAAGTCCTCTTTATTAGGGCTAATGATAAATATTACTTTAATTTGATCCCGGTTAGAAGCTAGAATAATCTGTTATCTGTCTTTTGAAACTGTTTTTGAAAGTTTATCTTTTGCCCTACCCGCTTCCTGTAGTATAGTGTCAAAACTGATTATCGATAATTTTTCCCTGTTTTCTGATGTAACTTCAGTCAGGAATGCTGGGGTAGAATTGGGATAGAAAACATAATTCAATTTGTAGTATTCCTTAAGATCATGATTCAAGGAGCCCGAAGACACAAATACACGTTTATCCAATCTAAATCTGTTGATTATACCGCCCGGGATCACTCCTGCAGGCGCTGCTCCGACCCCTATTACAGCAGGGACCCATCCCTGAGCTGTAACACCAACAATAATAGTTCCCGCGGTTGCTGCTATTATGCCGCCCCAGATAAGACCATTCCTGAAAGCCGGAATTCTGGAAGCTTTTAACAACTTTATTGTGTCAAGAGATAAATATAGCATTCTGCTACTGCTGCCTCCCATATCCGGAAATCCATTGTGATTCCAGAATATTACAAAGGAATTGTTAATGCTGATGATCTGACCCTTCATGGTATTATTGTCAGTGAATACAATTTTCGATAGCTTACTTTTGTGTCTCCATACCCGTGATATTTTTCCCCATTCTGACGGAGAAAGTCCGTAAGGAACTTTTAATGAATCATACCTTTCCTGGGAAAAGCAATTTAGATGGAAAATAATTGTAATAAGAAATAACAGAATTTTCATAGGTAGTAAAGCTCCTTTAACTTAAAAGGTAAAAAGTATAATGTATGAAATTATTAAATTCTCTATTGAAAAACAAAAAAATTATCTCTATGCGAATGATCCATCTACTTAATCTTTTCGTGATGGTATACTGGTTATCTGACCATGGAAGCGAATCATTCCAGCTCAGTTGTTCACAGTCCCAGCGAACCTTAAACGTATCAATCAGGCTTTCATACCATAGAATTCTCGGACTTGCACTGAGATAAGACCAATTCAGGCTTTCCATTTGTTCCTCCAGGAACTCTTCAGAAAGAGGGTAGTAGCCACATATATGAAGCCTGAACCATTCTTTTTGCCGAAGTAAGAAATCAATCTCCTTCATTAAGTTGGAACTTAATAATCCTGTATCCGTTATATCAGATCTGTCTGATGATGGATCTTAATCTCTCCCTCGACTGAATAAGTCATTTCGCCTTCGCATTTCGGACAGACTCCGGACGCTTTATTCCAGACATTGTTTTTATCCGTACCGCAGTAAAGGCAGATTATTTCATCAGCAAGATTATACTCAATTCCGGGTGGTTCCCAACACTCCATTTTTGTGATTATATTTTCGAAAAGGATACTGCATTCACGGCATTTGAAAGTTGCCATGAACTCATTGCAGCCATAGTCGAAATACATCTCCCCGTGGACCTGTGCAGAGTAACCGCAGGAGCTGCAGGTGAAGGTCCTCTTTTCTATTTTCCCGGGTTTGTCTGGTTTAAGCATGATTCACAATATCAGATGTTCAGTAAAGCCTGAAGAGCCTTGTATTCATTTTTTCCACCTCAGCGGCAAATAGCCTTTTAAGTTCTTCAGCATCCTTTTCAGTTATCCGGTCAAGAAGCTCCCTGCATCTATCAAATCTCCCCAGCTGCCGGTTTATTTCAACAAGAGTAAATATTTCATCCATTACTTCATCTGAAAAAAGATACAGGAGTGATTTGAGGTTATCTATGTAGAGATCCCGCATATCATCAGTTATCTCATTTTCCCTGTTGTTTCGTATAAAATCATTGTAAGACTTAAAAGCCATATGCCTGATATAGATCTCATCAATATCGGTACCCAAAGCCTCAAAATATTCTGTGAAAGAAGGAAATTCAAAAAACTCAACATCATTCCACTTGTCCTTTTCACAATCAGACCACGAAAATTTTCCTATTGCATCCTTCTCTCTGGGTGGAAAAAACGGTCAAAATGACCACCTAAGATCGGAGCAAAGAGACCACCCCCTG
>CAZXFB010000128.1:0-3235 GCA_964639725.1 uncultured Rikenellaceae bacterium
TGGCGTGAAAAACGTGCTTGCCAAGTCAAAGGGTTCATCCAATCCTCATAACCTGGTAAAAGCTACTTTCGCTGCCCTGCTCGAAATGAGAGATGCATTTTCTGTAGCTGAACACAGAGGTGTATCCATGGATAAAGTTTTTAACGGTTAGTAAAGTATATTACGATGGCAAAAATTCGTATCACCCAGGTGAAAAGCAAGAACGGAAAACCCGAAAGACAGAAAAGAACTCTTGAGGCTCTTGGAATCCGTAAGTTAAACCATAGTGTCGAACATGAATCTACCCCCCAGATTTTGGGTATGGTTGAGAAAGTACGACATCTGGTAATAATTGAAAAAATTTAAGAAACTAACGATATTATAATATAAAGTTATGGATTTAAGTAACTTAAAACCTGCTAAAGGATCGGTAAAACAAAGTAAACGTCTGGGTCGTGGACAAGGTTCCGGCAGAGGTGGTACCTCAACAAGAGGACATAAAGGGGCCAAATCCAGATCAGGGTATAAAAAGAAGGTCGGTTTTGAAGGTGGTCAGATGCCACTGCAGAGACGTGTTCCAAAATTCGGATTTAAAAATATTAACCGTGTCGAATATAAAGGGATTAATATTAGTACTCTTCAGAATCTGGCCGAACGGCTTAATCTCGAAAAGATAAATCCGGAGGTACTTATGATGGCTGGTTTTGTTTCCAAAAATGCTTTGGTGAAAATCCTTGGTAGAGGGACCCTTGAAAGAAAACTTGATGTTACTGCGCATGCTTTCAGCAAATCAGCTATTGAAGCTATTGAAGCCAAAAAGGGAACCGTTGTAATACTGTAATTTCATGAGACTGATCCAGACTATAAAAAACATCTTCAAGATAGAAGATCTTCGTGCAAGACTCTTCTATACTTTTGGAATTATTTTATTATACAGACTTGGAAAATATATTACATTGCCGGGTATTGACCCGTCTCAACTTGCAGGTCTGAAAAACCAGACATCGTCAGGTATTATGGGTCTGCTTGATATGTTCTCAGGAGGTGCATTCTCTCAGGCTTCTATCTTTGCGCTTGGGATTATGCCATATATATCTGCTTCAATTGTTGTACAGCTTCTTGGTATAGTATTTCCATATTTCCAGAAATTACAGAAAGAAGGTGAAAGCGGAAGACGTAAGATGAATCAGTACACCAGGTACCTTACTGTTGCAATACTTGTTCTTCAGGCGCCAACATACCTGGTTAATCTCCATGCACAGCTTCCAACAACAGCATTTATCCTTACAGGAACATTCTTTACCATTTCATCAGTAATAATTCTTACTGCAGGAACTATCTTTGTTATGTGGCTTGGTGAGAAAATTACCGATAAAGGGATCGGTAATGGCATATCCCTCATAATAATGATAGGTATTGTAGCACGAATGCCTGCTAATTTTGTTTTCGAAGCCGGAACAAGAATGAACGGAGCTGGTGGTGCAATTGCCCTTATTGTTGAAATTGTAATTCTGTTTGTTGTGGTTCTTGGAACTATACTGCTGGTACAGGGAACTCGCCGTGTCCCCGTTCAGTATGCAAGAAGGATTGTCGGAAATAAGCAATATGGTGGAGTTCGCCAGTATATCCCTCTTAAAGTCAATGCCGCAGGTGTTATGCCAATAATATTTGCCCAGGCTATAATGATGTTGCCCATTATTATTGCCGGATATGCAGAGTCCGGATCAGGATTTATTGTTGCTTTTTCAGATATGTACGGATTTTGGTATAATCTTGTAACAGCAATTCTGATAGTTGTCTTTACATATTTTTATACTGCCATAACTATTAATCCTGTTCAGATGGCTGAAGATATGAAGAAGAATGGTGGATTTATTCCAGGTATCAAACCCGGTAGAAAGACAGTTGAATTCCTCGATACAATAATGTCGAGAATTACATTTCCCGGATCTATTTTTCTTGCCATTGTGGCAATAATGCCATCCTTGGCTGTTAAAGCAGGTGTTACACCCCAGTTTGCACAATTCTACGGAGGTACGTCGCTTTTAATTCTTGTGGGAGTTGTTCTTGATACGCTTCAACAGATTGAAAGCCACTTACTAATGCGTCATTATGATGGCTTGATGAAATCAGGTCGTATTAAAGGCAGGTCAGGTGGAGTAACATCTGTATAATTAGTTTATCGTTCTTTGATGTTGTATTTAAAGACTGATGAAGAGGTCGAGTTGTTAAGAGAGAGCAATATTCTGGTGTCGAAGACACTTGCAGAGGTTGCTGTTCTGATAAAACCCGGGATTACCACTCTTTATCTTGATAAGATTGCCGAATCATTTATTCGCGACAATGGAGCGACTCCGGCATTCAAAGGATATGGTGGTTTTCCGAATACCCTCTGTACATCTGTCAATGATGAAGTTGTTCATGGTATTCCTTCAGGCTATACTCTCAAGGATGGGGATATAATATCCATTGACTGCGGAGTGATTCTGAACGGATGGTATGGAGACGGAGCCTTTACTTTCGCCGTTGGTGAAATTAAGAGTGAGATAAGACGTCTTCTCGATTATACCAGGGCCTCCCTTGAAGAGGGTGTTAAGGAAGCTTTTACCGGAAACAGAATTGGAGATATCTCTTTTGCTGTTCAAAACAAGGCTGAAAGCGGAGGTTATTCTGTTGTAAGGGAACTTGTTGGCCATGGTATCGGAACCAAGTTACATGAACCTCCCGAAGTGCCAAACTACGGGAAGAGAGGAACCGGACCAAAGATGGAACAAGGACTTGTGATCTGTATTGAACCAATGATCAACTTTGGTAAAAAAGAAACTATACAGATGAGCGATGGCTGGACCATAAAGACTGTTGACGGTAAGCCCTCTGCCCACTTTGAATATGCAGTTGCAGTGACAAAAGGGAAAGCTGATGTTTTAACAACTTTTGAATTTATTGATGAAGTTTTAAATAAAATATAATAGTATGGCCAAACAGGCATCAATTGAGCAGGACGGTACTATCATAGAAGCCCTTTCAAATGCAATGTTCAGGGTGGAACTTGAAAATGGACATGTTATAACGGCACATATCTCAGGAAAGATGAGAATGCATTATATAAAGATTTTACCTGGTGACAAAGTTAAAGTTGAAATGTCACCGTATGATCTTACAAAAGGGAGAATAACATTTAGGTATAAATAAGAAATTTTAAAGGTAATGAAAGTAAGAGCATCTGTAAAAAAGCGCAGCGCCGACTGTAAGATAG
>CAZXFB010000129.1:0-2985 GCA_964639725.1 uncultured Rikenellaceae bacterium
TTTAATGTCTCCTGTGGAACAGAGAATAACTCCGATTATTGCAATAATGAAACTAAGCCACCGGACCTTGTTCATTCTTTCCTTTAACAGCAGAAAAGCAAAAATTGCTGTAATAACCGGAAGGCACAGCGTCAGAATTGCAGCATTGCTTGCAAGTGAATATTGTGTTCCCCAGGTCATAAGAACCTGTGCCGGGAATACGCCCAGTAAAGCCAGTTGTCCAAAAATGAGAATATCCTTAAATTTTTTACCTCCTTTATTGAATTCCCGTAATGCAAACGGAGCCAGGAAAATTGTAGCCAGCAGCATCGGTGCCCATACTGTGAAATAGGGGCCCACCTGATCCTGCGTAAGTTTTATGCAAGTGAACTGCAGAGACCACATAAGATTGCAGAGAAATAGAAGGCCCCAGGATATTATAGTGTTTTTCATAAAAGCAGTTAAATGGATAAGATCGACCCGATCAAAATAATAAAAATATTAAACCATATGATAATACTTTTCAATTGATTGATAATATTTATTACGTGTTAAAACAGCGGGCTATGAAATATAAAGCCGTAAATAAAATATTTTTACCTAAGAGTGCGCAAAGATTCTTCGCAAAGGATTGAACGCAATATAATCAGCTTCGTGTACTTTGTGTATCCTTTGTGTCCTTCGGTGCGCCACGAGGCGTGCGTAAATATAAATAAATACCTTTAAGGATGAAAGAACCTTACAACACAATTTGCCGTTCAGGTTGAAGTACACTTGACACACTGATCAGTAATGGTCTTTGTGAAGCTCAGGTGTTACGGTTTTGTAAGCTGCATCAGTTAGGCTTCGTTACACTAAAGGTATCGGTCAATCTCCCGAAGGTGATGAAACCTGCAATGATGGAAGAAGCAATGGCAATTAGCATTCCAACAGATACCCGGAGTAAGATGATGTTGCGTGCAGGACGAAGGTAGCGCATGAACGTGGGAGACCCTAACGATGCGGAGAGTCCACCGTAGTCGAGGGAGTCGGATATGCCCGTAGTAGTTATGAAACCCGAAAAGGTAAAAGCGGGAGGAGCGAAGGGGCATTACTATAAATGGAGTTTCAAAGTATATAGACCAGACAGAATTGATAGTTATGGATCAGGAAAACGTTGGAGCGGAAGTACAAGGCGAGTTGTTTAAAAGACGGCGGAGCGAAATACCGGACGCAGAAAGGGTGTCAATATTACAGGAGAAACTATATCAGAAAGCCAAGCAAGAGCGCGGGTACGTATTTTATGTACTGTATGACAAGATGTCTATCCCGTATATGCTACGAGAGGCGTGGAAAAGCGTTAAATCAAATGATGGAGCGCCAGGGGTTGATGGCATTACCATAGGGAAAGTAGTAGAATATGGAGTAGATATATATCTTAAGGAACTTGGAGAGGAACTGCGGAAGCAGACGTATAAGCCACAGGCAGTAAAACGGGTAATGATACCCAAAGCTAATGGAGGACAACGACCGCTTGGCATTCCGACAGTAAGGGACAGGATAGCACAGACAGTATGTAAGATGATCCTTGAGCCGATATTTGAAGCAGATTTTGAGGATAGTTCATACGGATTTCGTCCAAATCGCAGCTCAAAAGATGCAATAACAGCGATAAAGGAGAACTTAAAACAAGGCAAAGCAGAGGTCTACGATGCCGACCTGAGCAAGTATTTTGATACAATCCCCCACGACAAACTTCATATTGCACTGAAGCAGCGTATAGCTGATCCGAGGATGCTAAAGCTGATAAATAAATGGCTGAAAGTATCTGTTTATGAAGATGGCCAATACAAGAGTGGAAAAGGGAATAATATCGGAACACCTCAGGGCGGAGTAATATCACCATTGCTAGCCAACATTTATTTACATCTGCTGGACAGAATAGTAAATAATCCGACAAGCCTGTTTTGGAAACACGGAATAAGGATGGTACGGTATGCAGATGACTTTGTGTTGATGGGGAATACATTACCGGAAGAAATTACAGAAAGGCTAAAAAGCTTGCTAAATCGCATGGGTTTAACCATCAATGAAACAAAGACCCGGCAAATAGATGCAAGGAAAGACAGCTTTAATTTTCTTGGGTTTACAATACGTTACGATAATGACATAAAAGGCAGGAACACCAAATACTGGAACATCATGCCAAGCAAAAAGTCGGAACAAAAAATCCGGGATAAGGTAAGAGAATACCTAAAGACACATGGACATTATAAAGCACAAGACGTTGCGATAGGTTTAAACTCGATTATGCGGGGATGGCTTAACTACTTTGACATAAATGGAATTAGTTATCCAACCATGAGTAAACGCAGACTTCGTTTATACTTATTTAACAGTCTAAACCGGTACTACTACCGCAAGAGTCAACGGAAATGCAGGCTTTATGGACATAATGCCATTGAGGCACTAATCACCAAGTTTGGTTTGATAGACCCCTCAAAATATGTATATTCGTCAGCTCGCTAGTGAATGCCTATGAAGAAGTTTATAGGAAAGCCGTATGCGGGAAAACCGCACGTACGGTTTGACGAGGGGGCAGGGAAGGTGATTTATCCTTCCCGCTCTACTCTACTGTTTAATGCCTTCGGCTAAGGGAAATATTTCATAATATAATCCCCGTATTTAGACTCCGTAATTCCTGGAATTTATTTAACTTTTATTCGATTATATAAACCAGGGACATGCCAGAGGCAAGGTTGTAATAAATGTGGAATGAAAATCAGAGCGCCTGATGAAACGATTTCGCACTAACCTGTAAAGATTACCTTCTGGATCCGCCAAACCGCATACCTGAAGCTGTTGGCAACAAAAGCTAAGTTCAGAACTTAAAAAAAATCAATAGCTTACCAATGTGTAACTTTATTAATAGCTTTGCACCCGAATCAATCTATGAATTACGAGTAATTGCCGGAACGCTGATCAGGTAACCCAGGGGAAAATTATTGATTCTGAATCTCAAAAGGT
>CAZXFB010000129.1:2995-3227 GCA_964639725.1 uncultured Rikenellaceae bacterium
AGCAGAACTTTAATCGAAACTGTCTCATAATCTAGCCGCAATTCGTTACTGGTGAAAAAAAATGTCTATGAATAAAATAGTTGTATTTTGCTTAATAATAATGATTTCAGCATTTTTATTATTTGTAACAGGCTGTAAAAAAGATAAAGAAATTGACCCCGATAATCCTAACCCGATTGTTACCGTGACTGATATTGACGGTTATATCTATCATACTTTGAAAATCGGGACC
>CAZXFB010000130.1:0-3172 GCA_964639725.1 uncultured Rikenellaceae bacterium
AGCAGGGGGAACAGGAACAGCCCGGCCGAAAGGTTCATCCGCATGGCAAAGGATTCCAGCCAGTATTTTATGCCATAATGAATTACAACAGCTTGATGTACACGACTCCTCCGGGAAGCTGGTAGCAAAACTGGTGAACGAAGAAAAAGAACCCGGAAGTTATTCCATTTCATGGGATGGGAAAAGCTCAACCGGGGATACTGTTGCTATGGATTCTATTATTTCACGATGACCGTGAATGGCGTCATCCAAACACAAAAAGCACTTTTGATCAAACAGAAATAAACAGGTTTCTTATGGTTGCCTGATTATTTTACTGATTGTGCTACCATCATTGCTTTGGAGTTTAATCTGGTACAATCCGGGAGACAGAAAACCGGTAGAAAAAAGAAACCGGTGCGTTCCTTTATCAAGCCAGACTGAAATAACTTTTCCTGAGATGGAGGTGTTTGTCCCATGTATGAGCCAGTAAGTGTTGAAAAATCAATTGATGTTTGTTGGGCAATAGCATTGCTACATAAAAGTAGTAAGATTGCAATTAGTTTAATTTGTGTTTTCATGATCATTCTTTTGGTTTTAATTCTTTAATTATTTTTGCATCGACCCAGTAAATATCTCCTCTACCGTTACCAGGCTCATTCATAATATCCTTTATCCTTTTATAAGTAAGAGGCTCACTGTATTCATAACTATGATTTATTCTTTTTTCTGTTTTTAACCGGTTACTTGTGAAAAACAAATATTTATCATCGTTACTTACCCTTGGAAATTGCTCCTGATATACTGAATTGATGGTAGTTCCAACGTTAATTGCTTTTGACCATTTCCCCAGCTTATCCTTGAAAACAATAAAAATATCGTTGTTTTCTTCTCCTGTAACCGAATAGGCTGAAAAAAGCATGTAACTTTCATCAGAGGCTATATATGGGCACCATTCGGCATAGTTCTCACCAATTAATTTACCCATGCTATGAGGTGATGTGTATATTCCATTTTTATAATCTATCTTATGCAATGTCCAACCGAGGATAGAATCGTTGACAGAAAAATATACATTACCATTTTTTGCTATGGATAAGGTCATTTCCATGTTTCCAGAGTTAACCATAGCATCCAAACAATATGGTTGCCCCCAGCTGTCTTGTTTCTTTTCAACGCACCATAAGGTCATTCTGGTTGGGTTCTCTTCCGTTTGCCGTGGTCTTGTTGAACAGAAAAACAGTTTTGAACCATCATTAGAAAACGCTGGCTGCCCATCCCTATATTGACCGGAAAATGGTGCAACTTCTGAATCAGACCATTCGTCCTTTTCAAATCGGCGGAACATGATAACTTCTATTGGAACGCCGGGATAAAAAACAGAATAGTAAACTTCTCTACCATCAGGAGAAAAAGCAGGGCTGCTATGTTCATGGGCGATTGTGGACAATATCCCCGGTGCAAACAATTCAGGTGTCATTCCCGGAGGTTTTTGGCCAAGATATGGACCTAAAAGTTTTGGAAATTCATTTGTTGTTAATTGAGCTGACAGACTAACTGAAAAAGCCAGTAATGATAATAGCACTAAACTGGTTTTTGTTAATGTTTTCATTATTTTAATTTCATGCTACTATATTTCGATATTTATCACTTCTTGGTTTTCAAAAGTTCAATCAACTCTTTATCCCCTATCTCGTTTGCTAAATCCATTGGGGATTTGTCCTTACTATTCTTAATATTTGTGTCTGCACCATATTCAACAAACAATTTCAGTTTGTCTTTCATTCTCTGACCTGCCTGAGGATCAAAATTTTTAGCATTTATTATCATTTGCAATGAATTGTGAAGAACAGTATTTCCGTCCTTATCCTGCGAGTTGATTTTCATCCCTTTTTTCAACAAGTATTCAGTAATAACCGTATCGAAAGCACCTGTAAAATAAAGTGCATTTTTACCGGTGCTATCGGTAGCTGATGGGTCTGCACCATTTTCGATTAAAACAGAAACTATCTTTTCATTTTTAGCATCACGAACAGCAAAATGGAGTGGTGTGCTACCTTCAATATTTACTGCATCAACTTTTGGTTTATACTTCAATGTTTCCATAATCTTCTTCTCATTACTGAAAAGAACGGCAATATGAAGAATGGTATTCCCTTCTTTATCTTTTTTACCCGTGTCAGCATTTTTCGAAAGCAGCAACCCCATCATTTTTGGGGTTCCATAATAAGTTGCAAGGTATAAAGGTGTAAGCCCATCGTCGTTTAATGCATTTATATCAGCATTCCGATTTAATAACAAATCTGCTACTTGATCGTAACTGTAAATCGAGGCGAGATGTAAAGGGGTATTCCCACTTTCATCCTTTGCATTCACGTTTGCTCCTTTATCAACGAGATATTTAGATACAGCAACAGCGTTATATCTTGCTGCAGCGTGAAGTGCATTTCTTTTATACCTGTCGGTCTCTTCAAGTAGTTTACCATTTGCCAATAGCAATTGTTTAACTTTTTTCAGATTATCTCTTTTAGCCGCATCGTGAAACTCTTCAAAATCATCGGATAAAAGATTATTGTTTATCCTAACAATAAATCCATCATTTCCTCCTCCGCTAAATTTTTCGTAGTATGAGCCTTTCGTGGTGGGAAGATCTGTTGATAACGTATAGCTGGCAACGTATATATTCCCATCCTTATCGGTTGCCATTCGGTTCCACCTTTCGTTTTTACCTCCACCTATAAAGGTCGATGTCAGCAATTTTGATAAATCCAGATTCATTTTAAGAATATATGTATCATTCCCTCCATTTTGAGTTTCATCGAATGCACCTGGGGTTGTTGGAAAATCTTTGGGCGAACACCAGCCAGCAGAAATAATATTCCCTTTTGGATCCTGAGCAAGATTAAGAGAATTAATTTCTCCCGCATTTGAATGAAAACTACCCGGCAACAAGGTTGATGACTTTAATACTGACAAGTCATTACTAAACCTGGATATAAAACCCTGGTCGTTGCCCTTATCGGAAAACTGGTAAAACGCTTTTAATGTAGTAGTTGGTCTGCCGTGCCCTCCAACATAAATATCACCGTTTTCATGAATAAACATAGAATATATCCATCCATTCAACATGGTTGATGCAGTAAGTTTAGATAAATCGCTGGAGAATTTGGCAACAAAACCATCAAGTTCACCG
>CAZXFB010000131.1:0-3170 GCA_964639725.1 uncultured Rikenellaceae bacterium
TTATGAAAAACAGATCAGGGAGAATGCAGAAAGACTTGAAATGGCACTTCTTGCCGGCGATGCCGGCCTGTGGGACTGGAACCTCGAAAAGAAAGAGTTGATTTTAAACAAAAAATGGTTTGTTATGCGCGGTTTTGAAGACAACAAAACCGATTACAATCTCGATACATGGAAGAACCTTTTGCATCCGGATGATTCAGAGGCTACCTTCCGGTTACTTAATGACCATCTTGCCGGCAAAACCCAGTTTTACCAGGCGGAATACCGGACCCTGACTCATTCCGGTAAATATATCTGGGTACGTGACACCGGCAAAGTTATGGAATCTGATACGGAAGGAAAACCCTCACGGGTGGTCGGAACTAATATTGATATAACTTCCAAAAAGGAGAATGAACTGATTCTACAGCAGAATCTGAGGCAACAGGAAATATTATCGGAAATAGCGCTTGAACTCAATTCTCTTGATGAATTTGATAAACGTATAAATGCAGTTCTGATAAAAATCGGTTCTCATACTTATGTAAGCAGGGCATATATTTTTGAAGATTCCCCCGATGGTCTTATAACAAACAATACATTTGAATGGTGTAATAAGAATGTTATTCCCCAATTGAATGATCTGCAGGGAATTCCTTATGAAGTCATTCCTTCCTGGAAACCAATGCTTCTGGATAAGGGCAGGGTATATTCAGAAAATATCTCAGAATTGCCAGATGATCTTAGAGCAATTTTAGAACCCCAGGAAATTAAGTCAATAATTGTTTACCCTCTGTTTGTGCAGGGAGCTTTTTTTGGATTTATCGGATTTGACGAATGTTCAAAAACCAGGCTGTGGTCAAAATCAGAATTGGAATTGTTAAGAACCATCTCGGGGATAATTGCAAATGCCTATGAGCGAAAAATTATGGAGCAATCGATTATTACAGAGCGCGATAAAGCAAATGATGCAAACAGGGCAAAGAGCGAGTTTCTTGCCAATATGAGCCATGAGATACGTACCCCGATGAATGCAATACTGGGATTCAGCGAGGCTCTGTACCATAAACTCGATTCCGTACAACATCGTAAAATGCTTCAGTCTGTTCTGAGTAGCGGCAAACTGCTGTTATCTTTGTTAAACGATATTCTTGACCTGTCGAAAGTTGAAGCCGGAAAATTAGAGATTGCTCTGCAGCCAACCGAACTGAAGAATATTCTGCAGGAAATAAAACTTCTGTTTAATGACAAAACCCGAGAAAAAGGAATTGAGATAAATATTTTTATTTCCTCTGAATTTCCCGTTAATCTGATGCTGGATGAGATCCGGATAAAGCAGGTGATATTCAACCTTGTAGGGAATGCGGTAAAGTTCACTCATAAGGGATATGTAAATCTTAAAGTGGAATTTAATTATAAGTCTGTTAATTCAGGAAACCTGATTATTGATGTGGAAGATACCGGAATTGGCATAGCAGAATCGCAGCAAACGATAATATTTGAGGCTTTCAGACAGCAGTCGGGACAATCGAACAGGATGTACGGAGGCATAGGACTTGGTCTGTCCATTTCAAAACGGCTGGTTGAAAAAATGCAGGGAAATATAAGTGTCTCAAGCAAAGAAGGAAAGGGCTCTTCCTTTAAAGTTACATTACCAGAAATAAAAGTGAATATTTCCAAATTCATGAAACAGCAGTCATTTGAAATTAATGAAGACCTGGTTTTTGAAAAGGCAAGTATTTTTGTTGTTGACGATGTTGTTTCAAACGTTGAAGCAATTGAACACTTGTTATCTGACCAAGACTTAAATATTACGTCAGCTGAGAATGGAGAGGTTTCTCTTGAAATTCTTAAACTCACGAACCCCGATTTAATACTTCTCGATATTCGTATGCCGGGAATGAATGGCTATGAGGTTGCAAAGGAAATTAAATCCGATCCCAGGCTGGCCCATATACCTGTTATTGCTTTTACAGCATCGGTATTCAGTGTGGAAAAAATTGAAAACTCCGGTTTTTTTGATGGATATCTTCTAAAGCCAGTGAATCGGGCTGACTTATTGATGCAAATTGTAAGATTTCTGAAACATAAAATCATAGTCAGGAACAAGCCTTTGGAAAAGACAGATTTATCTTACCTTGAAAACCTGCCTGCAGATATATTGAGAGTACTTCCTCAAATAGAAGAATCTCTCAGAATTATTCTTCTGCCAAAATGGAAAATTATTAATGGCAAACTTGTTTTATTTAGAATTGAAGAGTTTGCAAATGAGTTGAAACAATTAGCTTTAGACCTTAATTTTACTTACCTCGCCGATTACGCTGATAAAGTAATTGAGGAACTTGAAATGGTAGATCTTGATGCCTTAAAGGAAACTTTAAGTGAGTTTCCTCGTATAATCGACAAAATATCTTTAATAATTATACACGATGCAGATGAATGAAAAAAACTTCATACTGGTAGTTGACGATAACCAGGAGAACCTGAAAGTAGTAAGTAATTTTCTGAAGGAGATGAACTATAAAATTGCTCTTGCACTTGATGGCGATAACGCTTTGCAGATTGTGCGTGAGAACAAAATCGACCTTATCCTCCTTGATATTATGATGCCGGGTATGGACGGATTTGAAGTATGCGAAATACTTAAGGAAAATCCTGAAACAAAAGATATTCCGGTTATCTTTCTTACAGCAAGGACAGAAACGGATGATATTGTAAAAGGCTTTCAGTTAGGCGGTGTCGACTATATCACCAAACCTTTCAACAAAGAGGAGTTATATGCCAGAGTTAACACTCACATGCAATTGAAACTGATAAGAGATGGTCTTTGTGAATGCGAACTGGCCACCAGGAAATCGAGAGACTATTTTATGAAGGTTCTTTATGACCTGGGGAAAATTATGGACCGTAACAGACGGCCTGCATCATAAATAAAAAAATCTGTGAATTCAATTCTTGTTGTTGACGATAGTTTAAAAAACCTGCAATTAGTTGCTTCCCTTTTAAAAGAGGAGGGATTCCTTCTAAGTCTTGCAGAAGATGCATTTTCTGCATTGTCTCAGCTTGAGCACTTCATCCCCGATCTGATTTTACTTGATATAATGATGCCTGGAATGGATGGCATTGAGCTATGCAGAATTATTAAGAAGAATGAAAAGCTGGCGGAGATTCCTGTCATATTTCTTACAGCT
>CAZXFB010000132.1:0-3148 GCA_964639725.1 uncultured Rikenellaceae bacterium
TGTTGGTTTATCATTGATATGGTACAGATTACTAGGTTGCGGATAAGGTCGCTCTTATGTTATAGGTTATTTGTCTAAAATAATCACATTGGAGGTTACTTATCCGCATGTTAAGTATACGACAAATGGCCCAGTTTCGTCAGCGCGTAGTGAAAGAAGTAATAAAGACTGGTAATGTAAGTTCTACAGCAAGGATATTTAAAATCAGTCGACAGAGTATTTATCGATGGATGTCCCGGTGGGATGGCAGCTTGGATTCGCTTAAGGATCACTCTCATAGGCCAAAGCGCCACCCAGCTCAGCAGAGTCAATCTGAGATCAATATGGTTCTAAAGGTAAAACGCCATAACAAGCGACTTGGATTAGTATGCTTGTGGATACACCTAAAGATGAACTTCGGTTATAGTCGAAGTTTTACTGCTTTATACAAGTTATTTATACGTGAGGGTGTTCTTGATGCTCCAAAGAAGCATAAGCGTAGAAAGAATAAGCCTTACGAGCCTATACTGTTTCCAGGAGAACGATTTCAAATGGATGTTAAATATGTACCTAAAGAGTGCTTAGTAGGCAGTCTTCAGAGAAAGAAGCTTTATCAATATACTGCAATCGATGAATGTACACGTTGGAGATACATTGCAGTATTTGATGAGCGTTCTACTTACAATTCTGTTGAGTTTGTTCAGCAGCTTATAGAAAAGTTTCCATTCGGGATTTCATGCATACAGACAGATAATGGTGCTGAATTCACTAGCAGATACACAGGAGCAAAGCATCCTTCAGCATTTGAGGCTGAACTGGAAGAGCTTGGCATTAGACATAAGCTCATTGCACCGGCAACGCCAAGACATAATGGTAAAGTTGAGAGATCTCACAGATCTGATCAAGAAAGATTCTATTACGAAAGAAAGTTTTATAGTATGAAATATTTAAAAGAACAAATGAATCTATACAGAAGAAAGTCCAACAGCCAGCCGTTGTCCTGTCACGGCTGGCGATCCGCACAAAATATGCTGGGAAATTATCAGCATGTACTGTAACACATCATTGACAAGTGTACATTTTCAAAAATAATTTCAATTTATTTTTTAATCTCGTATGTATTGCCTGCCCACTATGCCATTTTTACTATGTGTTTCCTCAATGTGTGCCGAAGACATATAATCAATTCATTAAATCATGTTTGCTGAATATACTAAAGATCTTATTCTGTATTGGATAACTTAAAGTATTTAAGTATGCAAAATATTTTAAAAAACTTAACAACTTTAATGTTGACAAATTTCATATACTAACTCATAATGGGCTTAATAGTTTGGATTATTCACAAGTAAATTTCCATATTGCTTTTGGGGAAATTATTATTATAATAAAGATTACAGAAGGTAAAAAATGAAATATGATGTAGCGGTTATTGGCGGAGGTTTGGCTGGGTGTGCTGCGGCGATTGCATCAGCTAGAATGGGAATGAAAACTATTCTCATTGAGAGATACGGCTATTTGGGCGGCTGGTCTACTGCTGCGCTGGTAAATCCGTTTATGTCGCATGAAACGTCCGATGGTAAAAAACTGATTGCAGGTATATTTGATGAAATAAAAGAAAAGCTTGCAGAGCTTGATGGAATACTAAAAAACTGTTTCGACCCCGAAATCATGAAATTTGCTCTCCAGGAGCTTGTGCTTGAAAGCGGAGCTGAATTGTTTCTTCATGCAGTGTTTACTGGTGCAGATTACCAAAATGAAGGCATTTCATTGAACTTATTCACAAAATCAGGTTCTATAAATATTGATTGTAAGAGACTCATAGATTGCAGCGGAGATGCAGATGCTGCTATTGCTCTGGGGGCTGATTATGAATCGGGAGATAAAGAAGGGTTAACTCAGTCTGTTACACTAATGTTTGATATGGCCGGAGTTGATGTACATAAAGCTTTTGATTATGTTAAAAACAATCCGGATCAGTTCAGATTCCCAAAGCTTGATAAAGAAACTGATACAACGCCGCTTGAAAATGATGTTTATTCAATAGCAGGATATTATGATTTTGTCAAAGAGGCAAAAGAATTAGGTGATTATGATGTTAAAGGAGATATTATATTCTACTTGAGCAGGCCGCGCAAAGGTGAAGTTGTATTTAACTCTATTCATATTGGAAATATCAACCCAATGAACGCGCAAGATATAACAAATGCAGAAATCCAGAGCCGCAAACAGATGTTTCAGATTATCAATTTCGTTAAAAAATATGTGCCCGGATTTGAAAACTCATATCTAATAAGAAGCGCGGAGCATGTGGGAGTGAGAGAAAGCAGACGAATTGTGGGCAAATATCAATTTACTGTGGATGATGTAACCAAGGCAAGTAAGTTTGAAGATGCAATATGCAGATTAGCATATTGGGTTGATTTACATTCGGGCAAGGGACATGGCTACACAAAATCAGAAGAAAAATCCACAATCCACAAGGCCCCCGAAGGTGATTACTACGAAATCCCATTCAGATGCCTGGTGCCTGACAAAATAAGTAATGTGCTTATTGCAGGAAGATGCGTTTCATCAACACATGGAGGACACGGAGCCATTCGTGTAATGCCCGCCTGCGTAGCAATGGGACAAGCAGCAGGAACAGCCGCCGCATTATCATTAAAAAACAATGTATGTGCTGAAGCAGTAGAAGCAAAAGAACTAATAAAAGAACTCCGCAAGCAAGGTGCATTAGTTTAACTGTTCAACTTTGAATAATTATGCTCGATATAAGACGATTTTTCAATAACAATCAAAATCTGCACTATTACAATTACCAGGTTTTCAAACTTGTTTATGCTCAATTTGGTAAATAATTAAAAATATTTCATAAAAACGATTGACAAATACAAATAAGATGATATAATTCATATTAGGACTTGAGTGGTTTGGAGTGTATATATTTGGAGGGTTTTGAAAATGAAAAAGTTTTGTAAGGTAACTGTTTTATTGATTTGTATAGAAATGATGTTGGTTTCATCATCAATGGCTTATGTCGGCTATGCACGGTTTACCAGATATACCGATACGATTTCGGTAACAGGGAACAGTATCCTATCAAATTCGGCAACATTAGAAGCAAGGATCATGTTCACCGAGTTTCAGACACCCCCGCTCGATTTCACGA
>CAZXFB010000133.1:0-3040 GCA_964639725.1 uncultured Rikenellaceae bacterium
CTTTCAGAGCCAGTTGTCATAATTTCTGATGTGCAAAATATTTGTATGGGGACTCAGGATGACAGGGCTTTTAAGGGTGCAGGTGGGTAGTATCTCCTTCTCCTGTTAGTAGTAGATAAGCAATAGAAGAAGATATTTAAGGTGCAAAGCACCGAAATGCTAATGCTAAAATTATAATAACAATAACCGTTTTTGTGTAAAGTAACCTCGATAGCTTTAAAATCAGAAATCAAGTGTTGTAATGCTGAAAAACAGGAATAAAATTCAAATTGACTATCAGGAATTAGACATAAATCTGAATTTCTTAAGAGGGTGTCTCAAAAGTCAACCACCTCCCCCCTGACTGACGTCAGGGGTACTCCTCCTTCAAAAGGAGGAGAAAGTTAATGTGCTATACATCAATACTTTCCCCTCTTTTTCAAGGAGGGGTGTCATGCCCGAAGGGTCATGACGGGGTGGTTGATTTTCCTTTTGAGACAGCCTCTTTAACCTACAACTCCCAGCACAGCGGCGGATTTATCTTTTACAACTAACATATTAATCTATAAGTATTTACATAATCCTTATAATTGATTCCGGATAGTCATTAAATTCAATATTGTTGTTATCAGAGGCGAAGAACAATAGTCCATTTCCGCACATCTGTGCGATAATTTCAATTATCTTTCCTCCTCATTCAATAATCCTTCCAGCAGAATATCTTCCCGAAAAATATATTCTCGGTTATTTACATCTAATAATCAGGCGATTAACTGATTGAGTTTCCCCTTTCCATTATTTACCTTCTTGCTTCTGGCACACACTTTGGTTAGTTCTTCTGAAAAAGAGCAAAACCTTCATTATTATGAACCTTGAAGACAAAGTGTTGAAGTATATTAAAGATCATCCCAAAGGGGTGACAATACAAGATATGGAAATACCTCTTGGAGAAAAACGAATGAAACTCGGATTTGTCATGAATAAATTAATTGACGAAGGCAAGGTTCAAAAAATTGAGAAAATGTATTTTCAAACAGAGAATTATAACACAAACACTAACTCTGAGCACTGATCTGTGGCTTGCTGATGCATACCTTCTTATATACAGGTAAATTAAGACAAAAATGATTCTAAAAATGAAAATGTTATGACAGCTAGCAAGATGATAAAAACCCCGAAAATTAAAATTCCCTGGATGCTTATATTTCCATTTTTCATTTTTACGGTTGGAACAATAATACTTGGCAGAGTTTATTACTCGTCACAATTAACCAGGATTAACAACGATGCAATAGAATCACTTACTTCTATTTCTCAGCTGAAAATAGATCAAATAGAACTATGGCATAATGAAAGACTTGGTAATACGGAGCAAATACGAAACAACAATCCTCTGCTGAAAAGTCTGAAGCAATATATCAATAATAAAAATCAGCCGGAAACTGAAGCTGATATCAGGAATTGGATGGATTATATGGCTGAAAGACTTGATTATAATGGTGCATTTATATATGATACTCTCCTGAATTCAAGATTGGCGGCAAGACAATCAGTTTCAGTATTGCCCGAGTCTACAAGAAAAGTCTGCATGGAAGTTCTGAAAGATCTGAATACGAGAATGACAGATCTTTACAGGAACGGACCTTCATCCCGGCCGGCTATTGACATTGTTATCCCATTGGTTCTTAATAATACTAAAAAATCTAGACCTTTCGGAGTAATTGTCCTGCGGATTGACCCGGAGAAAACTCTATTTCCCCTTATTCAGTCATGGCCAACTCCAAGTAAAAGTGCAGAGACTCTTCTTATACGTAAGGATGGCGATAGTGTTTTATATCTGAATGACTTACGGCACATTCAAAACACTGCATTAAGTTTGAAGTTTCCGATTTCAGATATAGATCTGCCTGCGGCTAAAGCTGTAAATGGTTTTATGGGAGTTGTTAACGGTGTTGATTACAGAGAAAAGCCAGTTTTGTCGTTTGTTTCATCGCTACCGGATCTCAGCTGGTTCATGGTGGCAAAGATAGACAAAGATGAAATTCTGGCACCATTAGAGAGATTATCAATCATTTCAGTTTCTGTAACAATTTTATTTATTCTTTTTATCGGTGCTGTTCTTTTATTTTGGATGCGGACTCAACAGTTCATTCAGTCCAGAGAACATCTTAAAAATGAACTTGAAAGGAAGCAGCTGGATGAAGCTTTGATTATTTCTGAAGCCCGCTACCGGAGACTTTTCGAAGCAGCACGGGATGGAATTCTCATTCTCGAAGCTGAAACCGGACTTATTGTTGATGTGAACCCTTACCTGGTTGAGATGCTGGGTGTGTCCCGCGAGCAATTCCTGAAAAAATCAATATGGGAAATCGGATTCTTCAAAGATATCGCCGCCAATAAAGATAAATTTTTAGAGCTTCAGCAGAAGGAGTACGTGCGTTATGAAGATCTGCCTCTTGAGACTTCGGATGGACGAAAGTTTCATGTTGAGTTTGTGAGTAATGTATATCAGGTAAGCGGCTATAATGTAATTCAATGCAATATCCGCGATATTACCAAAAGGAAAGAAATGACAGATGAACTCAATAAGCAAAACAGCATGATAAATGCTCTTCTTGCAAACCTGCAGATAGGGGTTTACATGATTGAAGTGCCCTCTGGCATACCACTATTGGCAAATGAGTCATCTTTCAACTTACTAGGGCGGGGTATTCTTCCCGAAGCAAACTCCGGCACCATTGCAAAAGTGTATGATTTATATAAGACTGGCACAGATATTCCATATCCTAATGAGGAGTTGCCTCTGATTGTAGCAATGAGCGGAGTGTCGAAACATGTTGATGACATGGAAGTTAAGAAACCTGATGGAACAAGAATAGCATTGGAAGTATTCGGTTCACCCATCCGGGACAATAGTGGTAATATTTGGGCAAGTCTTGTTAGTTTTCAGGACATCACCGATCGCAAACAGGCTGAAGAGGCATTAAAGCTAAGCGAAGGAAAATTCAGGCAGCTTGTTAACAATACCGATATCGGCTTTGTGGTTGTTGATGATAAAGGA
>CAZXFB010000134.1:0-2982 GCA_964639725.1 uncultured Rikenellaceae bacterium
AAACTTTGATATCGAGCAATGTGTTGATAAAAAAACATTCAGGCTTGATTTGCTTCACCGGTTGAATACGTTACATATCCATATACCCCCGCTCCGTGAAAGACCGGATGATATCAAACCCCTCGTTGTTTATTATGTTGGCGTCTTTAGCCTGAAATTTAATAAACCGAACATTCAAATCGCCAAGGAAGTTTTTGATGCCCTCCGCAAATACGAATTTCCGGGGAACGTGAGGGAATTGAGAAACATGACCGAACGGGCTATCATCCTTTGCAAAGGTAACTTACTGGGAATAAATGATTTTCGGGTTAAGGCACAAAAAACGGAAAATCCCGAAATTAAGGATGAGTTACTGGATCTGAAAACTCAGGAGATTAAGCTGATCCGTACGGCGCTACAAAATTGCAAATACGGTCAGCAGGCAGCTGCCGACCTACTTGGAATAACAAGGGATGCATTAATCCGAAAAATGAAGAAATACGAAATATCGGTAAGCAAAAACGAAGAATAGATCATTTACTTTCACTGTTGGCTGTACCCTGAATTTGTCAAACAGTAATTGGAATAATAAATCAGGTCCTTCTTTTACAAGAGGTTAACAAATATTTTCAGACCGGATGAATGCGTAGGTAACGACATTCTTCCGGTTTTATTTTTTATTCGTATCATGACATCATTCCTTCATTCCCTCACTCATTTTCGCACAGGTGTGCGATTATTTCAAATAAAAGCAGAACTCATTTCATAATTCCACCTGCATTTGCCAGCATCCAAACAATATTTTCATTTTTTTTACTCCTCTTTTTAAGCCCGTTAGAAGAGATTTATCTCCCGAATTTTATTCCTCCGTTTTTCTGGCACACCAATTGTTTAGACTAAAGCACAAGAGGCAAAACGGTCAGTACGATGAATCCGGCACATATTGGATTTCGCAACTTATTGTTCAACTCAAGTAAAAGGAGGTAAGCCGTCCCTCCAATATTAAGCACGGTAAACAATTAACCAATAATAGGAGATTAAAATCATGGCAGTAGAAAAAACCATCGGGTCATCAAGCTTAGTAGAAGTTATTGACCGTATTCTTGACAAAGGTGTTGTTGTTGATGCATGGGTAAGAGTATCTTTAGTAGGTATCGAACTACTTGCAATTGAAGCCAGAATCGTTGTTGCTTCTGTTGAAACTTATCTGAAATATGCTGAAGCGATTGGATTAACTGCTAAAGCCGCATAAGGTACTTGCAGTTAACAGTTATTCTTGCTAAAAATCCTTCGCGGCTCAATTCCCGGAAGCATGATTTACCAAGAATTTCTAATTTATCCTCAAAATAAACCACATAAAATTTGCTGTCTATGAGTAACCTGTCCGAAATAAACATAGATGGTTTTGTTGACAACATCATCCTTTCCTACGAAACCAGGATTCAGAAAATCCAAACCGCCTTCCAGTCATCTGAAAATATTACGGAATCATCCCACACCTTGTTCGATAATGTCCACAGTTCTCTCAATGAACTGCGGAAAGAACGGGATCTGCTTAATTCCAAACTTTGTGAAACGGTAGCCAAGAATGGCTCCCTCCGCAAAAAAGATTATAACACATTAATGTCGGGTATACTCACTACCCTCGACGAAAAAGAAAAAGAAGCAGAAAGCCAGTTTCTGGTTTTTATTGAAGCACAGAAAGAGACCGCCCAATCACTTAAAAACAGTCTTCTGGGTATTAAAGATATAACTGCACAAGATGCCGGAGAAAAAATATCCCTCGTCAAAGAGCAACTTCATCAGATTTCAAAAGTACAGGAGACCAGAAAAGAAACAGCTATGAAGACATTCATGGATTTTCAACAAATGCACAACAGTATGATGGTGTGCCTCGAAAACCTGCTTAAAAAAGGCGATCATATTCAAATTCAGGATATTAAAAATATTAAAGATCAAATATTGCACGAGATCACTCATCGTTAACAAGGATACTAAAGGGTGAAATCAATTATTTTATTAAATATTTACTAATCAATAAGGAGATAACAAAATGGGACTAGCATCTGAAATGAAAAATTTAAGCGAAGAGTTACTTGCTTCTTTCAAACAAAGGATTAAAGAAAATGAAGAGCTTGTAAGTGAAGTGCAAAAAACCCTGGACGGTTTTCACAAAGATCACCAGGAGATGGCAGCCGTTATAAACGCCAACGCGATGGCATTAAGAAAAGATCTCGCAACTGGTGAAAGAGAACGCATCAGTACTTACAATAACCTAATGAGCGACATTCACAACACCATCGCTTCCATTCGTACTGAGGTTGTTGAAATTCAAACTTCAACCTTTAATATGATCAATGAATTCGTGGTAGAAAGAAAAGAGATGGCCGCAGATCTGGATAAATTCTTTGCTGAAGGGAGAGCCGACAGGATGGAAGACGAAAAGATCCGCATGGAAGAATTTGATGCCCTGATGAAAAACATCAACGAGGACATTAAAAGCATCAATGAGGAGGTTGCCGAGATCTTTAAGAATACCAATGAAATGCTCGAAAACTTTGAGAAAGATCATCTTCAAATGTCGGCAGAACTTAGAGCAGAACTAGGTAAAAATCTGGCTGAAAGGGTTGAATATACCAGGACATTGCTTACCGGATTCCAGAAAAGGTTATCAGAAATCAGCAAGGAAAATCAACAAATGGCTCAAAAGCTGCAGAAAGACCTGGCCAATGGCGAAGCATCACGCCTTGGTAATTACAAAGGTCTGATGAAAAATATCCATACAGATATCAAAGCGATTTGCAAAGAGGTAAACGAGATCAAAAAGGCAAGTAACGGATTGATCAACGATTATGCACAAGACCGTTCACAAGGAGCCGCCGAATGGAATAAGATGCAGGATGCGATCGCCCAGCTAAAAAAAACGGGAGTCGTTAAACCGGTAAAGGAAGTCGCTGTCAAGGCTGAAAAAAAAAAGGAAAAAAAGGATGAACCCCAGGCAGA
>CAZXFB010000135.1:0-2932 GCA_964639725.1 uncultured Rikenellaceae bacterium
CCTGTTAAAAAAAGAATTAAGCAATTCTTTAGCTTCTGTCCAACCGGTCTTATTTATGCAATATTTAATATAAGGGGGATTTATTTCACCCTGTATCAACCCTGCTTCTTTCAATTCCTTCAGATGCTGGGAGAGAGTTGAACGGGCAATGGGAAGTTCTTCAGCCATGTCACCACTATAACAACATTTATCAGTATTCTTCACAAGAAAATCCATTATAAACACTCTCACAGGATGTCCCAATGCCTTTGAGTAACGGGCAATTTTTTCCTGTTTAGCTGTGTAAACATTAACCTTCTCCTTTATTTCCATTTCATTTAGTGTTTCGTAAAATTACGAAACAAAAGTACATATTTTTTTTATCCTGCAACCAATAATCTGGTTGTTTCTAACTACAAGGGTTAACCAATATCATCTTCAAACTTCGTTAAAGTTACCGATATTAATCTTCCTGTTCCTAATTCGGTTGATTGCAGCGTTCCAATCCAGTTTTTCCAGGGAGGAAGTGTCTCTCTAAATACTTAATAATAACTCTCCTAACCACTTCGGGGAGGAGTGGTACCATCATTGATTTTGGAAATGTGTTGTTAATAATTGACTTTGTTACAAGGTTGAAAATTGACTTTATGTTACACCTCGTGGCAATAAATCCGGTTTATTGAGATTGGGTAGGCAAGCCCATTGCTGGCTCCGCATCTCCTGAAGCACCTAATTTAAAGACCATGAACTGCTGATTTTCTTCAGTATAAGGGCTCCAAATTTCTTTGTCCTTTCCGTTAGGATCGTTGTATTTTACAAAATTCGTCCATGCATCAACCATATAAGCCGATAACACTTTATCCCCTTCTGTGAGAGGCCTCCAACAGTTACCCAGTGTATTAAAAACATACCACAACTCTGCAGAGTGAAAGGCTCCCGCACTATCTCCAGGCATTGCCCGTGCAAACTCATAAGCATAGGCTTTGTCACCATTTTTCTCGCGAAGCCTGCAAAATTCTCCTATACCGGTAGTCATTGCCACCATATCATCAGTATTATAACCAATTATATAAGGGATATCAGCTATCTTGTTGGAGCGTGCAGCTTCGCTGAAATTGGTTGTTAAGACATACCCGTCTATCACTGGTGACATCATCCCCAACCTTTTCTCCCTCCTGTACCTGCTCATAAGAGCCAAAATATCTTCCGCTGAAACCGCACGCATAGTCTCCAAGTTATTATACCCGCCAAACTCCATAATATATCTGCCTGCCTGTTCTGCATCCTTCAATTGTGAACCGTCCAGCTGAGAGCTATCAGAGATACCACCTCCGCTTTCTATAATCGCCTTTTGCATCAAATCTTTTGATAAAGGTGAAGTGACAAGATTTTGAACGCTCCTTGCACCAGCACTCTGTCCAAAAATGGTAATGTTGTTCGGATCACCACCAAATTGTAGTATGTTGTTCTTAATCCATTTCAATGCGGCAATCTGGTCTAAAAGTCCGTAATTGCCTGAAACACCATTCGGACTCTCAGAAGAAAGGTCAGGATGCGTAAGGAAGCCAAAAATATTTAGCCTATAGTTTATTGTAACAAGAATTACACCATGTTTAGCCCACTCTTCACCTCCCAAAAACTGCTTTTCATAACAGTACCCGGATGCATAAGCGCCGCCATGAATAAACATTGCCACAGGCAACCTGGCATTCGTTTTTCCGGGAGCAGGAGTACAGATATTCAGATAAAGGCAGTCTTCACTATTTTGATGGCCATCATCAGTGAAAAATTCTTTGTAATAGAAACTTCCTGGCTGACGAGGAGGTTGCATTGCTGCAGGCCCATAAGTATCTGCCACCTTAATACCTTCCCATGGAATTACCGGCTGTGGTGGTTTCCAACGCAAGTCTCCAACCGGAGGTGCTGCAAACGGTATACCTTTATAAAAATATACTCCAGGAGTCTCTGAAGGAATGCCTTGTATCTCCCCGCCTTCTATCTTCAAAACTGGATTGTCACCGCTATTACATGACATTATTGCAATCAAAATAACACTACTAATTATTAATCGATATTTCATTTTTTTTTGAATTAAAGTATATATAACTGTCACATTTAAAATCTTAATAATTTTAGAATAATGACTTTGGAAAAACCATGATCATATTCAGGTTAATCTCTCCTAAAACCATCCTCATTAATTGTCCATTTCTATCCTTGCTTTTAAGCAACTGTTTTTCAAATTCCTAAAGTAACCATGGTTTACAAGTCTGTCAGGAACCTCCTAAAATCAAAGGTTCTCTTCTTTGATTCTCCTACCATAAAATAAGTTCCGCAAATCTGTATCGTTCATTTGACAAAATTCCTTTTAATAATTCGAAAATACACTTTTATCAAGATAAAACTGTTTATTGTTAAGACTTTTATCAAGTTTCACTTTAATTAATCCGGGACTTAATTTACCAGGTGCATCATTTTCGATGTATTCGGCAATTCTACTGATCACTTCAAGTAATATCTGGTCAGATATTTCATCCCATTCCGCTACTCAGGGAAACACATCATCATTTTTGATGGAGAGTTTTTCTTTATCTCCTGAAGTCCTTATAAATATTGTCTCAAGGAACCCAGGCAATTTACTTTTTTGGACAGATACTGTCAACTAACAGTAATAATGGGAAAACGGACGAATTGAAATATTATAACTGATAATAATTTAAACTCCTCACACGTATAGTCAATCATATGCGGCAAAAAGTGTTCAGGAAAAACGGGGTTTCCACACTAAAGAATGAAAGTATAAGTGAAAACGATCCTTTAAAACCCACAAGATAATTGTTTAAACCACTATATGTTAGCTATCAATTTTATTGTTTTATAAATCTTTTTGTGATTATACCGGTTTTATTTTCGATCCTTAACATATAAATCCCGGTTTTAAAACTATTGATAT
>CAZXFB010000136.1:0-2818 GCA_964639725.1 uncultured Rikenellaceae bacterium
AGTAGGCCTTCCACTTGATATAAAGCTTGGAATCGAAACTCCGTTGTCCGGATTTCTTTATGATCACCAATCTGAAATAGTCCATAGACTCATCCCAAACCCATATAAAGAATTCTTCAGAATAGTAGCAGCTAATGACCCAACTGTAAGAAGCATCCAAGAATACTTTAACAATCTCCCAGATTTATCAGATGAGGACTTAAAAGAACAAGCAAGACGCCAGGATGAATTTTTCAAACAATATGAAAACAAATAGTGTTACACAATAGTTTTTGACTTACAGACACCGAAACCTTGACAGATTTAACCCTGGCCCGTATGCTAATAAAGAGGACTTCATTCGGTACGCAGTACCATGAATGAAGACTCATGTTGCTCTAAAGTCTGTCACCTGACCTTTCTTTAGGCTTCTATCACCATTAACCGTGATCCATAAGCAAAATTTTAACGCTCAATCTTTTTAAGGAGTATCCGAGGGTACTTATTTTCCTGTTTTTAAACAAAACACTCCTCGCCTGGCTCCAAAGCAGCAATTTTAAGACATCTTTATTCCAGAAACCAGTTATAATAGACAAATTCCGCGGGTCACTGATAACGACTTGTTTTAGCTAAATTCAGAACTAAATAAAGTGGTTATTAGACAGACTGCCGTTAATTGCAAGCTTAACAGAGGAATAAAACAAATGTAAAATATGCATATGTCTTAATGCAAATGAGCGAATTCTTAAACTTAAGGAAAGAATATCAAATATTAGCCATTGCTATTATTGTCGTTGTTATGGCATTTTTAAAACGCCGGTCGCTAGAGAGGAATCGGAAGCGACGACGAGATTATTACCGAAATGTTTACCTCAATTCAGATGATTGGAAACGTAAGCGATATGTAGTACTAAGACGAGACAATTGGCAGTGTGTGTACTGTGGTGCACCTGCAACCGAAGTTCACCATAAAAAATATGCAAAATATAACATTGGAAGGGAACATATAGATTGGCTAGTCTCTGTCTGTAAGTCCTGTCATGTTTCTATGCACAATTGAAGATTACTCTTTCCAGCAAAACCTATATACCAATTCAATGAAAGTCGAAATTTATAGAGAATGAAAGATGCCTGCACATACCATGGACAAAAAAGGAAATAGGGTTTGCTGATAAAGTAAACTTATAAATATTCGAGTTTCAATTTTTTGCATAAGTAACCCTCACCTGGTAAAATTATGGTCATAATTTGCCAGGCAAATTCCATAAGATTTACGCACGCTAATTTTAACTTCTCCAGAATAGAGCCAAAAAAAGACCCCTTCTCGTAGAGTATTAGATTCATTATGAAGAAGATGCATGCTACCCAGCTTTCAGATGTATTCTTTAGTCTAGCCCTTATTTCATTCAGGTTGTATCCGTTCTTCCCTTGACCAAACTTTCCTTCGATATGATTTCTTTCAGCGGCCTCTTTTCTACGTTTGCGTTTCTGATAATAGGTCTCTTCTTCCTTGCTTCTTCTACGGCCAAGAGCCAGTGCGGTTATTCTGATGTTCCTTTCCTTCAACCAGCTTCTGTTTTCCCTTGTCGCATAAATCTTATCGACCTGAACCAGTTCCGGATAGTTGCCATGTAATTCCTTGTATGATTCAACCTGCTTTATCAAATCACCGCCTTCATGATACGCATCCCAGCTGAATGTATTAATTCTTGCAAAACCCTTGTCAAGACTTACTCCCAACTTGGAGCCAAACTCTATCTGCGCCTTCGTCTTGCCTCTAGGGATTGGCCTTACGTGGGGCTGGAATATGCTCACAATTCTATCCGGGCAACTATGTGTCTTTGTATCGTACATAAGTTTCTGCTGGCCATATGCAGTGTTGATTATCCAAAACATTCTTTGCTCAGGGTGCTTTAGAGGAAAACAGGATCCTTTCAACTCAAATAAATCCAACATATTGTTAATATGCTTGATATCACGATTCACACATTCCAGTAATTTTCTTGTCATCTTCCGATGTGTGGCCTCTCTTTTCCTTTTTTGCTTTGAGTAGGCCAGGTAGGCCTTATCTATTTCCCGCCGGTAAGTCCTGGGTTTTACCCCTGCTTTACCACTCTTATTATAAAGCTTGTCGATAAATTTCTCACACTGTTTGCGGCTTTGGTTTAAGATTCCATTATCGGTAGGGTAGGTAATATACTGATCAGCAACCGTAGCATCTGCCTGCATTTTACCTTTATTCTTCGGTGGAGTGTTGTCAGAATCTTTCCTCTTCGACTTGCTTTTCTTCTCATCTTTCTGGATGATAGATTTTATCAACTCAACGTTGAGAGAATCAAATACCTTATGCCCGGCTCGTTTTCTGATATCTACAAATAGTGATGGATCAAACACCGGTTGTGTGGTAAATTCCTTCAACCCAACAAAATACTGCATGTAAATGTTTTCCTGTATGGCCAGAATCACTCCCCTGTCATCGAGTTTTTCAAGGTGCTTTATGATCAAAGCCCCAAGAACAATCCTCGGCGAGATAGCCGGGCGTCCAAAACCGACATTCATCATTGCTATATATGCGGTAGCAAATTTATCCCAAGGAACTACCTTGCTTAGCCTAACCCACCTATTATCAGCTAGTAATGAAGTCTGGAAGGGGGTTTTGAACTCTTCGATGGTCAACTGGCGTTCTGATTCGTACTTTACCATAAATGCAAAGATTTTTAATGGAATATATGTTTAAATTTGCATTTTTACAATTTATTTGCAGTTAAGATATTAACATATATTGTTGATTATTAACATTATACACAATATATTTAACTTTCTCAGCAAACCCTAATTA
>CAZXFB010000137.1:0-2814 GCA_964639725.1 uncultured Rikenellaceae bacterium
GTGAGAAGTTAATCGTCATGGCGAAATTGTCAAGGTGGCGAGCAAAAATTGTGACGACTTGTCCCGCGCAGCGGGAAGTTTATTGCCTATACCAGCGTTGTTAGCATTTTTGCTTATTTTAAAACTGTCCCGATGAAAGGAATTTGTCACTATATATTAAATATGTCAAGGTTAAGACAGTCCCGGATCAAAGGCAGGACTTGTCTTGGTAGAGATATGTTTACAGCATCTTCAAGATTCCAAACCACTGAATATTTCTAATATCTATTTCCATATGTTTCTGATGGCATAGACCTTTGAATAACAGCCAAATCAGTTTTAGTTAATTCCACTGTAAATGCACCTAAATTCTCCTCGAGCCGGTGTACTTTTCTAGTTCCTGGAATAGACACAATTTCATCGTTTTGACTAAGCACCCAAGCCAAGGCAATTTGTGCTTTGGAAACCTTTTTGCTTTGTGCTATTTTATCAATAACCTCAACAAACTTTAGATTCTCGCTTATAGCTTCATCTGTAAAGCGAGGAAGCGTAAGACGCCAGTCACTTGTTTCTAAATCTGCTCGACTTTTAATCGCACCAGTTAAGAACCCTCTTCCCAAAGGACTGTATGCCACAAAGGTGATCCCGAGTTCTTTACAAACATTAAAAATCTCTTGTTCCGGTTCACGACTCCATAAGGAATATTCGGTTTGAAGAGCTGTTATAGGGTAAACTGCGTGTGCCCTACGAAGTGTCTCTGCATTAACTTCTGAAAGACCTAAGTGCTTTACCTTTCCTTGTTTGACCAGATCACTCATTGCACCAACAATTTCTTCAATTTCTACTTTAGGGTCCTGACGATGCATGTAATACAAATCAATTGACTCAATACCCAAATTTTGAATACTTTGTTCACAAGCTTGCCTTATGTATTCTGGTTTACCGTTAAGTCCAAGAAATTCACCATTTGGTCCTCGCATCACAGCAAATTTGGTGGCTAAAATCACTTTATCTAATTGACCTTTAAATGCTTTTCCTAATAGTCGTTCATTCGCTCCCCAGCCATACATATCAGCTGTGTCGAAAAAATTGACACCTAAGTCGATGGCTTTATGCAATGTATTTATGGATTCTCTTTCATTAAAAGATCCATAAAACTCTGACATACCCATACAACCAAGCCCAATTCTATTAACTTTTAGATTACTGTGACCTAGTATTGTTGTTTGTTTCATTTTTATCTGTATTTAAAATTGATTGCACAAAGTTAAAATATTAAAAACGCTATGATGCAACCATAATCAAACGAGAAATACGGTTATGCAAGAGCGTCTATGCTTACCGCTAACTGCTCTGTGGTATTGGGAATTGCCGGTGCGTCGGACGGCAGCCCCATAAACTTTGTAACGGTAGTAGGATCGCTCATGTTATAAAAGTTTAATAAGCAGGTGTAAATTTAGTGATAGACATTGGGTTTATTACGGATTTGTCCGGGCTGGCGAAGACAATTAAACCTTCCGTGTTAGTGGTCAGTGTTTTTTTACAAAAGTGTCAATCTATACTTTATCATTTCAATAATAAGTTGCTTAGGCAAAGGCTTATCTAATGGAAACTGAACTGATCCTTTTCCCTTCTTGTACTCACTCAATTCTTTATCAAATTTTTTAATAGTCGAAGGATGTGGATATAGCCCAACGTGATTTCTATATCCGGCTATCATTATCTGCTGTTCTCTTTTTCCTCCCTCAATCAGTGTATAAGCAGGAATGTTATAATTTAAAAGCTCAGTCGCATTAGGAACAACTTCAAATATGCATTTCTTTAATTCGATGAGAGCATTTCTAACCTTTTCTGGTTGAGAATCGAAATACTCTTTTACTGTCTTGAATTGATAAGATTCACTCACAGGATAAAATTTTGGTTGAAAGATATATAAACTGTAATTTGTAAATTGCAAACGTGATTCTATGCATTTAGCAATGTCTCAATGTCAAACTTCTTCATTTTCATATATGCTGCCATTACCCGTTGTGCTCGGGTTGGGTCATTCAGTAGTTTTAGAAGCACTATTGGAACTATTTGCCACGAAACGCCAAACTTGTCTTTTAACCACCCGCAATTGCCCTCCTTTCCACCGTCGGCAATCAGACTATTCCAGTAATGATCAATTTCAACTTGTGTTTCACAATCTATTACAAATGAAATGGATTCGTTAAATTTGAATTGAGGTCCCCCGTTCAATCCCATAAACTTATTCCCATTAAGTTCAAAAGTCACCACCATTTGATTGTCGGCTATGATTCTGGAGTTTTTGAAAACCGAACAGTAGTACTCTGCTGCTGCTTGAGCCTGTCCGTCAAACCACAAGCAAGGATAAATTTGATCTGTCATAATCTTGTTTATTAAATTATTAGTACTCAGGATACTGAAAACTAACCTGTTTTGGTTTGTTAGTGTCTTGTTAATTACTTAGCTCTCATTTTATTCCCTTTTGGATCATGGGTCAGATCTGCTATGCCAAGTTTTTCCATTAAGGGAGGAACATACATACCGAACCGTCCACGAAGCCCTTTTTTAAGACCATACCATCCGCCAACAGGATTTTTCTCAGAGCGCCCCCAAGCTTCAACAGTGCCCTCTTTAGCAGGTTTTTGTTCATCAGCGCTACCAAGCTCTATCCAGTCACCATTCTTTTTAAGCATTGCATGGAGATCAGCGATACATCGGTAATCATAGTACAAAACTGTTTTACCTACAGTACATACTAAGACTTCTTTGTTGTCCTTTACTTCTTTGTGCATAGTGAAGTCAGATGAAAGGGGAGGAGTTTTAAGT
>CAZXFB010000138.1:0-2738 GCA_964639725.1 uncultured Rikenellaceae bacterium
ACAGTTATCGAATAATAGATGGTTCTCTGAAATTTTCTATCTTTGCAATACATATTTGAAGCCATGACAGCTATACAATTAAAGACATTATTAATTCACAGGATATCGGAAATTAACGATGTTACTTTTCTCAAAGCATTAAAAACAATTCTTGACTCTAAAACTGAAAGTGGAGTGATTCAATTGACTCAGGAACAACCTGATGATATAGTTCTCTCAAAAAAGGAAATAGATGAAGGATTATTCATCGAAAACAATTCTTTTGAAAAAGAAGTCAACCAATGAGAGCACTCAGACTACCGGGACAAATAAACTTGACAATATCAGTATAGACTTCAAAATGCCAGACATTATCGGACTAGATAATTTTCGACGATTTATGGAGACATTTTTTTCATAAATTAGCTACCTTCGCAAGAAAAGAATATTATGAGTACCATTGAGCTCAGACACCATATTATCGAAAAGCTCTCGCTTATTGATGACGACTCATTCCTGAATGCCATCAAAACCATTATCAATTCTAAAGTAAAAGAGAGAGTTTATAAACTTTCTGATTTTCAGAAAAAGCGGATAGAATCTGGCAGAGACCAACTAAAAAATGGACAATCAATTTCTAATGATACTTTGCAAAAAGAGATTGACCAATGGCTAAATACAAAATAGAATGGTCAACTGAAGCCAGATTGGACCTTTTTGATATCCTTAATTTTTACATAGACAGAAACAAATCTGCATCCTATAGTAAAAAAATAAATTCTAAAATAAACAAGAGTTTAAATCTCATTTTAAAAAATCCTCTGATTGGGTTACAGTCTCAGACAGAATCGGTCAGAGCTATGATTACCGGTGATTATCAGATAATTTACGAAATATCAGAAAACATGATTTTAATCGTCATGATCTGGGATTGTCGTAGGGAAAAAAAAAAAAAAATCATTGACCAAAGGATCAGGCAGAACAACTAAACATGAATAAATATTTGTGTATTCTGATTATTACCATATTCACATTTATATCAGAAGTGAGTGGTCAAGAGTATTCCAATAACAGCCTTAAAGTTGGACTCGGCGTAGGAATGAATGAAGGAATTAGAGAAATGGGAATGGGGACTCTGGTTTCATTTGGATTTCAGAAATCAATTCTTAACGACAGACTTAGAATTAGCCCAAACTTCATGACAGGAGGATTCTTCCCTTTTGGAATAACTGATACTAGAGACCAATATTACAGAATTACATCTCTTGGAGTCGATGGGTATTTTGACGTGATCAAGTATAAACCATTTTCTTTATTTGTAGTAGCAGGCGGACTGGCAAATTATACTCGTGGACTACTTGGAACTGGTGGTTGGCCTGAAGCAGGAAATAACACATCAGATTATCTTTTTAAATTATATTATGGTGGTCACCTGGCTTGGGGTATCAGGATAAATCAACCCAAAAGCAGATTAGCATATGAAATAACACCTTTAAATATTTGTTTTGGTAATGACCAATTCTTCATGGGATTTATTAAAGTTGCGATAGATATTAAATTAAATAGAAAAGATTTGTCCCAAAAGTAGACAATAATACCCTATCAAGACAACTCCATCTTTTTGCCGGGCTTGATCCCTTGACAACTTTCGTATACCATGACAAATTCGTTGTACCGTGAGAGTTTTAAATTTCAAATAACGATAACAAGCGGGTTTAATTAATGGCCTTCAGCAGCCCCGACAAACTCGTAACAGCCCCAAAGTCTATGAGAGGAATTTTCAGCCACTTATTAAACTATCAGTACCGTGACTAATCCTGCTTCCGAGACAATGTCAATAGGGCTGCTGTCCGACGCGCCGTTGTCATGGGTTTTGCATCGCCATCTGCCAATTTCTATACCTGGAGCATTTCGCGGCCGTTTATCGGTACTCAGTCATCTGGACCATTTATCGTGACAGCCAACTCATCGCCACTTATCGGGACTGTGCAAAAACTCATGCCACCCCCGACCCTTCGCTGCCGCTCAGGGCAGGCTCCGACGGCAACTCCCTATACCCCCAAAAGAGGAAAGACAATTATAAAGATCTGGAGAAGCATTTAAACGATTCCGGAGAACCACAGATCTCGGTTTCTGATCCGGAGAGTCGCCAGATAATGATCCTAACAATATCACCGAGGTGGCTTATAATGTACAATCCACTATTGACTCAAAGCATTGCATACCCATCGATTATAAAGTAACAAACGAGAATGACAGCAAAGCGATGGGAAACATGGTTCAAAGGGCAAAAAGCATTCTCAGGACCAATGTTTTTACAGTCCTATATGATAAAGGTTACCATACAGGATCGGAACTAAAGATTGCACAGGACTTCGGGTTAGAAACCATTGTGGCAATACCTGGTTTACCATCAACAAGTCAGGCTCCAACCCGGATTGAAATTTTGAACGACTTACCTTCGATCAAACGAATGATACTTATACTTGTCCCCAGGGAGAAGTTCTCCGAAGCAACGGTACATGGTACAAAGAATGTAACAGACGCGATAACGTCATCATCTTTAAGCAATACAAAACAAAGTCCTGCAAATTATGTCCGGCACGATCACAATGTACCCGATCGAAAGGCGGTAGATCGCTTCCATGACACTCATTTACAGATTATTACGAGACATATAGGAGAAACTACCAGGAGCAGGAACACATCTATAAGCGACTCCAGGCAACAGTTGAACACCAGTTTGGTACAATATAAAG
>CAZXFB010000139.1:0-2717 GCA_964639725.1 uncultured Rikenellaceae bacterium
TAATTAATAATTCTTTGAATTCCGGCCAAACAGTAAACATATTATTATACCCATGCCATTCTATCCAGGTATAGGTTTGGGCACTTCTGACTTTGCCAACACCTGATATTGTATCTATATCGGCAGGGATACGGTCTGGCCCGGTTACTTTGACGATATCAGCCGCCAAATTTTTTAAGTATTCTTCACGTATTTCCAGAGCAGATAAAGGGATACCATTCTTTTCAAAATGGAAGTCATATTTGGCATCAGATAAGAACCACTTATTATATTGATTCAACCATATTTCATTTATTCCATGATGACCGTCAGGACCTCCTTTCACTCCGGGTCCGGCACCGAGGTTTCTTGTTACGTAACCATAAGCATTCATAATTCCATTCTGAACAGTCATAAAATGACCACAATGAAACCCCTGTCCCTTTAATGCTTCATCCAGTATGCCTTCAGTAAAACCTTTTCCCGGATATGGATCCCCGAAATCATTAATTGTGATAACTGACTTAATCCAATGCCGTAATAAAAGTATTCTCTTAAATTCATCAGTTTCACCATGGAACAGAGTATCCAATTGATATTTATTAATAAGGTGTAAAAATTTTGGCGAAGAGAGATCTTCAAATGATTGGAACACAGTATTTGGATTAAACTGAGAATTCTTGACTTCATCTGAATAGTATGTATGGTTACAACTATTCAATATTGGCATTCCAAATAACAATATTAAAAATTTCAGCTTCATAAGCGTATTAATTACCGGTAAAAGTAATCAGAAATTAATATGAAGTAAGCCTAAATTATTATTTGTTATGGTTAGTATTTGAGGATTTATGATTAAATCATTTTGAAAATTACCTGTATAAAATTTAAGATTAAATCTGCGTCTTGAAATCTGTTTAAAAAACGGACCTTGTAAGGTGTATTTGTGATTAATAAAAATATGGACTCAGATATTGATAATTAAGGTCCCGTTTATCTAAAACTTTTTCCTTTTTGTTTTGTTTAACTTTATTGTTTCAAACAAAGAATAAAAATTATTGCTAAATTCGTATTCATGAATTGCATTATAGGTGCCCATAAAATCAATTGCAAACTTCTTGAAGAATTTGCAGTTAAATTTTCTTCCATTAATCTTTTGGGAATATATTATGATTTAGAGTCCGTAAAGGAACAATTGTCACAAAGAAAGGATATTGACCTTGTATTTCTTGATATTGATATTCTCGAAAAGGATGTGTTTGATTTTATAAGCAGCTTCAGCTATCAGCCAAATATTATTATTGTCTCAGCATATGATCAGAATGCCCTGAAAGCTTTTGAGTTCAATGTGGTTGATTATCTGCTTAAGCCTGTCACTTATTCAAGATTCTGTAAAGCTGCTGATAAAGCAATCAGATATTATTCACATAAGGAAGTTAGTAATAGTGGTGATAATGAGATATTTATTAAAAAAGGATCAGCATTGATCAAGCTGAAACTAAAAGATATACTTTATATTGAAGCTCTTGAGAATTATGTTACCCTTTTCACTAATGATGAGAGGTATACTATTCATTTCACTATGAAAGCAATTGAGAATCAATTACCTTCAGGGATCTTTATAAGAGTACACAGGTCTTTTATTATTAACAAGAGCAAGTTGCAGACGATTAAAGAGAATTCATTGGACCTGATTATTGGAAACGGGCTAAAGAACATTCCTTTGGGCAATTCATTCCGTGAACAGCTTCTGACAAGTATAAACGTGATGGCCAGATAATATCTCTGCCAGTCGTATATGTACAGTAATCAATTAGATTTACTTAACCGGACAGGGTATATTTTACAGGGAAATATAAAATTTTATGAATTCGTCTTTCAGGTTACTGATTGTTCCTTCTCTACGAATACCAGAGCCTCCTTTATAATTTCACCTTTTTCATCTGTGCCATATAGCCTGATGCCAATACTAATTGCAGCGCTCTGGTCAACATAACTAATTGGAATAAAGGCGTCTTTGATATCATCAAAGTCATTCATTTCATCATAATCTTCAATTGGAAGATACAAATGTATAATTAAAACATATTCAGGATTATTAATCCTGATCAGGACTTTTACTATTTTCGTCAGCCATATTGAAGATGCAGTATTGTAATAATCAAGATTTAATCTCAGATTACTGGTTGGTGAGGGGTTTTGAATATAATCTGTTACCCAGTTTAAAACAGGTTCATAAATTTTGGCAGCATTTTCGGGAATTGATTTTCCAGAGAAAATAAGATCACCAGTTAAATGATTCAGATCAATCTGTGGTGTTTTTGGAGTCTGTTCTATTAACAATTCCTTCATAATCTTCTTAAAGGACTTAAAATTTAAAAACTAATGATTCGGAAATAATATGAACAAAGCTATACCTTATTATTAACAGCTCAATCAATTCTTGTCAAAAAATAACAGGCAAATATCAAAAAATATGTTTGTTCATGTAAGATTACCAAATTTTTCTTATTTGTAAAAATAATCCTGATCATATTATACAAATAATCAAAAACAATTAATATTGTAAATGCTGTATTTAACTTATAAACCAAGAGCCATAATTATATAAATAACAGATAAATAGCTATTAACAACAGACTTTAATTCATTGTTGGCAGGTAAAACATCAATTTAATTTTTCATTTATATGAGTATCGGTTATCAATAATAAATTTAAAACAATTGGTTATGAGATT
>CAZXFB010000140.1:0-2641 GCA_964639725.1 uncultured Rikenellaceae bacterium
ATATGGCCATATATCTTGATTTAACAGTATTGTTTTTAATTGAAACATTTATAAAAGCAGGTTGTGTTTTCCATACCTGTATGCCTTTATATGGAGAATCCGCGCAAAGTATACCACTAATTCCGCGACAAAGTGGTCCACGCATTCCGCATTAAACTGGTCCATCTATTCCGCGGCAAAGTGTACCGTCTAAAACACAAATAAGTCAGCTGTTTTTCAAACTATATCTTGTAGAGATTATTATTGTATTTTACAATAAAATCAATACAGATATGGCAAATAAAAACATTGACATGAGTAAACTAAGACAGATCCTTAAATTTTCCATCAAGCATCACGAAGGTACGCGTATGATACGCGATATAACAGGTGTTTCAAGAACAACAATCCAAAAATATATTAAGCAGTTTCGCGAATTAAAAATACCTTGGGATGAATTATCAACACTTAGTGATAAGGAGTTAGATGAATTATTTCATACTAATCCAGAATTACCCGAACCACCAGAAAGGGAGAAAGAGCTATATGCTTTATTTCCACAGATGGAAAAGCGTATGAAACAACCTGGAATGACCCTTGAAAAGCTATGGAAAGAGTATTCAAATAATACTATTGATGCATTCCAAAAAACTGGGTTTTACAAACATTATCGTAAATGGAAGGGTCGCTCACATCCATCAATGCACATGATACATAAGGCAGGCGACAAGATGTTTGTTGATTTTACAGGTAAGAAACTTGATATAATCGATGAACAAACAGGAGAAGTATGTACCATGGAGGTGTTTGTTGCCATACTCGGCGCCAGTCAACTGACTTATGTTCAGGCAGTAGAAAGTCAGGATATTGCAGATTTTATCTTATGTTGTGAAAACGCTTTACATTACTTTGGCGGAGCACCAGCAGCCATAGTGCCAGATAATTTAAAGTCTGCCGTCACTAAAAGTAATCGTTTTGAACCAACAATTAATCAAAACTTTGATGCATTTGCAGAACATTACGGAATGATTGTATTGCCTGCAAGAGCCTATAAACCAAAAGACAAATCATTAGTAGAAGGTGCTGTAAAAATTTCTTATAACAAGATTTTCACTATGCTGTATGGACAAACCTATCATTCATTAGCAGACTTAAATGAAAACATTATGAGACATCTTGAAAACCATAATAAAACATCATTTAGCGGACGGACTTATTCACGTATGGATCAGTTTACAGAAATGGAAAAACATACACTTCAGCCCTTACCGTCCATGCGTTTTGAGATGAGAGAAAATGTACAGGTAACTGTGATGAAGAATGGGCATGTATGTCTCCATCGGGATAAGCATTATTATAGTGTTCCATTCATTCATGTGGGCAGAAAAGTAAAAATATTTTTCTCGAAAAGTAAGGTTGATATTTTTTACAAATATGAGTTGATAGCAACTCATCAACGGATAAAGAGTCCGCATACCTATACAACAGAATCTGCTCATATGGCAACTTACAACAATCATCTTTTGGATTGGAACCCGCAACGTTTTATAGAAGATGCGGATAAGATTCATGAAGATGTAGGGCTTTATATTGCAAACGTAATATCAAAGAAAAAACATCCTGAACAAGCTTACAAATCATGTCAGGGAATTCTTTCGTTTGCCAAACGTATCAGTAAAGAAAGGCTTATCAATGCTTGCAGGCGTGCACATCAGTGCGGATATTATAATTATAAAGCTATTGAAACTATCCTACAAAGGAATCTTGATCAATATGAAATAGATGAAATTATACCTCCAATGCCTGATCATGAAAATATTAGGGGTGAAGAATATTATAAATAAAAACAAATTTAAATTTAAAATAAAACTATCATGAATGAAGAAGTAGTAAAAAAAATGAAAGAAATGAAGCTTTACGGTATGCTTAGAGCTTTTCAGACAAGTCTGGAGTCAGATGCAATGAATTACCTTACAAAGGATGAGTTGATTGCACACCTGATAGAAGAAGAATGGGATGACCGATACAACAGAAAGATTGCACGTATTACCCTAAATGCAAAGTTCCATTACAAAGCGTCAATAGAACAAATGTTTTTTGATACCGAACGCGGAATAGATAAGAATCAGGTAATGCGTCTTGCTGAATGTACGTTTATAAAGAATAAAGAAAACGTTATGATTACTGGTAGCACTGGTATAGGGAAAAGCTATCTTGCTTCAGCTATTGGTCACCAGGCTTGCACTCTGGGATACAGAGTAATGTATTATAATGCTACAAAACTTTTTGCTAAACTAAAAATGGCAAAAGCAGACGGTTCTTATATCAGCGAAATTGCTAAATTGGAGCGGCAACAGTTACTTATTATTGACGATTTAGGAATACAACCACTTGATGCACAAAGTCGGTCTGCATTTATGGAAATTATTGAGGATAGGCATGAGAAGGCTTCAACATTAATAACTTCACAGGTTCCTGTGTCAAAATGGTATGAAATAATTGGTGAAAAAACAATAGCAGATGCTATAATGGATAGAATAATCCATAATGCTCACAGATTGGAGCTTACAGGTGAATCATTAAGAAAAAAGTATCTTAAAAACACAGAATTAAATATTAACTAAAAAATTAAACTAAATTTGTAAAATGAAAAACAGCAGTA
>CAZXFB010000141.1:0-2564 GCA_964639725.1 uncultured Rikenellaceae bacterium
TACCCAAGCAAAATCAATCAAAATCAGTGACAACAGCTTACTTAACCTTTCAATATCAGTCAGATGAGTATCCTCAATATTAAACCCACTCGTTTTCAACGCCTTAAAAGCAGACTCTATCTGCCATCTTTCCTTATAAAGTGCCTGGGCTTTGTCTGGTTTATTGAACGACACTATTATCTGAAGCTCTGGAACATTTTCTTTGTTCATAATTCTGGAAGCCGAGAGATAACAGAGTTCTCCATTAACCCGGACAATCTTTCGATAAAAGGAACATTCATTGACCCTGAGGGTACTAAACAACCACGAAGCCTTTACCCTTTGCCCGTTGGCAGGCTTCTCAACCCAGAAGTTCTCACGTATACGAATATGATACTCAATGGTTAGCTTGTTAAGATACTCAAGCCATTTGTCCCCAACAAACTCCCTGTCGGCCAGCAGGCATTCAATACTTTCGGATCCGAACAGCCTGACAAAGCGCTCTATTAAGTCTATCCTCTCCTGCATGCTGGAGTTACCGAACTTTGGCATAATATGGAACATAATCGGAAAGGCTACTCCCTTATATACGATGCCAAGAGTAAGTATGTTTATGTTACTGGTACCAAACTTCCAGTTTGTCCTGTCCAAAACCAGTCTGTATGGTGGTTCATGGGGCAGTAGAGCAAATATAAACCTTGCTACCAGGTCCGAATCAAGAGAATACTCCGATATAAATCTCTGTATCCTTCGCAACGACGACTCGGCTTTAACGCTTGAGTCAAGTCCACAGGCCAGCTTTTCGAAGCAGACAGTCTGCACCTTACATAACGCACTGATAAATAAGCCAAAGAACTTTATACGAGCCAGATTCATTTTGTCACCAAAGAACTCTTTCAACGTATCAGATAAAATTGTAACTTTGTTTTCAACCTTGATTTTCATAGTCGGAAATGGTATTGGTAGTACTATTCCAACATATTGAAATTCAAGGTTTTATCCTAATAAAAGAACGCGTTTTTATTAACATCTATCAGATAAGATATTAACAGTCAATCAGTTACTATTTTTTTCATGTACTTAGAAATTTCTATCAAAATAAATAAGCACATTTCTGCATAATATCAAGTGTACTTCTGCAAAAACAAAATCAGTTACCAAATTATGATTTGCCCAAACAATACTTTTCTTTAGTGATTGATTCATGATAACGTTATTATCATCAGATGTATAATAATTCGAAAAGGATTCTTCTCCTCCCGAAATTTGATAATTAGTAGTATATTCTTTCATCATTTTGTTAGAAAAAATTCCTTGTTTCGCATAGTTCAGCACTTGTTGATTAAAATCTGTAGCATATATCGTAGTCCTGTCGTACAAACCCTCTTCCTGTAGAATAATCGACATAGAATAAGCTTCTTCGCCTGTGGAACAGCCGGCATGCCATATTTTTATAAAAGGATAGGTTTTTAAAACAGGTATTACATTTTTTCGTAAAGACCTATAAAAGCCCGGGTCACGAAACATTTCGGTTACCGTTATTGATAGATCCTGTAAAAGACTGGACATAAATGTTTCATCATTCAGAACCTTTGATTGCATTTGAGAAATATCCTCTAGTCCCGACATCGTCATCCTGTTCAAGACCGTGCGCCTGATATGGGCTTCGGAATACTGCCGGAAATCATAACCGTATTTCTGATAAACAACTTCTAATAATAATGAAATTTCCTGTTCCGTTGTATCTGTATGTCTCAATTTTGCGGAGTTAATATTCTCTTCCTGTTCTGATGCTTATTCTCTGTTATCAAGGTGAGGTTTAAGTGTGTAGTCAGTAAAATGCTTCAGTTTGAGTTACCTGCTTTTTTCAATTTTTTAGATGATTAATAGTCTGGGTGCAAAGTGACGTTAATTGTATTTAAAAAGTTACATCATTCTTGTAAAAGGTTACATCATTCACACATTTCCTAAAGTGGTGTATGTTTTCTGTTTGGTCGATGGCAATAAGCTTGCTGATTAATTCAGGGTAAATGATGAAATCTTTCTCTTACTCCTCATTATCAAAAGAAAAGCTCTTATTCTTGAGTATCTGTTGTAGTCTGCATTAATGTGCTGCACTGTCATCGGGTCGCCTCCTTTTTCGGGATGATCCAGCATAGCGAGCTTCTTGTAAAGTTGTTTAACTTCCTCTCTCCAAGCACAATTAAAAAATGGGTTTCGAGGGATAGTATAGTTTTTACGCTGTGACTCATCTTTCTATGCCAGAGAGCGGAATTGCTTCAAGCTTTATGCTGTTGATCCAACGGCTCGTTCAAGAGCACTCCGGCTAATATTCCTAGTCAGTTTGAAGTTGATTAGTTATCCAATTTATTAATACCATTTTTGCTTTTATAGTCGCTTATTTCACCATAAAAAGTACCTATTTTTAAATCAATTGAAAATTTCACTGGTATAAATTCTCTGCCTTTTGCAAACCAAATAGTCATTGCATCGGAAGTCCGAAAAAAATGTCCTATTACAGTAACTGGTTTAACTTTATGACACTCCATGGGCCCATATATTGTATTGACGATCTCTTTCCCCCA
>CAZXFB010000142.1:0-2556 GCA_964639725.1 uncultured Rikenellaceae bacterium
TCAATGCCAGTCCGCAAATAAGAGGGACTATTTGCCCCTGCTTCTTACCATAAACAAAGAAGCCCATACCTATTGAACCAAATAACAACCCCAAAAACAGTGTTGATTCTATAGCCTGTTATCCCCTTTGTTAAGAACAACTTTAATAGTTCCAATAAGGTAAATCAATAATCCTGATTTACATAAATTTTACCATCAGGAGGAAAAATTTTGTTTGTTATTAATTTTATGTAGCAAATGCAAATACACTATGACAAATAGCTGATATAATTTAACTTTAATCTGATAATGTGTTTACGTGTATTAAAATCCCGCATTCTTACAATATAGTTTTTATTCCTTTCCTATTATTTTTTAATCTTATTTTTCTGTTGGTTAGCATTGAAAATTAATACATCATAATACACTATAATTGATAACAATTTGTTTTTATTAGTATTTATAAAAGTGTATTTACGTTTGTAGTAATACATAATCAGGCCATTTTCAGTTACGATAGGGTTCAAAATTTTCACATTTATCTTTTGTAGAGTTTCTTTCCAGTCTTGAACATGGACTATTTTTACTCGCTATCCAAACACAGACAGAACATATTTGTGAAATTTTTGCAATGCTTCCTGAATTTACGTTTAAATCAGAATCATCAGTTTGATTTGGTTCTTCCTGTTTTTGTATTAATTCTTCTGGCTTGCTGACCTGAGTAGTAAGACTTGGTCTCTGTAAGGGTTCAATCGTTTGCACAATATATTTTCCTGCTCTTTGAACAGTTCCTGATTGAACAAACCTTAGATTACCTTCTATTCTGTCCCGATACTTTGCAATAAAATTGCCGAGTCTCTTTGTATTAAAATTACCAGTGTCATCCATAGCCACTATTTCCAGAATATTAAGTAACCGTTCTTTATCATCTTGAGAGACAGATTCAAAAAATTTTCCTGTAAATTTATTAACGGCATCTTCTGTAATCTGTCTTGCTGTTACTTCTTTTGTTCCATAAACATTATGAAAAGCTTCAAGAAGTTCTTTAAGATTACCGGTTATCGGATCCGAGTCTTTAACCTTAGCCCTGCTTTTACAAGGGTCAGCCTTACCAAGCCATACCAGAGGATTACGGGCGAATTTGCACCATGTTTCAAAACTTCCATAATTAGGTATGTCCTGTTGCGGACATCCTGCTGTAAAATAAGCCCTTATGATAGTCAAGGCTGCGGTAACAAGTTCCCGCCTGTTATTCAGTGCATATTCTCTCAGGTCAATATCAAATTCTCTTTCTTCCGGATTTTCACATTGAGGATCGATTCTTGATATAATAACACGCCTTACCATATCACCTTTAAAAGTAACGTTATTACCAGTCATCAGCCAGAGTATATTGGTTGCACATTTTGGTATTTCTGATTTACCAAGTATTCTCGGGTTATAAAATTCGCTCGTCAGGACAGAATTAAGTGCATCCCCTGATACGGCATGTTCAACATTATCAATATTAATTACAGAGTCACCTCTGAAAATGATAGAATCAATTCGTTTTGAGAATTCTATTTCATCCCGCCCTTGATTGATTGTTGTTATGGCTTGACCTGTGATGATATTTCCTATTGTATCAGCCAGCAGGGTTTTACCACTGCCACGCTTTGGGGCATCAAAACAGAATAACGGGGCAGATGGAAGATTTTTTCTTACAACACCTGTCAGGATTGATGAGATTACGGCTGTTTTGCTCTCCTCATCAGTAAAAGAAAAATCTTTTACTAATGTTTCCAACTTGTCATATGCTTTGAGAGCATCCTCTTTAGTAGGATGCTCAGGTATATTCCAATTGTCATCAATTACTATATATATTCCTGACTTGTTATCATATCCTGCTGTCTGAATGACAGAACCATCTTTTCTTAATGTGGGTATTTCGCATACACCATTTATATAAGGAAACGACCATGCTCCTGAGTCTGCAAGAATAGATTCGGCAATATCTTTAGGGCAATCTTTAAAAACTGTATTACCCTGTTTATCAATATATATAAAATCTACTTTTTCATTGAGTTTCATTTTAAGCCATGTAGAAGTAACTTCCTGTAAATAATAGGAACGCTCATTAATTATATCATCTTTAGGTTTATTTACTTCACTTGAAATACGAAAAAGTAAGTTACCACGCTGGTATATACAGCCATCGTCTATTAGTATCTGTTCACACTGTTTAACTGTATGATATTGCTCCCCCTGTTTTAAAATAATGATTGGTTTAGGACTGGGTTGTTGATTGTGATTATCAATATCGGCAGTATTTATAATCACAGGTTTTAAATTAAACTGGTGATTGCTGTCCGTTTCTTTGACGGATGCAGTAGATTCAGCGTTACTAATTAAATCCACAAGTCTCTGAGGATTCTGTTTTTTGCAAAGCAGATCATTAATATCGCACTTTGCGGGATCGTTGCTGTTCCATATAATTGATGACATTTTAGAATTTTTCATAACCCGCTTTACCTGTTCAGTAGTTTTGTTTCCAGCCTTGTCATTATCAAAAGCACATATCAAAGGTTTTGTATCGCT
>CAZXFB010000143.1:0-680 GCA_964639725.1 uncultured Rikenellaceae bacterium
GCTGTCTAAAAAGTCAAAATCCATTAACCGCTAAGGGCGCTAAGATTTTACGCAAAGAACGCAAAGAGTTCATATCCTGTATTATAGCTTTGCGATCTTTGCAACAAACTTTGCGAACTTTGCGGTTAAAAAGACTTTTTAGACAGCTCCTTTGATTTCGACCTTTCTCTGCAAAGGACCTTTCAGTATCAAAATGAAAAAAATTCAATCCATCCATATTTATTTTGCCGGGTAATTGGGGTCAAATTCGTAGAAGTCGAACAGTGATTGTGGAAAGCCACCCGTCCTCTTCAGGCCGAACCCGATATAGGCTTTAGTGCCAATGGCGAAGGCAACCGCAGAATTCCTGCCCATAGGCATGCGGGCTGCTAAAGCCCAGGTGTCAGCGTCAGGGTCGTACATCCATAGGCCATCGTAGTCCCTGTATTCATGCATAGAATCACCGGCACCAATATATGCCTTTCCTGACAATACGAAGGAGAATGTAAGTTTTCTCTCAGGCCCGGGAAAATCTGTTTTTCTGGTCCACTGTTCGGTACCCGGGTCAAACTGCCAAAGGCTATTATCAGAAAACACAACATATCCTTTGTTCCCCACAGAAAAATAAGATGCATATGGGACAGAGGGTACAGTGGGGAAATCATTTTTTCTTACCCATGTATAATTATTGGCCGGATCAC
>CAZXFB010000143.1:690-2523 GCA_964639725.1 uncultured Rikenellaceae bacterium
CACCCAAAGAACCAGACTGAAGAGTTTCCATAATTTAGTCCAAAATATATCTTGTCATTCAGCGAAAATGCAACACCTGCCTGGTTATTTATTGATGCTGACAGAGGAATCTGCCTCCATCCAATATTTCTATCATTGAATGCCCACATCTTATTACCATTATACATACCTGAAATTAAATAAATGGTGTCCTTACAGACAACTTCGGCCATTTGTAAATGTATAGAGCCATCATAGGGAGTGGAAACATTCAGCTTTGTAAATGTCCTGTCAGAAGGATCAAATTCATATGTCTCATTACTAATCTCGGAATAGATATAGCCAAGGTTTCTCAAACTCTTTGCATAGAGCGACATCCCTTCATAATAGCCATATGGATATGTTGACGGTATTTCCGGAGCTTTAATCCTGAGCCAGGGAGAATCAAAGCTGAAGCTCTGGGCTATAGATCTGGAATATCCTCCAACAATTACCTTGATTCCAAAATTACCCCGGGGTACTGAAACCGGTAATGTGGCAACAATTTCTGAGGGTGATGAACTTACGATTGTCAGAGGATAAATATCCAGGAGAACAATATTCATTTCCGGTGAGGGATTAAAACCATTGCCAGTGATTGTTATATTTGATTCGGCGACAGGCGCTGCAGGTGACTCTGAATGTATCTGAGGAGGTGTAAGAGTAAATTTTTGAGTCGAAGATGTGCTGTTGAATTCCGAGGCAACTGTCAATACCCTGGGAATACTGTCGATTGTAAGTGGAACAAGTACCACAATTGTTGTTGAAGTATAGGATTTGATCGTTGCAGGGATTCCCCCGAAAGTAACATATGGCGATTCAAAGCTCTCTCCTGTAATGGTTATTTCATCATTGAAAGTACCCGACAAAGGCGAAACCTGAGTTATCTTAGGATTTGTTACCATAAAATACTGAGACGATACTGCGATCTGTAGCTTTGCTATGACACTGATTATTACATTGTCTGAAAGATCACGGGGGACAGTTGCAATTATTACAGAATCATTTATAGCTCCACACGAAGCCGATATGTTGCCGAACATAACAACCGGATCAATGGTATCAAAATTTTTGCCCTTGATTGTAACAAGCGTTCCACTTGGTCCTGATCCAGGTGAAAAAGAAGATATAATGGGAGGAGCAAGTTTAAATGTATCGGCCGAATGAATGCTGAATGGACCAGCTTCGTAAATAATTGTCGATTTTATATCAACGACACTATTAGGTACCTTGATCTTGATTTTGTCAGATGAGGTAAATATTACATCTTCCGGCTGTACTTTAATGTATATCAGGTTACCTGAATTAAAATAAATAGTATTCTGCGATACCATGGCATTAAACCGGCCCGATAATGTTACAGTGCTTCTCCATGTTCCTGTTTTCGGTGAAAATGTAAAATATGGAGGCAGAAGCTCCAATTGCTGTTTTCCCGGTAAGGTTATGCTGTTAATTCTCATTGTCAGATCGCTGCGAAGATCAATCAGGTCAAAAGGAACTATGACTGAAATAGCTGTGTCGGTTAATCGGCCGACTCTTTCACATTTGTACGATCCGAGCTTTATGGTGTTTTCAATGCTAAAATAAAATGATCTGAAATGTTTCCCCTTCAGTCTAGCAAAACTCCGCAGAAATCGCTTATTTGTAAAGTAAATTCCGCCATTTCTCCTAAGCAAAGCCTGTTGTGGTTAATCAATCATTTATGTCACTATAGTAAATAAATCTCACCCCATAGATCAATTAAAATGGCTGGCTTTAATCTCAACAAATCAATAGTCAAGATGGGCATCTTACCGATGATTGAAGCCCTAGTTA
>CAZXFB010000144.1:0-2506 GCA_964639725.1 uncultured Rikenellaceae bacterium
ATTTTACTATTTCAAAAACTTTAAATTATCAAAACATGAATACACAACATATACATCTCAAATTATACGAACTAAAACCTAAGTTTAAAGGCGATATTTACAACGAGGAAACTATGCGATTGCTATATGCTACCGATGCTTCAGCTTATCGCGAAAAGCCTTTGGCAGTGGTTCGTCCTAAAGATAAAGAAGATATTGCTCTTTTGATAAAGTTCGCCAACGAAAATAAAGTGCCATTAATTCCTCGAACTGCAGGAACTTCGCTTGCCGGACAGGTTGTGGGCAGCGGAATTATTGTAGATGTTTCAAAATACATGTGTCGTGTACTCGAAATCAATGAAACTGAGCATTGGGTTAGGGTTGAACCTGGTGTGGTTCTTGACGAACTCAATAAATTAGTTGCTAAAAAAGGTTTGTTTTTTGGACCCGAAACCTCTACTTCAAATCGCTGTATGATAGGGGGTATGGTTGGAAATAATTCCTGCGGAGCTCATTCACTTATTTACGGAAGTACCCGCGAACATACGTTGGAAATCAAAGCTTTTCTGAGCGATGGTTCTGAAATTGAGTTTAAAGCATTAAACAAAGAGGAGTTTGAAGAAAAACTTAAAGGTGATAAACTCGAAAATAAAATCTATCGCCAGATAAATGAAGTTTTATCAGATAAAGAAAATCAGAAAGAAATCATTTCACAATATCCCGACAAATCGTTGGAAAGAAGAAATACCGGGTATGCTATTGATTTGCTAATGGACATGCAGCCTTTTGCAGAAAATGGTGAGAAATTTAATTTCGCTAAATTGCTGGCAGGTTCGGAAGGTACTTTGGCTTTTTCAACAGAAATAAAGCTGAATCTGGTTCCGCTTCCTCCTAAAGAAATTGCTTTGGTTTGCATTCATTGCCATACACTTAAGGATGCTCTTAAAGGGAATATTATTGCATTGAAACACAAACCGGTTGCCGTTGAACTGATGGACGACATCATTATGAACTGCACCAAAGATAATATTGAACAAAGCAAAAACCGCTTTTTTATCGAAGGCAATCCGGGTGCTATGCTGATAGTGGAATTTGCTATGGAAACCAAAGAAGCCATTAAGCAAGCAACTGAAAATCTGGAAAAAGAAATACGTGAAGCTGGTTATGGTTATCATTTTCCATTGGTTTTTGGTGACGATATCAAGAAAGTATGGAATCTCCGCAAAGCAGGTCTGGGATTACTTTCGAATATTCCGGGAGATGCTAAACCGGTTCCTGTTATTGAAGATACTGCTGTAAATCCGCAATTATTACCCGAATACATTGATGAATTTCAAGAGATTCTGAATAAATACAAGTTGAGTTGTGTGTATTATGCACATATTGCCACAGGTGAGCTTCATCTGCGACCTGTACTGAATCTGAAAGATCCTAAAGATGTTGAATTATTTCATACCATTGCTTTGGAAACAGCCAAACTGGTAAAAAAATACAAAGGTTCCCTCAGTGGTGAACATGGCGATGGAAGATTGAGGGGAGAGTTTATTCCACTTATGATTGGTGATAAGAATTATCAGATAATAAAGGAAATAAAAGAATGTTGGGATGTTAATCATATCTTCAATCCTAATAAGATTGTTGATACACCACCTATGAATAAGTTTTTGCGTTATGAGCCTGGTAAACCACTACGAAAAATAGATACTATTTTCGATTTTGGTGAAAATGAAAATATTCTTCAGGCTGCTGAAAGATGTAATGGCTCAGGAGATTGCCGAAAATCGGAAATCATTGGCGGAACCATGTGTCCTAGTTTTATGGCTACCCGTAACGAAAATTCGACAACCAGAGCCAGAGCAAATATTCTACGCGAATTCTTAACCAATTCAACTCAGAAAAATCCGTTTAATCACAAAGAAATTTACGAAGTTTTCGATTTGTGTTTATCCTGTAAAGGATGTAAATCAGAATGTCCGTCGAGTGTGGATGTCGCCAAACTCAAAGCAGAATTTCTGCAGCATTATTACGATGCCAATGGCATTCCGTTAAGAACCCGTGCTATTGCTTATATATCTCATATCAATGCAATTGGAATGATTTTAAGACCTATCACTAATTTCTTTATGAGTAATGCTTTTACTTCCGGAATTGCAAAATCAATTTTAGGCTTTTCGCAAAAACGGGATATTCCTTTATTGTCAGAAATTACTTTGCGTAAATGGGCAGATAAAAACATCAAAAAAACCATTCAAAAGAAAGGGAAAGTCTATCTTTTTGCTGATGAATTTACCAATTTCAACGAGTCGGATATTGGTATCAAGGCAATCAGATTACTGGAAAAGCTTGGATATGAAGTTGTAATTCCAAAACACTTGGTAAGCGGACGTACTTTCCTATCAAAAGGATTGATAAGAACTGCTAGAAAGATTGCCATCCGGAATGTATTATATTTGAAAGATATGATTTCTGAAGAAACACCTTTAATTGGAATTGAACCATCTGCAATATTGAGTTTCAGGGACGAATA
>CAZXFB010000145.1:0-2470 GCA_964639725.1 uncultured Rikenellaceae bacterium
TATTCATTCCGGATACTCATAATAAATAATACATTAGTTAACATATTTGTATTATTATCTTTCACGCTGTTCCTCCAGCTTTTTTGCAAATTCATGTTTATCGAAAAGATTATAGAAATAACTGCCAGTTCGTATTTTTTTTTACTTTTATTGATAAGTAAAAACTCTGGGCTAATCTCCTGTTCCTCAGAAATTAAGTATAACTGAGTTATTAAATACATCAGGAGGATAATGAACTGACAATATTCAAAAAAAATCAGTTTGCCAATCTGTTAAGTGTATTTGTAACTACAGTTCCTATCACTCTGTCGTAACGATCGCGCGGATTCCTGTAGTAGATCAGGATAAGATAATCGTTTTCTGTTTCATAATGACTCCCTTCAAATTTTGTTGGGACCATCCCTGATCCATCCTCTTTCCGGAATATATATTCATAATTGTACCAGCCCTGCTTCAATAGCATTGTACATTCATACTCTGTTTTTTCGTAATTATAGATCATCAAGTTATAATTATTTAATGTCCAGTTGGCCAGCGCTCCTGAAACGTACATCTTCCCTCCGTCAGCAATATATTTTGAGGGAAGTGTGAAATATACATTAACATAATCTGCGTCTGTCCCGGATTCCTTTCCTTCCTGAACGGCAATATAATATTTACCGTTAAAATCCTTCCAGTAAAAATAGGGTTTAAACTCCCTGTTATCGGAAGGGAATAGAAATACATGATAATTTGACATCTGAAAATCTATTCTCTGTACAAATTCTGTCTGGTACCGGATGCTTTTGATATCAAAGTAACGGTATTCGTTTCCCCCTGCAAAAATGTTTTTATCAGATAAAGAGTTGTATTTTAATTCGTTATTTCCAAAAAAATCAGGTTTTAGGTTTAGTTTTGCATTATTCCAATTCCCATTTTGAAGAATAGATGCATAGACATTACGGTATGGGTCATTTATAGTTATGCCTGAATAGTTTACTGTAAAGTCGATCTGTTGTCCTGAATTATTGTTGGCTGTCATCTGTGGCCGATGTGCATCTGCTTTTATCATTACAGCATCCTCAGTTATTATAAAACGTTGAGTGATAATTGGTTCATCCGGCTCGCCAGCCGGGTATACAAACAGGAGATAATTACCTGATATTTTAAAACGGATCCTGTCGTTTGGGAAAGTTAGATTATAATGGATATAATTTACTGTGGTATTAAATGATGATTTGAAATCTTCAATCTGGTTCTCAGGAAATCCTTCCAGATAATCATTTGGAAAAATATCTGATTTCTCCCAGTCTTTTGTGCAATGAATGAATGTATAATAGTATGTTTCGATCTGATTACCAAGAAGGTCGAACTGAAGGATCAGTTTTTCATCACTGTTATATTTAATTAACGGATAAGAAAGATTCCATCCCTCTTTATAAAGTTGGACTGTTTTAATACTTTCTTTAAATATGCAATTGGCATATTGAACCTTATCAGGATTGTTTTGTTTGCCACTTGATGAGATCAGAGAAGATATCAGGAATTGGAGTAAAAGAAACTTCATTAATATATTTTTTCTGTCACTTTCAAACGTCAAATTTATAGATTTATTGAATGATATTTGGAACTTTTATTTAAAAGTGCCGCTGAATTTATACTTTTGCAGCTTATTGTTATTTATTTAACAGAAGAGAACAGGGAATATTTATAAAATATAGTATTTAAATGCCATTAAAAATCAGATTAAAGAAGGGGCTTGACATAAAGTTAAATGGAAGAGCAGAAAAACTCCTCGTTGCGGAAGTTGCCCCGGCTCTTTATGGAGTTAAACCGGTAGATTTCCCTGGTCTGACTCCTAAGCTGAATGTTAAGGTTGGAGATATGGTTTCCGCAGGTTCACCACTTTTTCATGATAAGATGCGTCCGGAGATTTTATTCACTTCACCGGTCAGCGGGAAAGTGGTAGCAGTAACCAGGGGAGATCGTCGTAAGTTACTTGAAGTTGTTGTTGAGAAGAATGGAGATGAGTTTATCCAGTTTGGAAATGCAGATACTTCGGGCATAAGCAGGGAAAAAACCAAAGAAAAGTTACTTGTTTCAGGTTTATGGCCTGCTGTGAGGCAAAGACCGTATAATGTAGTTGCACGTCCCTCTGATGTACCCAAGGCAATTTTTATTTCAGGTTTTGATACAGGGCCTCTGGCTCCGGATTATAATTTTATTATGGATCATTCGTCAGTTGCATTTTTAAGAAGCGGAATAAATGCCCTTAAAAGTCTGACTGATGGTAAAATAAACCTGGTACTTAATGGTACAGGTGATTCATCTGAGTCTCTGAAAACTGCTCCTGGTTTAGAAGTATCATATATCTCCGGACCTCATCCTGCAGGTAATGCCGGTACTCATATACATCATTTCGATCCTATTAACAAAGGAGAGATAGTTTGGGTTGTTAATCTTCAGGATGTTTTATCAATAGGAAGACTTT
>CAZXFB010000146.1:0-2460 GCA_964639725.1 uncultured Rikenellaceae bacterium
TTGTAAGGAATGGCTTTGTTGAGGCAGATACTGATGAAGCTTTATCCGAAATTGAAAATAGCATATATCGTTCAATGTACCAACAACCGTTATTAACTGAAAACGGCAACAACCTCTTTGGATACGGATTTTATTACCTATCCCGGTTACAAGGCAGGGAAAATGAAGATGATAATCTCAATACATTATTCCACCATGTTAAACTGAAAGAGAAGGGCAGAAAGCATTTTCCTGTGCCCTGCGCCCTATGCTCCGTGCCATCGCTTTCTGCCCTGACCTTTCTCTCACAAGAAAGGAGGTGTAATTATGCAAAGATAGTATTTCCCGTGACTATGGTTGCGGCCTGTGAAATGATAAAACAGGGAAATTATATAAAATATTTATAACTAAAAATTTACATAAATGAAAAAGCTTAATAAATTACAGATTAATTCTGAAAAATTAATGAGAAATGAGGAATTATTGACATTAAAAGGTGGTTATAGTGGGGCCTGTTGTACATGTACTAATGGATATGCTATGGCTGCTTCAAATAGTTCAGAGTGCGAAGATTTCTGCAATGATATACCGAACCAACATGGAGTTTGGCGTTGCTAATCCTTTTCAAATTAATTGTATTCAAAAATTAATTTTTATTATAAGTTTAAAAAATTGGATCAAACTTTGATTGATTATTAACTTGAGGTTGGCTATTTAAAAGCCAACCTCTTATAAATCTTAATAAAACTCATTGGTTATGAAATTTAAATATGTTTTAACAGCTCTTTTTATATTGTCATCATGCAAATCTCCAAATAATACTGTTTTTGTAATTGATCCAACCTTTATTACTGAAAGTGAAATTGTCCTATCTGATATTGCAGATGAAATTACGTATATCCCGCTTGATAATAGTATTCCATTAGGAGCAATTAATTCTAATTATAATCCAAAATTTGTAAATAACCTAATATTTAAATATGAAACCGATATTGGTATTCTGGTGTTTAGTAGAAATGGTAAATTTCTTAGAAAAATTGGAAAAATTGGAAGAGGACCCGGTGAGTATATACATGGTAATGACTTTACTGTGGACGATAAAAGTGGTACGGTTTATGTAAAAGACAGGGATAATATAATTAAAATCTATTCACAAACAGGTGACTACCTCAGAAGTTTTTCTTTGCAGGAATACAATGGTAGTGTTGATATTATAGAGTTGTATAATTCGAAATTATTAGTATCCTACAATCTTCAATATAACGATGCTAAAAATGAATGGATAATTCTGGATACAATAGGCAATCTGATTAAAAAGAAAGATAGAACTATACCATTATTTCGTAGTAATTATCTCGCTGGTGGAGGAACTTATGTATTTGGGGGGAAATTAAATTATTGGAACCAATTTATTGATACTATATTTTCAATATCACCAGATTTAACCTGCAAAGCAACTTTTATATTTAGCCCTGGAGAATATAGATTGCCCAAAGCATATGTTGGAGACCCTATTAAGCAATTATCTCAATATATGACAATTGAACAAATATTTGAGACAAGCCGATTCCTGATACTAAGATATTCTTTTTATAAAGAAAAAAATGGGTTAATACTTATTGATAAGAAAACCATTAGATCTTTTTTATCCTACTGGGATTCCGACTCAAGTGGTAGTATTATGAATGACCTTGATGGAGGTCTAAAATTTTTACCAAAAAGCTATTTTGTAGAAAACAATAGAGAATATTTAGTAGAATTAATAGACCCTTATGACCTTAAAAACCAAATCTCAAAAAGTAATTTTAATAAAACTGCTCAAAAATACTCGGAAAAAAAGGAAGCCCTAATTAAACTTGCAGATAGTCTTAAAGAGACCGATAACCCGGTTTTAATGATTGTGAGAATGAAAAAATAAATTATGTCCAGTTTTCCCTTCATCAAGCAACTCGACTCAATGGATTGCGGCCCTTCCTGCCTCCGCATGGTTGCAAAACATTACGGGAAGACACATTCATTACAGGCACTCCGTTCAAGAGCCTTTATTACTTAATCCGGTGTTTCTATGCTTGGTATCAGCTATGCCGCCGAGAGTATTGGATTCCGCACCCGCGGCTACCGCCTTACGTGTGAACAGCTCCGCGATGAGGTTCCGCTCCCCTGTATCATACATTGGAACCAAAGGCACTTCGTTGTTGTTTACGGAAGACCATCTAGGGCTGGGAGCAAAGAGCTCAGGTCACAGGGTTAGAGTGTTCAACAAGCTTTTAAGAGAGCCCCTAATCTATTAACTGTACTTAAAATAGAAAAAGTCAGAGTTGGTTTACATGCGTCAACTCCAATCAATAGTTCGAAGTTATCATTATCCTTTAAAATAGGTTTGCCCCTCAATACTGTCAATACATTCCTCAATAAAGCAGGCTGCCTTATATGCAGGAATTAGAATACTTACAGCTTGTCTGACCCGCTGAACAGGCAGGT
>CAZXFB010000147.1:0-2435 GCA_964639725.1 uncultured Rikenellaceae bacterium
ATGCAAAGTGCAAGGTGCAAAGTGTAATAATTTGCACCTTGCACTTTTCGTTTTAGACTTTGCACTTTTTGTTTTAGATTTTGCACTTCAGATTTTACAATTCCCTTAAAAAATCCCCCATCCTTATATTACCTTTTTCATTTTTCCGGATTAAGCATAAAACCTAATCATGGAAAAACAAGAAAAAGGTCAGTTCAACGAACAAATTCGTGAACGGACAATCAGAATGGCAGTTGAGATTCACCAACTGCTGGTAAATTTAAAAGTTTCACCTGTTACCAGGCCAATTGTAAATCAGGTCATCAGAAGTTCTTCCTCTGTTGCCTCAAATTACAGGGCTGCAACCCGTAGCCGTTCGGACGCGGAATTCTATTCGAAAATATGCATCGTGGTGGAAGAGGTTGACGAAACCCAATTCTGGCTCGATTACCTTGGGAGAATACACCTGTTGGATAGAAATAAATCCACTGAAATTTTCACTGAAGTCGATGAACTGGTAAAACTCTTCACCACCATTAAAAGCAAAATGAAAGAAAAGCTGCGTGGAACCATATAAAAACATCCAAATTGCAGTAAACTCTCGAGTGCATTTCTGATAAAATGACTGCTTATAGTCGCCAGACATTAAAGACTCGTTATTCGCGCTCATCGCTTCTTGTTTATACGCGATATCAGCCTGGATAAGTATTCCTCCATCGTTTCTCCGGTTTTCAAGGGGAAAGTTTCCAGGGCATCTGCTACTGAATTGACCAGATCATGATAGCGATTGAATGTGGCTTCAAGCAATTTCTCATCCCCGGTCTCCCAATAATTTCCTTCGTCTGTTAATCGAAATTCCTGCAAATATTTATTTGTCAAATATTTAAGAAGGTGAATGAGGAGCATGTGGGTTTTTATTCCAGCGTATTGGGTTTTGGTCGAAAGCATGTACAAATACTTCTGCTTTTTTTCATCAGAAGAGTTGCCGAAAAAACGGAGATGTGTGTCATTACTCATTCTTCCATTTGACAGAAAGGTCAGAAAAACAGGTTCACAGGAAGGAGGGGAAAATATAATGCCATAAATTTTTTCATTATACGGTTCATCAAACCCACCTTCAGGGAATCTGGTTTCAAAAATGGTATGCTTCCAACGATACACTTTTATAATCTCCACAACTTCTTCAACCATTTCCTGTAAGGACGCAGATGGATTAAAACGGCCGCTATAATGAATACTTAAGCCCATGATCAGTTAGTATATGCTTGGAATTGATCTTTATTCCGAAAAACCGCGCTTTTTAACTTTTTCAAAATTCAACCCGGCAATCAACTTGTTTCTTTCTGTCAATGGTCTATTTCCATCCGATAAATCAGCCATAAAGCCTATCCTCTAAAAATTTTATCAAGATGATATTGCAGAAAATCTTTATGCGGGTAATACTTAGAGGGAAGAATTAATTTGTTGCCAGATAAATAAGAAAAGAATTTTGAATAGTAAACTTCTTTATCTTTTTTCTTCAACTCTGAAGAGATCAGGATTTCAAGTCGGTCATTAATACCTATGTATCCCTTATCATAAGCTCTGTCATATAAAGCAGAAAGACAAATCCCATTTTCAGGATTCAGTCTTTCTGCTTCGTTAATCGACCATGGTATAATATGACTTGCAACAAGTAAATCAGGAATATCAATACCAGTGATTGCACATCTACCCAAGTAATTTGAAACGACAACTTGTCTGAAAAAATTTTGGTTTACTCTTGTTTTTACTGCTCTAATCTTATTTTCTCCCTTTAAGTTTTTCGTATCACAAAGAATATCAGCAAACTTTGTTTCAATCGTCGTATTTTCCTTCTCTGCCAAAATTCTTTCACTCTCATATACCAACTTTTCTTTGTCCACAAAAAACTCGTTCCATATAGGCTCAACTTGCTTTTTCCCTCCAGACATTCCTTTCACACCTCTTTGCTGATGGAACGGGTCAATATTTGCAAAGTTTGTCAAGCGAATTGCAACTGCATCAGGAGTTCTCCCGATGATATTTGCTAAATGAATTATCTCTTTAGTATGGCTATGCATTTTGCCAAAAGGCAATTTAAAATATAAATTAAACGCCAAAATAAGTTCATCTTTAGTCCAATACCTAACAGCCATTTTCCCTTCTTAATTAAAGTATCTCATTGCTTGAACGCCTACCCATCTACCCATATGCACAGGAACAGCATTACCTATCAATCTGTAAGAACTCCTTTTATTTTCAAAAATATAATCATCAGGGAAACCTTGGAGTCGCGCATATTCACGGATTGTAAATGGTCGTAACCCAAACTTTGATTTTCGATCTATGATGAGTCTTGTGCCTAAATCTTTCGAATAATGAGCCAAACAGGTAGGAGCAATTGCATCAGTTTTCTCGGGATCAATGATAATCGGTTTATCTCTGTATTTCCCATT
>CAZXFB010000148.1:0-2359 GCA_964639725.1 uncultured Rikenellaceae bacterium
GTTATTCTTCCCCATGCCCCAGTTGCCCTGGCCACAAGCGACATGGACGCTATATGTGAACCGGCCATTCTAAAATGGGATTTTATGTGCACTTGCTAATCATCATTAGTCACCTTTATTTCTTTTCTTCAATGATGCTCTATGCTGACGGGCTAATGCTGAGGATGGTGAAGAAATAGTGGCATGTGGTATGGTTATTGGTTTAGAAACTGGAAGCCATTTGGGACGTAAGTTCGGATCTATGAATTTGTCGTACATTTTAATTAAGTCCGCCTCCTTCTCTTTGGATAAATTCGGACTCATAGCTTTTGCTTCATAAGTAAAATCTTTTACTTTTTCCCTTAGGTCTAAACCAGTATCAACGTCTCTTTTCATCAATTCTTTATCAGCATATTCATCTCTATAGCAACATGCTTTATAATAAACAACAACCATTCCTTTAGCATTACGCTTAATTAAAAAATCTCGGTAGCTTTTAATTTCTTTAAAAGGAGTATACTTTTCCGCCAAGAGTTCTTTCCAATTTACAATATCACAGTTGTTAATATCGATACATGTACCTGCTGGTTCGATTGTATTTTGAATTAGTGTTACAAGATGTTCTGTTATAAATACATCATTGTTATCAAAGGCATTGGAAATTCCAGCAAAAAGCCGATCTACATCGTTTTTGCCGTGCCCAGGAACAAAAAAACACATTCTGACAGTATCATAATCACCCCTACATACAAGCTCCATTCCCCACTGAATCATAAACTGGTTTTTGTTTGTTGCGCCATTATCCATGAAAATACATAGATTCCTCGCCCATGAAGGTAGCATTTTATGAATGTAGTGATCCACTAATGAAATTGTAATCTCTCCATTTTTTGAACCTCCTACTCGTTCATCTAAAACATAGACAGCGTTTTTACCAAGTGCGTGATCGACAATACCAAAAATGTTATGGGACAGTTTTCGTAGGTAATAGGTTTCACTTGGTTGAGCTGAAAAGCCCCAATGTGGAGTAAGCTTGGACTGCTGGTAATCTAAGGAAATAGTAAAAGTGATGTGTTCCATAAGTTCCTGTAGATTGGTTTTATCTACTTTCGATTCATTTTTTTGCAACTCCATAATTTGAAGGTATAACGAATTGCACTTATTGGTTTGTTCCCGATAGTGTTGCAGTTCACTACCAGCATCCATCTTATGCTCTTCCAGCAATAGTCCATAAGATTCCGCAAGAGCTACATTCTCACCTATTTCATCTTCATCACAGTTACCATTTTGCTGTAAACGCATTGCAATAGTCTCATGCCTTCTCTTCTGCTCTTGACACTCTACGCACATTTCACAGTAATCTGTCTTTTGGGGGGAAATCGCATGCTTAGGTCTGTATTTATTTAGCCATTTTTTGCCTGTTCCATTTGAAATATTCTTATTATCCTCAAGTGTCCGATTAAATTCATAAACTAAAGATCGCCTCTTCCACTGTTCGGGTTTGCCATCTTCACTTACAGAAGCTGTATTAATGCGATCAAATTTTGAATTAAGAAAATAAAGAGGGCCATGGCTTCCAACCTTACGTCCGTTAGGTTGGCTATTATTATCGATAAAATTCAGAAAACGTGGGAGAAGTTCCTCTTTATTATTGTTGCTTTTTCCACAATGAAGTTTTGGTTGAGTACGTAATTCTACCATACTACTGTCTTCCAGATTCATCCACCATCTCAAGATGTTTGTTTCATTACCAGGCGGAACAACATCGCAAGATAGATCTATTGGAACTTGATCTTTTCTAATTCGAATTGTCACTGCATTAGCCTGTTGCCGTTTAATTTCGCGCAAACGGTGAAGTCTTGTACCTCCAACTCCCAAAATACGCTTGATACATGGAAAACAAAAAATATAGTTTCCATATGAATCGAATACATTTTCAAGGAGCCATTTATTTTGTCGATTTATATTTCGATATCTCTTCTTTTCAGTCTGGCAACCACCAATTGATGATAGATTGACCAATTTCTGGCCAGTATGAAACATATTTTTAAACATTTCAGTAAATTGCCCCAATGCTTCCTGGCAAGTGCATGAGAAAGAAATTGCACCTTTTTCATTAAAGCGATGGGTTGTTCGATCTTTTAATCCACAGGCAATATCTTCCCGAAGGACATAAGGTCGTCGTGCCTCTCCGTTTAAATATTTTGTTACACTCTCGTCTCTTCTTTTTTCTCTATATGATATTGCGTCAGTCATCTTATTTAGATTGTTCCAGCTTTAAAAATCTATAAATTTTCTGCACAAAATATATTACAATTACTATCTTAGATGGATAACATATTGAGAAAAAATATACAATACCATAATGCACATAAAATCC
>CAZXFB010000149.1:0-2119 GCA_964639725.1 uncultured Rikenellaceae bacterium
AATTATTAAGAAGAATGAAAAGCTGGCGGAGATTCCTGTCATATTTCTTACAGCTAAAAGCAAGGCTGAAGACCTGGCTGAAGGGTTTAAAGCAGGAGCCGTTGATTATATAAACAAACCTTTTAACAGGTTAGAATTGCTGGTACGTGTTAAAAATCATATTGAATTATCATTATCCAGGAAAAAAATTCTGGAAATGAATAAAACCCGTGATAAACTCTATTCAATTATTGCCCACGATATACGCTCTCCTTTATCGGGTATTGATATGGCAATAAACGCTATCGCTGATGGTTATCTGAAACAGGGAAGTGATGATTTTACAGAAATGGTTACTCATCTTAAGAAGACAATCGCTGAAACGATTATCTTATTAGAGAACCTTTTAACTTGGACAAAATTACATAACCAAAATCTACTACTATCACCTGAGGTACAAAATATTTATCCAATTATACTAGAGTGTGTTCAGCTATTTAAGGGGAATGCCAATAATAAAAAAATAACTATCAATGTTGATGCAACTGATGAAATTAAAGCATATTTTGATGAAATTAGTATTCACGTTGTTCTTCGTAATTTAATTTTCAATGCCATTAAATTTACTCCTGAAAATGGAACAATAAATATTTATGCACAAAATATTTCTGGTTTCGTTCAAATAAGTGTAAAAGATACAGGCGTTGGAATTTCTGAAGATGTAATTGGTAAATTGTTGAAAAATCAAGAATATTTTACAACAACAGGAACTAACAAAGAGCAAGGAAGTGGACTGGGATTATTACTCTGTAAAGAATTTGTGGAAAAACACGGTGGTAAAATCTGGGTTGAGAGTGAAGTTGGAAAAGGAAGTGATTTTAAATTTACTCTTCCAATGTGTACAGAGCAGGCAAAGGGCATAAATAATTGATAGATAAAGCGAAAAATTGCAACTTTGAAAATATGCACAGCGTTATAGAAATAGGTTTATAAGCAAACAATTTTCTCTAAAAGATAATACTTTGAATAAAAATCAGAAGAAAATATCACCCTCTAAAAACACTCCAGAGGTCATTCTTGACCCGAAGTGTATGATTAAATTAACAGGACGGTTTATTTCAGGAAATCCTTTGGACTTCTTTAACACAATTGAAGAATGGATAGATGAATATTTTAAAAATCCTGCTGAAATTACCAGTGTTGAAATTTGTCTCGAATAAATTAACAGTGTCGGCACTAAGTTCTTACTTGATATAATAAATGGAATTACAAATATTCATCTAAAGAAAAATAAGAAAAAGTTCATCATTAACTGGTACTACAAAGAGGAAGATATGCGTGAAAAAGGGACATTTTTTTCATCAGTATTAAAAGGACCGATTAACTTTATTAAGATAATCTGATAGTTAAATATTTCCGTATGGAAGTCAAGATTATCCCATTTCTAAAGAAATGAATAGCATTATACAAGTGAATTAAACAAACTACTTATTTTCACAGCCTTCAATAAGCCAATCATTTAATTAGAATTATTAATATGTATATCAGCCAAATGCCTCATTCCCTTGACGAAACAGGAGATATTCCAAAACAAATGCCGAAGGAAGCACGTGAACTTGCAAGTTTCATGGCATTGGTAATTGATGCAACTACAAAGAATGCTCCTTTCACACATTAACTACAACTGAAATCCGTTGCTTTGAAAAAGGATGTGAGGGACTAATTAAAAGTGAGGTCTTAAAAGAAAGTAATGAAATCCATTGGGTATGCTCAAAATGCCCGAATGAAGGAATAATCAGTGGGTGGAAGTTGACTAAATGGGATAATAGGTGAGTTATGCCAATGACGGCCATTTGCCCACCCCTCAGACAGGGCCAAAGCGCTTGAATCGGGTTGTGTCGATTATGTTTCAAAGCCCTATAGCAAATTACAGATAATATTGCTGATTGAAAAGTATATATAGGCATTTTGCAAGCTCCATGACCTTTTCTCGTGAAAGCTTTCTGCAACCTTGACAGATAACATAGCACTAGCTTTAACACCGAACCAGCTATTACACACCCCAAACTCCCTCAATCCTATAATCTCTGGGGACTTGGTTCGTAACAAATAAATAGCTTTTACTTCAGAAATGTTTCAG
>CAZXFB010000150.1:0-2075 GCA_964639725.1 uncultured Rikenellaceae bacterium
CAATTCCAAGGCCGACAAACGGGGAGATCATCTTCTCAGGAATAAAATGGTAGGCCACAACTGCCTGAAAAGGAACCATCCAGGTAAACCGGTAGTTTTCGGCATTGATGGCTATTCCTTTGTCGGGAATGGTATAGGTTTCATTATCGTATATCTGGCTGACACGTTGCCAGCTGAGATTCCAACCTACGGCCAACCCGTTTTTAACAAAGTACCTTCCGCCCATATCAAACCCTGCAGGACTGGCATTGCCTACCCATTTATTAAAATCACCCATGGTGAACGTAGTATTCCAGGAAAACGTATAATATGACTTCGGTGCAAAACCCAAAGATGAAGCTGGTTTATCCTGGCTTTGTACCATACCGGCCATTAAAATAAAAACCGTGAAAATTAATAATATCTTTTTCATATTGTTGCCTTTTTATGTGATTAGTGGTTCCGGATGACTACGGCTTTGTTGTTTGTAACTGAGGGGTCTGGATAAATGCCTGGTCGACTCTGCCGGTGATTTCAGCAGTGGTATGGGAGTCGGTGAGAAGGCCCCGGATGAAGGCATTCCAGCGAACGGCTGCACGTTTATCGGTGGTGACATTTTTCAGGTCCATCAATTCAATATTGGCCATTCCTGTGGTATAGGAGGAATAATAGACAGGGTAGTAATAAGGATAATAAGGATAGTACCCCCACCAATCATAATAATAGGTATAGACCGTGGTATTCTGGTAGTACATAACCTGAATCCCCAGGTCAGGATTCTGTGGGGCAACGGCCGGTACAAAACCCCTGGCTTTCATGTTCTTGTCGATCTGGGCAAGGGCTGCACCTGCAGTTTCCCCAGTCATAGGCTCAGTTCCTGTTTCGGTAACTTTCATGACCGGAGAGGAGATAGAATAGGTTTTGTACGAATTAAAATCCACTTTCGTGTCGTATTGTGTCAACACTGCGAGATCCTCCAGCAACCTTTCCGATGACGGGGGATACTTTGTACAGGAAATGGTAAACACAAGCCCCATTCCCAGGAATAATAAACCAAGTTTTGTTTTCATAATATAATCTTTAAGGGATTAATTGAATTATTGAATTTTGATATGATAAAACATTAGAGAGTCCTCGACAGAAAACCCGATGGATTTCCAGAAGTTATTGATCATTTTTTATCCAGAAACGGAACGTTATGAAGAATTTGCATACGGATAGCTGTCAGGATATATCCCTCAATCTGGTAAAACTGGGTGGCAACAATACCATCTGAAATTGCCTTGACCTTATTGTAATATGTGACAATCAGGTCATCTGTTTGTTTCTGGAGTTCAATTACCCTTTTTGTCCATACATCAGCCTGTTCACTCGTCATATTGTTGTATTGATCTGCATATTGCTTAAGCAATTCGATCCTCAGTTTCCCAAGATCTTTCCGTTTTGTTTCATACTCGTCATAAAGTTTCCAGAAAGCATCTTTTTGAGCGGCAGACGGTTTAACGAAATCTGCTACTGCTGCTTTTTTATCCATCCCGAATGCGGCCTGCATCAGATCCACTTCCTCTTTATTTGATTGTGCACTGACTAAATAGGTGCTGAATAATGCCGCGATGATAAAAATGTATTTTTTCATAAATTGACTGGATCTAGATTGTCTTTGTAAGAATATTAACCATGGTAAAATTAATTTCTACACGATTCATAGGCAATACCTAACGTCGAGTAATTTGTCAACGCATTGTTACTTCACGAAATTAGCATTCTACCAAGGTTATGAGCAATAACTCTTCCAAATGAATTTGCTTTTCTCATTGTCAAGACGCTTCCCTTCTATTACGGTCACTATTGATTTCAATAACAATCTTGAACAATTAACCTTATTTTACATTACGACCATAAAAAAGTAAAAGCGTTCAGGCATATGCCTGAACGCTGAAATCTCAGATTTGACCGAAGGTCAGAACTTGATTTGCCTTCAACATCAGAGATGCTTGCATCGAATGATGCCCTGAGAAAATCAATGACATTCTTTATGCCAGTGGTGAAACTGGTGCTGAAGATGTATCTGATATTATCAAAAATAATTTAAAAAG
>CAZXFB010000151.1:0-2017 GCA_964639725.1 uncultured Rikenellaceae bacterium
CATTTCTATTCTGACACCCGGAGATTATTTAATAACAGCCAGCAGCTAACAGGCGTAACTGTTGCGCAACTCATTTTCCCAAATAAGCCTGCAGACGATACTCCTACCAAGATTTAGAAATTAATAGGACTGTAACGGTAGATTGTTTATTCTAATGACTATTAACCCTCTCATAATTGATGGCAGAGCATTACATAGCTCACCACGCTGTTTATTAAAGGAGATCTTCACTGAATCCATCATCAGGTTGGTAATCCTGGATTGGTATTTCATGTACTTTTTAATATTGTAGGCAATTGCCGCCATAATCATAGATTTATGAGCCAGGTCAATTCCCCGGGTACTGATTCTTGACATTCCATAAAAATTAATTAATGAGCCAAATACCGGTTCAACAGTACTTTGCCTCAGGTTCTTCATGCGTCTTCCAAAAGAGCTTTTCACTCGCTTTATGGTTCTTTCATAATAATCCTTGTAGATTGTAATCTTCATCCGGCATTCATGTTGTTTACCAATACATTGTTCCTTAAGAGGGCAATTCTTACAATCGCTCCGTCTGGTAAAATAGACCCGAAATTGGTTACCCTTGGGATCTGTATCTATTTTTCTGAATGTCAGATATTTATTATTAGGACACTTCCACTGATCTGTCTCTGGTTCATATATAAATCCTTCACGACCTCCTTCAAATTGACCATGTGGTGGAATAAAGCCATGAATGCCCAGCTCTTCAAGTTTCTTGTAGTTTTCTCCGCTGCTAAAGCCAGTGTCAGCAAGAATATTTTCAACCTTAATACCAAATTGATCAAGTCTGCGACAGGTATTATCGACTATAGACTGTAGGTACCGGCTGTCTTTTTTATCTGAATGATCAGCCTGAATATTTGTAATAACATGATTGGCAGTATCAACAGAAAGATTACTATTATAGACCAGGTTCCTGGGCTTACCGGGCTTAACAGCAATCCGTGCATCAGGGTCAGTGGGACTGTAATGGGTTTGGTTGCTGAGATAACGGGCATGATAATCATTAGAAACAATCTTATGATTCTTATCCGGATTTTCTTTCCATTGTTTTTGGCGGCATTTAATCTGATCAAGTTCATGCTTTTTTGCTGTCATCGTATTTTGATCCGGGTCGCTATGATCGTTCTTTGCCTTCCGTTGTGGCTCTTCATTGGCTTCAAAGCTCTTATTAAGGTATGTTTGTGGATCAGAGGGTGCTTTCTTAACCTCCAGGCTATCAAGGGAAGCATTGGCTTTTACAAAGGCGGCATCCACAGCCTGGGTATGTCCGGCAACCATGCCTTTTTCAATGCACATTTCAAGTACTTTGTTGAAGAGTTCCTCGAAGAGATCTTTTCCAAAAAGTTTTCGGGTACGGCTTATGGTACTGTGCCAGGGTAAAGGTTCATCTATGTCATAATCAATAAAATACAACACATCCATCCTCATACTGCAGAACTCAACCAGCTTACGGTCATACAGGATATTTTCAAGGTATCCCACCAGTAACATTTTAAAGAATACAATGGTATCGATGCTCTCTTGACCACATTTACCGTAAAAGACTGAAGCCCGTTTCTTCAGGAAAGACAAGTTCAGTTCACCTTTCAAACGGCGATAAAAATTATCCTCGGGAATGCGGTCAGCCAGGCGAAACTGGTAAAAGAGCTTTTGTTCGTTAGATTTCTGCCCTTGCATTTTATGGAGATTTAATTAACTGGATGTAAGTTAGTAAATTAAGATCAAAATACAGGCCATATAGCTGTATATCAATTAACTAAAATCACTATTTATTAACAATTGAAGAATTATCAGTATATTAATCATTTAATGGTTGAGTTGTGCAACAGGCACAAACGGTATAGGTCATGGCTGTCTTCTTCATCACCCCGAGCTTTGTAAAGGTAATTTAATTCAGTTTAACTCGGAAGGGACATCTTATTTAGTCGCCACGCCCCATACCGTCGGAACGTCAGACTGTCTAAAAACCTACCGTATTTGTTGATAAGTA
>CAZXFB010000152.1:0-1713 GCA_964639725.1 uncultured Rikenellaceae bacterium
TTTATTATCCTGTTCATATAAAAGTTCTCAATTGTTAAGAAAACATTATTGGCATAAAAATAGGTTTCAATGTTTACGGGATCAATAAAATGGAATAGACATTATGTGGACAGGGAAAATATTATTTCGTTATAACACATATCCTTGTTAAATAAGAACTTCTACACGCTATAGGAAGCTATTATAAACTGATCTTTATCTGAGGCATATAGCAATTGACAGAAGGCGAATGGACAAAACATGGACATATTAATCGATCAGCCATTAATTTTGTGAACATTAAAGCTTTAATTTATTGTTTCTGAGGCGGACAATTTATATATATCGACAAAATATGATGTTAACAAATCATCGATAATAATTGGTATAAGTCAGCCTGACTTTTACTGTCCTGATATCTCTTAAATGAATTTCAACAAATCACTAACGGAAAATGGTTTTGTAAGAAACAGGCCCCCATTCTTTTCAATAAGGGCTATGATTTCATTATTTTGTGGGGGAACAATAAATATTGGTAATATGTTTTTTGTACTTTCATCTGACTTTAAATAGTTTAAAAAGTCGGTTACAAAAATTCCGGGATAATCTGCATCTACCAGTATAATATCGGGCAAAAATTTTCTTATTACATTTAAATCTTTCGGATGTAAGTTCTTAATGACATTAAATCCTTCAATTTTTAAGATTTCTGCGATATCTTCTCCAAGGAACATATCGCCAATAATAATAAGGACACTCTTCATTTGGTTTCTGCCAAAGATTCTATAAAATTTCTATTAGTATTGCATAAAGATATTTTTAACAGCCCCTTTTTTTAATAATGGTTTTTTCAGTTTCAGCAATTTCTCAACTGCTGTATCATAGAAAAACGCCACTTCGGATATCACTGTATTTATCTCAGTTTTGGTACTAAAAGGATCAAGATTCTTTGTTATCTCTTGTTCAATCAGATACAATACTTTACTCGTAAGTACCGATGCCTGCTCGTTTGAAGCCGGGTACTCTTTTGAAACCAGGTCTGCAGTCTTGTCAGTAAAAGTCACACCGGCCATTTTTTTCCTGTTGATACCTGTTTTTGAAGTATTTACAGAATCATCACATACAGCCTTGGAATATTGCTTATTTTGTCGTTTAAATGTGTAATCAATAGTATGCATTACCATCGTAAAAAAAGATTTTTATATAACTTCACTTAATATTGTTACAAATATTAAGTTAATTATTTTTTCAAAACTAAATTTAGGATTGGACATATTGTGGACTGCCTGAAAAAACATTTAATTAAATCATGAAGCAACGAATGATTTAACTCTTGATATTCCGGCCCCGATTAATAATTTATCACCGGTACAAGCTTGTGCGTTTCTTGAAGTGCTGGTTAAGCAGGAGGGGAGTATTATTCATTAACAGGAAGAGATACTGAAACAGTAGTTCCATTCTCAATAGTACTTGTGATATTAAGAAATCCATTCTTTAATCCGGCAATCATTTTTGTGATAATTAAACCCAGCCCTGAACCCATTTTTTCATGTTTAGGCCTGTCGAATTGCACGAAGGCTCCGATTTTATCAATACTGCCTTCAGGGAATAATATACCTGAATTGTGTATTGAAAATTCAGCAGCTCCCTCCATTTTTGAAAATGCAGCAGAAACAGGAGTTCCGGATTCCGAAAATTTAAATGCATTATCGAACAGTTCATTAATGATTATCG
>CAZXFB010000153.1:0-1706 GCA_964639725.1 uncultured Rikenellaceae bacterium
AAATAAAAAGACATTACGAGTGCAACGAGTAAGGGAGTAATTTGGATATGCAAGGGTCCCCCCAACGGGATCACCGCAGGTAATCCCCCTCTCTCCGCAAAATTGAAAGCAAAGAAGCGCAACGTCCTGTAAAATGATTGATTTACAGGACGTTTTTATTATACCACCGTGCAATCTGAGGCAGCTAAAAGCATCTCCCTGGTGTCTTATTCGGTGGACATGAAATTTAAAACCCCAATTCCACCGAATGAACATAATGCGTTGATATGCATTGCTTTGCAATTAAATAATTGTAAATGGTACAATACCTTTACAGCGAGTTTTAAAACTTAAAAACGGTGGAAATGAAAACAGAAAAATCAACTTTCAAAATCTTATTCTATCTGAAGAGGACTAAAACCCTGAATAATGGCGAGTTAACAATTTTTATGAGAATTACTTTTGATGGTGAAAGGGTGGAGGTTTCATCACATCAAAGCATTGAACCTCATCTTTGGAATCAGGAAAAAGGGATTGTCAGGGCTACCTCTAACTCATCAAAACAGGTTAACGATTACCTCGAAAACCTCAAACTAAAGGTGTACCGGTATAAAAAAGAGCTGGAAGGATATGAACAGGAGATTACCGCAAGGACCCTGGGTGGTTTATTACAGGGTAAAAGCTCAAGACGGAAAGGACTTGTGGAATTATACATAGAACACAATAAAAAGTGCAGAGAACTGGTTGTGAAGGATATAGCTCCCGCTACACTGACCCGGTATGAAACAACCCTTATGCAGGTAAAATGTTTTATTCAGACAAAATACAGGCAACAGGATATATCTTTACAAAGTATCAATCACGAATTTCTTAGAGATTTTGAACACTATTTGAAGACAATCCGTAATTGTGGACACAATACCACTGTTAAATATATCCGGAATCTAAGAAAGATAATCCGCATAACTCTTGATAATAATTGGTTCAAAAATGATCCGTTCAGAAATATTACTTACCATCTTAAGGATGTTAACAGAGCATATCTGACAGACCATGAATTAAAATTAATAATAGACAAAGAATTTTCTATTGAGCGCTCGAGTCGGATAAAAGATATATTTCTTTTCTGTTGTTTTACAGGACTTGCTTTCTCGAATGTTAAGAACCTGACCAGAGAAAATATTAATATTGGTATTAGTAACCAGAAGTGGTTGAGAACAAAAAGAAAAAAGACAGGCAATCCAAGCGAAATACCTTTATTGGAAATACCCACATCAATTATAGAAAAATATGAGAATGATCCTATGTGTTTAGTGGAGCAAAAACTTCTCCCAGTCGGTAGCAATCAAAAGATGAATGCTTATCACCTAACAGAGAAGCATAAAACTAAAACTGCAAATGAGAGGTTTTCTAATAGTCTTAACTCGACTTATAAAGCGCCCAAATCCAGAAATACTTCAACTTACAAAAATTCAAGCAAAACAATCTATACAGGATCTATAGGAGGGCAGTATTAAATTAATAGTAATGAGAATAATACATATGTAAAAAAGAAATAATATAATGGGAAAAGTATTTTGTTTTATAACTGCTTTGTTAATGTCAATTGCATTATATAGCCAAACCACGAATGAGTATCATAACAGAGGAGTAGATAAGTACAAACTCCAAGATTACAGGGGTGCAATTACAGACTTTACTAAAGCTATTGAACTTGATACTAATGA
>CAZXFB010000154.1:0-1587 GCA_964639725.1 uncultured Rikenellaceae bacterium
ATACTACCATCCATATCAGCGCCATTACTTACCTGAGTGCCGGCATGAGGAATCAGCGGAATAATCGTCATGAAGACATCCCCTTCAATGAAGGTGGGATCAGCGCCTGAGTATATTTTGTTGTATTTGTATATATTTCTGACTCCTGATCCCAATTCATCCACCCAGCCTATTTCTTTGAAGAATTTTGCTATAGTCGGGTTTTTTGGAAATGGTGAAAAGTTATCCGGATCAATAATTCCATTGCCATGGGGCTTATTGCTATTTTCTGTGAAAACTCTGTCTTTTTCAATAACCAGCTTTGCCGGGAAGGGGTTAGCAAATTCCCTGTGAATCAGAATGTTGGATATAACTTCTCTATATATCTTATCCCTGAGACTTATCCGCTGGTCCTTTTCCAGGTAGAATTTATCGTTTAAATGCTTTGAAATAAACTGCATGAGCCTCTCATAGCTCTCAATCAAATTGGATCGTATGTCGTCTCTGTCGTCATAACGGTCCGTATCTTCTCTTCGAAGAATTGCATCTGTTCTATAGTGCGGCAGTGCAGCATGAATCAGCTGCTCATTGCCAAAAAGCAAAATCCCACCCAATGTGATACCTTCTTTCCCACTCTGCGGGTCTTTCAAATAAAGGCCCGCGCTTTTTAGAAGCTCCAGATCATCAAGCGACTTCCAGGGGTGATTTGGTTTCTGATTGGCTGCCAGTTTTCTAACCTTTGTAAATAGATTGGTATTCATCTCAGACAGCTCAGCAAATGGGAAAATGCGATTTTCTGTATAATTTCCCTGTTTTCTTATATACATTACTGAAACAAGGTTTGTATTATCAGTAATATTTATATCGCCATCTTCATTACGGTCAAAAATCTTACCATTACACCTGTGAACCTGAGAACTCTCCGGCACAAAGATGCAGAGTATGATTTTTCCATCAATATTTAATTCTTCAACAGACAAATAAAAGGCTGGACTGATTTTCTGGGGATTATTCATGGAGGATGCAAATTCTTTTTTAACCCGCTCCACCGCTTCCGGATCAATACCTGTAATAGCGCCCTTATCTTCAACACCAAGAAAGAGGTGGCCTCCGTTTCGATTTAAAAAAGCACAGACGGATTCAAAAACATCTTTATTTAATTTGGCCTTACTTTGCTTGAACTCAGCAGTGATGCTTTCTCCACCGCCAATAATTTCTTTTAGTCTTTCTATTTTCATAGTATCAATACCCTGCCATTTTATTTCGAAGAAACATAACTCCATGGTTAACTGTTATGTTATCTGCTATTGCTGCTTTATTTAGCTATAGTAACTTGTTATCACATTCTCTGCCAGCAGGCAACTGTGCAATTTGAACATAAGTTATCAAACCTTGTAATACCATATATACTTCCATATTATCATTTTCAGGAGGATACATAAAATATTAAATGGCTCGACAGAAAATTTTTACCGAAAAGCAGCGGACTATTCTGTAATAAGCGAATAGAAGGCAATATCATTTTAAAGTACATTTCCTGTAGACCTCAAGGGTTTTTTGGGCCGTATTTTTCCAGGAAAACTTTGCGGCATTTTTAAGGGCTTCTTC
>CAZXFB010000155.1:0-1561 GCA_964639725.1 uncultured Rikenellaceae bacterium
TTTTTACCATAATTTGATTTTACAATGAATTTGCTGCAACAAATGCCGGAGGAAACAGAATATCAACAGATTGTCCTAGTACTTCTGCCCCTGTCCAACCAGTAAGCAATTCGAATGCGTGATTAAACCGTGTGATATGGAGTCGATTGTTCCAGACGATTATAGGAGCATTGGCATAGTTAATCAGGTTTTCAAGATATTCATTGGTTTCATATAGGGTATTCTTTACCAGCAAGAGATTAGTGTTGGCAATGGCTAATTCATTCTTTTGTTGGTGAATGAATAATTCAGCTTTTTTACGTTCAGAAATATTTATAACAAAGCCAGTTAAAAGAACAGGATTACCATTAGTGTTATGTTAGTCATAAATTGACGGATATAATCGCTTCAGTTTGACTCTCGCCTCCTTGTTTGTGAACTGCCAATTTATTTTACTGTTTTTATTATTCCGATGAGTTTTCCATGCATTTACTTCTTCTTTTATTATTTCCATAGTGGATATATGTCGGTTCAGACATTGTCCATTTAATACATGTAGCTCTATCTCTGCCATGTTTAGCCAACTACCATGTTTTGGGGTAAATACAAATTCAAATCTATCCCATAGTCGTTTTGCTTCCTTTGGCCTGAATGTTTCATAAAAAGCCGATGCCGTATGCGTATTATAGTTATCCATTACTAATGTTATCCGTTTAGCTTTCGGATAATGCACATCTGCAATTTCTTTTATGAACATCGCCCAATCTTTCTTTGTTTTAAATTCAGTAACGTCCACAAAACGTTTTCCCTTAAGTGGTTCATTCGCCATAAATATGTTCACCACGCCATTTCTTACATATTCATAATCAACCCTGACTACCTGGCCCGGTTTCATTGCTGTCGATGGTCGTCCCTCTTCTATCAATTGTTTTGGCGATTCATCCATACAAACTACCGGATAATCTTTGTCGTAGGGTCTTTTATAAACATCCAATACACGTTCCATATTAGCCACAAAATCACTGCTTTGCTCGGGAGGGATAACCCATCCTTTCACTTTCCAAGGCTTAAGTTCGTTTTTTTTAACAAGCTTCTCACTGTTACATGAGAAATGCTTTCAACATAGTTTAATTCAACCATCTTGTCAGCAAGTAATCTAAATGACCATTTGGCAAATCCTTTTGGAGGTTCGCTGCAACAAAGAGTTACCAATTTTGCTTCCACATCACCATCTGTCTTTGAATCGTAAATCCGGGAAGTAGGTCTTCTCTCAAGGCTTGCCTCAAATCCTTCTTCAATAAATTTCTTCTTAACCCTGTCTACTGTTCGCATTCCTACCCTAAGCACTTTGCTTATTTGTTCATTAGTCACTTTCTCGGAATACTTGCCTTCATCACAGTTTAAGAGAATGTAAGCAGTCCGAAAGGTTTGAGATGTATGAGAACCTTTATTGATAATACTCATAAGTTCTTCTACCTCGCCTTTTGTTAGTTTAACTGTATAACGTATCATTTGTAAGGTTTTTACAAAGATACAAATAGTATTTAAAAATACGTCATATTATACTTAACTTAACACTAGC
>CAZXFB010000156.1:0-1554 GCA_964639725.1 uncultured Rikenellaceae bacterium
ATCAAAGATATCTATAATCAATTGAATTTGTTCGACTTATAACGCAACACTAATGGAACAATTTAACAAATATCAAACTTAAAATTAGTAATGTTAAAAGGACTGCATGATAAAAGAGATGCAAGAAGGAAAGCTGATAATCTGAGAGCTGAATATCCGAAGACAGGATAATGGAGATTTAACATGTCAATTATTTTGTCCGGCTAAAATAAAAAAGACAGCTATTTTCAGAGGTTACTGTTGATATCGGAATATAATTCACTACCACACAGGAAACACTATCCGATAGTAAATTTAAAATTAACTTAATCGCAGACTGATACAATAAATATTCAATAGAACAAAAATGAAATTATTTATATATGGCAAACAAAGGCTGTACAGGTTTTATGTTTAATCCGGCAGCAACGACTATTGATTTTGTTATATCGTTAACTAAAGGAAAATTGACTCCATAATCAAATAAACTTTTTATTTCGCCGGGAGAGTCAGTTCCATAATAATTAATACTTATGCCTTTTTCTTTTAATATTTTCGAATACTCTTTAAAGGCCGGATAAATTGTATCGCGCAGCTGAATAAAATCTGCTTTCATTCTGATTGTCTCATTAACGTACTCCTGATCTGACGCTTTCCTGTCCATATTGCATATCAATATTTCAGGAACAATATCCCTTGCTTTTTTGGCCGCAGTTTCGCTACAGGCCATGAAAGCCTGATGAAGTCGATTTTCTTTAGCTATAGTTTCTGCAACCAGAACAGGAAGCATATCCTCCCCCTTGACGTGGATATTCAGCCAGATATTTATGGGCATTATTTTCAGTACCTCAAGAAACTCAGGTATCCTTTCACCCGTAAATTCGGATGATTTCCAGCTTCCTGCATCCAGCATTTTGATCTCCTCAAGTGTAAGATCAGCAACTCTTCCTTTACCATTTGTAGTCCGGTCAACTGTAGGGTCATGGATTACAACTATTTCATTATCTTTAGTAAGGAAAACATCAAATTCAATCATATGTGCACCTGCATTAATAGCTTCCCGGAATGCAGTAATTGTATTTTCAGGGTGGGTTGCCATGGCACCCCTGTGAGCACACAAACCCCGTTCAGGGAGTTTGATCTCTGACGCTGAATGGGTGACAGTACCTCTATTCTGGCAACCGTATAATAGTGTTAAGCAAAAGGTGGTTGTAATAATTTGTGAAAAGGCTTTTATTCTCATTTTATTAAAATTAGGTCTGTGCGGCAATGAAGTCGGAAACCTGAATACAAAAGGTCAGAATCTGCAATCAGCAATGCGAAATCCGAAATCATTTTTTTTATCCACTAAGTTCTTCATTAAGAACACTAATAAAAGCTTAATACTTAAGATATTATATCAAAATAAAAGAGTTTTTCTTTGAATATATGATTACCGGCATAAATACTGTTAAATAATTAACGTGAGTTCGGCATAAGAAAATTATATAAATAAGTGGTTATTAACAATTTAATATCGATATGTTAATAACTATTTGATATACAGTATATTATAAAAAAGGATTCTTTCCAAAT